>NZ_JCBCEO010000010.1:0-2903 GCF_059862345.1 Ezakiella massiliensis
TATTTGGTCAAGTCTTCGGCACATTAGTACAACTTAGCTTAAAGTATTACTACTCTTACACCAATTGCCTATCAAACTCGTTTTCTTCAAGTTGCCTTATTCTTTACGATGGGAAATCTTATCTTAAGGGGGGCTTCGTGCTTAGATGCCTTCAGCTCTTATCCTGTCCAAACTTAGCTTCCGAGCTATGCCACTGGCGTGACAACTCGTGCACCATTGGTTTGTCCATCCCGGTCCTCTCGTACTAAGGACAGCTCCTTTCAAATTTCCTACGCCCACGACGGATAGGGACCGAACTGTCTCACGACGTTCTGAACCCAGCTCGCGTGCCTCTTTAATGGGCGAACAGCCCAACCCTTGGGACCTACTTCAGCCCCAGGATGAGACGAGCCGACATCGAGGTGCCAAACACCCCCGTCGATGTGAACTCTTGGGGGGTATAAGCCTGTTATCCCCAGGGTAGCTTTTATCCGTTGAGCGATGGCCCTTCCACTCGGTACCACCGGATCACTAAGTCCTAGTTTCCTATCTGCTCGACCTGTATGTCTCGCAGTTAAGCTCCCTTATGCCTTTGCACTCTTTGCACGATTTCCGTCCGTGCTGAGGGAACCTTTGAGCGCCTCCGTTACTGTTTAGGAGGCGACCGCCCCAGTCAAACTGCCCAACTGACAGTGTCCCTGAACCGGATTACGGTTCTAGGTTAGAATTCCAGTAAAACAAGAGTGGTATCCCACCGGTGACTCCACAAAGACTGACGCCCTTGTTTCTTAGTCTCCCACTTATCCTGTACATGTTTTACCGAAATCCAATGCCAGCCTACAGTAAAGCTCCATGGGGTCTTTCCGTCCTGTCGCGGGTAATGCGCATCTTCACGCATACTACAATTTCACCGGATCCTTTGTTGAGACAGTGCCCAAATCGTTACACCTTTCGTGCGGGTCGGAACTTACCCGACGAGGAATTTCGCTACCTTAGGACCGTTATAGTTACGGCCGCCGTTTACTGGGGCTTAAGTTCTAGCCTTCGCTTGCGCTAAGCCTTCCCCTTAACCTTCCAGCACCGGGCAGGTGTCAGCTCCTATACTTCGAATTGCTTCTTAGCAGAAACTTGTGTTTTTGGTAAACAGTCGCTTGGGCCTATTCACTGCGGCCAATAGTTAGCCTATTGGCTCCCCTTCTCCCGAAGTTACGGGGTCATTTTGCCGAGTTCCTTAACAAAGGTTCTTCCGCTCATCTTAGGATTCTCTCCTCTCCTACCTGTGTCGGTTTGCGGTACGGGTATCTTTAGTCTCGATAGTGGGTTTTCTTGGCAGTGTGAATTAGTCTTCTTCTCTACTTGTTTTTCGATCCCCATCATACCTTACTTTAGCGAGAATGCGGATTTGCCTACATTCTCTGGCTTGGTATTTGGCCGCACTTTTCCTTGCCGTGCGGGTAAGTTAATCCTCCTGCGTCACCACTTCTCTAATAACGACTATTGATAGTACTGGAATCTCAACCAGTTGTCCATCGACTACGCTTTTCAGCCTGATCTTAGGTCCCGACTTACCCTGGGGGGACGAGCCTTGCCCAGGAATCCTTAGGTTTTCGATGGGTGAGATTCTCACTCACCTCTCGCTACTCATGCCAGCATTCTCTCTTGTATGCAGTCCACAGTTCCTTACGATACTGCTTCTGCCCACATACAATGCTCCTCTACCACTTGATTATATCAAGTCCACGACTTCGGTGTTAGATTTAGCCCCGGAAATCTTTGGCGCAAAATCACTTGACCAGTGAGCTATTACGCACTCTTTAAATGTATGGCTGCTTCTAAGCCAACATCCTGGTTGTCTAAGTAACTTCACATCCTTTGCCACTTAATCTACACTTTGGGACCTTAGTCGGTGGTCTGGGCTCTTTCCCTTTTGACATGGGAGCTTATCCCTCCATGTCTGACTCCTTGAGTTGTTTTCTTGGCATTCGGAGTTTGATAGGTGTTGGTAACATATACATGCCCCGCGACCATTCAGTGCTCTACCTCCATTAAACTTTCTCAAAGGCTAGCCCTAAAGCTATTTCGAGGAGAACCAGCTATCTCCGAGTTCGTTTGGCTTTTCACCCCTATCCACACGTCATCCGATAAGTTTTAAACCTTACCCGGTTCGAGCCTCCATATCGTTTTACCGATACTTCACTCTGCACATGGATAGATCACCCGGTTTCGGGTCTATTATATATAACTTTCCGCCCTATTAAGACTCGGTTTCCCTCCGACTACAGCACTTAATGCCTTAATCTCGCTATATACAATAACTCGCTGGCCCGTTCTACAAAAAGTACACGATTGCACTCTTAACGTGCTTTCGCTGCTTGTAAACATAGGGTTTCAGATTCTATTTCACTCCCCTTCCGGGGTTCTTTTCACCTTTCCCTCACGGTACTTGTCCTCTATCGGTCACCTAGTAGTATTTAGCCTTAGGAGGTGGGCCTCCCATCTTCACACAAGATTTCTCGTGTCTCATGCTACTTGTTAAGCGAGTTTGCTTCCATTCGATTTCGTCTACGGGATTTTTACCCTCTTTGATTCTCTTTCCAGTCGATTCGACTATCTCTTTTCTTGCGCCCTCGCAGGCTGGTCCTCGTTCGCTCGCCGCTACTTAAGGAATCGTTGTTACTTTCTTTTCCTCCGGGTACTTAGATGTTTCAGTTCTCCGGGTTCCCTTCTCACTAGCTATGTATTCACTAGTGGATAGTTTAGGTTTGCTAAACTGGGTTTCCCCATTCGGATATCTACGGGTCGTAGCTTATTTGCAGCTCTCCGTAGCTTTTCGCAGCTTATCACGTCCTTCTTCGGCTCTAGGTGCCAAGGCATCCGCCCTACGCTCTTAGTAACTTGACCTAAATTTATTTCGTCCTTTGTTT
>NZ_JCBCEO010000011.1:0-1764 GCF_059862345.1 Ezakiella massiliensis
AAAATGGATGGTATACTATACAAGTCAGCTCGAGAGAGCACCGACAAGAACCTAAACAAAGGAATATAAGTGAAAAGAAGTCATGAATTTACAACCCGTAAATTCAAAACAAAGTGAAACAGAACACATTAAAAACTGTAAATAATTTAGAGCCAGATTAAAAGCTCAAGACTTTACTTGAGAGTTTGATCCTGGCTCAGGACGAACGCTGGCGGCGTGCTTAACACATGCAAGTCGAACGATGAAGAAGAGAAACGCGAACTTCGGTTCAAATTTCACTTCGGATTAGTGGCAGACGGGTGAGTAACGCGTGAGCAACCTACCTCTTACAAAGGGATAGCCTCGGGAAACCGTGATTAATACCATATGACACATTCATAAGGCATCTTAAGAATGTTAAAGCTACGGCGGTAAGAGATGGGCTCGCGTCCCATTAGCTAGTTGGTGAGGTAACGGCCCACCAAGGCGACGATGGGTAACCGGCCTGAGAGGGTGAACGGTCACATTGGAACTGAGACACGGTCCAAACTCCTACGGGAGGCAGCAGTGGGGAATATTGCACAATGGAGGGAACTCTGATGCAGCGACGCCGCGTGAGCGATGAAGGAATTCGTTTCGTAAAGCTCTGTTCTATGGGAAGAAAAGGACTGTACCATAGGAGAAAGCCCCGGCTAAATACGTGCCAGCAGCCGCGGTAATACGTATGGGGCGAGCGTTGTCCGGAATTATTGGGCGTAAAGGGTACGCAGGCGGTTTACCAAGTTGGATGTGAAATCTTGTAGCTCAACTACAAACGTGCATCCAAAACTGGCTAACTTGAGTTAAGGAGAGGTAAGTGGAATTCCTGGTGTAGCGGTGGAATGCGTAGATATCAGGAGGAATACCGGTGGCGAAGGCGACTTACTGGACTTATACTGACGCTGAGGTACGAAAGCGTGGGGAGCAAACAGGATTAGATACCCTGGTAGTCCACGCCGTAAACGATGAGTGCTAGGTGTCGGGGGTCAAACCTCGGTGCCGACGTTAACACATTAAGCACTCCGCCTGGGGAGTACGTGCGCAAGCATGAAACTCAAAGGAATTGACGGGGACCCGCACAAGCAGCGGAGCATGTGGTTTAATTCGTGGCTACGCGAAGAACCTTACCAGGGCTTGACATATACATGATAGAACCTAGAGATAGGGAAAAGGAGGAAACTTGTTTCCTACATGTATACAGGTGGTGCATGGTTGTCGTCAGCTCGTGTCGTGAGATGTTGGGTTAAGTCCCGCAACGAGCGCAACCCTTGCATATAGTTACTAACAGATCATGCTGAGGACTCTATATGGACTGCCGATGATAAATCGGAGGAAGGTGGGGATGACGTCAAATCATCATGCCCTTTATGTCCTGGGCTACACACGTGCTACAATGGTCGGTACAAAGAGCAGCGAAATGGTGACATCAAGCGAATCTCAAAAAGCCGATCCCAGTTCGGATTGTACTCTGCAACTCGAGTACATGAAGTCGGAGTTGCTAGTAATCGTAGATCAGAATGCTACGGTGAATGCGTTCCCGGGTCTTGTACACACCGCCCGTCACACCATGGAAGTTGGCAATACCCGAAGCCGATGGCCTAACCGCAAGGGAGGAGTCGTCGAAGGTAGGGTCAATGACTGGGGTGAAGTCGTAACAAGGTAGCCGTATCGGAAGGTGCGGCTGGATCACCTCCTTTCTAAGGAGTTTACTTCTTTTCACTTATACATTTAGGTCTTAATTTAATA
>NZ_JCBCEO010000012.1:0-1662 GCF_059862345.1 Ezakiella massiliensis
CTTGAGTATCAGAGGATATATTCAAGAATACTTGAAATGACAATTCCAGTTAAAGTTACGGGAGAAGATTTTAGAAGAAAAATCCATCAAGAGAAGTTAAGAAAATACAAAGAGTTACTTTTATATGGAGGTGGAATAGATGATTAATGAAGAAGTATCCAGGTCAAGTCTTAATCTTGAAGTAAGGCTTGCAAAAGCGACAAGTAAAGCGATTCTTGATGCCTTAAAGAAAGTACACAAGCAAATAGAAGAACAAGGAGGCTTGAAAAATGTAATAAAAAATAATGGAGAAGAAGTAAAGCTAAAGGATATGGTTAAAAAGGGACAGTTAGAAGAAATTAATCTAAAAGATCCTGAGTTAAAAGAATTAAAGAAAATTTTAAACAAACACGGAGTGAAGTTTTCTGTTATGAAAGATAAGGAAACTGGTAACCACTCTGTGTTTTTTCAATCTAAGGATATAAAGGTAATGGAGCATGCCTTTAAAAAAGCAGTTAAGGCTTCTGAAAGAAAGGCCGATAGAAAAGATTCAATAACGAAGACTATAAATAAGTTTAAAGATATGGCTAAGGACACCATTAGTAAAGATAAAGTTAAAAATAAACATAAGGAGCAAAGCTTATGATGAGTAATTTAAAAACATTTGAAAATAGGAATTTTGGGAAACTCACTGTTATAGAAAAAGACGGTGAGTTTTTCTTTATAGCTAATGAAGTAGCAACTATGTTAGGATATGTTAATCCAAGAAAAGCTGTTTATGATCATGTAGACGAGGAAGATAAGGGTGTAACGAAATGGAACACCCCTGGAGGAATACAGAATATTTCAATAATTAACGAATCAGGATTGTATTCACTTATCCTTTCATCAAAACTACCACAAGCAAAAATATTCAAAGCTTGGGTAACTAGAGAAGTCTTACCAAGTATTAGAAAAAATGGAGGATATATAGTAGGGCAAGAAAAGAAAACTAACGAAGAGCTACTTGCAGATGCAATTCTTGTAGCCAATAGAATTATTGCCGAAAGAGAAGAAGAGATTGAAGAATTAAGACCAAAGGCAGACTATTATGACAAATTGGTAGATTATAACCTACTTACAAACTTTAGAAATACTGCTAAAGAATTAGGAATACCACAAAATCAGTTTATAAGTTTTCTAATGGATAAGGGATTAATTTATAGAGATAAGAAAAAGAAACTCTTACCTTATGCAGATAAGAACAAGGGATATTTTGAAGTAAAAGAATGGGTTGATCCACTAGGTACACTTGTAGGAATACAAACATTTATAACACCAAAGGGAAGACACTACCTACTAATTTTATTAGATAGTGAAGGTTTCTACGATGAATAAGATATTAGAAGCCATTTTTTCTGATGTTAAAAACTTAATTAAAATAGACAACCCAAAGAAATTTATATTATCAAACATTCCTTATTTATCCTTTTTCTACATTGGAAATATCTTTTCTAAGCACATAAATTCTTATGTTGGAGGAGATATTATTGATAGGATAATGGTGGGAATTTCTGATATAGGAACTTTATCTTATATACCAAGTCTTAATCCAAGGGACTTGCTAGTAGGTATTTCAGTTGCTGCTACTGTTAAGCTAATTGTTTATAGCAAAGGTAAAAACAAAAAGAAATATAGGCAAGG
>NZ_JCBCEO010000013.1:0-1163 GCF_059862345.1 Ezakiella massiliensis
CAAGCAAGATAAGTTTTTCCGCTGCCAACATCTCCATAAAATAAAAGTCCAACATTGTCTTCCTTCATTTGCTCAAAACTTTTGGCATAATTATAGGCAACCTTATAGGCTTGACCTTTTTCATTTAGGAATTTCTCAAAAGTATATTGGTGTTGGAGCGGCGATGAAAAACAATCTCTTTTCAATGACGATATTTTCATCAGTCTTTCTCTTTCTTCATTTTCCTTATCTCTCTTTATTTCACATTCACATTTAATTATGGGAATAAACTTTGTAAAGCCAAGGTCAACTAATTCTCCATCTACTCTTTTACCACATACCTTGCAATAGATATGTCCATTTCTTTCAATATCATTTTCTCTTAATACAAAATCTTTTAAGCTTTTCATAAACTCTCTCCTATATCGTAATTCATTTTTCTTGTTGATTTGTCATTAATGCTTTTCGCCTGATCATTAAGATACCAGTTAATTATTGTTGCCTTGTGATCTTGATACACTCTGTTATTTGCTTTCATATATGACGACAATCTATCAATGTATTCATTAATTCTACTTCCTAACTCATTTGTTAAGTCCTTATATTCTTCATCAGTCAAAAATATGTTTTTATATATTCCATAAGGCTTTTGTCCCTTACTAAAATCATTCTTTCTTAACTCATTATTACTAATATTGTTATAGTTACCTTCCGATTTTCGGAAATCTTGAAGTCTGTTATTAGGAGTTCTTGAATTCCGATTATCGGAAGTCTGGACTTCTGCTTTTCGGAAATCTGGATTTCTATTATTTGAATCGGAGAAAACACTCATAAAATCTTTAACATATATCCTATTTGGTTTTCCAAGTCCTTGTCTTTTCTTTTCTATCAATCCAATTCCTGATTTTATATCAAGCTCATTTATAATCTTTAAGGCTTTATCATTAGCACAGTTAAATTGCTCTTTAATAGCATCCATTGTGTAGTAAATAAAGACTTTTCCATCTTCATCTATCCAGCCATTTTTATATGAAAGACCCATTCGATTAAGCATATATGAATACAAAACTTTAGCTTCAATAGAAATGCTCTCAAAAATCTCATCTTCCATTAATACCATAGGTAACCTAATGAAGTTATACATCTCAGATTGCCTATTATAAAAATAATCAAAATTCATTCCT
>NZ_JCBCEO010000014.1:0-1132 GCF_059862345.1 Ezakiella massiliensis
TCCCTTATCTATATGGGTAGTAAGAACATATTCATACTTTCCTTTTAAGATTTTTTCGCATAGTTCTATTCCTATTTGATGAGCCTCTTCAGCAGTAGTTTCTCCGGGGAAAAAAGATTGAATTAAATGTCTTGCCAAAACTTTTGCTTTAGAATTACATTCTATTTTTGTTTGTTCAAATTCTAAATGAGCAGTTATAGGGTTACAGTTTAGGGAGGAAATTAGAATTTTTCCATCTGTTTTATCACTATTCATAATATAATCAAGTGCTATTTTTAAAGTGGATTTTATAGGATGAATTTTAGTAATTGCCATTATTCTTTCTCAGTATTTATGCTATTAGAATTAGTAAGAGAGTATATTTTTTTACGTATAGAGAAAATATCTTTCGATTGATTTTCTAATAAGCTTTTTAAATCTTCTACATCATCTTTATATATAATTGATGTAGTATTTATCCTTTTAGCAATTTGATTTATATTATTTGAAGTACGACTTATATTTGTTGACATTTCACGAAAGACATTCATATCTAGTACATAAATATCTTTTTCTAAAATACATTTCATAATAAATTGTCTAAGAGTTTTACACTTAGATGCTTTATATTTTTCATTTAGCAATTCTAACTCCTCATCAGATAACATTAAATAGATTCCGTTATTCCTAAATCTACTTGTCATAATTTAACCTCCTCGTATATTATAGTTGTAGTAATAAAATACTACATTTTGTTCTCAATCCCTCTTTCTTATGTGATAATAATTATATAGATGGAGCTCGTAGTAAACTTCCTTGAAGTTCCTCTTCCTAATAAATTTATTAATCGAAATAAAAAAGAAAAACCTGTAAATTCAAGTAGGATTACTTGACTTACAGGTTTAATTTATTCTATATATTTCGTCTGGAAATCTCCTGATTTAATTTTTTATTGATTATATTTTATCATTTTTTGATATAATATTCAAGTTTACGTTGAAGCTATTATAAGCGTTTGTTGCTGAATTTAATTATTATAAAATTAGGGGTTTGGGGATATTCCCCAACAAGTAAAATGGAAAAAATAAGCGATATAATAGTAGTATTCTTATTCCATTTTTAGTAAGTGCATATGCACTTACTGTGCTTGCTC
>NZ_JCBCEO010000015.1:0-812 GCF_059862345.1 Ezakiella massiliensis
GGTGCAGCCCAAATGGACGGCGCAATCCTAATCGTAAGTGCAGCAGACGGACCAATGCCACAAACAAGAGAACACATCCTACTAGCAAGACAAGTAGGCGTACCAAAAATGGTAGTATTCTTAAACAAAGAAGACCAAGTAGACGACCCAGAACTAATCGAACTAGTAGAAATGGAAGTAAGAGAAATGCTCTCAGAATACGACTTCGATGGCGACAACACACCAATCGTAGTAGGATCAGCCTTAAAAGCACTAGAAGATCCAGACGGAGAATGGGGAGATAAAATCGTAAAACTCATGGAAGCAGTAGACGAATGGATCCCAACACCAGAAAGAGCAACAGACCAACCATTCCTAATGCCAGTAGAAGACGTCTTCACAATCACCGGCCGTGGAACAGTAGCCACAGGCAGAGTAGAAAGAGGAACAGTCAAAGTAGGCGACACAGTAGAACTAGTCGGCCTAACAGACCAACCAAGAGACGTAGTAGTAACAGGCGTAGAAATGTTTAGAAAACTCCTCGACCAAGCAGAAGCAGGAGACAACATCGGTGTACTACTAAGAGGTGTACAAAGAGACGAAATCGAAAGAGGACAAGTCTTAGCAGCACCAAAAACAATCAAAGCACACACCAAATTCAAAGCAGAAGTATACGTCCTAACCAAAGAAGAAGGCGGAAGACACACACCATTCTTCAACGGCTACAGACCACAATTCTACTTCAGAACAACAGACGTAACAGGAAACATCGAACTAGAAGAAGGCGTAGAAATGGTAATGCCAGGAGACAACGCAAGATTCACAATCGAACT
>NZ_JCBCEO010000016.1:0-390 GCF_059862345.1 Ezakiella massiliensis
TTATTCGTTGAAATTGTCTATTAAAAATTTGTTTGCAATTAAAATTGCTTCTTGGATTTCTAATGTCTGTTATTTCGTCTATGGTATTTAGTTTTAAAGGTTCTAATCTGGCTCACATCGAGGTCTTACCTCCAACCAATCTTGGTTTGTGAGCATAATTATTATATCTTATTTTTATGACTTTGTCAAATATATTTAGTGGTGGACCTGGGTGGACTCGAACCACCGACCTCACGCTTATCAGGCGTGCGCTCTAACCAGCTGAGCTACAGGTCCATATCATAGAAAAACTATTAAATAGTAACTTCGTTATTAGTAGCCTCGCATTTATGCTTCTTACTTTAGTCATAATGAATAGGATTGTAAGATATTCATAAAGAAGCTTTTGGT
>NZ_JCBCEO010000017.1:0-292 GCF_059862345.1 Ezakiella massiliensis
CTCAATTGCAAATGAATTAATCGAAAGAAAACAAGTTAAAGTTAAGATTATGAATTTATCTCAGGTTATAAATCAAATACAAAAATCAGCATTTAAGTTAGATTCAAATGAAATTATAGATAACCTATCAAATATTCCTTTGTTAATCTTAGATGACCTTGGAATTGAAAGGGACACATCTTACGCAAGAGAACAAGTATATAACATTATAAACTCAAGATACTTAAAAGGCAGGCCGACAATTTTTACTACAAACTTATCATTGGAAATTATTCAAAATCCTAATATTGAA
>NZ_JCBCEO010000018.1:0-292 GCF_059862345.1 Ezakiella massiliensis
TTCAATTGCAAATGAATTAATCGAAAGAAAGCAAGTTAAAGTTAAGATTATGAATTTATCTCAGGTTATAAACCAAATACAAAAATCAGCATTTAAGTTAGATTCAAATGAAATTATAGATAACCTATCAAATATTCCTTTGTTAATCTTAGATGACCTTGGAATTGAAAGGGATACATCTTATGCAAGAGAACAAGTATATAACATTATAAACTCAAGATACTTAAAAGGCAGGCCGACAATTTTTACTACAAACTTATCATTGGAAATTATTCAAAATCCTAATATTGAC
>NZ_JCBCEO010000019.1:0-270 GCF_059862345.1 Ezakiella massiliensis
AATTCGTTGAAATTGTCTATTAAAAATTTGTTTGCAATTAAAATTGCTTCTTGGATTTCTAATGTCTGTTATTTCGTCTATGGTATTTAGTTTTAAAGGTTCAATATTCGTTCGCGTTAAGATTCGATCTTTAGACTCATAAAAGTCACACGAACATATTAATGGTGGAGATGAGGAGACTCGAACTCCTGGCCCCCTGCTTGCAAGGCAGGTGCTCTCCCAACTGAGCTACACCCCCATACTATAGTTGCCTATAAAAAATAAAGGCTC
>NZ_JCBCEO010000002.1:0-389883 GCF_059862345.1 Ezakiella massiliensis
TAGCTCTAGGCATAGTTCTTAAAAATGAACCTAATTATCTATGGTAAAATTATAGATATGATGGATGGTTAATTTCCTATATTATACATTATTTTAAAATAAGCTCAGTTGTTCATAGCTATTATTTTTAGAAACTTGTTTTATAATATTTGATGATTGAATATTATATTTAGAACGTAATTTTAAAATAACTTTGTCTGTTTTAGAAATGTAACTGTTGTTTGGATATCCATCAATATATATTTTTTTATAAATTTCTAATAATTCAGGCTTATATTGACTAAGAAATTTGAAAAAAATGTTTTTTGTTTCTCCCTTTAAATTTAAATAATTATATTCGATATACTTAACCTTATATTTCTTTGCTAATATAAATATGTTTTCTAAATTCTCATAGCTATCTGTAAGATATGGTATTATCGGCATGATATGAATACCGAAATAGATATTTGAAAATTTGAATTTTTTTAAAATAGTTACTCTTTCTTTAAAAGAAGATGCATAAGGTTCTAGTATACTTAATAAATTCGAGTCAGTTGTTATTAGTGATATTGCTATATTTACAGAGGTTTGTTTAGAGAGATTTTCTAGTAGTGTATAATCACGAAGTATAAGAGATGATTTTGTTGTGATACAACAAGGAATTTTAAATATCTCTAAAGTTTTTATTATCTCAGGCATAATCTTTTGTTCATATTCTATAGGCTGATAACAATCTGATATGCCTCCAATATTTAAAAGGAAAGGTTTTTTTTTATTCAATAATTGCTCAATAAAAATTGTTTTGATATTTCTTTTAATGAATATTTTCTTACTAAAATCTCTGTTATTCAAATAGCGAGCAGTATATCGAGCGAAACAGTAGATACAATCGTGTTCACATCCTCTATATATATTTAAGTCGCTATCATAAGGTAAATTTTGATTGTTTATTTTTGTGTATGCAGATTTCGAATCTAAATATTCATAATTCATATTGTACCTCTTAAGTTAGTTGATTAATATTTTATTTTTTAGAAATAGGAATAATTTTTTAAATGTAGAATTATTTGTTAATACCATTATCGTTATTATTATGAGAAAGTTTATGTATTTCTTTACTATATTTAGTTAGTAGCTCACTGGTGTATTTTTTTTCACCAGGGTTATCCCTTACTTGTCTCCATAAAAATGATGCAATTTGAATTTTGTTGTTTAATAATTTTGTTTTTTTATCCTTGTGGAATTCTTTTAGAAAATTATTCCATTGATAGGTTTTATCCTCATTGGTAATTATTTTTTTTGTAGGATTTTTTTTTGAGTCAAGATACACTTCAATGAGATCTTTTACAGTTATTTCTAAGTCATTATTTTTTTCAGCATTTCTCAGTGTAGCCGCCATTTCTTTTGTGAATGAAAATTTTTTAACATTGAAATAGTCACAAAAAAACTTTCTTGCAATATGGTCGAATTTAAAACCATCTTGTATTAAACGAGTGTTTATAGTTATTTCTTTTGAAGTATTACTTAGTCGTTTTTGTGTGACTTTTAGTCTAGAATTATATACTTCTTTACCATTTAATAAATTAATTATTCTGTCTTGTAATTCAGCTTTAGTTCCATGTGTTGGAAGATTATATTCAGAACAAATAGCTTGTAGTTCAGTTTTATACCAGTAATGTTTTAGAAATTCTTCTTTACTTAAAGATTTGTTAAAATTAGGTCTATTAATAATTTTATTTTCCTCCTTTTGGTATTTAGTGATATAATTATATTATATCACTAAACTACATATAATTTCAATTTTAGTTATGTGTGGAACTGGCAAAAAATATATTCAATTCTCAATAGGTCATTTATGTAAGATAATTTAATCTTTGATAATAAACTGTAGCATAAATTAGGAATAGATAAAAGATTAATATGAGAGCTAACATTTAAATAAGAAACAAAAAATGAAGAGAGAAGATATATTTCTTAGTTAGTAGGCTTAAATATATAATTGTAATATTCAACACACAGTACAGATATAAAATTATTAATATTTCTGATAATCTGAGAAATAATAGGAAGTTTTTACGAATCATAACATGAAATCTTAAAATAAAATAGTAATTAGAAAAATACTTCTGCACAGAAAAAAGAAAATATAAGGATAAAACAAATATTTATATAAAAAAGGGTATAAAAGTAATAACAAATTGAGAAGTGAAAATATGGATATAATTGTTATTTTTCAACTATTATTACCATAAATTTAAAAAATAAAGTAAAAAACAGACAGGTGTAAGCATAAAAAAGATTTATACTTAGAGTTATATATAACTATTACAATATTTACAGGAGGAATTTTAAATTGGAAGGAACTATGAGAAGTATAAAATTAAAAAATGAGTATGAAAGATTGAATGTAAGTGATTTAATAGATGTACATCAAATATGCAAGGAAGAATTATTTTTATGGGGTTATTTATATCTTATTTTTAGAATGCAAGATGAATCTGTATTTATTATTTATAAGGACTATAAATATTTTATTAATGATGACGAAAAAAAATTAGAGTCTTACAAATTTGATAATAAAAATGAAACAAGTGATTTTTTGATTTATAATCAATCGGGAGAAAAATTATTAATAATACGTTTTTTAGATACTGAAATAGAATACAATATTATTAAAAAGTTTGATTATGATTTTATAAAAATACTAAATGAATATTTTTATACACTGTTGTCTGAGTGGGTAAATAAAGTAGACTTTTCAATAGAAAAAATAGAATTTGCTTCTTCTCCATTAGTACAATATGAATCCATTTCTTCTGTAAATAGTTATCCAAAAGAAACAAATATTTATCAATTATTTGAAAAGAAGATGAAATTAACTCCCGATAAGAAAATTTTTGTTGATTACGAAAACGATTACAAAAGGAGTGTAAGTTATATTGAATTATATAATTTAGTAAATAAATTAGCTAATATTATCGAAGATAGTTGTAGTAAAAACTCTATTATTGGAGTTTATTTAAATAGAAGAATTGAATTAATTGTTTCGTTTTTGGCTATTTTAAAAACAGGAAATATCTATTTGCCAATAGATGCAAGTTATCCTAATAGTTATATAGAAGCTATGTTGGAGGATGCTAAACCTACACTGTTAATAACAGATAAAAATGATTTGGGAATCAAGTATAATGTAATTAATATAAGTGATTTTTTTAATAATTATAAAAATGAAGTAGTTGAAAATAAACATGTTGTTAGTAAATCAATAGAAGATACAATGGCTATTTTGTATACTTCTGGATCAACAGGGAAACCTAAGGGTGTATTGATAAATGAAAAACAGGTTTTAAATAAATTTTTTTGGATGAAAGAAAATTATCAAATTGCATTTGATGAAGTATTTGGACAACGTTGTGCAATTTCTACAATTCCTTCGTTTTGGGATTTAATGGCTGGAATTCTTTTAGGCAAAAAAACTGTTATTATACCGGATAATATAATAAAAAATCCAACTAAATTAGCTCGATTCATTGATGAAAACCATATAACATTTATTACATTAAGTCCAAGTATAATACGCTTATTATGTAAAATAGATAATGCTGATAAGTATATGGAATCATTAAACTACATAATAACACTAGGTGAAAAATTTTTAAATGAGGATTATATACAATGTAAAAAAGTATTTAAGAATAGTGTAATAATTAATGATTATGGCTCAACAGAAACCAATACACTTTTATATGAAAATTTAATTTGTAATAATGAAGAATACAAATCTTTAGGGTTTAGCAGTATTAAAAATGTTAATGCTTATATTTTGGATGATAATTATAAACAGTGTAATTATTACGTTGTAGGTGAACTTTGCGTAAATGGAGATTGTATATATAATGGGTATTTAAATAATACTTCTTTAACAGAAGAAAAAAATAAAAAAATTTTTTTAAATGGTAAGATGCAGCATATATTCAAAACTGGTGATCGTGCCTATATAGACATGAATAATAGAATCCATATATTAGGGAGAAAAGATCATATTTTTAAAATACATGGAAAAAGAGTGGATTTAGAAGGAATAAACAATTTAATTATGCAACTAGAATTTGTTCAAGAATCTCTAGTAATAGGTTTGAATAGTACTCAGCAAATTGGTTGTATTATTATACCAAGAAATGGTATTAATATGGAAAATAATATAATTAAAAAGGTTTGCAATGGATTAGAGGGGAGAATACCAGATTATATGATTCCTACAAAAATTGTTATTGTAGAAAATTTTCCATTGCTTCCTAATGGTAAAAAAGATATTAAAACAATGGAACGCATTCTAACACAATTTCAAATAGGTTCCAATCAAGAAAAAATAGGTATTAAAGAAATATTTGAAAATGTTCTTAATCTCGAACTGAATGAATCTAATATGGATATAGAGTTTAAACATTTAGGTATGGATTCACTAAGTGCAATGAGAATTATTGATGATTTGCAAGCGTTTATCGAAAGAGATATTGATATTTCTATTTTATATAATTATCCAACTTTAAATAAACTCATAAATTTTTTAGAGAAAAGGATAGATAATGCTTTTGTAGAAAATAATGTAGAGGAATGTATTGAAAATTCTATTAACGATTTAGCAATTATTGGCGTTAGTTGTTTATTTCCAAATGCTAAAAATCCAAAGGAATTTTTCGATAACTTATTAGAGGGAAAGGTGTCTATTGTTAATAATTCAAGTATCATCAATACAGGCGATTTGAAAGAGTTTTCTAATTCACAGAAAATTTATCCATGGGGATGTTATTTAACTGATATTTATGATATTGATATGTCGATGTTTGATTTAACTAAAAATGAGATTGATACTATGGATTTAAGTCAAAAATTGTCTATTTTTGAGTCTTTTAGAGCTATTGAAAATGCGGGATATAAAGCTAATGATGATGCAATGAGAAATACTGGAGTATTTGTAGGTGCTCATTTAGAACAAAATAGTTTATCAAATTCAATTAATGAAATTTTAGGACATACTAACTCTCTAATTTCGGAACGAATATCATATTTATTCGATTTTCATGGACCATCAATGGTTGTAGATACTGCTTGCTCTTCATCACTAGTGGCTTTGCATGAAGCTTGTTTATCAATAAAAAATGGTGATTGTGATATTGCGTTAGTAGGAGGCGTAAATATTATAAGAGATCCGAAATTTTATTACAATACAGATAAATTAAATATTTTTTCTGAGAAAGGAAAGTTAAGACCATTTTCTAGCGAAGCAGATGGATTTGTAGCTGGTGAAGGAATCGGTTTTATATTAGTTAAAAAGTTTAATGATGCAGTTAGAGATAATGATTATGTATATGCAAAAATAAAGGGAAGTATGATAAATCAAGATGGAAGAAGCAATGGAATTACTGCTCCAAATGGGATGGCACAAGAAGAATTAATGAATAATTTATATAGTAAGATATCTCTTGATTTAGAAGATATAGATTATATTGAATGTCATGGAACAGGAACTAAAATTGGAGATATAATCGAATTAAATGCACTTAGCAACGTTTATAAAAGCAAAAAAAATAAATGTTTATTAGGTTCAGTAAAAGCAAATATAGGGCATCTGATTTATTCTGCAGGTATAGCAGGAATAATAAAATCATTAATGATTATACAAAATCATATAATACCAAAAAGTTTTGAAAGTTTTCCGTTAACACAAAAGTTTAATTGGGATGATTCAATATTTAAAGTAAATATTGATAACGAATATTATAATGATAATAAGCCAATATCTATTGCGATTAGCTCATTTGGAATAGGTGGCACTAATAGTCATTGTGTTTTGGAAGAATATAAAGAAAAAAAATTATCAGAAAAAACAAATAATTATTATGCATTTCCGTTTTACGCAACAAGCAAAGAATCATTGAGGTTATATAAAGAAAATTTTACAAAATGGAGTGAAGGAGAGAAAAAATACAATTGTGAGGATTTATCATATACTTTGATTAATCGAGAAAGTAAAGATAGAGTTGGGGAGATATATGTAGCAAATTCATTAAATATGCTTAACAAATTAATAAGAGCTACTTTAAATGATAATAGTGAATGTTATGAGGTTTTAAGTATTAAACAATATTCCGTATATTACATGGACAAGGATGCTTATAGTAAGGCAAATTTGATAATCGATTATATAAAAAATAATAATTTTTACTTTGAAGTGAACCAAAGTTATCATAAGATACCGATAATCAGCTCTTACAATTATATTCACAAAGAAAAGAATGATTTTAAAGAATTTGATTTATTTGAGTTGATCAGTAAATATACAAAGTTATCTGAAAAAGATATAGATTTACAATTGACTTTAGAAGAAAACGGCTTAGACTCAATAACTTTGATGAATATTAAAGATGAATTAAATGATCTGCACAATAAAGATATAACTATGTCGGAATTATATGAGTTAAGTGTACAACAGCTAATTCATAAAAAATTTTTTGAATTTAATAAGGGGAATAATGATATCATAAAATTATTTAAAAAGAATCAAATTACAGTAAATGAATTAAGTAAAGAAGAAATAATGGTTATTTATGAAGGTTTATTGAAAGGGGATATAAATGAATAATGTATACGACTTGTCAGATATACAACAATCATATTTGTACAACTACTTAACAACTGGGGCCAAGTCTTATACATATACTGAACATAGAGTAAATGTATTGGATTTGAACAGATTTGAAAAAATATGGAATATTATTATTAAAAAAAATCCAATACTAAGATCCAAAGTTGATTTAAGTAAAGGGAAAATATCAATAACTGATAGCTTCAATAGTTATATTGTAAATAATAAATATGATGAAAATATAAATGACAGCAGATTAATCGAAATTCGTAAGAAGATAAAAAAAATAGAATTTTATAAAACAACAGAACAATTATTTTATATTGAAGTATCATCTTTTAATGATGCGTGCATAATACATTTTTTATTCGATTCACTGATTATTGATGGAAGAAGTGCTAACACTTTATTTTGCGAACTATATAATGCATATTTTAATGATACTGAAATCTATACTTGTAATCATACTTTTTATGATTATGTAGAAAGATTAAAAGCATATAAATCCAAATCCACTTATTACGAGCGAGATTTGAAATATTGGAGTGGAGTTTTTAAAGATTCAAACTATTTCTTTTTGCCATCAATAGATACTTATGATGATAAGAAAGTTTACATAAAAAAAATAGATAAAAATCAGATTGAACAAAAGTTAAAAGATAATAAGATACCAAATACAGTATATTTTTTAGAAACTTTTTCAAATATGATACGAAAAATTTGCAATCAAAATGAAACATCTATTATTCTTACTTTAGATAAAAGAAAGCATTTTTTCGAAAATGTTGAAAAAATAATTGGACCATTTACTGAGACTATTTATCATATAATTCATCATAGAGAAAAAAATAATGATATTGAAAACTTATCATTATGTAAAAAAGAAGTAATAAATGAAATTGATCATGCTTCTTGTAATGGAATTGATATAGCTAGGGAAATTAGGGATAAGATTAGTTTACCAGTAGTATTCACATATAGAAAAGAGGAAAGTTATATAAATGATTTAGTAGATGAAATTTATCAAGATATTGAAACTGCAAATATTGCAATAGAGTGTAATATAACAGAGACGAATAATAATTTTATAATTCGATTATTCGTTATACCTAAATATTTAGGATGGGATTCGGATGATATTTTTAACTTCTATATATCACAAATTGAAACTTTTATTAAAATAGATTGTTTTAAAGGAGGAAAAAATACAATTTTGTTAAGTCCGTTACAAAAATATTATATTAGAGATAGAATCAAAGGAAATTATTCAGGGGCAATATTCAAGCAGTATTTATATTATAACAGCAATCATAAGGATAAAATAGTAAAAAAAATAAATAGTATATTATCATTGTATGACAATGTAAAGATTGATTTAAACAACGAAAGTTTGGAGAAAATTAATCAACCACTTGAAGTAGATGTAATTGAAATAAATGAATTAGTTGAATTACAACGATATAGAAGGCATTCAATTGATATGATTGAATCAAATACTGATAATAAAGGTTTAATAGTAAACTTACTATTTAACGATTCATTCATGATTTTACAAGTTGCAGCAGATATGGTTTACTTTACGGCGAATCAAATTCTTAAATTATTAATGCAAATTTTGTCAGCTTTTGAAGGAGAAAGAAATTGTAAAAAATATATAAAAAAAAACCATGAAGATAAATTTTATTCAAGAAATTTATTCTTTGGAATGGATAAATTGTTTATTAAACAATGTGTAAACTATAATGTTAATTATATTGAAGCCCTTGAACTATTAATAACATATCTTTTAAAAAAAATGTGTATTATTTCTAAGGAGATTGCTACAATCATTAGTTATAGTAATGAAAACAAAAAATATGTAGATAATACAAAGATTGATTATAAAAAGTTTGTGTTAGAGAATAATGATATAATTAACAATATAAAGAGCAGTAAATCAAATTCAATGATAAGTCCAACAGAGAATGAATTGGTTTTTACTGAATGTAGTTCTATAAATTTCGAGAAAATTTGTGAAGAAGATGAAAATTTTTCTTATGCTTCTACTCCTGATGTGGGGATTGATTGTCTAATATATAAAAAAGAAGATACTATTAATTTTGAGTTCAATGTTAATAAAGAATTTGTAGATAAATCATTACTTGATTTATTCATAATTGAGTTAAGAAATTTATTGAAAAATTATAGTTTAATAGATGAAAGGTGGACAAGAAATATGAATGAAGAAATTCTATATAGAAATATATTAAATAATTTCCAAAATAATAATGATAATTTACTAACATTTAATGATTACAAAAAAACAGTTTATGATTTTAATGAAACTAGCGAACCCTTTAATTCTTCTATGTTAATACAAGATTGTTTTTTGGAATCAGTGCGTAAATTTCCAGAAAATATTGCATTAAAGACAAATGAACATGAAATAAGTTATAGAGAATTAGATGATAAGTCTGACTTAATTGCTAAGTACATAGTTAATAACATAGAAGATGATGTTATTGGTGTATATATGAATAGAAATGAATATCTTATTTTTACTCTTTTAGGAATTCTTAAGGCTGGGAAAGCTTATTTACCATTGAATGTTACTGATCCAATTGAAAGAGTTTGTACTATTTTAGAAGAAGCACAGGTATATTCAATTATAATAAGTAGTAGTTATAGTAATATCTTTTCAAATACTGGATTTAATATTATATGTAGTGAAGAGTGTTGTATTAAACGAGATTATTTTGAAAAAAATTCATTTGAAGTAAATAAAGATAAAAGTTCAAGTGATTTAGCGTATGTGATATATACCAGTGGGAGTACTGGAAAACCCAAAGGAGTTGCAGTAAATCATAGAGCAGTAATTAACTTGCTTGAATGGTGTAAAACAAAATATAATTTTTGTGAAAAAGATAAAGTATTGTGTGTTAACCCCTTGAATTTTGATTTATCTGTGTTTGATATATTTGGCTTTTTATCTTTTGGAGGGACAATTTACTTATTAAATGAAGAAGATAGAAAGAATCCTTTTACCATAATAGATACATTAAAATCTGAAAAAATAACATTTTGGAATTCAGCACCAGCATATATGAATTTATTACTACCTATACTGAAAACTAATGGATATGTAATAAATTCATTAAGGCTAATATTTTTAAGTGGTGATTGGATACCTTTATCAATGCTGGATGAAACAAAAAAGCACTTCCCAAAAAGTACATTTATTAGTTTGGGAGGAGCAACTGAAGCTACAGTTTGGTCAAATTATTATCAAGTTGATAGGGTAGAATCAAAGTGGAAAAGTATTCCATATGGAAAACCAATTCAAAATTGTATGTACTATATTCTGGATGAAAATTTAAGTCCGTGTAAAATTGGTGAACAAGGTAATTTGTATATTTCTGGTGAATGTCTTAGTATAGGATACTATAAGAATAAAGGGTTGACAGATGAAAGGTTTGTATTAAATCCATTTTCTGAAAAATATAAAAAAATGTACAAAACTGGAGATATTGCTAAATATTTTGAGGATGGTAATATAGAGTTTATTGGTAGAAGTGATACGCAAGTAAAAATACGAGGATATAGGATTGAATTAGGAGAAATTGAGTCAGTTTTAAAGCAATATATGAAATGTAATTGCATAACTTGGCTCGAAAATGAAAAAATTATTGCATGTATTGAAAGTAAATCTATAAGTATGGAAGAAAAGAACAAATTACTAGAAAAATTAGAAAGTAAGCTTTCACCATACATGATACCTAATGAAATAGTAACTATGAAAGAATTTCCTTTGACTACAAATGGTAAATGGGATAGAAAAAAAATTGTGGGTATTATGAAAGAACGAAAAAGTAGCGTAAGTATTGAGAAAGATAATGATGAAATAAGCGAATTAGAAAAAATTATTCTAGAAGTTCTAGATTGTGAAGAATTAACCTCAATTTATTTAAATGATTTAAGTTTAAATTCACTTCAATTAACTTTATTAAGCACAAAATTAAATGAAAAATATAAGATAAAAATTAATCCAACTTTATTTTATAAATTTAAAACTATATTAGATATTAAACATCATATTGATTATAGTCTTTTAAAAGAAAAAGAGGAAAGCGATTATACAAATAAAGAGAGTGAATTACTAAATATTATACAAGATGTATGCAATGATTATGAAAGTGCAATCAATTTTAATACTAAATTTAATGAATTAAATATGAATTCATTGCAAATTTCCATTTTATGTTCAAGGATACTGAATGAATTTAATAAAAAAATAAATCCAGCATCAATTTTTAAATATGAGAATGTTGGAGATTTATATAATGACATTACTGATATTAGAGATAGTTTAGTTACCGAAAAAATAAACTATGAAAAATCTGAAATTATAGATTCTGTAGTCATAATTGGAATTGATTATGATTTACCAAAAGCTAATAATAGCAATAATTTTGAAGATACTGTAATTAACGGATTAAATGCTGTTAGAAAAATACCGTCTGAAAGATGGGATGTTAATGAAATTAATAGAAAATATAATGTAAATTCTAGTTTTGCAAGTTTTATAGATAATATAGATGAATTTGATCCAAAATTTTTTAAAATTTCTCCTAGAGAAGCAGAATTAATGGATCCAAGACAAAGAATTTTGCTTGAATCGACATGGAAATTAATTGAAAAATCGGGATATTCGAATGAATCTCTTAGGGGGAAAAAAATAGGTGTTTTTATTGCTGCAACAGGAGATGAATATTATAATTTATGTAGAGAAAGAAATATAAATATTTCTGAATTATCATTATCAGGAACTTCTAAAACATTGTTAGCAAATAGAATTAGTTACTATTTTGATTGGCATGGACCAAGTGAAGTAGTTGATACAGCATGTTCAAGTTCATTAGTGGCTTTACATCATGCAGTGGAAGCACTAAAGAATAATGAGTGTGAAATGGCAATAGTAGGAGGAATTAATATTATTATAGATCCATTGCCGCATGTTTCTCTTGAAAAAGTTGGAATGTTATCTAAAGATGGTAAATGCAAAACATTTAGTTCAACAGCTGATGGGTATGGAAGAGGGGAAGGATATGGATTACTTTTATTAAAGAAAGAGAAAGATGCTATAAATGACAATGACAATATTTATGCTAAAGTAGCATCGACGATTACAAACCATGGTGGAAAAGCAAATTCACTTACTGCACCAAATCCAAACGCACAAGCAGAGTTGATTTATAGTGCTTTAGTCAAAGGAAATATCGATTTGAATGACTATAGATATATAGAGTGTCACGGAACAGGAACACAACTTGGAGATGCAATTGAAATAGAAGGAATTAAAGAAGCGATAACTCAATATTCTAGAAAATACGAAAATTATTTCGGTAAAAAAATATATCTTGGAAGTGTAAAGAGTTGTATAGGTCATTTGGAAGCTGCTGCTGGGATTGCCAGTATTATAAAAACTATAATATGTATGAATAATAGTCTTATTCCTAAAATGCCTTTATATGGAAATCTAAATGATAAGATAGATTTGTCTGATACAAACTTGATTATCCCCAATAATCAGATTGCTTGGGACGATAATAAGAAAATAGCAGGGATTAGTTCTTTTGGATTTGGTGGTACAAATGCACATATAATTCTAGAAAAAGACGAAATTAAAGAAAAAATAATAGATAATCATGACGATAGCATATCTAATACAGTATGTTTTTCTGCACCTAATGCGGATAAGTTAAAAGAATTTGTAGTGGAAATTTATAACTTTCTTTGCGAAAATACACAGTACTCTATTAAAGAAATTGCTTATACATTATCAAGAAGAACTGAGTTTGAAGAAAGGCTAGCTTTTATTGTTAATTCAAAAACAGAGTTATTAAATAAAATTAAAAAATATTTAGAAATGGGAAGTAAGGCAAATGATTTATATTACGGAAATATTACAAAAGATCAAGATATTACTTCTAATGTTAAGGTGATAGATAATAATAAATTGTCAGATCAAGATTTAGCTCAATTATGGTGCTGGGGAACAATAAAACTTTCAAAATTAGTTTCTAATGATTACAGGATTATTCCATTGCCAATAGTAGATTTTTCTAATAAAAGCTTTTGGATTGATAAGTTTAATAGAAAAACGATTATAGATAAAATTGGGACATTATGTATAAGAAAGGATAACATTATTATAAATAACCATATTATAAATAATAAAAAAATAGTTCCTGCTGCCATGTATATAGAATATATTTTGAAAATATCAAAATCAATTCCATTAAAAATTAAAGATATGACATGGCAAAAGGAAATTTCTGAAGATATGTTACCGGTTAAATTAGAAATTCATAATAAAGATGATGTAGAATTTGTATTAAATAATCAAGCAATGTGTTCTTGTAGGATATCAAAAATTCAATTGGAAAACACAGTAATTGCCCCTTACGAAAATGATTATAATACTCTAAATAAAGAAAAAATTTATAAACTATTTAGAGATAATGGAATTGCTTATGGTGATTTATTCAAAACAATAAATAGGGCTTATATCGGAAATCAAAGAGTTATTGCTTATCTAGATGAATATCTGATAGATACAGTGTATCTTGATGCAATGTTCCAATCGGCAATGTTATTAAATAGTAGTTATAATTCTGACATATTTTTGCCTTTTTCTGTGAATGAAATAAATATATATAGTAATATAAATAATGGCAAAAGAATAATATGTGAAAAAATATCGGATAATAAAAAAATTGATTTCTATAATATTTATATGGTAGATGACAGTAATCAATTAATATGTGAGTTTAAGTGTTATAGTGGAGTAAAAAAAAAAAGTAAAAATTACGAGATAGCTTATGAAGAGTATCAACCTATTATCTTTAGTAGTTCAACTCAAAGGATAGAAAATGTTTTTGGATATATGTCTTCCGATTATAGAGGATTTATTAATTTAAATAGAGAACAGTTATTTACATTAATAAAAGACAATAGATTCGATTGTTTTAATTTGTTTTATGTATATAAAAATCAAATAACTCCATTAGAATTTTTCAGGAATATTTTTGATTTATGCAAAATTGCAAATGAAAAAGATTGCAAGATAAATTTACTGATTGTTCAAGAAACTAAAAATAAGTTGGATAATTGTTACATTTCTTCAATAATCGGATTTGCTAACTCATTAATTAAGGAAAATCATAGTATTAATATTAAATTGTTAAATATGTCAAATATTAATATCGATAGTTTACATCATTTATATTCGTATTTATTTGAATCAATAAAAAATGAATTTAAATATGATGTAACAAACAATAAACTATATGTAAAAATAATCCGAAAATATAGTGGTAGTTATAATTTTATGTCTATAAAAAATCAAGGAGTATATGTGATAATAGGAGGTGGAATAATTTCAAGAAAAATCGCACAAAAAATCAAATCAGATGGCGGACTTCCCATAATTTTATCTAGAAAAAAAGTGAAGGAATATAATTCTTATATATTGGATGCCAGAAATTATAATTTACTATCTAATGTATTTAAGGACATAGTAAAAAAATATGATTCAATAGATGGCATATTTAATCTTGCAGCCATAACAAAGGATAAACTATTTTACTTTAAAGAATATGAAGAGTTTTTAGAAGTTTTGAATACCAAAGCACTAACTACAATTAATATTATTAGATGTGTTAGTGAAAATAAATTTTTTACTGATTTTCTAGTAAATTTCTCATCTCTTGTATCAGTTTTTGGTAATATAGGTCAAACAGATTACTCTATGGCTAATAGATTTTTAGATAATGCATGTTATTTGAAGTCGCCATATATAAAGAAAATTAGAACTGTTAATTGGCCATATTGGAAAGATGGTGGTATGAGACTTTCAAATAATCAGATAGGTAAAATGATTGAAGAAACTAAACAACACCCTATATCTGATGAAGATGCATTAAATATATTATTTGGTTTAGAAGCTATTGATTTGACAGGGAATGAAATTATTTTTTTAAAAAATACATTAAAATAATATAAGGAGATAGTAAATATGGACAGAAAAGAAATAATAAAATTGTTAACAGAATCAATATCAACAGCCACTCATTTAAATGTTACTGAAATCAATAATAATGAGTCATTTGAAAATTATGGTATAGAATCTGCTATGATGATTACCATAATAAAAAGACTTGAATCAGTATTTGGAGAATTACCTAAAACAATATTTTTTGAGTACGAAAATATAAATGAAGTAGCTGATTATTTGTTATCATTAAATGTTATGGACAATCATTCATCAAAAATAGAAGATTTTAATGAAATGGAACTTATAGGACACGATAATTTACCGTTTTTTAGTGAAAATAACGATTTAGATGAATACTTAGACTCTGCAAATAGTGATGTTATATCTAATAGTACGTCTAAGTTGGATGAGTTAATGAATGAAACGGAAATACAGGATTTGACGATTGATTTTGACAGTATTTTGAATTATAAATATTCATCAAATGATAAAGATGAAGAAAAAGATATAGATAATGAAATTGCTATAATAGGAATGTCTGGTAAATTTCCTATGTCAGATAATTTAAATGAATTTTGGAGAAATTTATTGGAAGGAAAAGATTGTATTGAGGAGATTCCTATTAACTTATGGGATAAAGAAAAATATTGGGATAAAAATAGAGGGGTTGAAGGTAAATCTTATTCAAAATGGGGAGGTTTTATAAGGGACACTAAGTATTTTGATCCATTATTTTTTAATATATCAAACTTAGAAGCAACGATGATTGATCCTCAAGAGAGAAAATTTTTGGAAATTGTATATAATACTCTTGAAAATGCGGGGTACACAAAAGAATCATTATCACAAAGTATTGTTGGAGTATATGTAGGGGTAATGTGGGGTCAGTATCAATTATATGGGGAGAAAAAAGCTGATGCACAATCTTCTTACGCTTCAATAGCTAATCGAGTTTCATATTATTTTGATTTTAATGGTCCAAGCATTGCTTTGGATACAATGTGTTCATCATCTTTGACTAGTTTGCATTTAGCATGTGAAAGTATAAAAAGTGGAGAGTGCGAATTAGCGATTGCAGGTGGTGTAAATCTTACTGTTCATCCAAACAAATATGTATACTTGTCAAAAACTGGATTTGCATCTTCTGATGGTAGATGTCGTAGTTTTGGTGATGGGGGAGATGGTTATGTACCTGGCGATGGTGTAGGTGCGTTACTGTTAAAACCATTAGATAAAGCAATAAAAGATAATGATAATATTTGGGGAATTGTAAAAAGCACGGCACTAAATCATGGTGGGAAGGCTAAAGGGTTTACTGTTCCTAATTCTAAACAACAGACAGAATTAATAAAAAAAGGAATAAAAAAAGCAGGCATTGATGTTAACGAACTATCATACTTAGAAATGCATGGTACAGGTACAGCCTTAGGGGATCCTATTGAATTAAGAGCTTATAATAACGCAATAAAAGAAGTTGGCAATAATGTTAAAAAAATTCCAATCGGTTCGGTTAAATCTAATATTGGACATTTAGAATCTGCAGCAGGAATAGCTGGTATTGCAAAAGTATTACTACAAATGAAACATAATATTTTAGTACCTTCAATCCATTCGACGAAATTAAACCAGAATATTAACTTTAATGAATTACCTTTTTATGTTCAACAAAACGTTGATGAATGGAGTGAAAAAGATAAATTTGCATCCATTAGTTCTTTTGGAGCAGGTGGGTCTAATGCTTATGTAATATTAAAAAATTTCAATATAACTTATCGAAAAAAAAATAATAATAATAAGTTGTTTTATATATTATTTTCAGCTAAAACAACATCTCAATTAGAAAAAAAAATACATGATTTTTATGCTTTTTTAATTGGTAAATATTCGTTAGATAAGCATGTATTAGATTTTAGTAAAAAAAGAGAAGAGTTAATAAGAGCTTGTTTTGGAATTAATGTTTTAGAAAATAGCTATATAAATACTAAATCTGATATTAAAATATTTGATATTGACTACAAGAATTTAACTAAAAAATACATTAAAGAAGAAGAAATAGAATGTTATAAAAAATGTAATACTATAGATGAATTTATAATCATGCTTGAAAAATCCATAATAAATAATTATTTTGATATTAATAACGATTTGGAGTTGGGTGATATTTCATATACTTTACAAGTTGGTAGGGAAAATATGAAATATAGAACATACTTTGAGTGTAATACACTATTTGATTTATTTGATATTTTACAAAATATAGTATTTAATAAAACTAAGTTGGAATATTTTGAATGCTCTGACAAAGTAATTAATGATTTATCAGAGGAAGATAATAATATAATAAAAAAAATTACTACTTTAAATGTTGAAAAATATTTAGTTGAATTATGGACAAAGGGAATAAATATTGATTTTAATAACTTATATAAAGAAAGTGTATATAGAAAAGTTTCTTTACCAGAATATCCGTTTGATAAGGAATTGTGCTGGGTAGAAGATGAGTTAAATTGTATAGACGATTTTTCAAATGAAAAACATAAACTGTTTAATAATCTACCAAATAATGTAAGTTTCACACTTAATAGTATAAATTTTCAAAATTTAACTGAACTGAACGATTTTCATTTTGGAATAGATAATGAAAAAAATTTTTTAGAAAATGGTTTGATTAAAAACGTTAAAGAAAAAATAATAGATATAAATTATGAAAAAATTGATGATATACACAAACATTATACCAATATATCTAACAGCGATGATGAAAGTATTGATAAAGTGAAATACAACGCAAATGAGAAATTATATGTGGGAAAAAATTTTATTTCTTCAAGATTTATTTTAGAAATTATCAAAAAAATTTATGATGGTAATCATCATGTTATGTTTAATGTTGTAAATAATGAAAGAGATATAAAATATTTTTATATAGATTTGGAGAATAGAATTTTACGATTATATAATAAAAGAGAGAAATTAATTCTTAATATACACGAGGATAAAGTTGATGAATTATACAATAAAATGTATTTGCCTATTTGGCAAGAAATAGAGCATCAATTTGAACAAAATATACAAATAGATAAAGTCTATATCTATGACAAAAAGTATGAAGATTATTTTTATGAATTAAAGAACAATAATTTGCATATCATATTGGGAAAAGATAAACAGGCAGGAAATTATGATAATATAATAAATTGTCATAGTATTTATGATTTGAAAAAATATACAAATGTATTAAGTAGTAAAAAAATATATTATTTTGGATTATCTAAAGATATTAATATAGATAACCATAATGTTTTGGACAACTTAGTTCTACCTTTTTGGGAATTTATGAATATACTGGGAAGTAATAATGAACTATTAAATTTAACATTAGTTACGAACAATTCTTGGAAAGTTAATGAACAAGATATTATAAATCCAATGTCTTCATTACTAATAGGTATTGGAAAATCAGGAGGGAAAGAATTTAAAAATATTAATTTCAATCACATTGATATTGACATTTTTGAAAAAGATGCTATTAGTTCAGCTATTATGTTAAAACCTAGTGGTAACCGTGATATTTGTTTGAGAAATCAATTAACTTATACACAATCATTTAAAAAAATAGATGATAATATGAAACAATACAGTTATTTCAATAGTGCGAATGTTGTTATAATAATTGGCGGTGCAGGAACTGTTGGAAGATTAATTACTAAATACATTCTAGAAACAAATACAGAATGTAAGGTGATTTGGATAGGAAGACGAGAAAGCAACCATGTGAATACTTCTAATGATGATAACATTATTTATTATAGTTGTGATATTACTGATTTTGATAAGCTTAGAGATATTTTTTATCATATCATAAAATCCTTTGGCAATATAGATATTGTTATGAATTTAGCAATGGATTTTAGTATAGATAGATTAAAAAATATTAATAGTGAATATATATCAAAAAAATTACAGCCTAAATTAGAAGGTAATATAAATTTGTACAAAATTGTTAAAGAAATTGATGTAAAGAAATTAGTGTTTTTCTCATCAGGTGAATCTTTTACATGTAATATCGGATGGGGTATTTATGCTAGTTCGTGTATTTTTACTGATTCATTTAAAGGATACATAAATGATAATAGCTCCGTTGATTGTATTTCTATAAATTGGGGATTTTGGGAAAATCAAGATTCTAAAATAAATGAGCAATTTATAGTAAAGGGGATTTATCCATTAAGTTATAGACTTGGAGGGAAAGCGTTAGATAATATTATTTTATCACCTTTTAAACAAGTTTTAATGCTTGATGTATCTAATAATGTTAAAGAAAAAATGGGAATTAGTGTTATAAAACAAGAAAACAAAGTTGAAAAACAAACTACTATTATTTCAAATGAAAGTGTAGAAAGTATAGATGAAATTGCATTAAAACTAAAAAAAATATTTGAGAAAGTTTTAAAAATAAGTGAAGGTAAAATAGATATTCATGAAGATTTGGCAGTTTATGGTGTTGATTCATTATTAATTACAAATATTCATAAAGAAATCGCATCTGTATATGATGATATACCCGTATCAGTCATTTTAGAAGGCCCTAGTATTTATGATATTGCAAAATATATATTTGATAGTAGAAAATTAAATGATGTTATTTCTGTAGTAGAGCCAGGTGCAGTAGAAAAATACTTAACCGATTACGGTAATACATTTTCGGAAAATAAATTTAATGTTTCTCAACATTTAAGCAAGTATAGAATTTTAAAAATGAGTGATAAAAATTTGGTACATTTTAAATTGAATGTTGAGAATATAAGTTTAGAAATATTTATTTATGGAATAGGCAAACCGGTATTGTTTTTTCCGGCGATAGGTTTAACTGCACCATCGTTCATCAATCAGTTTATTTCATTATCTAACAAATTTAAAATTGTAGTAATTCATGTTCCAGGATATGGATTAAGTGGTATGTATGACAAACTAAATACTATTTGTGTAGGAGATTTAATATATAAAGCAATTGAATCTTTATTTGACACTAAAATTGCAATTGTTGCATCGTGTTTTGGAACAGTAATAGGTACATATTTATCATATAAATATAATGAATCTATTTCGTCTTTAACATTGATTGGTGGATTTTATGATGGATCTGATTTACCAAATATTGATATTCACAGTATGACTCCAGAGGAACTTTCACAAATGACAAATGTAGTATCACAATCTATATCAAAAGATTTTGATGGACTAATTAATTTAGAAGGTGTTGATAAATTAGAAATTGAAAAATCTAAAAGGATATTATTAAGTAGTAAATGCTCTAACTCACTAATAGCTATGAGATATTTGAATGAAATGTTTGAGTTGAATACGTTAAACTGGATAGAAAAAATTAAGATACCAGTACTTTGCACATATGGTGATCATGATTCAATTATAAAACCAATAAGATCTAAGGAAATTACAAAGAAACTATATAATTATAAATTATATGAATTTAAATCTTGTGGACATTATCCATATTTAACACACTCATTAGAATTTAATACTTTATTAAAAAATTTCTTGAGTGAGGTGGACAAGGATGAAAGCAAATAAATGGATTAGTTTTGAGCAAGGCAATAATGCTGCAAAATTGCATATAATTGCCTTCCCATTTGCTGGGGGAACGGCGAATATATATAAGGATTTATTTAATAATAATTTATATAGTAATATAAAAATAACTGGGATAGATATACCTGGTCATGGGAAAAGAATTAGAGAAAATCGATATACTAAAATTGATTTACTAATAAAAAAAATGATTACCGATTTAGATTGTTTATATGAAGAAAATATTGTTTTAATGGGATACAGTTTAGGAGGGATATTAGCATATGAATTAGCAAATTATTGGCAAAATAATAATAAATTTATAAAGGCTATGATAATAATTGCGAGAGTTCCTCCTCATCTGAATGCCAATGAAGAAAAAAGAGGTTCATATGATCGCTTGAAGATGAAAAACTCTGTAATTCAATTAGGTGGTGTACCTTCAGAAGTGATAGAAGAAAATGAATTATTTGACTTTTATTTAGATATACTAGAAGATGATTTTAAACTAGTAGATTCGTATAAAAATAATAGTACCATATATAGCAAGTACCCAATTATAGCTTATGGTGGATTAGAAGATAAAGAAGCTAAATTTATAGATTTGTGCGAATGGGATATGTATACAAGCAATTTTAAAATTCGTATTTTTGAAGGAGATCATTTTTTTCTTGAAAAAAATAAAGATGTGATTGCTAAACAAATAATGAATGATTTATCCAAATTATAACATATGAAGAATATGATGACTAGATGATATAGTTTCATAGTATTAGTAATGAGAAAAAATATATATTAATACAGAAAAAATGGGAGGGTATATATGAAAAAATTTACGCTATTATTCCCAGGACAAGGAACACAATATGTTAATATGGGAGTGGACTTATATAGAAAGGATAAAACTTTTCAAAAAATTATAGGTGATGCATCTAAAATTCTAAATTGGAATATATTAGATTTATTAAGTGATGAAAATAAACTAAGTCATACTAAGTATGCACAAGTATTAATTTTCATAATATCTTATGCATATTATCATAAATTTATCAGTGATTATAAGATATTTCCTTCAATAGTGGTGGGACATAGTTTAGGTGAGATAACTGCCTTAACTGTGTCTGGGACTATCAGTTTTAGTGATGCTTTATTTATACTTAAAGAAAGAGGAAATTTAATGGAAGAATCTGCAAATGAAACTGATGGAGGTATGCTTGTTGTAAATTGTAAAGACATTTCTATAATACTGTCAGCTTGCAAAGATATAGAGAAAAATTATGAACAGTATATTGATATTGCTAATTATAATTCAAATACTCAACTAGTATTATCAGGAACAAATAAATCAATAGAATTAATATCGAAAGTTCTTGAAAAAAAGAATATTATGAGTATAAAACTTAATGTTAATGGGGCTTTCCATAGTAAATTAATGGAAGAAGCAAGTAATAAATTTAGAAAATACTTATTATCATTTAATTTTTTTAATTCTGAACTTAAGGTAATTTCTAGTATGGATAATACAGTCTATAATTTAGAAAATGTGGTAGACACTTTATCAAATCAAATTAAGTCACCTGTTAAATGGAAATCTTTAATTGAGCTATTAATTAACGAGGGAGTAGAATGTTTTATTGATGTAGGACCTAGGAATGTTTTATCAAATATGTTAAAAAGAGATTATGATGATATACAAATTATATCGTTAGAGGAAGTATACAAAAATGATCAAAATTTATGGGACTATATTAAATAAGGAAAATACATCAATAACGAAAAAAAAAGACAGAAAGAAAATATCAAATGATTTTATAAAAGAAGTATTTAATAGATTCTATGGACTATCTGAAACGAAATTAATATATAATTACTTTAATAAGCCATCATTGATAAATGGTCAATTTAAATTTAATATATCTCATTCTGGTCAAGTTTTGATAATGGCTGTGGATATTGACTACATAGGCATAGATATAGAACAAGTTAAGTCTATAGATATAAATCCAACATTTCTTTCAGAAAGGGAACAAAAATATTTAAGAAATAAAGATTTATTCGAATTTTATAAAATTTGGACTGTAAAAGAAAGTTTTTCAAAAAATTTAGGTTTAGGTTTATCGCTAGATTTTAAGAACTTTAGTGTTGATTTATTAAAACCATATATACTATTTAATAGTAAAAAATTCCATTATAGCATTTTAACTTATGAAAATTATATTATTTCTATCTGTAGTGAAAATGAAATGTTACCAAATGAAATAAATTGGTTATGAATAATCTAGAAATGGGGAAATGGGGAGTTGTAATGAAAAATGAAGAAATAATTACAATTATGAAAATGTTTAAAGAAATGAAACTATCAAGATTTCATTATGAAAAAGATGATCAAAAAATTTTAATAGAACGAAATTTGACTCAATCTTTACTTAAAGATAATAAAGAAAAAGCAATGGAAAATATTATAGAGATTAAATCTCCTACAGTAGGGCAAATTAACGTAGAAAACCAAATTAGTATAGGTTCAAAAGTAGTAAAAAATCAAAAAATATTTACAATTGAAACTATGAAGGTAATGCATGATATTCTTTCGCCGTGTGATGGAACTGTTGATTTTGTTGTAGGAAATAGTTGTTTTGTTGAATACGATCAAGTAATAATGAGGATAAAAATAGATGAATGAAAGAAAGAATATTAATAGCAAATAGGGGGTTAATTGCAGAAAAAATAATAAATGTCTGCAATATGTTGAATTTTGAAACAGTTGTTATTTACTCTGTATCCGATAAAAATGAAACATTTGTAAAAAAGTCAAATTATGCAGTGTGTATTGGATCGGATTTATTAAATGACAGTTATTTAAATCAAGATAAAATTATAGAAGTTGCGAAAAAATATGAATGTGTAGCAATACATCCTGGAATTGGGTTTCTATCTGAAAATTTAGATTTCGCAAAAAAGGTAAGGAGTGAAAATATAATATTTATTGGACCGTCTACTACTTCTATGAGTTTTATGGCAAATAAGGTTAACGCAAGAAAATTTGTAGAATCATTAGGAATCCCAATAGCACCAGGGAGTAGTAATGCCGTAAAAACGCTTTATGAAGCTATTGAGATAAGCAAAATAATTGGATATCCTGTTATGATGAAATCTGCGGAAGGTGGTGGTGGTAGAGGAATAAGAATAGTTAAGAGTGAAGAAGAATTGAGGTATTTTTATGAGACTGTAAATAATGAAGCTAAAAATGGATTTGGTTCATGTGAAATATTTATAGAAAAGTATATAAATAATGCTAAGCATATTGAAATTCAGATTGTAGGGGATCAATTTGGGAATTTAATACATGTATATGAAAGGGATTGTTCTGTTCAAAGAAACCATCAAAAAATTATAGAGGTTGCTCCCATGGTAAAAAGAGTTTTAGATGATAAGATTATAAATGATGCCATTAAAATAGCAAATAAAATTAACTATGATAATTTAGGAACTATAGAATTCTTAGTAGAGAATAATAGCGATAAGTATTATTTTATCGAAATGAATACTAGGCTACAAGTTGAACATTCTATTACTGATAAAATATCTGGTATTGATTTACTCAGGCTACAAATTGATAGTGCATTTGGAAAAAAATTATCTTTAAAACAAAGTGAAATTTTATATTCTGGATACGCTATTGAATGCAGAATTTGTGCAGAGGATACTATTAATCATTTCATGCCATCAGTTGGAATAATAGAAAAAGTATATTTTCCTAATAAAAAAGATATTACCGTGGAATCTGATTTAAAAGTTGGAAAATATATTAGTCCTTATTTTGATTCCGTTATAGCTAAAGTTATTATACATAAACAAAGTATAGATGAATGTATAAATGGACTTCTTGACTATTTAAATGAAGTAGAAATAATAGGTGTAAAAACTAATATTGATTTAATTAAAATTATTTTGGAGGATGAAAAATTCAAAGAGAATGAATATTTGTCTTGCACTCTAGAAGAAAATTATGATGTTTATGTCAAAAATCTTACGAAAAGAAAGTGTCCATCATGCGGAAAATTTACATCATCATTTATATTAAAAAAGGATTTGAATATTTGTAGTTGTGGTTATCATTTTTATATTAGTGCTAAAGATAGAATAAAATTGTTATGTGATGAAGGAAGTTTTATTGAGTATTTTTTTGATATTAATGACTCTATTTATAAAGATAATCTTGATTATTTATATAAGTTAAAAAAAATGCGTACTCAAACTGGTTTATCAGATGCGGTAATTACAGGGGAAGGATTAATAAACGGCAACAGAGTATCTATAGTTGTAATGGATAAAATCTTTATGATGGGAAGTATGGGATTTGCAGTGGGCGAAAGAATAACGCAATGTATTGAAAAATCTATTGAAAGGAATAACCCATTAATCATTTTTTCTGCTTCAGGTGGAGCTAGAATGCAAGAAAATATTGTTTCATTAGTGCAAATGTCAAAAATATGTTCTGCATTAAAAGAATATGAGAATACAAAACATTTATTAATTAGTTGCTTAACAGATCCCACTACAGGTGGTGTATTTGCTAGTTTTGCACTGTTAGGAGATATTAATATTTCTGAGCCAAATTGTATTGTCGGTTTTGCAGGCAAGCGTGTAATTGAAAATACAATTCATAAGCGTATACCAGATGATCTACAGACAGCTGAAACATTATTAAAAAATGGATTTATTGATGCAATAGTTAGCAGAAATAATTTAAAAGAATTTATTTCAAAACTAATTGTGTTACATTCGAAAAAAGGATGTTTATAATATGGATGATGCTTGGAATATAGTTAAAAATGCAAGAAAACGTAATAGAATTCAATCTGAAGAGTTCATTAGTGAGTTATTTTATGATTTTATTGAATTAAAAGGGGATAGAATTTATTTTGATGATTGTACTATTATAGGAGGGATTGCTTTTTATAAAGATATCCCAGTAACTATTATTGGATTTAGAAAAGGAAAAAGCTTTTCAGAGATTATTAATTTTAAGAATGGGATGGCAATACCAGCAGGTTATAATAAAGCATTAAGATTGATAAAACAAGCAGAAAAATTTTCTAGACCTGTAATAATTTTTGTAGATACTCCGGGAGCATATCCTGGAGAAGAAGCGGAAGAGAAAGGGCAGGCATATGCTATTTCATTATGTTTGAAAGAACTATCGCATATTAATACAAAAATAATTTCAATAATTATTTCAGAAGCATACTCTGGTGGTGCTTTGGCATTATGTGTTTCAGATAAACTATATATGTTAGAGAATTCTTGCTTTTCTATTTTATCACCTGAAGGATATGCTTCAATACTATGGAAAAATAACGATTATATAAGAGCAGCAAATGAAATGAAATTAACGAGTGAAGACATGTTTAAAATGGGAATAATTGATGGAATTGTTCCTGAGACAGATAGGACGAGCATTATCGACAGTGTTGATGAATTACTATATTATGATTTGTTTGTTAATACATTTTCAATAGAGAATAGACTTAATAAATTGCGATATATGGATGTGGGCGGAGTATATGGAAAAAAATAATAAATGGAAAATAAAAAAAATTGATTCATGTTTATCTACTAATATTGAAATTAGAAAAGAAAAAAATATGTCTATAATATATACTCTTTATCAAAAACAAGGTTATGGGAAATGTTGTTCAAGCTGGATCTCATTTAAAGGGGATTTGGCTTTTTCAATGTCCACAAATTCAAATCTAAATATGGATTTTATTATACTTTTATCTTTAATATCAGCTCTGAAAAGATTTGGGTATAATGCTTATATTAAATGGCCAAACGACATTATGGTAGATAATAAAAAAGCTGTTGGAGTTTTATTTGAATCATTATATAAAGGCAATAATTATATAAAAACGATTATTGGAGTAGGAATCAATATATTAGAAAAAAAAGAATTACCTTATTCAATAAATTTATTAAATTTAAAAGGCAACGAATTAAAATTTATATATTGTTTTTTAGAATTTGTTGATTTGTTTAGTAAATATAACCGTTATGATTTAAGAGAAAAAATTAATAAACATATCTATATGTTTGGCAAAGATGTTTTATATATGAATAAAAATTATGTAATATTGGGGTTTAGCGAGAATGGCAGATTATTACTAAAAGAAAAAAATAAGACTAACTATTTAGAAGTTAGCAATTCAAGTTTTTTAAACGATTATAAAATAACTTGAAAATATTGATTAGGAAAGCTTTTAAAGATGATAATATGGGATATTTGCTATAATATTATTAAGGGTAGTCTTTCTATGATAGTTAAAAATGGTGTTAATGCTATGGTAATAGAATAGCATTTCAACACACTTTAACTAGGACAAGTTTATTGTTTTATAACAAGATATTTATTTTATAATAGATAGTCGATATTGTCGATGTATGTTTGGATATAATTTATGTCTTTTTTTAATATATCTTTTAAGGACATTTATTTAAATAAAATAATATTTTTTAAAACAGAATGCAAGCACAATGGGTATAATCCATCAGTATGTGTCGACAATTGGTATAGTATTGAGATTGATAATAATGGTAATTTTTTATAAAGTTTTATCATTGATACATTAATAGAGTAGAAATGATATTTTATTAAAATGATGTTATTGGTTATATGTTATTTATTAACTTTTAGTAGGAATATTATTGCTACTATAACTAATAGGAAGAATAAGGTTATAAGTATTTATATTTAAAAAAATTTAAAAGTGCTATGTAAGTCAAGGAGGATCTATTTAGTAAAATAAGGAAAATTTATGTAAAGGAAATTAGGGTGGAAAAGCAATGTTTAGATTCTTAATATTAGATACGATACACTATAAATATATATTATGTTTTCTAGAACTTGTTTTAATTTCTATCTTATGTCCTTTTTAAAACATTAAAAACTAAATATAGAAAAAGCCAAAGAACTTTTCATTGTTTACATCTAAGAGGACTTCGCATGTCAAAATGTCGAGATCCTCCTTTTTATGCTCGAAAATCAATAAAACGAGTAAAAAAAGGAGGATCAAAGGATGTCAGACAAAGAAAAATATATTTATGTCAGAGGTAAAAAGATCTATGTACCTGACGAAGTGTATAGAGCATATAAAAAAGAGCTTAATCATGAAGCACATTTAAAAAGATTGGATAGAAAGCATAAGGTGTTTCATTTTGGAGATTTCAATACAAGTATTGTAGATATTGCAGATAATACAGTTGATGTTGAAAAAATTATTGAAACCAAAATGCTTATAGAAGATCTGTATCGTGCATTAGACAGCCTAAATGATGAAGAGCGAAAACTAATCGAAGCACTGTATTTTGATTATAAAACTCTCACAGAAGTTGCAAAGAAAGAAGATACAAATCCAATGAAAATCAGCAGACTAAGAGATAAGATTTTAGAGAAATTGTCTATTTGTTCTTATACTTATTCAGAATATAACATATATTGATATTATTTTGCTATCTAAGATGATTAGTATTACAAATGTGATTTCAACAATTATTTTGTTAATAAATATGTGTTTATTTTGTGTATATTTTTGTAAAAACAAGATTAGAAACTTTAAAAAAAATCTACATAATTCAGATTTTTGTATTTGTTATTTTTATACTATATTCTAGCCCAATAGAATTGCTCATAATCGATATAGGCGTTTTTATGTATTATGTCTTATACAAGTGTAAAATTAACTTTGAGGAAATTAATATAATTGATAAGTTGTTTATACTTTTTTGTTTTGTTGGATTTTTATATTTTATAAATTTATTAAAAAATGAAATTATTATCATGAATTATGCTTGTGCTTTAATTTATTTCATATATTATGTATCCAGTAATAAATACGTCAAAACAGATAGCATAGATCATATTTAAATTATTGAATAAATACTGTTTTAATGCTTGAATTTCAAGGACGGAAATGTAAAAAACTATTATTGAAAGATTGCGTCAAAATTGAACTGGCAACTATTTTTAGCAATTTTATCTATAATATTTGTTTGAGAAAAAATCTTAACAGATATTATAGATACCTAAACCTTTAATAAGATAGTATATCTATAAAAAGATATCTTTAATATTACTATAACATTGCTATTTTTAAAATTTAATCTTTTATAAGATGTTACCCAAATTACTCTGAATTTATTTGTGGAGTATTGTTTTGACAATTGGAATATTAAAATATATATTTTAGTATAATGATTTATCTTTCAATCTATTCTTTATAATAATTTTCATAGTTTTTCCTATACTGAACAAGATCAGAAAATTGTTCTTTATTCAAAGAATACTCCTTCATAAGGGTGTTCTTTTTTTCTTGCAATTTATCGAGTTTTGTTAATATTTCTTTTGTGTTTGGTAGTTTTTTATAGTTTTCTAAAATTTCTTTAGCAGCTATTTTGTAGACGGAAAGTTCGCTATAATATTCTTCTGCAAATTGTTTGTCCTCAGGATTTTTCTTGTAGTATTCATAGATTTCACGATACTTATTTATAGTATTTATATTTTCCATATCCTTGGATAAACTCTTCATTTCAGTTTCAATTTTCTTTATTTTATCTAACAAGTCTTGTCTATCATCAGCAGATTTTTTGATTAGATCATCAAGTTGTGTAATTGAATTAATTCCTTGTTCTCTTAATTTAATTATTGAATCTGCCATTGTTTTGATATTGTGTTTTCTTGCCCAAACTTCATAGCCTTTAGAGGATTGAGCTTTTTTATTAGAAGATATATCAATAACATTTCCTACACGTTTTTTAATAGTATTAGCTTTGTTTTTAATAGCTAAATCTATTCTTTCTTTGATTTTTTCTTCGGTATAATCTTCTCCGATAGTCTTAGCTCTTGTAAATCTTTGTTTATCTTTATGACGAAAAGCAATGTGTTTACCAAACTTAATTTCATAATCAATAGACTTCATATTTTCTAAAAATTCTTCCCAAGATTTAGACTTATTAATCATTCTATCTATATCAAATTGAAGTTTAGATTTCCAAGAATTTCCATTATTGTTTTGCTCATACTCATACCAGGATTTACCCGAAGTTTTATATTTTTTCTTGTAAGCTTCATAGTATTTATCAATGATTGAAAGCTTATTTTCTTTACATAATTCATCACTTTGATACCTGATTTTGTGGTAAGATTTTTTGTTAGATTGGTAGCACTTACCAGTCTTGTAATTAACATTATTAAAAATAATATGGTTATGGATATGCCCTCTATCTATATGAGTTGCAAGAACAAATTCATAATCTTCTTTTAAAATTTTCTTACATAATTCCATTCCAATTTCGTGAGCTTTTATAGGATCAACCTCTCCTGGTAGAAAAGATTGGATTAAATGTCTAGCCAAAACTGTACCCTTAGTATCATTATCTTCTCGAGTTTTCAAAAATTGAATATGGGCAGTAGCTGGGTGACATTTAAATGAAGATACTAAAATTTTTTCATCAGTTTTTTCACTCTTAGTAATGTAGTCTATTGCCAAATTTAGAGTTGATTTTATAGGATGTATTTTTGTAATTGCCATATTAGTCACCAGAACTTTCTTTTGATTTATTAAGAAGTAGGGAATGAATCTGCCATATTTCTTTTGATAATTTTTCTATCTGCTTATTCATAGACTCAATTTCATTTTTGTAAATAACACCAGTTGTATTAGTAGCTTTTGCAATCTGGTTTATATTATTTGTTGCATTTGAAAGTAGCCATTGTAGGTTTCTAAATGGTTCTAAATCCACTACATAAATTTCTTTTTCTAATACACATTTTCTAAGAAAGTGGGACATAGTTTTGCAATTAGCAAGTTTCATTTTCTTTTCAAAAACTTCCTTTTCTTCATCTGTTAAATATATTTTTAGTTGATTATTTCTTTTTCTATTATCCATAGTATATCTCCTTATCATAAATTATTGGGGTCTTAGTGTTCTCCCTAACAAGGTAAAATTGATAAAAAAAGAAGCAGTCCATAAAGGTTCTGCTTCATCAATTTTTCGTAAGTGGGTACTCACTTACTGTGCTTGCTCATATACTAATAGTATAAGAACAGCTTTAAGCATAGTTCTTAAAAATGAACCTAATCATCTATGATAAAATTATAGATATTAGGGATGAAATGGGATTGTTTTATGTGCTTGCTGGGTTTCCAATTTAGGAATTACTCATTTGATAGACTCCACCCTCATTCCATTGCCTTTCATCTTTTCGGTTGGTTAGGTTCATTTATTGATTACCTGTAAACTTAAGAGCCTATTGTGGTTTTGGATTAACAGGGCATCCCAAATTATAGGAGGTATATTATGTCAGGAAAAATTATTGTAGGAATTGATGTTAGTAAAGCTTTCAGTGACATCTGTATTCTATCACCTAATAATGACATCATCAAAAGACTTAAAATTTCTAATGATATTAATGGAATGAAGTCGCTCATCTATGTACTTGAAAAGGTAGAAGATGAGTACGAAGATAGAGCAGTAATTATCATGGAAGCTACTGCACACTATCATCAAATTTTAGCTAATTTTTTCCGTAAGCATAATTACGAAGTCATTGTAATTAATCCGATTCAAAGTGGAGCATTGAAAAATATCAATATCCGAAAAATTAAATCAGATAAAACAGATGCATATAATATAGCGTTGCTATATCGTATTAAGAATTACAACGAAACAATTACACACTCAGATACCGTTAACAGTATCAAAAAGCTTTGCAGACAGCATAAAGAATTGACTGATGAAATTGTGGAACACATCAACCGATTAATCGCTTTTTTAGATATTTCCTTTCCAGATTTCAAAAAAGTATTTACGGATTTACAAGGTAAAACACCTTTGTCTTTGCTTGAAAAATATCCTACTATACAGGAAGTATTATCTCCTGAAAATAAGCAAGATATTATTCAACTGATAAAAGAAAATTCACATAAAAGCAACTCCTATGCCGAAGCAAAATATGAAAAACTAGTGAAAGCTGCTGAAAAATCTATTGAAGTTTGTATAGTAAGCCTTAGTTCAGCAGTACTTATTCAAACAACTGTAAGAGTTATTTTTAGTTTACAGGAAGCTTTGAAAGCAATCGATGATGAAATCAAAAGACTATCTCTTTTAGATGAAAAGTTTCATAAAGAAATAGTGCTTTTACAAAGTATTCCAGGCGTTGGAGAGTATACAGCATGTGTCGTTTTATCAGAGCTCGGAGATATATCTAATTTCTCGAAACCGAAAGAATTAGTTGCCTTCTTTGGATTGGATCCAGGAGTATCCCAAAGTGGAACATACAATAGGAAAAACAATAAAATCTCTAAAAGAGGATCGCCTCATGTTCGCTCAATTCTCCATATGCTGGCTAAATCTAATGTGTATCCGAATCGCAACAGAGAGTATTTAAATCCTGTTATGCGAGCTTATTTCGAAAAGAAAATAGCTGAAAAACCATACAAAGTTGTAATGTGTGCAATTATGCGAAAGATGGTTCAAATTATTTTTGCTGTCCTCAGAAACCAAAAATCATTTGAGTTAAGAACACCAGAAGAACATCAAAAACTAATTCGAGAAAAAAGTAAGTTAGTCGCATAAATTATTAAAAGTGTTGCCTCAAAAAATGAAAGTATATGAGGCTTGTTTGCTATGCACATTTTTATGTTTTGTGACTTGAAAATTTTTTAAAAATAATTATTGACTTTCTTAGTTGGTCTAGCTAGCCAGAATACATATAAATAAAAAAAGCCACATTTAATTAAATGTGGCTTTTGAAAACATTAATTTTTATACTCTAGAGGTTTTTGTAAAATGTTATTGTCTTCTTCAGATAATTCCCAAGTTAATGGCGAAATCACAGGTATGCCCTTTAGGGTTAAGTATGGATAGTTTTTATAAACATAAAAATCAACCGTTGTTTGTTTTCCATTATCTTTAGTATGAGTGAATACATATTTAAAACTTAATTCCGCATCTTTTGGAACACTTTTATAAAGTGTTGACATTACATTATCTTCATCCATATTTTCTACGCTATTACCAATTAATTCAGAAAAATAAACAACATCTTCTTCTTCAGTGAATTCAGTTAACTTTTTACCGTTTGGATCGTATACAGTTACAACATCACTATTTTCGTTAGAATTTCCATTATCAAAACTATTCGAAGAACAAGCTGTCATGATAAAAAGAAAGGAAAAAAATAAACATGATAATATTATCGATTGTTTTTTCATATAGTTACCTCCATCCTCCATAATAAAGTTATTTTTTTTAAGCATATTATAAAAGCTTAAAAAATTCTAATTGATTTTATTTAATAACCTTTTCAACTTAATTATATACTAAAAAAAAAAAAAAAACAATAAAAATCAAAGGAACAATATACAGTTAGCAAAAAACATGGTATATTATTATTAACCAATAGAAATTAAAAAAAGGAGTAAGAAATATGGACTTTAGGTATATGGAATATTTAAAAGAAAACAACAAATACTATGTTGAATCATTAAATGAAGAAAAATTGTATATCTTAGACTATGAATTAAAAAATTATAATTTATTAGATCTTGATGGACACTGGATTATGTGTTCATTAATTGGAGATGTTATACCAAAACAAGGATGGAAAATACATTTGACCGCTAAATTAGATGAAGCCAACGAATTATTAAATGTTGTGGCAAAATATGCTTTTGAAAATAGAATTTCATTTAAATATGTGAGAAGTGAAGAACAACTTTTTTTGAAAAATTCTAAGTATGGCGATCGTTCCTCTTCTGGAAAGTTCATAACAATATATCCGCACAATATTGAGGAATTTATCCTAACAATGGAGAATTTAGACACTCTTACAAAAAAATTCTCTAATGGACCATATATCTTAAGTGATAAGAGGTGGAAAACAGGTAATGTGTTTTTTAGGTATGGAGGATTTCAACAAATATTAAAAAAAGATGGAAGTACATATATGTATTGCATAGAGAATAATAAAGGTGAATTGGTTGAAGATAAAAGAAAACCTTATTATTATTTGCCAGATTTTATTAAAGAGCCTATTGAAATAAAAGAAATGGAAAAACAATTACCAAACAATGAAGTGGGTAAAGAAAAATTTATGGAATATAATATAAAAAGTGCAATACATTTTAGTAATGGTGGGGGCGTATATGAAGCGATAAAAAAAGATTCGAAAATTAAGGTACTTATAAAAGAAGCTAGGCCACAAGCGGGTTTAGATGCTCATAAATTTGATGCAGTAAATAGGCTTGAAAATGAAATCAATATTTTGAAAAAAACTTTAAAATCAGATTTTACACCAGATTATATTGACTCTTTTACTGTATGGGAAAATTTGTTTTTAGTGGAGGAATTTATTGAAGGTGGCTCTTTGAATGATTGGATTGCCAGAAACTATCCTTTTTCATTTGATTCAATAAACACAAATGATTATTTGCAAAATGCAAAAAAAATAATAAACAATATATATGAAGGTTTATTAAATGTGCATGATTTAGGAGTAGGAATAGGTGACTTGCAACCATCCAATATAATTATTGATGAAAACTTTAATATTAAATTTATTGATTTTGAAACTTCAACCTTATTGACAGAGCGTTTAAGACCTGGCTTAGTAACACCGGGGTTTGTTGATAAAAGAACTCAAAATGTAGAGGAAGGAGACTGGTTTGCGTTATTACAGATAATAAAACATCTGTATTTGCCTATAGGATCTGTTGAATTATTAAGTGATGAATTCAGGAAAAGGCACATAATGTATATAAAAAATATTTTTGGACACGAAACATATGATTTTATAGTAGAAATGCAAAAAAAATGTTTAAAAAAAGCTAATTTCAAATCAAAAGAATTATTAAAGAGTCTAGAAATAGATATGCGTAATAGTGATTTATTAGAATTAGATGATATTAATAGTATCAACGAAAAAATTATAAATGGAATACAAACAGATATAAAAGCTTCAAATGATGTATTTGCACATGGAGATATTAGAATGTATGAACATAAAATGGGGAAATTTAATATTTTAACAGGTGCATATGGCGTTATTTTAGCAATGTATATACAAAATAAAGTTGATGGTGAAATCAAAAACTGGATAAAGAAAAACTTGATTTTTGACGAATATGATGAATACGGATTATTTACTGGGAAAACTGGTATAGCTGCTGTTTTGCATAATGTAGGTTATAAAAAGGAATCGCAGAGTATAATAGAGGATACTCTTAGGTATCTAAATGTAAATATAAATAATATAAAAGATATATCTATATTGTCTGGTCTTTCTGGAATTGGATTATTTCTGATAAGCTGCTATAAAAGCTCAAATTTCAGTGAACTTAAATATAAAATCAAACAGTGTATTTATGTAATTAAAGATAAAATTATAGAACAATATAATGAAAATTATATTCCAAACTCTTATGATTTGGACTTTGTGCCTTTAGGTTTTTTTGAGTCATGGACAGGCGCTGCGTATTTTATTACAGAATTTATTCAATCTTTTAATGAAAATTCAATTATTGATATAGCTATAGAGATGATAAAGACTGATTTATCAAAGTGTGAAGAAAGTCCTTTAGATGGATCATTAAATATGAGTGATGGAAACAGGTTATTGCCATATATTTTAGGCGGGAGCGCTGGAATTGTATTTGCGATAGATAAATTAAGTGAGCTGGATATTTTTGATTTTGAAAAAGAGAAAAACAAAATTTTAAAAGTTATAAACAGTAGGTGTTACTATGGTATGGGCTTATTTCGTGGAGCTGGTAGTATGTTTACGCTCATTCCTTTTATTTATGATGAAGAAGAACATGAAAAATACATGAAAGTTGCTTTGGAAAAATTAAATCTATTTGTGTCTAGTGAAGATAATAACAATTTTTATATACCTGGGGATTTTTCGTATAGATTCTCATCAGATATTTTTTCTGGTTCAGCTGGAATAAGTGTAGCAATATATGACATTTTATATAATAAAAAAATGTCGTGGCTACCGTTAATTAAAGATTAGAGAACAAGGAGTATTCAATGAAATTTCTTATGAAAAAAATATATAGTCTTTACAAAAAAGAATATTTTCTATATACTGCATCAATAGTTTTTATAAATATTTCTGTCGTTTTAATTCCGTTTTATAATGGCAAGTTTATTGATGAACTTATAAAAATTGATGACATTAACTTAATTAAGTATTATGCTTTTTTGGTAGTTATTTTTTCTATATTGAATTTATCTTTTGAAATAATAGCTGGATATATCAAACTTTTCCTTACAGAAAAGACTAAATATAGTTTGAAAATGGATATAGTTAGACATCTTAGAAAGATTAATTATTTAAAATATAAAACTTTTGATCCCGAGTATTTAAATCAAAGAATGGAACAAGATATTGGGAAGATGATAGAATTTATTTTAACTAATTTTCCAACAGCGTTTGTATACGTAATTAAACTATCTATTGTTGGTTATATATTAGTTAAAATAAACAGATATATTGCATTTTCAATACTTATACTTATGCCACTATATGTATTAATATATTTAAAATTCAAAAATCCGTTAAGGGAGAGCGGTTTACAAATAAGAGAAAGTCAGAATAATTACTACAAGGAATTTGGAGAACAGTTAAAATATATGTATAATATTAAGTTGAATGCTAACTATATAGTAGAAGACAATTTTATGAGTAATGTCTTCAGAAAGTATATGTTGGTATTCAAACAGTATGCTAATATAATTTTCAAATTTAATATATCAGAAGGAATTATCTCACTTTTATTTCAAATAGCTACTTTGATGTTTGGTGGTTATTTTGTAATTAATAAAAAAATGACTGTTGGTGAATTAGCTGTTATAGGTAGTTATTATGGAATTGTAGAAAGTATAGTAAAGTACTATTCTTCACTAGGAAAAGAATATCAATTATCTAAGGTAGCTAGAGAAAGAGTAGAAGATTTACTGAACATTGAAGTAGAGGAAGATGGAAATGAAAGAATGACATCCATAAATAATATAACAGGTAATATTACGTTTAAATATAGTGATGAAAAACATTTGTTTAAAGACTATAAAATAGAATTAAAAACCGGAGACATATTTATAATTTCAGGGATAAATGGGTCGGGTAAAACAACTTTGATACAAATTATAAATGGTATTATTCATGACAAAGGAATTAATTTACAATTTAATGGTATAAATAAAAAAAATATAGATATGGAATATACACGAAAAGAGCTCATTGCAAATGTTCCCCAAGAGATTAATATAAAAAATGATTATGTAAAAGATTATTTTGACATGGAAGGTAAATCGGAACATGAAGTAATCTCTGATATAGTAGATCATTTTAAAAATATGCCTAAAAATTTAAAATTTAATCTATTTGATTTTTTAAAAGAAATTTTTAAATTAGAAATAAGGGATTTATCAGGCGGAGATAGACAATTTATTTATATACTCAAATCTATATTGTTAAACAGAGAGGTGTTAATTTTAGATGAACCAACTTCTAATTTAGATCTTGATAGAACTCTATGGTTACGCAGCTACTTAGAATTAACACATTTAGAAAGAATTTTAATTATTATAACACATGATGCGAGGTTTAAATTTTCTTTTTCAAAAGAAGTAAATATTGAAAATAAATAAGAAAAACGTTGATTTTTATTATTGACATTTATGTCAAAATAAGGTAAACTATTATTAACCAAAAATAAGAAATAAACAATAGTAAAAGGGTTGTAAATATAGTTAAGGAAAGGTTTTTAATTGAACAATATTAAAAAGTATAGGGAAAAGCTTGGGTTATCTCAATATAGATTAGGAAAACGTGTAGGATTAACACGACAGACGATATTAAAAATTGAAAATGAGAGGGTTTCTCCTACATTAGAAACAGTACTTAAAATCTCTGATACTTTAGAAGAAAGCCCATGTGAGGTTTTTTGTTTTAGTTGTTGTTATAAGGATCGATGAATTATTTAAAGAGAGGTGATTTGCTATGACTGAAGTTTTATTACTGCAAGCAATGGAAACGGAAAAAGAAAGTTCAATGTATCAAGAAAACAATTCTACGGTGAGTTATTTTTGCAAAAAAGAAAGCACAGTAAGTTTGTTTATATGTGTTTTAAAGAACCAATAAATAAAACAGGAGGCATGATATGAAAACTTTAAGCGAAGAAATATTATTATTACAGACTTTTGAAATATATGATAATGGCTTAAGTATCAAGAATTCTACTTTAAGTGTATTGGGTTGCGAAGCACAAAGTACAACTAGTTATTTTTTTTGTTAAATTTTTATGGGATTTAGACTTGTATTTTTTTTCTAATTGATTTTATACAAGTTTAAATAAGAAATATTATAAGAAAGGAGGATGTAAGAATGGCTAATAATATTTTAAAGCTACAAGAAATGGAAGCGACTGAAGATGTTAGTATCATGAAGGCTTCTACAGGAAGTGTTAATTGCAAAAATTCAAGCCATGTTAGTCTTTTTATTTGTTAAACATTTTGTAGAAAAGAGTTTGGCGAAACAAATTGTTTCGCCAAACTCTTTTTGGTTTTGTGTGATATTTTGGGGGCTTATTGAATAGGTTTGCTTTTCTATATTTGTGTGTTTCTACCTTTATTAAATAAATTTACTTTTTATCCTTCATCCGAGGTTTTTTCATAGCAAACAATCCTATTAGAGTTTTTTAATTTTTTTTCAAATCCTTTTGTATATGGATATTCAAAAGTTATTACTTATGTAGAAAAGTATTTACAGAACAAATAATAGGGGGGGAATGCTATGGTTACTTTCTCAATAGCTATGCCATTTACATTTTTTGGGATAGAGTTAGCTTCAATTTTATTAAAAGCCAAGGGAAAAGTAATATATTATGAAAGATAGACAGAGTTTTTAATACAAATATTAGAGAAAAAACAATAGATAAGATGTTCAAGTGTCATGAATACAGGTCTATATATGCAATTTTTTTAATTGAATCTAAAGATAATCAAAACTTAAAAAAATTGAATAAACAAATAAAACTAAAGTTTATAGATTATTTTAACAAGAAAAACTTGGATAAGTGCATATGCTTGGAAGGAAATAAATTTTATGAGAATCTAGAGCTATTAACCTTTCTATATAATTTTTAGATATGAAGCAGAATTAATGCAAATATATCTACTTTTAGTGATATATATAAATGTGATGGAGGTAGATATATCAATGAAGAAAACTATAAATAAAATCACGATAAGAATACCTATCTATTTTAATATCATGTTTATGTTAACTTTTTAGGTTTAACAGAAAACAGTTTTTAGTTTTAAAACTCCTGTTTTTTAGAGGACTCGACATGCCTAAGTGCCGTAGTCCTCCTTTTTTATGCTCAAAATCGAAAAACGAGTAAAAAAAGGAGGATCAAAGGATGTCAGATAATGATAAAGAAAAATACATTTATGTTAAGGGTAAAAAAATATATGTACCTGATGAAGTGTATAGAGCATATAAAAAAGAGATTAATCATGAAGCTCATTTGAAGCGACTGGATATAAAGCATGGTGTATTTCATTTTGGAGACTTTAATACAAGTGTTGTAGATATTGCGGATAAGAGTGTTGATGTTGAAAAGATTATTGAAAATAAAATGCTAATAGAAGATCTGCATCGTGCATTAAACAATTTAAATGAGGAAGAAAGAAACCTAATCAAATTACTATATTTTGATGATAAAACTCTCATAGAAGTTGCAAAACAAAGAAACACGAATCCAATGAAAATTAGTAGATTAAGAAATAAGATTTTAGAGAAACTGAGAAAACTTTTGGATAGGTAAATCAAGTAGGGGACAGAGAAAAATATCTCTGTCCTCTATTTTTTTAAAATTTTTCAAAAAAATATTCAAAAAAGTGTTAAAAGTTGTCCTGAAAGTAAGGCTTATATATAGAGGGACTTTTATACCTCGTTATATATAGATTTTGAACCTTGACAACTGAATAGACCAAGACAAGACGTTAACTGTTAATTGAGCAATTTACAACTTACGCCAAGATAAACCTGCTAAGATAATTGGTTTAAATGAATACCTACATTTGTAGAGGATATAAGGTTTGGAGCGGTAAATAAGTTTGTATAAAAAGAGGATGGCAACTCTTGTGCGATGATATTGACAGGGATAATGATACTTCTACAGTTGAAGCCGGCTCATCTTGAAAAGGGGCGGAGGTGAAATTCCTATGTTGCAGCCAATGCACTTGTCAATGTCAAAAAACTTAAAAATATTGAAGATAAGGAGAAGATATTATGTGTGATGAACATAATATAAATACAGAAATGAAAACAGATAAAAAAGATAAACAGATGATAAATCAAATTGATGGTTGGAATATAGAAGTTAAATTTAATGAAAATGGATTTAGCTTAGAAAATTTAGTAGAGGAATACATCAAAGAAAAATTTTCTGTCTATTAGGGGCTGACAGAAAATATAAGGAGCGTTATAATATTTTTGTGGAAGCCTAGCCTTGGTTCGATTTATTGTATGTAAATTGAATTAAAGGAGGCTTTTTTATGTTTAAAAACAATTTAGCAAAAGAAAATTTGGCAGTTATGTATTTAAGATTATCAAAAGAAGATGGCGAAAAAACAGAAAGTAACTCTATATCTAATCAAAGAGAAATTATAAACTCTTATGCAAGAAAAAATCAAATTACAATTGTCAAAGAGTATGTGGATGATGGATATTCAGGTGCAAATTTTGATCGTCCCAATTTTAAAGAAATGATAACGGCTGCCTATGATAGAAAGTTTAATACAATTATTGTAAAGGACTTATCGAGATTCGGAAGAGATTATATAGAAGCCGGAAAATATATTCAAAGAATATTTCCGGAAAACGGGATAAGATTTATATCTATAAACGACAATTACGATAGTAAAAGTGCAGATATAAACGATACACACCTTATACTTCCTATAAAAAACTTCATCAATGACAGTTATTGCCGAGATATTTCCAATAAGGTAAAAAGCTCTCAGAAGATTAAAAGAGAAAAAGGGGACTTCATCAGTGCCTTTGCACCTTATGGATATAAAAAATCAGAAAAGAACAAAAATAAGTTAGTGGTTGATGAACAGGTTGCTAACAACATTAAAAATATATTCGACATGAAGCTATTAGGGTATTCTTCAAAGGCAATTGCAGATGAACTAAATCGTTTAGGAGTTTTGACTCCAAGAAAATATAAAGAAAGTCAAGGATTTAAGTGTAATGGATTTCAAAATACAAAAGGTGGAACTTGGTCAGCAAAGGCAGTAAATAGAATTATAGAAAATGAAGTGTATATTGGAAATACTTTACAAGGAAAGAGTGTTACTTTAAGTTATAAAAATAAAAAGCAGATAGAAAAAGAGAAGGAAGAATGGATAAGGGTAGAAAATACCCATGAAGCAATTATAAGTAAAGAAGTTTTTACTATTGCAAATACTATGTTAAAAAGAGATTTGAATAATTCTCGTGGAAAGGACAAAATTGATATTTTTACAGGAATGCTTTTTTGTAAAGAATGTGGAAGTTCTTTGATTAGAAGGACTGTAAAGTATAAAAAAAGAGAAGAGATATTCTATATCTGTTCAAAGTACAACAAGGAAAAATCTTGCACAAGACACAGCATAAAAGAAGAAACCTTGATAAAAGCAGTATCTAAAGTAATGAAGTCCTACATTGAATTTAATGAAAATCTATATTCTAAAGTTCAGTGTATAGATATAAATAAAAATTTGAAAGACAATCAAATTCCTCTACTAAAACGAGAAAAAGCAATGACAGAAGAACTCTTATCTTCTCTATACCTTGACCTAAAAGAAGATGTTATCAGTAAAGAAGAATATCAACTTTTTAGAAAAAACTATACAGAGAAATTGACTAAATTAGATGAAAGTATCGAGTATAGATTAAAAAAACAGGAAGATACTAAGGAGAAGATTGACAAAAATAAGAGTTGGATCATCGACATTAACAAGTATAAAAATTTATCTGAAATAGATAGATTGTCTGTTGTGATGCTTATTGATAAAATTTTTATTTCTGAAGATAAGACGATAGATGTTAGGTTTAATCATACTGAAGAATTGTCTTTACTTGAAGAAATGACAAAAATGGATAAGTCTGACATTAAAGCCAACACTATAAAAAAGAAAAGTATCGATAAAAGCAGGAAGTCAAAAACTATACCCACTGTTATGAATAAACGTCTTGTAAGCGCTGAAAGTGAGGTATGCTATGGCTAGAACAAAAAATAGGCATATATCACAATCAGAAACAGAAGTTGGAAAAGTGATTGAAAAAATATACATTGCCGGTATTTATACTAGATTATCACAGGAAAGAAAGGAAGCTTACAGGGATAAAAGTAATTCACTTGAAATGCAGGAAGAACTTTGTATAAATGCTGCAAAAGAAAAAGATATAAAGCTTTTAAGAGTATACAAGGACTATGAATATTCTGGAACAAATTTTAAAAGACCTGCATTTATTGAAATGATGGAAGATATCCGAACAGGCAGGATAAATTGTATCATAGTAAAAGATATGTCAAGGTTTGGTAGAGAGTATTTAGAAATCGCAAACTATATCGAAAAAGTATTTCCATTTTTGGGAGTTCGATTTATTTCCGTAAATGATAATCTGGATACTAAAGACGGTATAAAATCAGATCAGAGTTATGAAATAGCAATAAAAAATATCTTCAATGATTTATACGCAAAAGATATTTCAAAGAAAATAAAAGCCTCTAAAGAAATAAAAATGAAACAAGGGTCTTTTATAGGAGCAATGGCTCCGTATGGCTATAAGGTTGATAAAATTGATGGAAAAAGAGTTCTGGTGATGGACGAAAAGGCAGCAGATGTAGTGAGACTTATCTTTTATATGGCAAGTCAAGGTAAATCCAATATGCAAATAGCAAGAGAATTGACTAAAACATATACGACACCTGATGAATATAAAAGAACAGGTAAAATTTTTAAGGATAAAGAAGATACAAAACAATGGGATATTTCTCATATATCAAAAATGCTTTCTGATGAAGTATATATCGGGAATTTGATTCAAAGAGTATACTCAAATAGACATGATCCAAGTAGGAAAAGTAAGTTTCGTGATAAAGAAGAGTGGATTATAACAGAGAACACCCATGAAGGTTTGATAGACAAAACTACATTTGAAAATATCAGAGAGATAAAGGAGAAAAAACAAAACTATCTACCTTACCATTCACTGAAAAACATAATAAAAGACGGAAAAGAAAATGTTGGAGTAAAAATTCAAAGAGATTATAAAAAAGAAGGAAAGTATGACGACCTCATACAATGCAGTGTTTGTGGTAGAAATTTGAAAAAGCGATATGGACCACGAGGACTGAAATATCATGATGAGATTTGCTATTGCTATTATTGTAAAGGTGGAGACAGATTAAACTTAGAAAAATCTCATGTAAGAATATACGAAACAGACCTAGACAAAATTTTAGTAGATACCTTAAAAAAACTGGTTTCAAGCTTTTATAAAAAGGATAAAAGATTACAACTAAAAATATATTTAGAAAATATAAGTGCTGAAAAGATAAATCAAGTTTCTCTAAAAACAGATGTAAATAATAAAAAGATTGCTTCTCTTAGGATCAATCTACAAGAACAATATGAAAACTATGTTAAAGGAGAGGTTCTTTTAAGTGATTTTAAAATAGAAAGTAAAAAAATAAATAATCAAATAAAAACCTTAAAAAATGAATTAAAAGTTTTTGATGAAAGAATAAGAAATATAAAGAAAAGGAAAAGGGAACTGAAAAAATTCATAGAAGCTCTCTTTTACTGCTTAGATGCTGATAAGAGTATAGAAGTGGATAAAGGATTGGTTGATACTCTCATTAACCATATAGAAATTTCACATAATAAGAAAGTAACCATAAATTTTAAGTTTAATCTTGATAAAGATATAAAAGAGCAGTTGGAGGTAGAGTATGAATAAGGTGGCTATTTATCTAAGACTCTCAGACGAAGATTATAACAAAATGGATGAAAGTATAAGCATAGTAAATCAGAGAGATTATATAAGAAATTATATTGAAAATGAATCATCTTTAAAGAGTTGTGAAATAAAGGAATATGTAGATGATGGGTATTCGGGAACGAATACAAACAGACCTGCATTTTTAAGACTTATTGATGATGTAAAAGAAGGAAGAGTAAAGACTATCATAGTAAAGGATATGTCGAGGTTTTCAAGAGATTATATCTTGCTTGGGGATTATTTGAGCAATATATTTCCATTTTTAAAAATACGATTTATAGCTATCAATGATTGTTATGATTCCATAAACGAAAATGGAAATGGCTTAGATATGGATATGCAGTTTAAGACCTTGTATTATGATTTATTCAGTAAAGAATTATCTGAGAAGGTAAGCAATTCTTTAAAACAAATTAAATCACAGGGGAAGAATACAAACTGGGCAGCACCTTTTGGATACATCAAAGATCCAAATAATAAATATCATATCATCATTGATAAAAAGACAGCATTTATAGTAAAAGAAGCATTTGATTTAATTTTAAGAGGGTATTCTTGTACTCAAATTGCTAATATTTTTAATGAAAAAGGCTATATAACTCGCTCTGAGCGAAAAGAAGAACTGAAACTTTCTGATTATACTGGAAATTTAATTACAGGAAGTAGAGTAAAGAAAAGAGTTTGGACAAGTGTTTGCATATCACAAATTACAAGAAATGAATTATATACAGGAGATTATGTATATAACAAGTATAAAGAAACAAGAATTGGTAGGCGAAAAAAGATATTACTTCCTGAAGAAGAGTGGAAAGTAATCCATAATACTCATGAAGCAATTATTTCAAGAGAGGTTTTTGATGAGGTTAAGTCAATAAAAGAAAAAAGGAAATTTTATGTTTATACAGGAAAGAAAAATCGCTCTATTTTTTCTGATAAGATTTTTTGTAAAGAATGTGGTAGACATATGAGTTTACGATGTGACAGTAGACAAAAGAAGAATTCTGATAAAATATACAAGTATAAAAGTTATTATTGTAATTTATGTAAAGCTGAGAAAAAACCAAACAATATCAAAGAGAAAGATATTATTGAACTTATAAAACCTAAATTAAAAGATTTTAAGATTCACAACACATTAAATAAAGAGAAAGTTATAGAACACAAGAATGTAAAAGAAGAGATTCTAAAGGAAATATCCATATTAAACAGCAATTTACAAATCATCTATGAAAATTATAAAAAGAAAAATATTTCAAAAGAGGACTACTTAAAGGAAAAAACTTTTATCAAAGATAAAAAGATATTATTGGAGAGTAAGTTGAAAGAATTGAAGTCAGAGGAGATTGATTTGAAGAAAGAATTTGATGGTAATTCCTTAGATAAGAATAATTTATTGAAAGCCTATGTAGATAGTTCTATTGATAAAATAGTTGTATCAAGAAGTGGAGAAAGAGAAATTGTAGAAAAATAGATGAATAGCATTAAAAGTAACTCATAATCTCGCCAACTTTAATTTTAATACGCCAAAATAAAAATAATGGCGAGGAAATTTGCGGAAACAAATAGTACTGTTTACTATGAGTTGATAAGGTAAATATTTAGGAACAAAAAAATGATATAATTATAGTTAAAATGAGATATTGTGAGGTGATTTTTGTGTCTAAAATAAATGTGGAAGGATCAGAAATTAGCATTATTGCCATAGATAATAGAGATTATATTTCTTTAACCGACATGGTTAGAAATGTTGAAAATGGTGTGGCACTGATAGAAAAATGGCTAAGGAATAAAAATACAATTGAATTTTTAGGAATATGGGAAGAAATGTATAATGCGAATTTTAATTCCACCGAATTCGAGGGAATTAAAAATGAAGCAGGTTTTAATCGTTTTATTTTATCGGTTAAACAATGGGTCAATAAGACGAATTCTATCGGAATTATTGCCAAAGCAGGAAGATATGGTGGAACATATGCACATAAAGACATAGCTTTTGAATTTGCGTCTTGGGTATCACCTTATTTTAAGCTCTATCTTATTAAAGAGTTTGAGCGCTTAAAAGAAGAAGAACAAAGACAATTAGGTTGGGATATCAAGAGGAATTTAGCTAAAATAAATTACAAAATTCATACAGATGCAATTAAGAATAAACTTGTCCCTGAGAAATTATCAAAGGAAAGAATAAACTATATCTATGCAAGTGAAGCAGATATATTAAATGTAGCTTTGTTTGGAATGACAGCAAAAGAATGGCGTGAAAATAATCCGGAGTTAAAAGGAAATATGAGAGACTATGCTGATATATCACAATTAGTGTGTTTATCAAATCTTGAGAACTTAAATGCTGTTTTTATAAATGAGGGAATGGATGCAACTGAAAGGATAGAAAAATTAAATGCAATTGCTATTGAACAAATGAGGATTCTAACAGAAAGTGAACGTATAAAAAAGTTAAAATAAAAGTTTTGTATATAAATTAGGCGATAGAAATATCGTCTAATTTTATGTAACAATTGCTTGACATTGTAGGGCAAGTCGACCATTTACAATATTATATCCAAGTTTATTGACAGCCAGGATGTTAAAGTCCAATTAAACGGCACAGATATCAACGAAATATCTGCAGCCATGCTCTACGACAGGATTATGCAAGTTGACCAAAAGCCATTTACAATCAACAAGTCCATTTATGAAAATATTTGCCTGGGCGATAAGATTTCCAATGATGAATTAAATGAAGTCATAGATGTATGTCAACTGAGGAACTTGGTCGAGCAAAAAGGCCTGGACTTTGTCATAGACGAAAGAGGGGAAAATGTCAGCGGTGGAGAAAAACAAAGGATATCCATTGCCCGTATGCTCATCAGAAAACCTGATCTAATTCTCTTGGACGAACCAACCAGCGCCCTTGACGAAAAGACAAGTGAAAACTTCGTGAGAGAGCTCATTGACTACGGCAATAAAAACGATATGACCATCGTTGCCATCACCCATAGGGATGACTTTACCAAGAGGGCAGACGAAATTATAAGAATATAAAATTAATCCTAAGTTTTGCTAAGAAAAATTGTGGGCCTAAAAACTCACAATTTTTTTATTGAAAAAAATAAAATTTGCAGTATTTACTCATGTAATCTTTTTTAACTCATGTTAGAATGAAAAATGTTAAAGGAGGTTTATTATGAATAAAATAATCAAAAAACATTGGTTGACATATGTTTTGGCGGTGATTTTAAGTATAGGGTCAGCGGTTTTATTTGCAATGTTTTCTGTTAGACTAGGAACAGTTGTAGACGTTGTAGTTAACCAAGATGTAAACTTTGTTTCAAAAATATTAGCATGTCTTAAGGTTGTAATCGGATGGTTTATTGTATCCCTTTTATTCACGTATATAAAGAGTAAAAATGTATCAGACATAATTAGAGATGCCAAAAAAGACCTTTATGTGTCTGTCAATAAAAAGGAAATGAACGATTATGTATCAAAGTCAAATGAATATTATTTGAACAACTTTACAAAAAACATTGACCTATTGCAAACAAACTATTTGTCACCTAGATGCGAGATTGTTGCGAACTTTATATCGGCCTTGGTTAGTATTGGAACAATATTTTTTATCAATTGGAAATTGGGTTTATCATTTGTTGGGGTTTCACTTGTTACGATAGTTTTATCCCAATTACCGGGAGTAATAATGGCTAAAAAAACCAATGAATTTTCAGAGGAAAGTGCGAACTACTTAAAGGTAATAAATAATCATCTAAAAGGCTTTGAACAAATTAAACTACTTGGCGTATCTGATATTTTTTTGAAAAAATACCTTGATAGGGATAAACAATATGAGAAAAGCAGGTTTTCATATATATTTGTATCTAGACTTGCCAACGACCTTGGACTTTTTTTCAGCTTTTTTGCCCAATTGGCTTGCATGTCAATAGGGGTATGGTTTGCTCTTAGGGGAGATATTACAGTTGGTTTATTAATTTCTGCAATAAACTTGTTAAATGGCGTGTTTAATCCCTTGCAACAATTAGCCTATAATAAAAACTTGATGGGGACAGTTAGCGACATCATGAAAAGTTTTGATGAAATTTTATCAACAGAGAAAAATAAAGGTCAACTAATTCAAAACAATATTTCAACCATAGACATTAAAGACTTGGATTTTAAGTTTGCAGAAGATAAGATAATTTTTGAAGACTTTAATACAAAATTTGAAAAAGGAAAAACCTACGCCATAGTGGGGGAATCCGGGCGAGGAAAGTCCACTCTAGCTAAGCTAATAATGAAATATTATGGTTCAGACCAGTACAAAGGCGAGATTCAGCTAAACAAGCAAGATGTAAATACAATTTTGACCGACGACCTATATAAGAAAGTTGCTTATATACAAAGAAACGACTTTTATATTGATGGATCTGTAAGAGATAATATAGAGCTCTATAGAAAATTGGAAGTTAATAATGGTCTTTATAGGGAATTGAAATTTAATGACAGCTTTTTAGATAAGTCTATTGAAGAAGGGAGCAGGAACCAAGTGTCCACAGGTGAAAAACAAAGGATAGACATTGCAAGATTCCTAGTAGAGGATTATGATGTTATGATTTTTGATGAACCCACAAGTAACTTGGACAAAGAAACAAGCGAAATTATTTTTGATTTGATTTTTGGAATCAAAGATAAGATTGTTATTGTCATCACCCATGTAAATGATGAAAATACACTAAAAAGATTTGATCAGGTTATAAGGTTATAAATTTGTCTTATTTTCTTAAAGGGCTGTGATAACTTCATTCTATATGGTAAAATAAAGCTATAGAGGGGTTGTGGTGAGTATATGTACAAGAAAATGTTAAAAAATATTAGCATCCATGCTTTTATACTGATGTATTTTGCTATTCTTCAAGCGACTGGGCTTTTGGTAAAAGACTATGTAGTTCTGGGAAAAATATTAAATTTAACTAGGCGTGTAATTATTATTTTTGTTGCAGTGGAGTTGTCTAATAATAAAATTTCTTTTAGGACTTCTTTAATATACAGCATTTTAATTATGGTCCCTATTGCCGTTGGTGCCTTGGACTACGTTAATTTTAATACTAAGATTATTTATCTGACCTATGCTTTTATTTGCATTTATATATTAAAATTTTTAAAGATAAAAAATTTTAAAAATATTAATATACTACCACTGACACTGAGGTCTTTGCTAATTTTGGCCCTAGGTTTTGGAGTGTTTGCTGGTGTTACAGTTTATATATTCGGCATTGATCCAAAATCAATAGACCTGATGTATCATTTTACCTATTTATTTTTTGAATTGGTTTTGACCTTATATTTTAAAGAACAAGAAAATATCTACGACAAGATTTACAAGCTCTACTATTTGTCTGACCACATTGGTCAAGAGAGGGAAGAATTTGCCCGCGTTATCCACGACGATATTGTTCAGGATATTTTTGCTTCTAAAAATTACCTGTCGACCAGGGACCCTGACTTGGACTTCGTAAAAGAAATTTTAACCGACCTGGAGGACAAGGCCAGGGGGATTATGAAATACTATCAATCAAATGTTTACGACGACATTGATGTGGGCGCTTCCTTGGAGCATGTCTTCGCAAATATTGCCAGCCTTTACAAGGACAAAAACTTGGAACTCAACATGGATATAGAGCCTGAGGCTGCGACTCTTAAGGATAAAAAGTTAAAACGCCTCTTGCTTTTGGTTTCTAAAGAACTGGTCAACAATATTTACAAGCACTCGGAGGGGACTTATTTAAATTATAGTCTTAGCATGGAGGATGGCAAGGTCCTGATTAATTTGGAGAGCGACGGGGCGACCAAGGAGGATTTCAAAAAGATCCAGGATTCCAAGAGGGGGATTTTGATTCTGACTCTTTTGGTCGAGTCCAATTCTGGAAAGATAAATTATGATTTGAAGGGGGACAAATTGTTTACCCAAGTACTCATGGAGGTGAGGGAAAATTAAAATTTTACTCTTAGACGATCACAAGATTCTGGGCCAATCCATAAAGGTCCTCTTGGAAGAGCAGGAGGGGGTCGAGATGTGCACCTATATATCTAGGCCGGAAGACTTGGACGCAAATTTGAAAGATGCCTATGATATTTTGCTCCTGGATATAAATCTGCGGGGAGAAAAAACTGGCCTGGAGATGATTGGTGGAATCTTGGAAAAATTCCCCGACCAAAAGATAGTCATCTTGACCTCTTATGATTTGGAAAATTATAGGCAGCGGGCCTTTGAATATGGGGCCAAAGATTTTATCAACAAGTCCATAGAAATCGGGGACATGATGGTAAGACTAAGGAAAGTGCACGAGGGCAAGACCCAGGCCAAGGCTGTGGAAATAGTCAACGAACTCAGCCCCAGGGAAGTGGAAGTCCTCACGGAACTGGTAAAGGGCGATAGCAAAAAAGAAATTGCCGAAAAACTCCACATCAGCGAACGCACCCTCTACAACCACATAGCCTCAATCTATGAAAAATTCGGTGTGAAAAATATAGTCGAAGCCTACAATTCCGGCATGGAAAAAGGCTACATTAACCCATACGCAAACAAAAAGGAGGATTGACCCTCCTTTTTTTGTATACAATTAATATATATGGTATAATAAAATAAAGTAATATTAGAATTAAGCATTTTTACATTCCACACATCTGTGCTATAATGAACTTATTGAAACAAGGGGAGTCTTACATAATGAAACACAAATCGAATTTTTTTGACAATTTATTTTTTCTAATAAAAAATTGGTTTGCCAAGGACCGGATGGGGGCCATGGTTGTTTTTCTTGCAGCCATTATTGCTGTCCTCATTCCTATGGTTGAGGCATTGATTACAAAGACCCTGGCCGATTCCTTGGTGGATGGCCTTTACATGAGAGAATTTTTATACAAACTCATGGCCATCTTTGCCCTGTATTTGCTTTTAAAATTTATTAGCGTTTGGGCAGAGGAGAGGACCTGGTATTTTCAAACCAAGGTTTCCATGCTCTATGGCTTGGACCTTATGGGGGCTGTCATGGCCAAGGACCTGGAAGACTTTGAGGGCGCAGACCAGCGGGCACTCTTTGAAAGGGCCAAGGCCTTTGCCTTTGACGGTGACCAGGCTGATGGCGCTTGGTCGGCCATTAGATTTTCCAAATTACTCACTTCAATTTTAGGCTTTTTGACCTATTCAGTAATTTTTTCCAGTCTTTCGCCCCTCCTCATTTCCATTTTAATTTTGACATCTGCCCTGGGCTACTATATCCAAGACAGGCTGATTAAGTTTGGCGACACGACTGCCGACCAAATGTCCTTGGAGGAGATGCGGCTCTATTATCTTTATAGGATTGCTGGTGACGAGTCGGCCCAAAAGGAGGCCAGATTAAACAAGACTCTGGCACTTATCTTTGCTTATTTGGATAAATTTTCCCAGTCCTATTACAAGATCTTGAGAAAATATACTAGCAAGGCCAACGCGACTTCCGGGATCGAGGCGGGCTTGGGTTTTGTAAGAGACCTGGCTACATATATTATCTTGACCAAGATGGCCATGGCTGGAAAGATTTCCGTCGGCGATTTTGTTTTTTATCTGACGCTTGTTATGGGCTTTTCCGAATGGCTGAACAATTTTACAGGCCACATCTCAAGTTTAAAGAGGATTTCGCTGGCCTGTGGCAAATACCGGGACTTCACTCACAAGGACAATCTTGTTGACACCAGACTGCCACTCGAAAAAATAGAATCCATTGAATTAAAAGATTTGTCTTTCGCCTACAAGGAAGGTGGGCAGATTTTAAAGGATATTAATCTGTCCTTAAAAATGGGCGACTCGCTGGCAATAGTCGGAGAAAATGGAGCAGGCAAGACCACATTGGTAAAAGTTTTGTCCGGCCTCTACCGCCCGACCGCTGGCAATTTGTATGTAAATGGCAAGGACATAGACGCCTATTCCACGGAATCGGTCTATGGACGGATGAGTATTTTATTTCAAGATTATTTTCTCCTGCCCGGCAGCCTGATCGACAATATTGACAGCAAAAACCGTGACAAAGAAAAAGTTTCTGCTCTGATCGACCAGCTGGGTCTGGCAAAAAGGATAAATAATTTAGAAGACGGTTTGGATAGCCAGGTTATCGATCTTGAAAACAACAAGATCACTGGTTTTTCTGGCGGGGAAATGCAGAGGATTCTCCTAGCCAAGTCCCTGGCTAAGGACGGGGACATTTTAATCTTGGACGAACCAACGGCCGCCTTGGATCCCATTAGTGAAGAAAATCTCTACAAGGACTATGAAAAAATTTCCAAGGATAAGATTTCGATTTTTATTTCTCACAGGATAAATTCAACTCGTTTTTGCGACCGAATAATTTACATGGAGGACGGGCAAATCGTCGAGGCCGGCAGCCATCAAGAACTCATGGCCAAGGGGGGCAAGTACAAGACCATGTACGACCTCCAAGCCAGCTACTACAAGGAGGACGACCATGAAAACTAGGCAAGTCTTAAAAGACATCCACAAGATTGACAAAAAAATCCTCCCAATTCTCTTCGCAAATTGCTTGCTCAAGGCCCTTGAACCCTTTGTACTAATCTTTGTTTCATCCAAGTTGGTCGACTCTTTGCTTAAAGGCAGGTCTGCCAGGGAAATTTTCACCCTTGCTTTAATTGGTGCAGCCGCATACGCAATTGTTTATTTCCTAAGCTCTATGAGCGAAAATTATAAGATGGAAATCACCGACTACTTAAATTGCAAGGAGAAAAATCTCCTCATCAGGGGAATGTTTGACCTGACCTTTGAAGACTTTACCAGCAAAGATTATAAGAAGAAAATTTCCAGACACAGGCAGGAGACCGAGGGCATGGGCGGAGTTTATTATGAAATGGTCTACCAATTTTGCGATTTCACGTCCAGCATCTTTACAATAATTATCGGTCTGATTTCCCTGAGCACTTTTTATCCTACACTTTTTAAAGCTGTGGACATACGGGTTTTGGGCTCGGCATATTTTCCATTAATAGTGGTCGTGGTATTTATTTTACTTGCCTTGGCTTTGGTTAAAATTAGAAAAAATGTCGAAGAGAAAAATGAAATCGACCGCAGCCTCTACGCAGACAAATATAAAATCTATGATTTTTATATGAGGATTTTCTCCGACTACGATAGGCTCAAGCAGATAAAAATTTACGACGAAAAAGATTTTATTAAGGGCCAGCTCCAGGAAAATTTTATTGATCAAGGGCTCAAGCACGATAAAAAAATAAATATAAGGACTGGCCTCTCCAGGGGCTTAAACGATTTGGTCCTCACTGGAGTGGACATCCTCTTCCTACTGGTCTTGGCAGTTAAGGCCCTGGGCGGACTCTTTGGCATAGAGGCCCTTCTTATATACAAGGGCGCCTTTGCAGAAATTGTCGAAGGAGTCAAGGTCCTTATAGAAACCATAGGCTACCAAAAGGCCATCGACCCAAAGATCGATATTCTCTACGATGTAATAAATTTAAAGGCTACAAAAGAAAAAACTTTTGCAGGCCATCAAGAAAATTCGACAGATTATCTTATCGATGCAAAAAATATTTGCTTTTCATATCCGGACAGCAAAGACCTGCAATTAAAAAATCTGAACCTGCAAGTTAAAAAAGGTGAAAAAATTGCAATCGTCGGCGCCAATGGATCGGGCAAGACGACTTTTATAAATCTCTTGACCGGCCTCTATCAGCCGACTGCTGGCGATTTATATGTAAATGGATCAAGACCAAATTTAAGAGATGAAAAATCCAAATTGGGAACAGTCAGCCAAGATTTCTTTCTATTCTCCTTTATGCTGGGAGAAAATATTGCCTGCAGGGAAAATTATGATCGAAACCAAGCCCAGTCGGCCTTAGACAAAGCCGGCTTTAACAAGGACATGTACCTGACCACTTATATTTACAAAGACCTCTATGAGAGCGGAATTGATTTGTCGGGTGGCGAGGCTCAAAAAGTTGCCCTGGCCAGGGCCCTCTACAAGGACGGAGATCTCCTCCTCTTTGACGAGCCCACATCCAAACTCGACCCCAAGGCAGAGATGCAAGTCTTCGAAAGCTTTAAAAAAGTTTCCGCAGAGAAGACCGCAATCTTTGTCTCACATAGGATGAGCGCCTGCAAGTTTGCAGATAGGATAGCCATCTTCAAAGATGGAAGCATAATTGCAACCGGCACCCACACAGACCTCTTAAAAGAAAATCCAATTTACCAGGAAATGTGGCAAGCCCAAGCCAAATATTATAATTAATAGAAGTTGTGGTTAAGACCCACAACTTTTTTAATACAAAAAAACGGCCACGCGCATGACCATAAATATTCGTAGGAGAATTGCAATAAAAAATGCCTCATGCCCACAAGGGGCAATCGGCATTTTTCGGTCCACATTCTCCTCAGATTGTTGCAACCAATCGGTCAATTTCTTGGCGACCATTTCAGGATCGCCGCTACAGGAAATTGACCTCTTGGGCAACAAGTTGCGTGAGTCACTGCTAGCCAATCGACGGCGTCCTTGCGGACTTGTCTCTTGGGCAGGGCTGCAATCGGCCGCTACCAACGCTTAGCGTTATTTTTTAGTTTTTTATCTTATCTTTATTAATACCATTCTCTTAATTTGCCTGGGAATTTCGATGAGATTCGAAGTGAAATAAATTTTTTAGGACGCAGGTGTACTAGAGCGTACATCGAGGACTAAAAAATTTTTTCACAAGAATATCGCGGAATTAACGGCAAATTAGTTAATATCTTTCTTCTCATAGGCGGCTTTGTTTAAATATACCCCCAGGCCAATAAATATAATTGACGATACTATGGCCATTATAAAATGCGCCTTGGAATCGTAGATGGATAGTTCATAGGTGTTGCCGTAGGGTATAAATCTTGCGATTGTAAATGTTTTATTTCCGCTAAGTATTCTTATAAGCTGGTTAATTACGCTGTAAATGCTTATGGGCGCAAACATTATATAAAAGAGGGTGCCCAGGAGGGCCCAAACTGTTTTTCTAATCATTATGGAGAAGAACATGATGAGTCCAGCCAAGGCAAATTCGACTAATATTTGAACTAGGGATAGGCCGATGAAGTTTCCGACATTGCCAAAGCCCTTGTGGGGTAAAAATGTTGCGCTGCTGATTAGGGTTAGGACCAAAACCAGGACAAAGGCGACCACAATGTAGGCCAAGATCACAAGGAGTTTTGAAATAACCGTTTGAATCTTGGGCGCGAAGGGATCGTAGACCGCCTTTATATAACCCTTTTGAAATTCAATTAAGGAAAAGAGGGCCACAAAGGCTCCTACAAACAATATTATTTTATCAGAATAGTAGAAGTTTAAAACTATTTCCAGGGTCGTCATCTGAGCCAAGCGATTTGCAGTTTCAGCGATTTCTGGCACTTCTAAAATGCCGGTCGAGGACAGGTAGACCAGGCTGTAAAAGGTCATAGTAAAAACTCCCAGAATAAGTAAGATTACATAGGGGAATTTAGACTTGGAGGCTATATAAAATTGGTAGTCGATTTTTCTTTTCATAAGTCCACCCCTTCAAATGGATTTTGCAATAGGTTAAAATAAAAATTCTCCAGACTTATATTATTTTTCTGGCAATAAGCATTCAGTTGCGGACCAGTGGCTGTTAGGATAAGCCTGCCTTGGTGCATAAAGGCAAAGTCGCTTGCAATTAGGCCAAGCTCGCTTAAAATGTGGCTGGAAATAATAAAGGTCGTGCCCAGATCGCGATTAAGGTCAAGGACCAAGTCTCTAAACCACTTGATGCCTTGAGGGTCAAGACCGTTTATAGGCTCGTCGAAAAATACCAGACTGGGTTTGTTTAAAAGGGCCAGGGCAATTGCCAGCCGTTGCTTCATACCCATGGAGAATTTTTTAACTTTTTTATTGGCGGCCTCAGTCAAAGACACCCTATCCAAAAGTTCCCTTATCTCTTCCTCGCTAGCTCCGCACAAAATTCCTTTGGCCTTTAAGTTTTCATAGGCGGTCATGTTTTCAATCACACCAGGCTCCTCCAAAGTCAGACTCATTACAGGCCTGTCATCGCTCCTATCCAAAGTCGGATAGTCTACGTTTCCTTGGCTTGCCTTTGCCAGCCCTGATAAAATTTTTAATAGACTAGTCTTGCCAGCGCCATTTTCCCCAATAAGGGCAAATATGGATCCCGCTTTTATTTTTAAATTAATATTATCCAAAACAAGCTTGTCTCCATAAGCCTTGCTGAGATTTTCTGTTTGCAAAATATAATCCATCCGCATTCTCCTTTCAAAGAAACTATAACACATATACGCCACTTTAGCAATAAAAAATGCCTCATGCCCACAAGGGGCAATCGGCATTTTAATGTCCGAGATAAATCGGACGCTACCCGCAGAGCGAGATAAATAATGAATTAATTTCACCTACGGGTATTTTTTAGAACGTTTGTAGCGTTCACCTTTATGGTGAACATTTCGACCACGCAGGCTCGATGCCTAGTGGTCGAGTTAATTACATATCAATTTTTTATTTATATATTAAACAAAAAATGGCCACGCGCGCGACCATAAAAAATGTAAATATATATCTTCCACAAAGCTCACCCCACAAGGGGAATCGGGATTGTGGTATGGCGACCATAAAGGATCGCCCCTACAACGCTTCGCGTTATTTTTTTTATCTTCTCTTTATCAATACCATTCTATTAATTTACATATAAAATCTCTTATCAAATCCAAAAGCACTTTAGTAAATATTTGAGAGGAAAAATTGAATTATTTGACGAAGTACAGAATTTTTGAACCTGAGGCGTAGTGGGTCCTACGCCGCAAGGGGCAAACAATTCGCACGAGTCAAAGAAACAATTTTAACCTCAAATATGTTTTATAATCTCATTATCTCCTGCTAGAATGATCGTATCTCCCTCTTCAAACACAACATCCGGGCGTATGGTCAACATCGTCTTGCCTTCTCTTTTTATGGCTATAATATTTATCCCATGTTGCTTACGCAAATCGAGTTGGCCGATGGACTTGCCGATCCATTTTTCTGGGACATTTATTTCGTAGATTGATAATTCATCAGACAATATCATTTGGTCGACGACGTTTTCCGATGTTAGGTTATAGGCCAGGCGGCGTCCCACGCTGTGCTCTGGCATTATCGTATAGTCGGCGCCGACTTTTTTCATAACCTTGGATTGGATTTCGTCAGCGACCTTACATACTACGAGTTTGACGCCCATTTCTTTGGCGACGAGTATTGACATAATGGCCGCACGAAAGTCGGTGGATATACCTATGATGACGGCATCAAAATTTCTGATGCCAATATCTATGAGGGCATTTTCGTCAGTTACGTCGACTATGGCAGAGTAGGTGACTCGGTCTGCAATTTTTTGCAGGGCGTCTTCGTCAATGTCGATTGCCATGACTTGGTTGCCCAGGTCTTCAAGGGTGGTTGCAACGGTTGAACCAAAGCGGCCACAGCCTATTACTAAATATTGTTTTCCTTTGTTTAACATATCTTCTCCTATCCTATTAAAATATTTTCTTCAGGGTATTTAATCTTGGCGTTTGAATCCAGGGTGATTCCTGCCATTGAGATGAAAAGTGTGATCATGCCGACCCGGCCGGCGAACATAAAGATCGAAATCAAAATCTTGCCAAGGCTTGTCAGATACTGGCTGCCTGCAATTGAACAGCCGACGGTTGCAATGGCCGAGGTACATTCAAAAAGTGAACTCAAGAGATTGTATTCGGGTTCGACATTTACCATTATAAAGGTCCCCGCCAGGACAAAGATCATGGCGATTAAAAATATGGCTATGGCCTTACGGACTGTGCCGTATTGGAGCCGTCTTTTAAAAATATTTACGTCTTCTGAGCCCTTTATAATGGAGTGGATATTCATAATTAAAACGACTAGGGTGACCGTCTTGATACCGCCGCCGGTTGAGGCAGGCGATGCACCGATAAACATGAGGATGATCATCATAAAGAGTGTCCCCTCGCGGAGGCGGCTCATGTCTACGCTGGCAAAACCCGCCGTCCTAGTGGTTGTCGATTGCATAAATGAATTTGTGACTTTGTCCACAAAACCCATGTGGCCAAGAGAGGTTGGGTTATTGTATTCCAGGGCAAAAAATATTATGGTGCCCAGGACCAAGAGGACTCCAGTTGCAGTCAGGGCGATTTTTGAATGCAAGCTAATGCGTTCGTCGTCTTTAAAGTGATTTACTAGATTTATAATAACTGGGAAACCGATTCCACCCAAGATTATCAGAGCGGAGATGGTCAGTAGAACATAGGGCGAATTGGAAAAGCCGGTTATGGATGAAAATTTTCCATAGTGGCCACCAAATAAATCAAAGCCGGCATTGCAAAAGGCCGATATCGAATGAAAAATCCCGTAGCCCAAGCCCTTTATTAAACCAAAGCGGGGGACAAAGGCCAGTGACAAGAGGGCCGCGCCCAAAAGCTCGATGGCAAAGGTAATTGCAAAAACTTTTTTGAGTAAAACAACTATGCCTTGGAGTTTGGATTGGTTGAGCTGTTCTTTTAAGATCAAACGGTCTTTTAGGTCGATTTTTTTATTTAAAATTAGGGGAATTAAGGTCGCGATGGACATAAAACCCAGGCCGCCGATTTGAATCAGGGTCATGATGACGATCCTGCCAAAGAGATTCCAAGTGGTCGCCGTATCCACAACCACCAGGCCCGTAACGCAGACGGCCGATGTGGAAGTGAAAAAGGCATTCAAAAACCCCACGCTCTTGCCAGATTTTGTGGCAAGGGGAGTGGTCAAAAGCAGGGCGCCGATTATAATTACGGCCAAAAAACCCAAAGTAATGTATTTAGTTGGCTCCAAACGGTGGTTTTTAACTTGGCTCATTTTTTCCTTCCTATAATAAGCAGATAATTTCTACCTTCGTGTAATTAAGATTATAACACCAAAAGACAAATAAAAAAAGGGATTTCAATCACAGAAAAATACATGCGTGTGCATTGGAAAAATTTTGTTTGATTGGTTGCGGGAATTTTGGCAAAAAAATTTTTTGCTTGCAAACAAAAACGAGGCGGAAATTTCGCCTCGCTCAATCTTTATTTTTATTTTAAATACTCCAAGACCCTAATGGCCAATTTTTCCCAGGAATTTTTGTCGATTTCCTCTTGGATGTCTGCCGGTATCTTGTAGCCGGCTTTTATTTTTTCGATTTGCTTGATGATATTATTTGCCAGGCGTTTTTCATAGGCTGGTACATCCTCTGCAACTGGCTTGTCCAGGTCGTAAATCCTTGGGAGCTCTGTGTACAAGATTACGCCCGAATCATTGACCTTGTCACCCAATTGATTTTTTAGGCCAGCTATATCAGATGTAACTGCAAGCTTGCCGCAGGCCAGGGCCTCGATTGCAATGAGTCCCAGGGCCTCATAATATGAGGGCAGGACAAAGATGTCGGAGTTTTTTAATTTTTCCGCCATTGTCTTCTGGGTTTGGGAATTGTAGACAAAGAGTTTGTCAGAATTTTTTGCATTAGCAAATAATTTTTCTCTTTGGTCTTCGTTTGCGTGGCCAACCAGGTGGAGTTCAACATCTGGATGGGCTTCTTCTATATATGGAAGGGCACCTGCAAGAGCAAAGACGCCCTTGGATTCGGAAATCTTTCCTGCGTACATAATTTTTATAAAATCGCGTGGCTCAGCCTTGTAATTAGTATTAAAAATATTTTGGTTGAAGCCGCCGCCAATCAAAGTGATTTTTTCTTGTGGTATATCAAATATTGCGGAAATTTTTGCATCCTCGCCCGGTGCAACTGTGAAAATCCTCTCGAGTTTTGGAATGTTGGGCAGCATCTTTTTAAATTTTTCGTGCTGGCCAATTTGCCTGAGGTCGGTCCCGTGACAAAAGGCGTAGACCTTTTGGTCGGCAAAGACTTCCTTGACCAGATTTGTCACCAAAAATAAGTGGTGGGAGATGATTATATCTGGCTTTAAATTTTCCTTGATGTAAATTAATTTTTCCCTGTAAGCGTCAAGGACCTTGTCAAACATCTCGTCTGTGGCTTCGGAAAAGATTGTTGAGTCATAGGGCATGACGTCGGACATTCCCATGATTGGGAAAGGCAGGCGGTCGGACTTAAATTCCACTTCAAAGCGCAGGTCTGATTTTGGGAAATCAAATTCCCCTTGATTTGCATAAAGCATTATATTTTCGTGGCCGTGCTTGTCCAGTTCTTCAATTAAATTCGTATAGTAAACTCCAGACCCTGTTTTCATTGGCAATTGTTGGAGCACGTGTAAGATTCTCATAAGTCCCTCCTCTTTATTTTAATATTTATTGTGTCGCCGATCTTGTAATCGGAATCGCGATTTAAAAATATGGTTTCCAGTTTGTGGCCTTGGTAGTCCAGTGTTAGCTTGGAGATTTCCCCCTGGTAAATCAGGTCAATAATTTTTGCAGGTTCGCCGTCATCAGCGATTGTAATGTCTTCGGGGCGGACATAAGACGAATCGATCCGCGATGAATCGCCGATGAAATTTAAAACAAATTCATTGGCTGGGTGCTTATAAATTTCCTCGGCTGTCCCGATTTGCATAATCTCTCCCTTGTTTAAAAGCATAATGTTGTCAGAGATTTCAAAGGCCTCTTTTTGATTGTGGGTGACAAAGATTGTCGTGATCCCAAATTCGTGCTGGAAGCGTTTGATCTCCGACCGCATTTCCACTTGGAGTTTGGCGTCAAGGCTGGAAAGGGGTTCGTCCAGTAATAAAAGTTTTGGTTCGACAATCAAACTCCTGGCGATTGCCACCCTTTGCTTTTCTCCGCCCGATAGCTCGTGGGGCTTACGCTTGTCGTAACCGGTAAGTCCAACTTTTTCAAGCATGTCCTTGCCTTTTTTAATCCGAGCTTCCTTGTCGAAGCCGCGGAACTTTAAACCGTAGGTTACGTTTTCCATTATAGTCATATGTGGAAAGAGGCCAAATGATTGAAAGACTGTAGAGACTTCTCTTTCTTCGGGCGGTAGATGTGAAATGTTTTTCCCGTCCAAAAATATGTCGCCGTCAAATTTTATAAAGCCGCCAATGGCCTTTAGGATTGTGGACTTTCCGCAGCCCGATGGGCCCAGGAAGCACATGAGTTTGCCGGCTTCCAGTTCAAAGGACACGTCCTTGATGGCGTATTTGTCCCCGTATTTTTTTGTTAGATTTTTAACTTCTAGAAACATTTGTCCTCCTCATCCAAAGTCTGTAAAGTCCGTTTACAGTCAGGCAAATAACGATAATCAATAGGGCTATAACCGCGCCCACATTGTACTTGGCGGATTGAATTACGTCGAACATGACCAGGGTCAAGACTTTTTGGCCCGGATAAATTAAAAATATAATGGACCCTATGGTGGTCATGGTTGTGGTAAAGGCGTTTACAAAGCTAACGCTAAGGGCCTCACGCGAAAGTGGGATGACCGCGTCTTTGATTTCGTCAACACGCGATCCGCCCAGGTCACGGATGGAATTTAAGGTGTCGGTTGAAATTCCCTCCATGGCAGCCACGCCCATGCGTGACGAAAATGGCAGCTGCTTAAATAAAACGTTCAAGACAACTATGGTCGCCGTCCCCGTTAAAACCAGTGGCGGATTTTTAAAAGCCAGTATATAGCCCAGGCCGAAAAAAGTTCCTGGAATTATATATGGGAGATTTGCAAAGAAATCTACGTATTTCATGACCCTCATCTTTCTAATTTTTAAATAATAGCCGATGAGAAGTCCAATTATCGACCCAAAGATTGCAGAGATCAGCGAGTAGACGACCGAACGAATTGCAGTTCCCGTTATATATGGCCGGGTCTCCACGAAGTTTTCAAGGGTAAAGTACATTTGCCCTTGGTAAAATTTGGTGAAGGCCGACATGACAATTGCCGCGTAGAGAATTGTAACGGCCAAGAGGAAAAATCCCGAAATGGTCAGGAGCAAATAATAAAGACTGCCTGATTTTTTTATCTTGATCTCCGAGGTCGAAGTCACGCCAGCAGCCGTCGGTGCCATGGACTTGAAGTCCCTCCCGTAAAATAAAAACATGAGTAGGGATGGTATTAACAATAAAACATTGATTGCAGAGGCCTTGGCTAAATTGCCCTCAGCTATAACTGCAAAATAAGATTCGACCGCCAGCACATTGAAATTGCCGCCGATAATGGCAGGCGTGCCGAAGTCTGCGATTGACCTAAAGAATGATAAGAGCACGACAGCCTTGAGGCCGGGCCTGGCCGCAGGTAAAATAATATCCTTGATCAGGCTGCTCGTGTTGGCCCCCAGATTTCTGGCGGAATTAATTATGTCTTGGTCGATTGATTTTATAAATGAAAATAGAAGCAGGGAATTCAAAGATAAATTGCTGATGGTTTGCATCATGACAATCCCCCAGAGTCCGTAAGGGTTCATGGATAAGCCCAAAAGATGGTAGGTGATAGCCCCCCGCCTGCCAAAGAGATTTATAAAGGATAAACTCGTGACAAAGGGCGGCGAAATCAGGGTTATGCTAAGTAAAGTCAAAAGCACTCTTTGCATATTTTTGCTGGACAGGTAAATAATAATTGCCGTGGCGAGTGCCGACAGAGATGAAAAAAATGTAGTAAGTAAACCCATCTTTAGGGTGTTGGTTATAGTTTTGCCTTGGTTTTTAAAGAGGGTGACCATGGACGAAAAATCCAGGGAGTGGTCGGATATAATCGCCTCTTTGAAAACAAAAATAAAAGGAACAAGGATGAAAAGGACGACAGAAACCACCAAAAGGCTTACGATTAAATAATCTAATACTTGGAATAGCTGTCTTCTTTTCATACTTGCTCCTTCTTTTTCTCTTAAGCGAGATTAACTTTTATATTATTCTGTTTTTCCCTTGGAAATTTCAAGGAATTTGTCTAAGATGTTTTGTCTTTCGCTACCAAAGGTTGATAGGTCTTGTTTGATAAGCTTATCTTGTGGTAGGCCAAGTTCTAGACCCTTTACGCCCGGTTTAATAATTTGAGCTGAGTCTTTGCCGTCGAGTTCTGCAATCATTTCTTGGGCTTCTGTTGTTAGCATGAAATCTACAAATGATTTTGCAACTTCAACATTGTCTGAACTCTTGAAAATTGCAACTCCTTCTGGTACCCATGGAATACCGTCTTCTGGATAAATTACATCTAGGCCTTGTTCTTCAGCAACTTTGAAAGCACCGTTGTCAACAGGGATAATGCCGATAGCAAATTCGCCTGCTGCAGTTTTTTCTTGAGGGTCCTTGCCGCGTTTGCCGTAGAAGTCGATGTTGGCATTTAATTTTTCAATGTAATCCCAACCCTCATCACCAAACAAATCCAAGAGGCCTTTAACTACTGCGTAGTTGGTGCCTGAGATTGCTGGGTTTGACATGATAACTTCGTGAGCGTATTTTGGATCAGCAAGTTCTGCCCATGTCTTTGGAGCTTCAAGTCCCTTTTCCTTTAGAACATCTGGGTTTACAATGAAACCTGCAACTGTTAGACCCTTTGCAATCCATGCGCCGTCTGCATCCTTGTAAGCTGGATCAACATCGGCTGCGTTTGGTGAAATGTAATTTTCTAGTAGGCCGTCAGTTTTTGCAGCCATAAATGCGTCGAGTCCGCCGCCAAACCATAGGTCAGCCATTGGCTTGCCTTCAGCCTTTGTTCTGTTGATAACTTCACCTGATGACATGGAGAGGAATTCTACCTTGGCTCCTGTCTTTTCTGTGAATTTGTCGAAGAGCTTTACGTATTTGTCGCTTGTTGCAACAACGTTTAGTGTGCGACCATTGAAGTCTGGCCATTCGGCTTCTTTAGCTTCTTCTGTCTTTTCTTCTGGCTTTTCATCTTTCTTTTCTTCTGTTTTTTCTTCTGTCTTAGCTTCTTCAGCTGGCTTTGTTTCAGCTTTGTCAGCTGGTTTTTGGCAAGCAGCCAATGTTCCAGCTACAAAAAATACAGCTAGGATTAAGCTAAAAATTTTTAAAAATTTATTGTTCATTTTTTCCTCCTTAATATTTGGGTTTCCCCAACAAATGACCTATACCCTGTAAAATTTTTATTAATCATTTTATAAAAAAAATTAATAGGCGGACTTTTGCTATTGATAAAACTTATAGGCAAAAAGATTTTCTTTTGTGTTATAATATTAATAATAAGAAGAGAGGTGGCCATGGAAAAGGAAAATATAAATAATAAGAAAAATGGAAAAGTAATTTTAGTTGGTGCTGGACCGGGTGCAGTTGACCTGGTAACTGTAAGAGGGCTTAAGGCAATTGAAGCTGCAGACGTGATCGTCTACGATAAATATATAAGTGAGGAATTTTTATCTTTAAATCCGACCGCTGAAAAAATTTACGCGGGAAAAATTGGCGGTGGTGATTTTGTCCCCCAAGAGGAAATTTGTAAAATCCTCTATGACCAGGCGGCCGCTGGCAAAACTGTAGTCAGGCTTAAAGGCGGAGACCCTTTTGTCTTTGGTCGGGGCGGAGAGGAAGTCTTGTATTTAAATAAACTGGGCATCGAAACGGAAGTTGTACCTGGCATTTCGTCTTCAATTGCGGCTCTGGGTTTAAATAATATTCCCATCACCCACAGGAAGATGGCGCGTAGCTTTACGGTTATGACTGCCCACAGCTTGGGGCGGTCAGCCGACCACATAAATTTTGCCGCCCTCCATGAGCTTGGCGGAACGATCGTGTTCTTGATGGGGAGACGGGACAGAAAAAATATTGCAGAGAAATTAATTGAAGCAGGCTTTGACAAATCTTATCCTGCAGCCTTGATCTCAGCTGCAAGTCTGCCAGAGGAAAAAGTTATCAGGACAGATTTGATTTCCATTGTAGAAAAGGAATACGAAATCGATAGCCCTGCAATAATTGTCGTGGGCGAGGTTGTGAATGCCTTAGAAGATTAAAGCGGCTTGAAAAATACAGGCATAAATGATAATATAGAGATGGATAAGTTACTATAAAATAAAGAGGAGGAGAGTCATGGACTCAGGAAATAATCAATTAGCCGATCTTGGGCAATCATTTGCAATTATCCTAGGCTTTTTAGCAATCGTAATATGCTTTATACCTTCAGTATTTAGGTTGGACAGTTTGGGCTTTTTTCTGGGTCTAATCGCTTTGGTTATTGCTTTGCGCTCTTCTGAAAATCAACCATTAACTTACAAATCAAGGGCTGCAATAATATTATCAATAATCGGCATAGTTTTTTGTATGGTGTTTCCAGTTCTTACTTTGATATAATTTATGGAGGGTGATTTTTAAAAATGAAATCTAATAAAACTGATCCAGGAATCTGGTCACTTGTATTTGGAATTTTATCTGTATTTGCCTTTAGCTCTTTGTTCTCGACTGTACTAGGCGCTCTTGGTTGGACCATGGCCAGCGCTAACTTAGAAGCGGATTCATCCAGGGACATAGCGAGAGCTGGGCGGCTACTTTCTATAATCGGCGTCATAATAGGCATCGGATTAACTATTGCCTGTTTTACCATGCCTAATTCTAATTGCGGAAATTTAAGGAGGATTTTATGAAAACCAGACTTGCAAAGATAAATGACATAGACGAACTTTTGGTCTTGCAAAAGAAATTTCATGTGGACACCATTAGTCCAGAAGATAAGCCAGACGGCTTTGTTACAACGAAACTCACCGAAGACCAATGGAAGAGCTTGATTGAAGATGAAAAGGGTGTCAGCGTTTTGATTGACGAAGATAAGGACGACAAGATTGTCGGCTATGCCCTGGCAGCTTCTTGGGAATACTGGAAGGTCTGGCCTCTTTTTCATTACATGATCGATAGACTACACGAAGATACTTACAAGGGCGAGGTCATGAGCGTGGGAAATTCCTACCAATACGGACCCATTTGTATTTTAAAAGAATACAGGTCCACGGGCGCCTTTGAAAAATTATTTTTCTTTTCCCTGGCAACCATGAAGGATAGGTTTAAATACCTGCTGACCTTTGTCAACCAAATCAATCCCAGATCATACAATGCCCACACCCACAAGGTTGGCTTGGATGTGATCAAGGAATTTGAATTTAACAATAACAAGTATTGGGAACTTGGAACTACAACAGATAGGACGGAATAATGGCTAAAGAATTTGAAACACTAAAGGGAACTCACGACTACCTGCCCCACGAGCAGATGTTGAGAGAACACATAAAGGATATTTTAAAGAAAAATTTTGTTAAGTACGGCTTTCCTGCAGCGGAAACGCCAATTGTTTGCATGCTTGATTTGTTGACGTCAAAATATTCTGCTGATGCGGATATCTTGGACGAAATTTATCAGCTATCGGACCAAGGCGAACGGGCTTTGGGTCTTCGCTATGACCTGACCATTTGCCTGACAAAATTAATTTCATCTAACAGGGGGATTACACTTCCTTTTAAGCGCCACGAAATCGGCAGGGTCTACCGCGACGGCCCGGTAAAGCTCGGCAGGAACCGCGAGTTTACCCAGTGTGATGTGGACGCGGTCGGCATCTCATCCATGCTCCAAGAGGCAGAATTTATGAACCTGACCCACCACGCCTACAAGGACTTAGGTCTGGAAGTGGAAATTTTATATAATAATAGGAAACTTTTGTACGGACTCATAATTGAAACCCTGGGCCAAATGGACGAAGAGTCTTTAAGAAAGTGCATTATGCTGGTGGATAAACTGGACAAGATGACCAAGGAAGCTCTTGCAAAAGAATTTGCAGAATTGGGTTTTGGGGCTGACAAATTTGAAAATCTCTACGCGACTTTCTCTATGACCTATGATGAAATCAAAGACAAATACAAAGATTCGGAAGTCGAACTCTTGCAAGAGGGTTTGAAAGAACTCGACGAGCTCCATGCTCTAACAGTAAACACAGATGCCAATGAGTCCATGGCCTTTAAACCATTTTTGGCACGCGGCATTGACATTTATACATCCACAGTTTGGGAAATATTCTTAAAAGACCGGGTGGTAAATGGCCACGAATTCAACGTGTCATTGGGCGGTGGCGGCCGCTATGACAAGATCATCGGGACCTTTATCGACGACGGCAATGAATATCCAGCCATAGGCATGTCCTTTGGACTCGATGTAATCTATGAAGTCCTAAAGGCCAAGTCAGAAGGTGAAAGTGAGGCGCTTGTCGACCTCTTTATAATCCCAATGGACACCCAAGTGCCAAGCTTTATCCTGGCGGAAAATCTCCGCAAGCTCGGCCTCAAAGTCGAAATAGAAAAAGTCGATAGAAGGGTCAAGAAATCCATGAACTACGCCAACAAAGAAGGCATTCCATTTGTAACAGTAATCGGCGGTAATGAGATTGAAAAAGGCCAGATTTATATTAAACAGATGGAGACGGGCGTGGAAATGATTAAAAACATCGACGACTACGAAGGCATCACTCAATTTATTTTTGGTTAAAATTGCGACTTTTTGCAGTGTTCGACATTTTGCTCATTCCGACGTACCCTCTAGTACGCCTCATTCGTCAAAATGTCTCAGCCTACAAAAATTCATCAATTTTTCCTCAAAAATAATATGTAGAAAAGCTTACGTTAAAAAACAAATGTAGAAAAATATTTATTGAATTATAAAAATCAAAACAAAAAATACGCGAAGCGTTGTAGGGGCTACCTTTATGGTAGCCATATTTTTTGTTTTCATTTTCTAATTAGACTCTGAATTTTTTATGGACATGTGGGGGTCGATAGGACAAGTGGGTATATATAAACAAATAGTCATTCGTAAATGTAATTTTATACTTATTTGGGGGGATATGATGAAAGGTTTTGTTAATACTGCGATTGTGATTAGAATTTTGAAAAAGATTTTTTGGATAATTTTAATATATATTTTGGTCGCGGGGATTTTTTCTTATTTTATTCCGGCTAAAAACCACCCACGGACTGAAGCGGCTTTGCAGATGGCAGATGAATGGGAGGCGGCAGGAGAAAATTCAATAAGCCCTGACCGAGTCAAGGCCATTGGCGATCCGACGGATGCACTTGCGGTTCGCCTGTCAATGATTCGAGCGGCCGAAGACTATGTAGATGTGGTTTACTATGCCATAGATACCGACGAATCGTCTCAGGCTTTTTTAAGTGAGCTGGTGGACGCGGCTGACCGTGGAGTAAAAGTTCGTCTCATGGTCGACGGCAAGATGGGCGGCTTACCCAAAAAATATAGACGGGCCCTGGCCAGCCATCCCAATATTGAATTTGGCCGCTATAATCCAGTAAAAATTTACAGGCCCTGGACACTTTTTGAAGGCCTCCACGATAAAATAATTTTGGTTGACAACAAGTACGCCCTGACTGGGGGCAGAAATGTTGGCGATCCATACTTTGCCCTGGCAAATCCATTGGCAGCTAACAAGCACGACAGGGATATTTTTATGGTCAAGGACTCGAGCGATGGACCTTTGAGCATAGTCGACGCCTTAGAGTCTTATTATGAAAATCTGTGGACCAATAAATTAAACAGGCAAGTGAGAGCCAAAAATACAGACTCAGAAAAAATTCAAGAGCTCTTGGCTGATGGCAGGAAATTTCTCGCTGACAAGGGCGACCTTTACGACAGACCTATTAGTGATTTTGTCGACTCTGCCTTTTCAGCTAAGAGGATCAAGGTCTTTCACAATCCACTAGAAGCACGCTTTGGCAAAAATGAAACCTGGGTCTTGGACGACCTCAAGGCTCTGGCCCATGAGGCAAATGAATCCGCCCTGGTGGAAACGCCATATACAACGGGGACAAAACCCATTATGGATTTTTTATCAGTCCTTGGTGAGAACCTAGACACGACATTCATTACAAATTCCCTTTACTCTGCCAACAACATAATGGCCTCGCCAAATTATCTTTTTCAAAGGAAAAAATTCTTGGCTACAGGCATAAACATTCACGAATATCTGGGCGAGGAATCCATCCACGGCAAGGCCCTGGTCTTTGATGATGAAATCACTGCAGTTGGGTCCTTTAATATGGACTCCCGGTCGGTAAATCTAAATACCGAAACCATGATTGTCGTCGATAGCCCAGCCTTCACCCAAGACTTTTTATCCCAAATACAGCCGACCCTGGACCAATCTCTACAAGTTGGATGGGATAATGAATTTGTAGAGCGAGAGGATTTTGATGAGCCGGAGGTGGAGAGGGGGAAGAAGACGAAGTTTTTCCTAGCTTATATTCTTTTTAGATTAATACAATTTTTTATATAAAAATTGACAACAAATAAAAAATCTTGCAGAACATTATGCCTGCAAGATTTTTTTAATTTGCGGTTAACTTCGCGACATTCTCGTGGAATTTAATCGGTTTGGCCGAAATAAATCGGCCGCTACATGACCGATTAAACTTTCACTTCGAATCTCATCAAAATTCCCTCGCAAATTATATCTGATTATAAAATTGATATTGTTCAGCACGTTTGCAGGGGCGACTTGCAGCCCTGCCCAAGAGAGCGAGTGATAACGATGCTCGATTGGTATGCAGTGACTCACGCAACTTGTTGTCCAATCGTTCGACCGTAGGGAAAAACGATTGGGTACAACAATCTGAGGAGAATGTGGACCGAAAAGTCTTGCCCGAATATATTTAATATTCAATAATTTTAACAATATACACAAAAAAATCTTGCAGAATACATTATCCTGCAAGATTTTTTTAATTTGCGGTTAACTTCGCGACATTCTCGTGGAATTTAATCGGTTTGGCCGAAATAAATCGGCCGCTACATGACCGATTAAACTTTCACTTCGAATCTCATCGAAATTTCCTCGCAAATTATATTATTAATCTATCTTTTTTAATTCTCTTAATTCCGCTGGGTAAATTGATGGATTTTTTTAGCTTAAAACATTTTGACGAATGAGGCGTACTATAGTGTACGTTGGAATGAGCAAAATGTTGAACACTGAAAAAAGCCGCAATTTAAACAAGGAATTTTAGAATTTGCTGTCGTCTACTTGGTCCAAATACTCGATTACTGGTGCAACCGTCTTCTTAATCGTTCCATCCACAAATGGGTTTTCCAGATTTGCTAGTTCGACTAATTGTAGGAATGGTTTTGTACCGCCAGCCCTGCATAGGTTTAGATAATCTTCCCAGGCTTTGTCGTGGTCTTCGCGGTCTTTCTTCCAGAATTGGAGGGCGCAAACTTGGGCCAGGGTGTAGTCTATATAATAGAATGGTACGCTGAATACATGGCCTTGTCTAAACCAATATCCGCCGTCTTCGAGGACTTTTACTCCGTCGTAGTCGCGGTGTGGTAAATATTTCTTTTCCAGTTCTCTGAAGGTTTTTCTTCTTTCTTCAGGGCTTACGTCTGGATTTTCGTAAACGAAGTGTTGGAATTCATCGATGAGGGCTCCGTATGGGAGGAAGAGAATTGCTCCTTGGAGGTGGGAGAATTTGAATTTGTCAGTTTCTCCTTCAAAGAAGAGTTCCATCCATGGCCAGGTGAAAAATTCCATGCTCATGGAGTGAATTTCTGCTGATTCCATGCCAGGCCAAATATATTCTGAGATATAATCGCGTGAATTATAAACTTGGAAGGCGTGGCCAGCTTCGTGGGTTAGAACTTCCACGTCGTGGGTTGTGCCGTTGAAGTTGGCAAAGATAAATGGGCTTCTCCACTTGGACATGTATGTGCAGTAGCCGCCGCCTGCCTTGCCTGGTTTGGAGTCAAGGTCAAAGAGATCGTGCTTTAACATAAAGCTAAAGAAGTCGTCTGTTTCTGGGCTGAGCTCAGCATACATCTTCTTGGCCTTGTCTAGGCACCAATCCTTGTCGCCGTGTGGTTTGGCGTTGCCTGATTCAAATTGTAGGCCTTCGTCGTAGAATTTCAATTCGTGGCCAAGGCGTTTGGCTTGTCTTTCGCGAAGTTTTGTTGCAAGTGGAACGATTTCAGAGATGATTTGTTCGCGGTAATTTTTAACATCATTTGCGTCGTAATCAACCCTGCCCATTCTCTTGTAACCGAGTTCTACATAGTTTTTGTAGCCCAGTTTTTTGGCCATAGAATTTCTAACCTTTACGAGTTTATCATAAATTTCATCAAGCTTTGCTGTGTTTTCGTCAAAGAATTCAGCTACCAGCTTGGTTGCTTTTTGTCTTACATTTCTGTCCTTGTCTTGGGTGTACTTGCCAAGTTGGGTGAGATTTAATTTTTCCCCGTCCCAATCTTTTTGGCAGGAGGCCAAGAGCTTTTGGTATTCGGTTGTGAGCTTGGATTCTTCTACCAAGTCGTCAACGATTTCGGGCTTGAATGTTAGAAGATCGTTTTCGTATTTTTGGAAGAGGTATTCACCGTATTTTTCTTCCAATTGATCTCTAAATTCTGATTCCAAGAAGGCTTTTTTGAATTCCACAATAGTTTTTTCTAGGTGTGGTGAATTTTCTTGGATAAATTCAATTTCTTTTTCGTAGTATTCGTCCTTGGTGTTGATTGAGTTTCTGATTGAAGCCAGGGTTGTCATGGAGTCTGCATCTGCCAAAGCGTGGGTGTAGACTTCATAAGCGTGGACAGCTTCGTCCACGTGCTTGGCGTTTTTGAGCTCTTCGATTTGAGCTTTGATCAGCTTGTCAATCTCGTCAAAATCCGGACGGACATATTCGTATTCTTCAAATTTTAATTCTAATTGTTCACTTAAGTTATTATTTTCCATATAAACCTCCTTTTGATTTACAAAATATTTATACCCCATTAGACTAAGATATAAAACGCTTTTCGAAATATTAATGGCCGGGGGAAATCGGTCGAAAAATTTTTCGCCTTCTGTTATAATATATATAGGTGATAAGATGACTTTATTGGAAATTTTGAGGGCAGAGAAGGCCAAGAAAATATCTGGCGGAATCTACCATAAGTTGCAAATTGAATTTACTTATCATTCAAACCGCATTGAAGGAAACAGGCTCAGCCACGACCAAACCAGCTATATTTTTGAGACTAAGGCACTAGGCGTGGACGAGGCAGTTAATGTTGATGATATTTTTGAAACTGTAAATCACTTTAAATGTATTGACTATGTGATCGACCATGCCATGGACGATTTGAACCAAGACTTTATAAAAACTTTGCACAAGCTTTTGAAGGTTGGGACAAGTCAGGCGGATGAGGACTGGTTTGCAGTCGGCGATTACAAGCATGTCCCCAATGAAGTTGGCGGCCGCGAGACCACAGCCCCCGAAGATGTAGAAGGAGAAATGAAAAAGCTCTTGGAGGCTTATGCCTGCATTTCCAAAAAGCCTTTTGAAGACCTGGTCTACTTTCATTACAAGTTCGAATCCATCCACCCCTTCCAAGATGGCAATGGGCGTGTGGGCAGGCTGATTTTGCTCAAAGAAGCCTTAAAGGAAAATATCGTCCCCTTTATAATAGATGAGGACTTAAAATATTTTTACTATCGTGGCCTGGCAAATTATAAGGAGGAAAAAGGATATTTGATGGATACTTGCCTGACAGCTCAGGATAAATTTAAAAAGTATTTGGATTATTTTAGGATTCAATATTAGGAGGAGAAAATGGATTATAAACTCAGCGAGAAAAAAAGAAAATTTATGATAGGCCTTTTAGTTTTTGTTTATTTGCTTGGCCTGGTTCCCATTATTTATTCTATTTTGGAATTTGTCTATGACAAGGACTTGTTCATGCCAACTTGGCTGACTGTTGTTTTGACTATTTTGGGTCAGGTCCTACCACTTGGATTTTATATTTTTAATTTAACTAGAGGGCTTGAGGGACAAGACGATAAAACGAGATCTATCTACTCCCTGTTTTTTATGGCGTCCATTCTTAACCGCAGCCTCTTATCTACCAGACCTTACTCTTATATTAAATACTTTGACTGCACGCCCCTTAGGGCATGGGCCAAGTATTTCTCTATGATATTATTCTTAATCGCAGCTGCACTTTTGGCTTGGATTTATGTTTTGATCAGGGACAAGAAAAATAAAAATAAATAATTTTTTCGCCAGCAGCCATGCTGGTTTTTTATTGTCGAAAAATATCTTGCAATCTGCTATAATAAAAGCAGGTGATAATATGGGGATTTTGTATATTGTGCCAACTCCTATTGGCAATTTATCTGATATAACTTTTCGGGCGGTCGATATTTTAAAGTCTGTCGGCTTTATTTACTGTGAGGACACCCGCCACTCGGGAATTTTACTTAAAAATCTGGGAATAAAAAATAAACTCCGCAGTCTCCACAAGTACAACGAGGCATCCAAGGTCGACGAGATCCAAGACCTCCTCGACGATGGTGTGGACATAGCCGTGATCTCAGATGCGGGCACTCCGGGTATTTCGGACCCATGTGAGCTCTTGGTTAAGTCCATTCAAGCGGAAGTCATTTGCCTGCCCGGACCAACGGCCTTTGTGCCAGCATTGGTTGCTTCGGGCTTAGATGCTGGTCGCTTTACCTTTGTGGGATTTTTGCCACAGAAAAAATCTGACCGCGACCGGGAGCTTGAAAGTCTAAAAAATATTTCCCATACACTTATCTTTTACGAGTCACCCCATAGGATTAACGAAACTCTTGCCGCCATGGAGGAAATTTTTGGCGACAGGAATATTTCTATTGCCCGCGAGATTTCAAAAATCTACGAAGAGCATATCAAAACGACTTTGCATGAAGCCAAGGACATGGAATTTCGTGGCGAGCTGGTCATAGTTGTCCAGGGGGCTGAGGAAAAAATCGAGGATTTTAGGGACCTGGCTAAACAATTGAAAGATGAAGGCTTAAGGACCAAGGATATTGTAAAAAAAGTTATGGAAAGAAATCCCGATGCCAAGAGAAATGATATTTATAATTACTTAATGGAGCTGGACCATGGAAGACAGGATTAGAGAATTTGAAAAATTTAATGAGACTTTGCGGGAAAAATATAAAAAAATCGACAAGGCGCATATAAAGGCAGACTTGTCTACGGTGGGCGAACTCTACCAGGCGAGGAAACTGACTGTAGAAGAACTTGGAGTTTATAAAGAAAATTCAATCGCAGCTGTAGACGGGTCTGTAAATTCCTTTGGCGGCGACGAACCAAATGTGATTTCACTTTTGTCGGCCTGCTATCTGCCAGATTTAAAAAGGGAAAGGCTTGAAATTAATAAAATCATTTCACCCCTTGCAGGCTCTTACGAAAATCCCAAGGACGAACTGGCAAGACTCGAAGTTCTGGTTGCCATCCAAGGCTTGGAGAAATTTAAATCTCACGCTCTCTTTATGGACGGCGGCTTTATCAGGTTTTTGACAAACGCCGAAGACGATTTCCACGACCTTGTCCAAGTGGCCAACAAAAATAAGTGCTTGGTCGTCGGCATTATCGAAGACATGAAATCAAAAGTGGTGGCCGAGTCCCTTGGCATTGACGCCTACGACCGAGAAATCGTTTTTGGCGCTTTGGATTATGGCCAGGCTCTCATTTTAAATTCCAAGCATAGGAAAAATACTGAAGTGGGGACTGCTTATATTCGTTCGGCCCTGAGCCCCCAGCCAATTGCAATCGACTACAATATTTCAGACGAGAAGAGGATTAGAGAGGCTCTGGATTTAATTTTTACCATGACGCCTGAGAGTGGGCGTGGCATTCCCTACATCATTGACATGGTGGACAAGTACGCGCGGATTACCGACCGCGAGCTGGAGGCCTTTATTAAAACATATATTGACGAGGACTTGAGACGGATTTATCTGGACCAAGCCAGAAAGAAGAGGTGGATGTAATGAAAGTTGCAGGCATGACTAGCCAAAGCGAAGCCTATATCGTGGATAACGAGCGGGCCATTCGCATCAATGAATATTTAAAAATTATCGACCCCAGCCAGGGGGCTCTCCTTTGCGAGACAATTGAAACCCATACTTACAATCGCTTTATGCCTTTGGATCCGGATTCGGACATGGCCGACAAGCGGGTTATGGAAAGTTTGAAGGAGCTGGGCTATGACCTGGACAACGAGAGGATTTACATTGCAAAGGTCCGCCTCTTAAATGAAGCGCCCTATCCAATTGAAACTGGGTCAGACGTGGTCGTGCCGACCTTTGATGAAGTAAAATCCATTTTGATTTCCACTTCCACAGACAAGGGACTAATCGTTGGCGCCATCAAAAACACTGACAACCTATATGCAGGTGCAGACGAAGATTTAAAAAACCTCTTTACTACTTACGAAGACGGCAAAGCGGTCGACCAATTTGAACTGCCAATGATTTTTGATTTATGGGCCATGAAAGACTATCCACACGTGGGCGTCTTTGGTGGATCTGGGTCGGGTAAGTCCTACGGATTACGGGTAATTTTAGAAGAGCTTATGCGCCACAGCATTCCGACAATTATTTCCGATCCCCACAATGAAATGACCTTTGAAAGTGACGACGGCCGTTTTGACGACGCTTATGAGGTTTATGAAGTCGGCGTGAATGCTGGCGTGGACTTTCGCGACCTGTCAGCCTTTGACTTGGTTTACCTGCTGCAATCGGCAGGAGGACTCACCGAGCCCATGAAGGCGGCCATTGAAAATATCAAAGAGCAAAACGAATCGATTGATTCCTTTAAATTTAAAATCTCATCCATGATCGAGCTCCTGCAAATCGGCGATGAAAATAAAATTGCCCAGGAAATTCAGGACCTGCGTGCGGCTGGTAACATTGCCGAGGCCAATACCCTTGACACAAAGCTGGCTTCCTACGGCAAGTATATAAAAACTTCCAACATAAATGTCCTAAAGGGCATTAGCTGGAGGCTGACCTCTCTTGACAAGACGGGGATTTTCGACACGGCATCAAGTTCTGTAATCGAAGATCTAAAATCGGGCAAGACCGTGGTCATCCAAGGGTCTAAACGCGTGCTCACAGTTTTTACAGCCTTTATCTTAAAGAAGACCTACAATTTGCGGAGGGAATATTTGGATGCCAAGATAAAATCTGACGCAGCTTATTTTCCGCCCTTTGTTTCAGTCGTTGACGAGGCCCACAACTTTGCCCCACGCGGCGATGAATCTCCATCCAAGTCCATTATTCGCGAGATCGCCCAAGAGGGCAGGAAGTACGGAGTCTTCTTGGTCCTTGCAACTCAAAGACCAAGCATCCTTGACGACACGTCGACAGCCCAGCTAAACACAAAATTGCTTTTCAGAACGACTCGTGAAACGGACATCAAAACTATTCGCGACGAGACCGATATTTCAAGCGAAGACGCAAAACGACTCCCTTATTTGAAATCGGGTAACGTTTTCTTCTCGTCGGCCACCATCGGCCGGACACTTTTTGTCCGCGTCCGCCAGGCTATCAGTCATCAACCCAAGAGCGAAAACCCCTTTGATGAACTTGAGGCGCACAGGGCCAAGACCACTGATAAAATTATTGATATTTTAAAAACATATTCGCCAATTAACGAAACGGATTATCTAAAGCTGATCGAAGAACTCGAAGATATGGGCATGTCTTACACGACAGACTCTTTAAAAGCCGAGCTCAATCGTCTGGTCCAAGCTGGATCCTTTGAAATGGAAGAGACGGTTTTTGGAAGGAGGTACACATGGAAAAATTAAATATCTTAGTCGCAACTGTTGAGGCAGTCCCCTTCGTGAGGGTCACCAACTCTGCGGAATTCGTCTACAATTCCACCCGAAAGTACAGGGAGAAAAACCACAACGCCAAGGTTGTCATGCCCCTTTACAAATCAGTCAAGGCCAAGTATTCTGATTCGCTTAGATACATTACAAATTTTATGGTGGACATCAATTCAGAAAAACACACGGCGTCCATTTTGACTTTGGATGTGGAAGGCGTGGAATTTCTATTTATAGATAGCGAGACCTACTTTAACCGCAACCGGGTAATTGGAGAGGTTGACGACTGCGAACGCTTTATATTTTTCGCCAAGGCCGTTGTGCAAATGATCAAGGAAATGGATTTGAAGACGGATATTTTAAACGCCAAAGACTTTGAAGCCGCATTAATTCCTGCCTATATTAAAAAACTCAGGCAAAACGACAAGTACTACAAAAATGTCAAGACCGTTTTGACCCTCCACGACATCAAAAGCCAAGGGATCTATCCCATTTGCGAAGCCGAAGCTATTGGCCTTCCCATGGAGATGGTGGGCGATTTCGACTACAAGTTTTATCAGTCGGTCAACTTTTTAAAGGCCGGCATCCTGGCAGCCGATTACATCACCTTCCCATCCCCAACTTTCAAGGAAGAATGCCAAACCCCATTTTATTCTGAAAGATTGGACGGACTTTTCAAGGCCAACAATTTTAAAATGGCTGGCATCTTGGATGGCCTAAATTATCTGCGCTACAATCCCGAAACTGACGGGTCATTATTTGCCAATTTTTCTCTGGAAAATTTGGAAGAACGCAAGGTCAACAAGCTTGGGCTCTTGAATTATTATAATTTGGAGGGCGTGGACAAGATGCTGATCTGTGTTATCGGCAGGATGATCAGTCAAAAGGGCACGGACCTCATCGCCGACAATTTGGATTATCTGATGGAGAAAAATATAAATATAATCTTTATGGGCACGGGCGACCCCGAAATCGAGGATACATTAATCGAATATCAAAATCGTTTCCCCGGCCGCATAGCAACTAAGCTTTATATGAACGAAAACGAGGCCAACAGGATTTTGGCTGGTTCGGATTTTTATTTGGCTGTACCGCGGACGGAAATCTCCGCCATCAACCAGCTCATCGCCATGCGCTATGGGTCAGTTCCAATCGTTCGCGAAACGGGAACCCTCAAAGACTCAGTCAAGGCCTACAATAAATTTTCCAAAAAAGGTCAAGGCATTTTGTTCTCTGGTCAAACCTCGAAAAACTTTAGAGAAGCCATTGATACCGCCTGCGACATCTACTTCAACAAGCCAGAAGTCTATGAGCAGATGCAGGTGAACTGTTTGGAACGCGACTCCAGGTGGGGGGTTACGACGGACACGTATCTGGAGATATTTAATGAATTGAAACACGAAATTTGTGGCTAAAACGGCGACCTTCGCTTGTTTCGAAATTTTTTTCACTGCGGCGTAGGGTTTACTACGCCTCATTCGTCAAAAAGTCTCAAGCTACAAAAATTCATCAATTTTCCCTCGTAAATCCACTGCCATAGAATGAATAAAGAGTGGATAAATTCGCACTATAAAATTTCTGTGACTAACGCGAATCTCATCCGTTTTTTTTCTCACAAATTCAGAGTGCTATAAAAATTAAGAGAATATAAAAAAATATCTTACGGCCATCATAGAAATTTCCTCGCAAATTTAAAGAGAGAAAGGTAAAATAATATTTAAGAACGTTGTAGGGGCGACTTTATGTCGCCCGAAAAGTGTAGCCCGAAAAGTCAAAAATTCATCAATTTTCCCTCGTAAATCATATGTATAAAAATATTCTTGTTTTTCATGTAGAATCTTACGGCCCTCGCAAATTTGCATTGTTGGATTAGACATAATACAAATAAAAAACAAATAAATAATAAAACATTTTAATCTTGCGGCTGATTCGATTAGCCGCTTTTTTGTGTAAATTATGCTGATTTGTCCTTATGTCCTAATGATGTGAAAAAATTTTTTCGAAAATCTTATATTTTTTTTCAAAAAACTATTGACAAATAATATAAAAAAACTTTATAATCAAAAAGCAAAAAATGTGGGGCAAGTTGATTGCCTTTCGCGAAATTTAAATTCAAGGAGATTAATAAATGAAATATTCAAAAGAAAAAATTGCAAGGACGACTTTTGCCCTTGCCCTAGCAGCCATGATCGGTGTGCAAACTATGCCCATAAATGTTCTGGCCAATGACTGCAGACCGGAGGACTTAGGCAAGGCCGCTTGCCAGCAAATTGCAAATGAAAACCCTGGTGTCCAGGTTCAAGAAAAGACTGTCGCAAATTCTATGAAAGACAAGCTTGAAGGCAAGGACATCAAAATTTGGAAGGGTGATTCCGTCAACTGGAAGGATGGGGTTGGCCTAAAAGATGAGCACAAGAATGACAATGGGGCCAAGGAAAATCTTGAAGGAGCTGAGATGACAGACGAAAAACCGGGTCGTGACCTATCTCAAGCGGGCACAAGAGAAGGAAATGTAAATGTTAAATTCAAAGACAATTCTGAACTTTCTGTTAAGAATAAAGTTTATGTAAGCGATCATATTACTGGTCTTGGCAATACAAATGCACCTGATAATGCAGTTAAAATTACTTTTTATTTGCGCAAGGGGACCAAGGCTGGCAGTGATAATGTATATGAGGGTCAAGAAAATCCTGTGGAATTTTCAGCCTACAAGGCCATGCCAGGTGTGGATGTTTCTAAATACACCAATCCAATAATCGGCGGAACTATTTTTGATTTAATAGCCGCAAAGGGAAGTGATGAGAGCAAGAAGGGGTCTGTTAAGTGGGTCAATGAAAAAGGTGAGACCGACTACAAGGTTTCAGCTGAAAACAAAAATTTCTATGCGGAATTTATAGAAGCTCCTGAAGAGCCAAAGGAAAAACCTGAGGAAAATCCACCTGTAAAACCTGAGGAAAATCCTCAAGAAAAACCTGAAAATAAGGCACCAGAAAAGAGACCTAGCGAGGATGAAAGGCCAAATTATATGAGACCAGATTATTCAAGCCGTGATTACTCTAAGGTCGAAGAAAAACCTAAGGCTAAGACAGAGGAAAAGAAGGAAGAGAAAAAAGAAGAAAAGCTTCCTGAAAAAGATGAGGTCAAGACTGTTGAGCACTATTTGTATTTAAACAAAGCCGAATATGAGGTAAATGTTAACGGTAAACTTGAAAAGAGAATTATGGACGTTGAGCCCTTTGCACTGAACGGTAGAACCATGGTCCCTGTCAGATTTATCGCAGAAGTTTTGGGGGCAGAGGTCAACTGGGACCAAGAGACTAAGACCGCTTCTTTTAGCAAAAATGGCATTACCGCTAAGCTGACATTGGGTAGCAAGATTGTTCAATTATCAGACGGACGCACAATTGAACTCGACGCTGAGCCAATGGTAAAAAATGATAGGATTGTGTTGCCACTTACAAATATTGCAAAAATATTTGCCATCTCAAGCGGAGACATCAATGACGAAAAGGCTGATGACATCGAGTGGGATGCAGAAAATATGAGGGTAATTATTAGAACAAAATAATAAAATATGATTTAAAACGAGGCGGATTAAAAATTCCACCTCGTTTTTTAAAATGCATATGCATATCTGCTGATCCTTAAAAAAACATAGCACTATATATGACAATTCTATTGATTTATTTCGATAATTGAATTATAATATTAAATAGGAGACTATAGTTTTATTTTTGAACTATTAAACCATATATATTTTTTAAGAAGGGGGGTTATGAAAAATGGAGAAATCCATACAAGAAGAATTAAAGAATGTACCGAGCGATAAGGACGTCAATTGCCCGGTTGCAAACACTATGAAGATTTTGTCTAACAAATGGAAGGCCAGAATTATCTGCGTTCTTTCAAATCTGGGGACCTTGAGATTTTCTGAACTCAGAGATGGGATGAGCGATGTTACCGAGTCAACACTGGTTAATAATTTAAAAGAACTCGTTAATATGGGTATAGTAACAAAAACAGTCTATGATGAAATGCCGCCCAGAACCGAATACGATCTCACCGAAAGAGGCAGGGAACTCGTCCCAATCTTGAGGCAAATGAGAGCCTGGAGCCATGGGGTGAGGTTGGAGAATGAGGCGGAGTTGCCCAGATGCAAGGGGTGTGACTTCCTATGTAAATAAATTCAGGGTCTAAATCGCGACATTCTCGTGAAAAAATTTTTTAGTCCTCGATGTACGCTCAAGTACAACTGCGTCCTAAAAAATTTATTTCACTTCGAATCTCATCGATTTATCCTCCTAAATTTGGGTGCTTAAAGGTTGAAGAGTTGATATTATTTACCTCATTCGCAAAAATTCTGCTACTCACGCCTTTCTCATCAAATTTTCCAGCGAAATTTAAGTGCAAAAGAATGTTTAAGAGAAGATAAAAACTAAAAAATAACGCGAAGCGTTGGTAGCGGCCGGTTTATTCCGGCCATATTTTTTAGTTTCATTATGTAAAATAAAGAGGTTTAATTTTCTGTAAATTTATAAGAACGTTGTAGCGGCGATCCTTTATGGTCGCCATTCAAAAGCGGGGATTCGATGTCCCCGCTTTTGTTTTGTTTATGTGGTCGTTTTTATTTGCTTGTGTCTTGTGGCGTTTCCATTTATAATAAAGGTAGAGAAATTCTTGAGGAGGTTGGTATGATTAGGCGTGCGAAGATGGGTGACTTGGACAGATTGGTGGAGATTTTTGAAGGGGCCAAGGCTTATATGAGGGCTCATGGAAATTTGAAGCAATGGGCGGACGGCTATCCGGCGAGAAGTGATTTGGCGGCGGATATTGAAAATGGGAACTTGTATGTAATGGAAGATGAAGAAATTTATGGGGCCTTTGCCATGATATACGGGGACGATCCGACTTACGAGCACATAGAGGGGGCCTGGAATTATGACGGCCCTTATGTGACCATCCATAGGATTGCTCAGGCTGGTGGACGGAGGGGTGTCTTTAAAGAGACGGCGGACTTTGCCCTGACCAAATCGCCCTGCGTGAGGGTGGATACCCATGAGGATAATGGCCCCATGAGGGCGGCGATAGAGAAGGCGGGATTTAGTTATTGTGGAATTATCTTTTTAAAAAACGGCGAGTCACGTTTCGCCTATCAAAAAATTTCGCGTTAAATTTGCGAATTTTTGCAGTGTTCGACTTTTTGCTCATTCCGACGTACACTCTAGTACGCCTCATTCGTCAAAAAGTCTCAAGCTACAAAAATTCATCAATTTTTCCTCATAAAATCTATGTGCTTAAAGGTTGAGGAGAAGATAAAAAGTAAAAAAATAACGCGAAGCGTTGGTAGCGGCCGCGGTTGCAGCTCTGCCCAAGAGGTCAATTTCCTGTAGAGGCGATCCTTTATGGTCGCCAAGAAATTGACCGATTGGTATGCAGTGACTCACGCAACTTGTTGCCCAAGAAAACAAAATTTCTGTAGAGTCCGATTTATTTCGGACAAAAAATTTTGTTTGATTGGATGCAACAATCTGAGGAAAATCCCGGCCATTAAAATGCTGATCGCCCCTAGTGGGCGTGAGGCATTTTTTCTTATTTATCATTATACATATAATTTGCGAGGGAATTTCGATGAGATTCGAAGTGAAATAAAATTTTTAGGACGCAGGTGTACTAGACCGTACATCGAGGACTAAAATTTTTTTCACGAGAATATCGCGAAATTAACCGCAAAGTAAAATAAAAAGACCCAGGTGCGTTTCCCACACCTGGGTCTTTAAATTATTATAAAACAAAAGGATAAGTATATTATACACCAGCTTTCCCAATATGGGTAACAAAGTAGTTACCATTGGGCCTTTTTTAATTACAAATGGATTACATTTTTTTAAATAGAAGGTCGCAGGCGGTTTTGAGGTCGGCCTCGCTGATGGAAGCGTAGCCGATGATGTACCTGGGGTCGGCCGTCTGCCTTTGATAGTAGTCCTTGATGGGGTAGATTTTTATTTTGTATTTGCTTGCATTTGCCAAGATTTCCTCTTCCCGGTCTTTGAAATCACAGATGACGTGTAATCCGGCGTCTTGGCCTGTGTAGGCGATCTTGTTTTTGTCCAGGGCCTTTAACAAGATATTTAATTTTCTTTTTGAAGCTGTCCGCATTTTGTTTAATTGTTTTTCAAAATGCCCCTGGTCAATAAAATTTGCGATGAGTTTTTGGGTGAAGTAGCTGACATTTGTCTCGTAGTTTTTCAAGACTAGCGATTTTGGCAGGACCATGTAGGAGGTCTTGATTGACGGGGCGATGGACTTGGAAAAGTTTCCGATATAGATAACCCGGTCGTTTACGTCGAAGGACTTGAGGGCGGGAATTTTGATCCCCGTGTAGCGAAACTCGCTGTCGTAGTCGTCCTCCAATATATAGCGATCTTTTTTGGACGAGGCCCAGGAAATCAGATCCAGGCGTTTTTTAATTGGATAGACCAGACCGGTTGGGAATTGGTGGGATGGTGTGACTGAAATTATATTTGTATTTTGCGGAATTTTTTCAAGGTCAATCCCGTCGTCCAAAACGTCAAAGACTTGATAGTTTTTCTTAAATTCCTTGAGGGTGTTTACAATGCCGGGAAAGCCGGGGTCTTCAAGGGCAAATTTAAATTTGGGATAGGCATTTGTGAGTTCATAGATTAGGGCCCGGGTGGAATTTGCAATGTAGATTTGATTGGCCGAGACCTTGAAGCCGCGTTCGTAGTATAAGTATTTTGCAATTGCCGCCCTGAGTTCGTAGAGACCGGAGCTCAAGTGGCGGACATAGAGGTCGTCGTCAAGGTCGGATGCAATGTCGCGAATTGTCTTTGCCAGTGCAGAGTCTATGGCCATGGATGGGTCAATGCCGTTAAAATCCAAATCGTAATCGTATTTTTTTTCATAAGTTTCTTCGACTTCAAAAGATTTCTCGTCGGGAATTTGAACCAGGCTGGCAATGTCCGAGGCGTAATAGCCAGACCGCTCTTTAGAATAAATATAGCCCTCGTCCAAGAGGAGATTGTAGGCGGCCTCAATCGTCGACTGGGAAATGTTTAAGTCATTTTGAAGGTCGCGTTTGGATGGGAGCTTGGCATTGTTTTCGATTTGTCCATTTAAAATTGCGTTTTTAAAATAATTATAAAGTTGCTCGTACAAAAATCCCTGGCTTTTGTCTATGTATATGGCAGTCATAAATCCTCCTTTGATATCCTTATTGTATAATATTTTTACATTAAAAACAAGGTCAGTTTAATGAACTGATCTTATTTTTAATTTGAAAAGTGGTCCTTTTAATATGGTCAGTTGTATGTTAAACTCATGTAAAAGGGAGGAAAACAATGAAAAACAACAAGACTAAAAAAATTACAATCGTAGGTCTCTTGACCGCTTTGGTATTTGTATCTAATTACATTTCAATTCCAATTCCAACAGGCTTTGGAGTTACTCGCGTTCACATTGCAAACGGCATTTGCATTCTAGCAGCCATGCTGGTGGGCCCACTTTGGGGAGGGCTGGCAGCAGGTCTGGGCTCAATGTTTTATGACTTTACAAACCCAGCTTATGTTGCAGGTTCACCCATCACTTTTATTTTTAAATTTACCATGGCAGCTGTGGCTGGACTCATCGTTCATTCAAAGGGGGACAATGCCAAGAACAGCACCAAAAATATTATCGGCACAGTCGTAGGTGCGCTCACTTATGTCTGCCTATACCTAATTAAAAGCTATATAACACAAAGATACGTAGCAGGCATTCCACACGAAGCAGTTATGGTTACAGTTAAAACCAAGGCTGCGGCTTCACTGGCAAATGCAGCCATAGGCGTAATTATCGCCTTGGTATTAAACAAAATATTAAAACCAATGGTCGATACGAGGCTTAATTAATGAAGTGCACATCCTTTAATTCCTTTACCTATGTAGGCAATTGTTCTTTAAAGGTTAACGTGGCCCTCTTTATGGCTCACGGCTTTGATATTGTATCGGTCCCAACCAAAACTTTCTCCGCTCATCTGGGCTACACTGACCCGGTCATGAGTGAAGGTAGGGATTTTAATGTCTTGATGGAATCGGTCCAAAAGATTTTCCCTGCAGTAGATCTGGTCCAAATCGGATACTTGGATGAAGAGACGCCTTTTGCTGGTATCAAAAATTATCTAAAGAAAGTCGATCACAAATATGTCCTGGTCGATCCGATTCACGCTGACGACGGGCGGATGTACTCGCCCCTTAGTCCACGGCAAATTGAAATGTACAGGGAATTAATAAAAAATACTGACGCCATTACGCCAAATCTGACCGAAGCCATTAATGTCTCTGGATATCCGGTGGCATTCGAGGAAATTACGGATGCTGACGTGGTAAAGATTGCGGAAATTCTCCACAAGGACTTTGGGGTTAAAAATGTAATTATCAAGAGCTATGTGGAAGACGGCGAAATTAAAACTTATTTTAAAAACAAAGACCAAGAGGGCTTTGTGTCCTCGCCACTCGTCGATGCAAAATTCGTTGGATCAGGCGACGCCTACGCATCCATGGTGGGCATCCTCCTTGCAAATGGCGACCTCAATATGGCCAACTTGCAAGCCTTACAGACCATAATGTATGAGGCCATCAAGGCCCAGGCGGATGAACCCGCAAGCGAAGAGGGCTTCCACGATATAAAGACAGACAAGATCCATTTCTAAAAATCGAATTAATTTTTTGGCTTAAAGATAAGCCATCATAAATTTTTGATCATTTTTTCGGATTTGCATATATTCTCCAGTTTAATAACTGGCAAGGAGCCACGAATTTTCCCCGTGGCTTTTTGCTTGAGTTTAAGTAAAAGTCTTGGAAAAACAGAGCTTTTACTGTATAATAAATATAAGAAACCTACATATAAAAAGGAGGGCAAAATGATCAAACTCTACAAATACATCTTGAAACACCCCATAATAATAATTCTTTTTTATTTAATCGTCGGGATTTCTCTATATTGTTATCGCAAGTGGTTTAGAAAAAAATACAAGAAAAGATTAGGAAAAAGATTTTATTATGATACCGACCTCTTTGATGATAAGGTTGTTTGCCTAAACGAAGAGGCTTACAATTACCTAAAGAAAGTTCAGAGAGAAGGGGCTCCGCTAACAAAAATAGAACAAAAATTTGTGGACGAAATAGAAAAATTCGATGACATCTTTGCCCTACAAAAAAGAGCAGAGAATTATGTTATGAGAGAAATGTTAAAAATATTTGAAAGAGACCAATGGGAATATATTGATGCCTTGGAAATAGAAAGGATATATAAGGAACCAGGTCAGCCAGAAATAATAGTTAATCCATATTATCTGATGCAAAACAAGGTCCAACTAGACCCGCAAATCCAAGAAGCCTTAGAAAAAATAGAGAAAATTGAAATGGATATTGAAAGGCGAAGGGAAGAGGATGCAGAAATGTGGGATAGGATTGCATATACCTACTACACTGGAAGAGACAGCTATTGGTAAAACTAGACGCATATATTTTTATATGCGTTTTTTGTTTACAAAAATTTTCCCAAGAAAAAAGCTGGAGGCCTGTGCCTACAGCTTTTTGAATTTGCTAAATTTTAATAAAGTTTGAGATAATTATTCAATTAGGCCTACAATTCTTTACCTTCGTCTTCAGCGAGAGCAAGAGCCAATAGGAGGTCTTTTAAGAACTTATCATCATGGGATTTTTCCTCAGCCCTATCATCATAATGCTCATCATCTTCATAGTTATCATCCTCCCATTTATGCCAGGTAAATGAAGGGTCATAAACTTTTTCTGGGCCAGAATAATTAGACTTATTTTTACTTGGACCTTTAACACTTATCAAGTCAAGAAATTCATTATCTTTTTTTCTTACTATCTGATTTCGCCTTTGAAATTCCTTATGATAATCTAGCTTGAATTTTTTTTCAATTTCTCGGAGTGGTTGATTTAGCATTTCTTTTTTCAGAATCTTGTTGTATTCACTGGCGTCATAAATAAGTTTGCCATCAGGCGTATAGAGCCTCTTGCGAGCTTCTTCTTCTTTTTTCTCCTTGCGCCTTGCTTTTTGAATTGCTTTTCTTTGGGCTTTTCTCTCAGCTTCTTTATCAGCCTTGACCCTTTGCCTGCAATAATATTTTTTTCTCTTCTTTTTTTCTTCTTCTTTGCTTGCCAAGAAAACCACTTCCTTTCATGATTTTATTATAGCATAGAAAATCAAAAAATAAAGAACTGCCTTAATAAAAAAAGCTGGAGGCCTGTGCCTCCACCTTTATTTTAGAGCTTAATATTTTTAGTCTATGCTAGTGATGACCCATTTTTTGCCTTCCTTCATGAATTCAACATCGACTGTATCGGTGTCGATTCCATTGAAGTCAGATCCGAATAATTCGATGATCAGTGGATTATCCATAGCTTTTTTCTTGACTTTTGCAGTCATTCTAAAAGTTCCCTTGGCGGTCTTGGTGTTTTTGTTGTAGATAAAGTTGATTGGTTCCATCTCTACATCCATTAGGTCATGCATGGTCTTGTCAGTATATGAGCTATAGTAGTTTTGAATGTCTTGGAAATTACCAATGAAATAATCGGCTTCGTCTCGGGCTGTTATGGAAAAATGTTTTCTGGCGTCTTCAAAGTCAAAGTCCATGGCTTCTTCAAAGACGTCTTCAACGATGTCAGCTGCCTTTTTGTCTGTCAGCTTGCCGCCACCAAAGAGTGGCCCAAAGACAAAGAATATCAAGAGTAGAGCTAGGACTACGCATCCTGCTATCATAGCAATTTTTTGAATGTTAAGATTATTGCCATTATAGGTATTTGCTAATTTATTCTCTACTTTTCTGGCTCCTTGATTTACAGGGCCTCCCACCTTTTGTCCGCAGTTGGTACAAAAGCTAGCGCCCTCTGCCAATTGGCTGCCGCAATTTGGGCAGTGCCTTGGTCCGCCTTGTGGTCCTTGCGCTTCGACGTTTGCTCCGCAAGATGTGCAGAATTTTGCATTGTCGGCTAAGTCTGCACCGCAATTATTACATTTCATAATCTACCTCCTCGTATCTATTGTAGTTTATATATTGATTATATCAGCTAATACAATTTATAGCAAGAAAAAAACTCGCTTTATATGGCTGGAGAGTCATACTTTGTTTGCCTATTTACAAATGATGGTACATATCGTTAATTAGCCATTTGCCTTCTTCTTTTATTATTTCAACACTTATTTCTTGTATATCTTCCCCGTCTACCCCGTTAAAAGTATTTGGCAGTCCATAACGAATGGCTGGATGGTCTATATATTTTTTCTTGGGTTTGGCAACTAGCCTAAATCTACCTACTCCTATTTTGTTGTCGGGGTCAAAGCTATACTCAAGTGGTATTATTTCAAAATCTACCATTTGAAGGAGGGTTTTATCGGTGTAGGGTGAAGTGTTCTCTTTTGTTAGCACAAAAATTCCAGCATTAAAGGCGACATCATTTACGTCATCTTTGGTAAGATATTTTTTTGCACCTGCAAGGTCATAATCAAAAAGTCGCTCATAGTAATTTTCAATTACCTTTGCTGCCTCTTTAGCCGATAAGTTATTATTGTCTGAAGAAATTAAGGATATCAAAGAGAGTACAACAAGTACGGCGATGACCACTCCGATAGTTGATAGTCTGCGATTTTTTAATCCTCCAAGATCGATTGAATTTATCTTGTCCTTTATGATATTGAAATAATTTTTTGCTTGGCCGCTTGGATTTTTGGGGCTGCCTCCAACCCTTTGTCCGCAACTTGTACAAAAACTTGTCCCTGCAGGCAGAGCTTTTCCGCACTTTGTGCAGAAGCTAGGTCTATTTTGTGGTGGAGTCGCCTGAACGCTTGCTCCGCAAGATGTGCAGAATTTTGCATTGTCGGCTAAGTCTGCACCGCAATTATTACATTTCATAATCTACCTCCTCGTATCTATTGTAGTTTATATATTGATTATATCAATTAATAAAATTTATAGCAAGAAAAAACTCCAGCTCAAGGCCGGAGTTTTATTATTCTTCTTTTTAATTTATTTTCCAAATTTTCCACTTGCGACCAACTTTTACAAATTCGATATTAAGTATGTTTTCTAGACCGTTTATCATGTAGAAACGATCACGGATGGTCGTGTTACTCAAGCCTTTTTCATTTAATTTAAAGCTAATATTAAAAGTCCCTTGAGCTTTGCCACCGTACTTGTTGTTTTTAAGGGTCTTTGGTGTTACCTTTATGGACATAAAATCTGCCAGGGTCTTGTCTCCAATTATTGATTTAAGTTCCCTTTGGACTCCATCATATCCGTCTATAAATTCTTTGTATCCAAAACTACCTAAGCTGGTAAAGTTTTGGCCGACCTTGTCAAAATCAAAACTTAAAATGCCGTTAAATGTGTCTTCAACAATTTTTGCAGCCTGATTTTCAGACAAGCTTGTGCTAAAGAGTAATTCAGGAACTGGCTTTATTTTCCACTTACGTCCAACTTTTACAAATTCGACTTTAAGTACGTCTTCTGCATCACTTGCATTGGACCCATTTAATAGTTTTTGTATGGTTGAATTTTGAATGCCTTTTTTATTTGGAGAATATACCAGACTAAAAGTCCCTTGGGCAGTGTCATCACTCTTGTCGCAAGTAAAATCCATAGGTATGATTTTTACGTCTATAAATTTTCCCAAGCTATTATAGCCTAGTTGACTATTAAATTCGCTTTGCATGTTGGTGTATTGATCAACAAAGTCTTCGTAGTCATCATTATTAACATTGGCAAAATTCTTGCTGGCCTTATCTAAATTAAAATCCATTAGGCTCTCTACTGTATTTTTGACTAATTTTGCAGCCTTCTTTTCTGATAAGCCTGTGTTAAAGAGTGGAAGAATAACGAATACGATAAGGAGGATGGCCAGAAGTGTTCCGCCAACTGCTAGGCCAAGTTTTTTAAGGCCTGTTTTGTTTTTTCTGGGTCTTATATAATTATTTGCTGGGGCTCCTTGCCATACAGGATCTTCTAGTCTTTGCCCGCAATAGGTACAAAAGCAAGCGTCTGCTGGCAACTGCCTACCGCAATATGGGCAGTACTTAGGTCTGACTTGTAGTCTTTGTGATTCGACGTTTGCCCCGCATGATGTGCAGAATTTTGCATTGTCTTGTAATTCTGCACCGCAGTTGTTACATCTCATAATCTACCTCCTATAAGTATATTTTATTTTGGCTTTATTATAACACATTAAAGGAAAAAGGGCAATGTTTTATTTGGCGAATGGGTAATATAATATATAGAAGATTTTAGAAAGGGGGACAAGATGACGAGCTTCAAAAATTTTTTCGCCGGCGATGACGATTATGGATTTTTAAAAGCAGACCAGATGCCCGCAGGCGAATACCGTGATGTTTACGCAAGCCTGGCTCTGAGAGAGGGCTTTGTGACGACTGGGCAGACGGGCGATTACTTAAACAACCACTGTGGGGCAACGGCTGCCACAAATTTTGTCCGCCACTATATAAAGGAAGATTGGCGGAAAATTTTTGTAAATGTCTATGCCCTAATTGGCAACGGCCCAGCTTTTTTTATCTCCCACAAGATCAAAAGGTATTTTAAATCTCATGGACTTAAATTAAAATCCAAAATTCATTTTAAGACTGATAAAATAAAAAAGGCCAGCATCAGAAACCGCTTGTCCATCTTGCTCCTAGCAAACGGCCTTTTCGACTGGCACTATGTCCTCTGCCTGGGCTACCGGGCCTACGCAAACGGGGACGACTATTTGATAATCGCAGATGGGTGGACAAGGACGGTAAGCTATTACAAGGTCAACAGCGGCTCACTTATGTTTTCCGCCACGACCTATGATCTCATTATTTCTTGAAGGGAAGGATAAGATTTATGAATAAAAATATCTTAAGGGACAAAATTCGCGGTGCCCTCTACGCCCATGCAATTGGCGACGCCATGGGGGCGACCACAGAATTTATGTCGGCTGAAGAAATTAAAATAAAATACGGTAGGGTCGATGACCTAATTGGTGGCGGCTGGCTGGACTTAAATGTCGGCGAGACGACTGATGACACGGCTATGACAATCGGGGTTATCGATGCTTTGATGAAGGGCTTTAAAAATGAAAACGAATTTAAAAAATCCTGCGCAGATAATTTTTTGGCCTGGTTTGAGACCGGCCCTAAGGACGTGGGTAACCAATGCCGACTTGCCCTTGTTAAATACAAAATGACTGGCGAATACATTGACGAAGATAAAGACGCACTTGGCAACGGTAGCCTCATGCGGGCCCTTCCTTGCTCCCTCTTGCCAGTGGATGCCTGCTCACTATCGATCGACCGCCCACCAGTAGACGGGCCCATTTACTTGAATCTCCTCCAAGGAGAGATCACCCACAAGAATAAAACTTGCGCCGACATCTTATCCGAATACACAAAAATCATCAGGGACTTTATCTTGGGCGAAAATTATAAATTAAAATCCCAAGAACTTTTAAAACCCTCTGGCTACATTATAAACACCTACAATAACGCAAAATACTTTGCCAATCTCCAAGTGGCTGATGCCATAATCGGCGCGGTAAACCACGGGGGAGACGCCGACACTATTGCCGCCATCACCGGGTCCATGGCAGGAGCCAGAGACGGCTATCATTCTATTCCAAAAGAGTGGATTGACAAGCTCGATAATAATATAAAAATGAAATACGATGCCTTTACAGAATTTTTGCTAGAAAAATATGAATAAGAGGAGGAAAATTATGGACAAACAAATGGAAAATAAATTTAAAATCTACGCCTCAATGTTTTTTGATTGGCTGACTTTTACCCTGACTTTTTACATGACGGCCAGCTTTATATTATCATTCGCTCACAGCTATTTATTTATTATTTTTTACACCCTAAACATCGTCCTTATATCACATTTTACCAAGGTCTCTCACAAGTCCTATGGGAAAAGGCGAGCCAATATTTTAATGCTAATAACTGTCCTGACATTAGCGGTTTTAATTTATTTCTTGGGATATTTTAATGTTTCAAAGACTTTGGTAAAATTATAAAAAAACTTTGTCAGCCAGCCTTTTCTCGTTGACTATTGGTTTTTTCTTTGCTATAATTAAAGCAGAAAGCCAGTAGGCTTGGACTTTGTCTATAGAGAGATTTCGGATGGTGGAAGAAATCGGCAGGGCCTTGCTGAACCTACTTTTGTTTTCGCAAGCAAGCGCGGGTGGTTCCGTTAAGGACCGACAAAGAACCAATTTGAGTGGTAACGCGGAAACATCGCCTCATGTATATGGGGCTTTTTTTATAGAAAATTTTAGCAAAGGAGAATTTTATGAGATTATCAAGATATTACATGCCGACCTTAAAAGAAGTTCCGGCAGATGCAGAAATTGCTAGCCATCAGCTAATGCTAAGGGCCGGCATGATTAGACGGACTTGCACGGGGATTTATTCCTACCTGCCCCTTGGCCTCCGTGTACTTATGAATGTGGAAAACATCGTTAGAAAAAATATGGACGAATTTGGCGGCCAAGAAATCCGCATGAGCGTTATCCAACCAAAGGAAATTTGGGAGGCATCAAACAGGTGGGCAAAATACGGGCCAGAATTATTTAAACTAACCGACCGCAATGACCGCGAATTTTGCTTGGGTCCAACAGCCGAAGAATATTTTTCATTCCTGGTCAAGGACGAATTAAATTCTTACAAGCAATTACCAATGAATTTATACCAATTCCAAGTTAAATACAGGGACGAAAAACGACCACGCTTTGGACTTAACCGCAGCCGTGAATTTTTAATGAAGGACGCTTACTCCTTCGACTGCGACAAGGAAGGCATGATCAAGTCCTACCACAATATGGAAGATTGCTACGACGCAATCTTCACCGAGATTGGCCTTGACTATGTAAAGGTTGACTCCGACTCAGGGCAAATGGGCGGCAATCTGTCGATCGAATTCCAAGCTTTGAGCGAAACTGGCGAAGGCGAACTCCTCTACACCGAGGATCTTTCATACGCAGCCAACATCGAAAAGTGCCCGGTCTCCTATGAAATTAAGGACGATTCCCAAATGCTAGAAATGGAAGAAGTCCACACACCAGGTACAAAAACGATTACAGAGGTGGCCAACTTCTTGGGCATTGACGAAAGCAAAACTGCCAAGATGGTTTTCCTATCGAATGCAGGCAAGCCTGTCTTTGTAATGATCCCTGGCGACAGAGAATTAAATTTAACCAAGCTGGTAAACTTTATCGGCGCCAACGAGTACGATATTGACATGCTCCCAGCCGAAGAAATAGAAAAGCACGGTTGCGTTGCTGGTTTTGGCGGCCCAATCGGTGCGGATATAAAATTCATTTGCGACAAGAGAATTATGCAGATGAAAAACTTTGTGGTCGGCGCCAACAAGACCGACTACCACTACAAGAACGTAAACTACGGCCGAGACTTCGAGGGCATTGACGGGGGCGATCTTTTGACAGCAGTTGAGGGCGATATTAGTCCAAATGGCAAGCCAATGAAAATCCGCCGCGGTGTTGAAGTCGGACAAATCTTTGGCCTGGGCACCAAGTACGCCGAAGCCGAAGGGGCTTATTACTTGGACGAAAATGGCAAGAAAAATCCAATTTGGATGGGCTCATACGGGGTTGGCGTTTCCAGAACGATTACCGCCATCATCGAGCAAAACCACGACGAATTTGGAATCATCTGGCCAATGTCCGTTACCCCTTTCCACGCCATCGTTACCATTGTAAACACCGGCGACGAAGAACAAGTTGCCCTGGGCGAAAAAATTTACGCAGAACTTAAAAAATTCTGCGACGTAATGCTTGACGATAGAAAGGACAGGGCCGGAGTAAAATTCGCCGACCGCGATTTGATCGGCATCCCACTTAGGATTACAGTTGGCAAACGCGCCAGCGAAAACATCGTGGAATTTTCTTACAGAAAGACACCAAAGGACAGACAAGAAATCTCAGCTGAAGAAGCTATTGAAATTATCAGAAAGGAAGTAAAATAATGGTTAGACTACGCTTTGCACCATCGCCAACAGGCTGGCTACACATCGGAGGACTTAGGACAGCGCTCTTTAACTACCTCTATGCCAAAAAGATGGGCGGAGAATTTATTTTAAGAATAGAAGACACAGACAGGACAAGATATGTAGAAGGGGCAGTTGAAAATCTTTTGGACGCCCTCAAATGGTCGGGAATTGAAAACGACGAAGGCCCAAAATTTGTTGACGGCGAATTGAAAGAAGTCGGCGACTACGGTCCTTACACCCAATCAAACAGACTGGAAATCTACAGAAAATACGTGGATGAATTAATCGAAAAGGACAAGGCCTACTACTGCTTCTGCGACAAAGACCGTCTTGACGAAGTGCGCAAAGCGCGTGAAATCAAAGGCCTCATGCCAAAGTACGACGGCTTTTGCCGGGCAATTCCACTTGACGAAGCCAAAAAACGCGTGGCAGCTGGCGAACCTTATGTTGTAAGGATGAAACTGCCAAAGAACGTTGACATTTCTTTTGACGACCTAGTTCGCGGCAAAATTACCATTAACACCGACGACATGGACGACCAAGTCCTCTTAAAATCCGACGGCTTTCCAACCTACCACATGGCAGTTGTCGTTGACGACCACCTCATGGGCGTGACCCACATTGTCCGTGGCGAAGAATGGTTGCCGTCAACACCAAAACACATCTTCTTGTACGAGGCTCTGGGCTGGGAAAAACCAACCTACGTCCACCTGCCAACCGTTTTAAATAAGGACCGCAAGAAACTTTCCAAGCGCCAAGGGGACGTTGCCGTTGAAGACTTCAGGGCCAAGGGTTATTTGCCAGAAGCACTTGTAAATTACCTGGCACTGATCGGCTGGAGCCCAGAAGGCGAAGAGGAAATCCTATCCATGGATCAAATGATCAAGGAATTTGATTTCTCCCGCGTTTCCAAAACCGGCGGCATCTTTGACCTTGAAAAATTAAATTGGACCAACGCCCACTATATTAGAAATACAGATAGCGAAAAATTATTAGATCTCGCTAAGCCATACATGGTCAAGGCCCTCGGCATTAGCGAAGAGGAAATCGATAACGATCGTGACCACTATGTAATTATGATGGACGCCTTCAAAGAAAATGCAGAAACCCTTGAAGTCCTTGCAGAAAAATGCAAGCTCCTCATGCCTGGCGACTTTGAAGTGGAAGAAGAGGCCAAGGAATGGCTGGCAAACGAAAATGTTCCAGCAATTAAAGCCGCCATCAAAGAACTCTTGGACGGCCAAGAATTGACTTTAGAATATGCAAAAGGCTTTATGAAACAAGTCAAAGAAAAAACTGGGGCCAAGGGCAAGGACTTATTTATGCCAACCCGTGCCCTTTTGACAGGCGTTGTCCACGGACCAGAATTCGACAAGTGCCTATACCTCTTGGGCAAAGAAGAAATTTTAAGAAGGATTGACCTATAAATGAAAAAGGCTCTTATTTTTGCTATCACGATTTTGATGGCTCTTAGCCTAGTTGCCTGCAACAAGGTAGGCAAGCTCTATCCCATTATGGATATGGACAAAGACGGCATTTCTTATAAATTTTATAATGCTAACATGGACCTGGCCTTTGACCAGGCCTATGATGATGTGATTTCCTATTTTGAAGGCGACTACGCAGTTGTCTACAAGGGAAATCAAATTCAAATTATAAATAAAACCGGCCAATCGCTCGTGAGCGAAGACTTCGATAGCGTGGCCGATATTAACGGTGATCGGGCCATCTTAAACAAGGCCGGCAAAAATATTTTGTATGATCTCAAGGCCCAAAAAGCCCTGGCAACTTATGATTATATCAAGGCCGAGGCCAGCGGAATCTTTGCCTACATGGACGGGGGCAAGTGGGGCTACAGAAATATAAATGAAGTCATCGTCGAGCCAACTTATGACGAAGCCTATTCCTTTGGCGTAAATTTTGCAGTCGCCATCAAGGACGGGACTCCTCTTAAAATCGACAAAAAAGGTGAGGAGAGTCCACTTGATTACGAGGAAGTCCTAAAGGCTGGCGATTCAGATTATCTAATCGGCCTTAAGGACGGATCTGTCGATCTATTAAATGCTGACGGCGAGGCGATATTTACAAATATCAAGGGCGACATAGTCGATATAAATTACGATATGCTGGTCATCAACCAAAGGGTGGGCGGCTCTATCAAGTCCGCCATCTACTCGGTCAAGGGCAAAGAACTTGTGCAGGCTGATTTTGATGACGTGAGACTCTTATCCAAAAATTATTTTTCAGCTCGTGGCAAGGACGGCTTTGGGCTTTTCAAAACCGACGGAACTCGGCTGACTGATTATAAATATTCTTATTTAAATGCGGATAATTTCGATTCAAACGGCGGCATCATTTGCGCCATTCGTGACGACCAGGCCTACTTCCTGGACAAAAATGGAGTGGAAATTGACGCGCCAACAGCTGAGGGGACTATCGATGTAAAAAAAGACGAAAACTTCTACATCATCTCGACCATGAATGAAGTCCTTTACTTTGACAAGGACAAAAATTTGGTCAAGACCTCCCTCATCCCAAAACCCCTGGAACATCTTTCCTATATTATGGAGGACCAAAAACCCTATATTTTTTCCAAGAAATTGCCAGCTGGCACTAATCAAGCTTTAAATTCTGCAATCGATGAGATTACAAGAGACGATCGCAAAATTGAATTGAATATTCATGGGGACATCCTCTATGTGACAGTGAAAACTGCCAAGGGCGACCCGACTTTTATGTTTGATATCAGCCTGCCAGCTAAGGTTGAACTATCGGATTTGTTTACCGAGTCCGACATGCGGGACAGGCTCATTGCCATGTCCGCTTTCAAAGACGAAGCCGACATAAAAATCGTGGGCTTTGTTCTCGAGAATGACCTGGATGTTTATTTTAAAAAGGGCGATGAATTTTTGAAAGAAAAATTCGCCTACGAAGACATCGACGACTACCTGGACAAGGACCAAGCCACTTTTTTTAAATCGGTCCTCGCTCCCAGCATAAATGTGGGTGACTGATATGGAAAAACAGATAGGCAAGGTCAGCCGCCTTGAATTTAACAAGCGGACGACCATTATTTCTGAAGGCAAATCCTATAAGGAAAAAACCGGCCTGCCTGGAGAAATCGTTGACCTAACCATTGGCAAACGGGGCCGGGCAAGAGTCGAGGGACTTGTCTCCTCGCCCTACAAAAAAATCCTGGACTGCCAGGTCCAAGACCGGTGCGGCGGCTGTCGCTTTAGGGATATCACCTACGAGAACGAAAAAAATATAAAAATTATGGAACTAGAACGCTTGGCAGATCAAATATCTGCCGAGTTTTTAGGTCTGCACACGCCTGCGACCATTCACCGCTACAGAAATAAAATGGAATACACCTTTGGCGACGAAGTTAAAGACGGGCCTATGAAGCTGGGCCTCCACGAAAGGGGCAAGTACCACAACATTGTGGAGGCGGCCGATTGCAAGCTGGTACCCAAGGACATGGACGCCATTAAGCTTACCGTGAAAAATTTTGCGGTTCAATCTGGCCAGCCCTTTTATCACAGGTACGGTGGTCAAGGCTTTTATAGGCACTTGGTTATCAGGCACAGCGTCGCGGACGACAAGTATCTTTTAAATCTGGTCACGACTTCGCAGGCAAGTTTGGATGTGGACGGACTGATTGAAGAATTAAAAACAGCAAAGCTCATCGACAAGATTGCTGGCATCTACCATACGACCAACGACAGCCCTTCGGATGCAATCGTGGCCGACAAGGTCGATTTGATTTACGGCCAAGGGCAAATTTACGAAGAGATTTTAGGCCTTAGATTTCCTATCGGACCCTTTTCATTTTTTCAAACCAACAGTCGTGCAGCCGAAGAATTATATGCTTATGTCAAGACTCAAGTCCACGGGGCCAATGTCATCTGGGATCTCTTTGCAGGGTCCGCAGTAATCGGGGCCATCGTCTCCGACATGGCAGACCAAGTTTACTCTGTGGAAATAAATCCAGCCAATGTGGAGGATGCAATGGCCATGCTGGAGATAAATAAAATCACCAATGTCCAGCCAATCCTCGCCGATTGCAAGGACTTTGTTAAGACCGAAGACAAGGCAGACTTTATAATCGTCGACCCACCCCGGGCCGGCCTCGGCAAAAAAATCGCCGAGACTTTGAATGAATCGGGCGTGGAAAGAATAGTCTACGTTTCATGTAACCCAGTAACAGCGCTGGAAGATATAAAGGAAATGACGAATTACAAAGCAGTGAGCATGAAAGCGTTTGATAATTTTAGAGGGACATTAAACATTGAATGTGTTTTTACATTAGAAAAAACAATTTAATCAACGGATATTTTGCATTAAAACCCCGAAACCTCATACGGGATTTTCCTCAGACTATTTCAATCAATCAAACATCGTCTTTGGCTCGTTTTCTTGAGAAATAGGTTGCGTGAGTCGCTGCATACCAATCGAGCGTCGTTATCACTCGCTCTCTTGGGCAGGGCTGCAACCCGTAATCGGCCCCGGAATGGTCGGGATAAACCACGACCGCTACAACCGCAGAGCGATATTAGAATGAATACCATTTATATAAATAATTTGCACACCCGAATATATCCTATGAAAAAATATGCATTCTGCACATAAAAAATAAAAATATAAAAATTGATTAGAACGTTGTAGAGGTCACCTTTATGGTGACCATTCAAAAACGGGGGTTCGATGCCCCCGTTTTTGTTATATATGATTATTTTTATTTATATTTTTTAATTTTTGTTTCTCTATTTCCGCTTCTCTATCCCATTTCTTTAACAAAATCTTAAACGATGCCGCACGTGGATTATTTTCGACATAATTATAACAATCTTCCATCTCTTTATCATTTCTTATTATATGATCATAAAAATCCCTTTGCCAAAACCTATCTACATACTGAGGGGCAAATTTATTTTGAACCAAAATTTTATAATCAACATAAATTAAATTTTTAAATCTACTTACAATATCACTTAAATTATATTTTCCATCACTTGCGTTTGAAACAATAAAATGTACGTGGTCGGGCATGGTGCATTCAACATTAAATTTTACGCCTAAAAACTCATTCTCAATTTTGCTATATGTATTTTTGAATAAATTTTCTAATTCCTTGGAATAATAAATAAATTCATCATCTTGAATCTTGCCGAATAATTTTTGTCGATTATCTGTACATATTGTTATAAAATACGGCCCATATCCATTGTAATTATAATTTTTTAATCGTCTATCTTTTCTAACAAACATTGCCCACCTCCGTGTGGTTTAATATTATCATAATGAATTTCAATATTCAACATAATTGCAATATATGCGCCGAAACCTCATCCCATAAATGGGAATCGGTCCCGGAATGGTCGGGATAAACCACGACCGCTACCCGCAGAGCGATACACATATAAAAAGCCATTTTATAAATGGGAATGACGCTCAGAATGACGCTCAGAATGACGCTCGGAATGTCGCTCAGAATGTCGCTCAGGATAAAGTATTGCTTGCAGAGTTTATAAAAGAAAAAGTTAGAAACAACAATAAAATTACAAGAAAGGCTATTGCAGAAGAAGCTGGTGTTAGTGTAAAGACTATTGAAAGAGCTATAAAAGATATTTTTAATCTAAGATATGTAGGTACTGGAAGGAATGGTCATTGGGAGCTTGATGAGTAATAAATAAGTTGAGCACCTAAAAATCAAAAACGATTAGAGTAAAATCTAATCGTTTTTTATTGTTCTTCTTTTTTTACATTCCCCCTCTTTTGTGTTATAATATGTTCTTGAGATTAAAATAATATATATAAAGGAGAACAATATGAGAAGAAAATTATTGATCATTCTCGCGGCTTTTGCCCTTGCTTTTTCAAGCTTTGCTTGCACCAAGAAGGACGATGCAAAAGACCCGAGCCAACAAACAGAAGATACACAAAAGACAGATGAAAATAAGGAAGAAAACAAGGACGATAACAAAACAGAGGGTCAAAATCCTGAAATGCAAAACTTTGTAAACGTCGATGACAATGACAAAAAAGAAGTTATGGACACCTTGAATTTCATGGCAAACGAAGAGTTCACAACTGTTCATGAAAAAATGCACGAAAAATCAAAGGAATACCAAACCGAAGATGTTTATGAGCTAACTCAAAATATTTTCAAGGACACAGGTAAGCTTGGCGAATTCGAAGCGCTTATCAAGCAAGACCACGACGACGAAGAATTTGGCAAGGTTAAATTCTATTCAGGCCAAGTCAAGGGTGAGAACCAATCTCTAGCTTTCGACCTAATTGTAACCGAAGACGGCCAACTCATCGACTGGAGATTTTTCCCAATGCAAGACCAAGAAAAGAACAAGGAAAAATACGCGCATCTCATCAAAGAAGTTGAAGACCTTGCAAACTTAGTAGAAAACAAAGACTACGCAGCCATCAAGCCAAAGCTAAAGCTCATGGAAATGGACGAAGAAGCCCACAAGGGTTTTGAAGCCCAACTCGCTGCCGTCGCCGACAAGGTTTCTAATAGAAAAGAAATGAACATCCTAAACATCACCGACAGGACAGCCGTTTCATCCCTCAAAGATTTGGGCATCACAGGCAAGATTATAAATGTTTCCGCCGTTGCCCTTTACGAAGAAGGACCAGCTGTTGAATACAATCTCGTTTACGCTGAAGACGGAACCCTCCTTTCAATCGGCATCCAACCTAAGGAAACAAACCCACAACCGGGCCTTCCACAAATGCCAGAAGGAAATAAAACTGAAGACGAAAAGGCAGATGAAAAAACAGACGAAAAGGCAGACGGAGATGAAAAATAAGGCGTGAATAAACTTGCTGAAATTATAAAAAATTCAAATAAAATTGTATTTTTTGGCGGAGCGGGCGTGTCCACCGAATCGGGCATACCCGACTTCAGGTCTGCTGATGGCGTTTTTAACAAGGCCATGGGCAGGACCCTTCACGCTGAGGACATGGTCAGCCACAGTTTTTATGTAAAATACCCTGCGGATTTCTTTGACTTTTATAGGAACAATCTCATCTATCCCGACGCCAAGCCAAACGATTGCCACAAGGCCCTGGCCAAGCTCGAGGACATGGGGAAATTATCCGCAGTCATAACCCAAAACATAGACGGCCTCCACCAAATGGCAGGCAGCCACCACGTGTGCGAACTTCACGGCTCAGTCCACAGGAACTATTGCACAAAATGCGAAAAGTTTTATGATTTGGATGAATTTTTAAAACTCGGCGATATACCCCATTGCACAGAATGCGGCGGAGTCGTAAAGCCCGACGTAGTTTTATATGAAGAAGGCCTGGACCAAGCAGTCCTTGCTGATGCAGTCCACGAAATTTCAACTTGCGATACACTCATAGTTGGAGGCACGTCCCTGGTCGTTTATCCAGCGGCCGGCCTCATCAATTATTTCAGAGGCAAGAATTTAGTATTGATTAATTTATCTAAAACCTCCTACGATGGAGCCGCGGATTTATGTATATATGAAAAAATAGGCAAAGTATTTAGAGAGGTTATGCAAGAAATTTGCGGTTAAAATCGCGACTTTTTGCAGTGTTCGACTTTTTGCGAATTGAAGCCCTGCCCAAGAGAGCGAGTGCTAACGACGCTCGATTGGTATGCAGCGACTCACGCAACCTGTTGTTCAATCGTTGGACCGAAGGGAAAAACGATTGAGAACAACAGTCTGAGGAGACGACGTACACTATAGTACGCCTCATTCGTCAAAAAGTCTCAAGCTACAAAAATTCATCAATTTTTCCTCGCAAATTATGAATATGAGGTGTTGAGAATCTTACGGCCCTCGCAAATTATGTATGTATAAATGGCCCTTATGGGTCATTTTTTATTGGAAATATTTTTTATTTGCCCATTGCTCGCCCCTTATGTTATAATGTAAATATAAATCTGCATCTTTTGGTGCAAATGTTTTTGATTGGAGTTATTATGGACAAGACGATTTCACTTTTACGATTCTTAAGACAACTTTCATACGAGAAGGACAAGACTATTTCCAATTTGGATGAATTGGATTTTTATATGTACTTGGACGACCTACCCAAAAATTCGACCTACATTGCCACTGGCGGCCCTGAGGACGAATTTATTTTGCGTATCAAGCGTCCCTTCTCTTCAAAATCTGCTGAGGACCGCCGGATCCAAGATCTCTACCTCAAATTTTTAAAACTCTTTTACATTATTCAAAACGAGAGCGAGGACCTGGACCTTTACATTGCAAATGCGATTCTCACTTCATCCTCTGAGTCCGATATCAATTACCCGGTCTTTACCAAGAGGATTAATATTTCTATGGATCCCAAAAAGCAAATCATCGAGCTCAAGAATTCAAATGTCACTTCCGACTTAAATGTCAAACTCCTGTCCAAGATTTCAAATGTCAACCCCATGGAGCTAAAGCGGATTTCTGACGAGCTCAGGCAAAATTATTACAATCCAATTTCCTCCAAGGAGTCGTCCGCCTTTATGCGGGGCATTGCCAAGCGCCTTCACGCTGAGGGCCAAGTGGTCGAGGACTACACAGCCGACTACAAGCTGACTCCAGTTACTCTAATTGATAGGAATGTTATTATTTTGGCGCCCAAAACTTCTGCAGCGACCACGACCTTTGACCGGGCCATCGCCTTTTACGAGGCCGACCGCAAGTCACCGATCATCTCGCAAATTTCAGGAGACACTGTCATAAAAGAAGAGGAGACCAAGCCCCTTGACTTTGGCCTCTTTACCAAGGAGTACAACTCCGAGCAGCTAAACATACTTAAATCGTCTTACGCCAACACCGTGACCCTCGTCGACGGCCCACCGGGATCGGGCAAGACCCACACGGTTGCCAATATCATCGGCCATTATCTGGCTGAGGGCAAACGCATTTTGGTCTTATCTAAAAAGAAAAAAGCCCTCCGCGTTCTAAAAAACATGATCGACCCTGCCTTTAACGGCCTTGTTGTGTCCAGGATCATGGATTCCAACGACGACATCAACGAAACCCTCTATTATATAAATGAATTTATCTCCAACCACACAACCCTCGAGATGGAAGCCAAGGCCAAGAAATTCGCAGGCGAAAGGGCCGACATCCTCTCCCGCATGGAGGAGACCAAGTCAACCATCCTAAACATCTTGGAGACAGAGGGCCTGCCAATCTACTATGACGACGAAAAGCTCACGCCAATCGAGGCCGCCAAATTCGTCGTGGACAATTACGAATACATGAGCCTCATTCCCGGTTCAATCAAAAACACCGCCTTCCCCTTCGACAAGGACGAACTCGACTACCTTTACAATTCCAACAAGGAAGTCTCTTTCGAAGAGGAAAAGGCTCTTGATAAAAATCTGCCGGACATAAATGAACTCTTAACACCTAGCCAATTTGAAGAAGTCCTTGCAAATCTGGACCGCTTGGAATTTGAATCCCTCAAATACAAGCCCCTGGCACCTGCCGGCACGGAACTCACGGACGACGGAGTCAAAGTCATGGGCGAGATCTTAACGACCTACGGCGATTACGATGAACTCTACACCGACCTTGAAGCCCTGAAATCCTATATAGACTTGCCCGAGTGGCAGCAAAACGCAATCAGGGCCGGCCTAAATATAATTGACAACAAACAATACAAGGAGCTCAGCCGCCTGTCAATGGAAGTTGACCGCTTTAGAGCCGCCAACATCGAAACCCTGACGGGCAAATCCATTGACTATCCAAAGATTGCCAGAGCCGACATAATCGAAGAGCTGGGAATCCTAGAGGAAATTTATTCCAAGAAGGACAAGCCCGGCACTTTTGATATGCTCTTCAAGAAAAACCGCAAGCTAGTTATGGAAGAGTTCAAGATAAACGGCGAGCCCATCCGCAGCAAAAAAGATGTGTCCGATGCCATAGTCCTCATGAACTATGACGTTTTGATTGACGAATTAAAAAGCGTCTACGACGAATTGATCGCCTCCAAAGAAGGCGAACCCTTTGACGATTATTTCAAAAACAAGGACTTCATCTTCCAAAAACTCGAAGAGCTCTACGCTTTCAAAGACCTATACATGAGAGTCCACCACAGGCTGACAGAAATTTTACCGGCCAAGATTATAAACAAGCTGGGTCCGGTTAGCGAAAACCCATCCAGCGAAATCCTCGCCTACTTGTCAACCGACATCTACAATCTCTTGAAGCTCATGAACCTATATAATAAGGAAGTCTTGACTCAAAGGCACAAGCTGACCACAAACGCTGAACTCTTGTCCTCAACAGATGAAATTGAAATCATAAACGCTCTCAAAAACGATACATTAAATAAAAAACTCATCCAATACTCCGAGGACTACGCCGAGTACGAGGCCATGAGTCGCCGTATCGCCATTGCAAAAAAACGTCAACAGCTTTTAAAACGCCTGGACATAGCTCCATCCTGGAAAGAATTTTTGGACAGACGCTTTGGCATCCACGGGGAAAGGGAAGTGCCCGACCACATCGAAACCGCTTGGAAGGTTAAAATCTTGGACGAAGAAGTCTCCAAGATCATCAAAAACCCCTACGAAAAAATGCGGAAGATGCTGTCCTGGTACAGGAAATCCATTATCGAAAACAACCGCGAATACGCGCGCACGCTTTCATGGTACCACTTCCTAAAACGCATGGACGAAAATCCAGAGATCAGGCAAACCTTAAAAGGCCTTGAGCTCACTTACAAAAAAATCGGCAAGGGCACAGGACGCGACGCCAAGGAACTCAAAGCCAAGGCCGACGACCTCTTAAGAGAAGCCCAAGGCTATGTACCTTGCTGGATCATGACCATTGACGACTGCATAGATAACGTCGCCCTCAAACAATACTTTGACCTCACAATCGTAGACGAAGCCAGCCAGGCCGATATATTATCCCTGCCAATCGTCTACACTTCGCCAAAGATAATTGCCATCGGCGACGACAAACAAACCACACCTCTCTACGCCAACATCGGCCTAGAGCGTGTGAAAAACCTAAGGGCAGCCTCACTATCCGAGGACTTCCCCAACTACCACCTCATGGACCTGACCACATCCCTTTACGACATCTTAAAAGCGTCCTTCCCATCATTTTTACTCAAGGAACAATTCAGGTCAGTCCCAGAGATTATCGAATACTCCAACAAACTCTCATACGACGGTAAAATTTTGCCCCTGCGTGACACCAATGATACGACAATTAAACCAGCCCTCAAACTGGTCCATGTGGAGGGCGTTCGCGAAGGCGATACAAACCAAATCGAAGCTGACAAAATCTTGGAGACCATCAAAGAAATCTTGGCAGACCCTGCCTACGACGGAAAGACAATCGGTGTGATATCACTCCTGGGTGACGCACAAGCCAAACTCATAGACGACATGATGATCGAACAAATCGACATCATCGACTACGACAACCGCAAACTTATGGCAGGCACACCCGTCGACTTCCAAGGAGACGAAAGAGATATAATCTTCTTATCCATGGTCGACAGCCCACAGGACAAACCCCTCCGCCTCATGAGCGAAGGAGGAGAAGACCTCAACAAAAAACGCTACAATGTAGCCTTCTCACGGGCCCGCGACCAAGAAATTTTAGTTACGTCCCTCAGACAAAAAGATTTAAAGACGGGTGACCTCAGACAATTCACCATCGAATACTTTGAAGAAGCCCACGAAAACTACCACAAAAACCACACGCTTACAGCCTTTGAAGAAGAAATCAAAGCTGAACTCGAGAGAGCAGGATTCGAAATTCAAACCAACCACTCAGCCGGCAAATACCCACTGCCGCTCGTGGTCAAAGAACCAAAAGTCGCCGTCATGGCCCATTCAGCCAGCATGAAACCCGACCGCGACAAATTAAATACCGAACTCGAAACCACCCTCACCCTCGAAAGAGTCGGCTGGAAACTCGCCCACATCCGCGAAAGCAAATACATCTATGACCCCAAAACCGCCATAGATGAGTTGGTAGAAAATATAAATAATAGAAGATAAGAGATTGATTGATTTAAATCAATTGAATGAAAATCCGCCTCACGGGGCGGATTTTTGAATGGGGACATTTTTATAAAAACTTATATTTTTTTAAACCCCGAAACCTCATACGGGCTGCAACCCGTAATCGGCCCCGGGATGGTCGGGATTAACCACGACCGCTACACGCGATACGCCATTATTAAATGAATACCATTTATATAAATATTTCATATTGATGGGATTTTTATTGATTTAAAAATTCTCAGGCCCACGACGGACCATCGAATTTTTGATCGCCCTCCGGCCGATACGTGCACAGCCACAACCTTGAGCTTTCTATGTATTTATGCTATATTTTACCTAAAGGAGAATAGATATGCATTATTATAGAAGAAATCTCAGATTACCCGACCATGATTACTCGTCTTATGGGCCTTATTTTGTAACATTGATAACCTACAAGGGACAAAATTTATTTGGAAAAATTGAAAATGACGAATTTATTTACCATATTCCAGAACTGGCTGACCTATTTTTTAATACATATAATATAATAGAAGACAATATGCCGGGTGTAAAATTTTTTGAACGTGTAACAATGCCTGACCACGTGCATTTTATTGTTGCTAACAATACCAATCATCAGAAAATCCTTGGAGACATAGTCAAAGAATACAAATCCATAATCTATACTGGGACGGTAAAACTAATCAAAGATGGCAGACTCCCAGAATATAAAAGTAAGTTTTGGCAAAGAGACTATTACGAAAAAGTAATAATGAATCCTCAATCCTACAGAAACTACGCAAATTATATCCGAGACAATCCAAAAAACTACAATAAACCCATATAGTCGCACACCTTTGAAGAAGTTTTCTCTAGGCGATCCTGGAATGGTCGCCTCTCGACCTGTGGTCGAGCATCCGAGTGCCTCCTCACGACGAAAGATGGCTGACAAGAGTTGGAAAGCTCATTTGTCATCAAGCCTCTCTCCAGGCTATGGCAGTGGCGTAACGGCGATCCTGAAATGGTCGCCTCTCGCCCACGGAGACTCGATGTCCCGTGGACGAGATTGCTACACCCAAGTCGAAGCCGAAAAGTTGAAGATATAATTAAACAGAAACATGGCTGTAACACCTTTGTCACATATATATGCTATTATATATCCAAGATCAATCTACGGATTAAACCCCGTGTTTATGTTTCCTAATGTTACGCTAATATTACGTTTACATTACATTGGCTCAAAACACTTGATTTTTAATTCTGATGATTGATATAATAAATGCAAGGATACGATATTCGTATACCAAAATTATTAGGAGGTCTAAAGACTATGAGAAAAACATTATCAATAGTACTTTCACTATTAATGGTTTTATCAATCTTTGCTCCAGTTTACGCTGAAGAAGACGTTAAAGACGTTACAGCTGAAAACATTGCAAAGAATGAAGAATTCATCGATTTCTTAAAAGATGATCTTAAAATCATTGAAGGTGATAAGTCAGGAGATTTAATGCTCGACAAAGACATTGACCGCGCATCATTCGCAGCAATTCTTGTTAGAGCAGACGGAAAGGATGCAGTTGCTAAATCAGTTGCTACTCTTCCAAGCAAGTTTGCAGACATGACTGCTGCTCACTGGGCTAATGGATATGCAACAGTTGCACACGACAACCTATGGATGAAGGGTGACCCACAAAACAACTTCATGCCAGGAAAATCAATTTCCTACGCTGAAATTGCTACAACCCTTGTTAGATTCATGGGAGAAGAAAAAGATGGTATGGTATACCCAACATCTTACATTGCAAAAGCAACTGAACTTGGACTATTCAAAGGTACAGAAGAAATCGCTGGCGAATACACAAAGAACGCAGTACGTAGAAACGTATTCATGATGCTCTACAACGCTCTATCAAGAGAAGACTTTGGTAAATACAATGTTTACAAAATGATCGTTCTTGAAAACAACAGAGTAGCTCAACTTGGTAAAAACCAAATCAAAGCTGAAGTTCTATCAGTTGTTCAAATTGCTAACAACGTTAACGAAAGAGGAGCAGCTAAAGTTGGCGAACAAATGGTATTTGACATTGAAAACGTTAAAGTTGAAAATGGCCTAGCTGACACAGAAAACCTAATGGGTAAAGTTGCTAACTTCACAGTTGATGAAAATGGCAAACTAGTTAAAGTTGTTGTTGATAACACAAACTATGAATACTACTGGGGCGGCTTTGGCGCATCAGAGGATGGTAAAACATTCTCAATCGCTAACAAAAAATTCAACGTACGTTTCGACGAAAGATATTACAGAGAAGGCGATGGTCTCTACAATATTCGAAGATATGACAGAGATGACAGAGTATACAGAACTTATGTAACAAACGACAGAAGAGCTGAAAACTACAACTACCTAGACTTTGCAGAAAGATTAAACCTAAAGAAAGGCAATGACAGAAAGTTAAACGCTAACTTTGCTAGAGTCACAGTTAAAGACGGCATGGTTCTATTTGTAGATGCTTATAACTACACAGACATCGCTCCAGTTCAAAAAGTTGAAAGAGATGGAAACGATGTTTACTACTGGAACGACGCAAGAGACGCTGCAGTAGAAAGAATGACACCAGCTGCTAGAATTATTGGTTACACAGCAAAAGATGGTTTCAGATTAATTTCAAAATCTGATATCAAAGCTGATGACACAATTCACTGGATGGACGGCCTAACACTTGTTAGACAAGACGCAAAACTTGATACAAACCTAGTTAAAACATACATTGACAAATGGGGAGAATTTGCAGTTCTTAAAGTTGCAGAAGATGCATCAGATGCATTCTATCTAAACTCAAAGAAATTCTCTGATATCCCATTCCAATCAGTATATGCATACGATGATAATCACTTCAGAAGATTAGATTCACGTGCACAAATCGATGACATGGTTGGAGCAGATGTTAAAGTATTACTAGACGTGTTTGGAGATATCCAATTAATCACATCACACGAAAAATTCACAGATAGACTAGCTCTAGTTGACAAAGTTATCTCAGCTAAAGGTATGGAATTCTATCTACCAAACGCACCAGAAGAAGTTAAATTCAGATTAACAGATGGTTGGGATTCAAACTACTATCGTTATGGTTGGAATGCAACTCAAACATGGAGATTTGATAGATTCAACAGACTTGACCTAGTTTACACAGCAGCTGACAAAGACGGAAACGCTAAGACAGTTGCTATGATCGATGGATTCGCTTATGGTTATGATAAAGACACTGAAGATTATAACTTTGATGGTCATAAATGGGCTTATGCAGCATTTATCGATGCAAGAAGAGACTTCGTAAGAGTTGGTAGCAAAGACTACAGATACACAGATGAAACTGACGTATTCGTAATCAATGTTGACACAAGAACAGGTAAGAGAGACTATGTAATTTCAAAGGTTACACTAGCTGATGTTAAGAAATACAACGCTGGCAACACTGACCTAATGGCAGCTGTTCTAACAGAAAAAGAATATGCAGATTTCTTAGATAAGATTGACGTTGCAACATGGGGCAGATACAATGATGCTAGAGATGACTTTGCAAAGGCAATTATCTTCACAAACTACAAAGGACCTCAAGCTGACCTAGAAAAACCAGAAATTGGTAGAATTGCAAGAATTGACAACTACTCAAATGTTGTTGAAATCGAAGTATCACGTGGTATGTTCGAAGAATTCAAAATTAATCCAGCTAGCGCAGTTAACATGAGAAATCGTGGACTAATTGGTGAATATGTAGAATTCAGAAGAGTTAAAGATTCAGATCCAAAGGCTGCAAGATTTGATGCTATCATCACAGCAACAGCTGAAGGAAAAGTTGAAGACAGAAGAGCTTACTCAATTAAACTTGAAGGACACTCAGCATTCAAGACAGACGTTAACACTAAAGAATTTGGTGACTCAAGACTTGACTACGCATGGGTATATGTAAGAGGCGGATACGCTGACCTTATCGTATACACAAAACCAGGCGCAGCTCCAGCACTTGAACTAAAACCAGAAGATTATGTTAAATACAATGCATTCAAGGCAGCTCTAGCTACAGCAACAACAACTAAGAATGCTACTAATACTAAGGCTGCTTTGGATAAATACAACGATCTATCAGATGCAGCTAAGAAACTCTTAGTTACAGAAGATGAAAAGAAAGCTCTTGACGCTCTTGTAGATGGAGAACCAGCTGTTAAATTCCAAGCTGATTATGACAAAGCTATTAAAGCTCTATATGACTTCAACAAGAAGATGCAAGCAAAAGCTGCTCCAGATACTGGCAAGATCACAACAGCTGAAGAATATGAAGAAGCTAAAGGTCTACTAGAAGTATATGATGCATACAAGAACATTCCAGGAATTGACACATCTAAGTTAGTAAATGGAAATGCACACTCAGCTATCGAAGCTACAACAAAAGCTAAAGTAACAGCTTATGAAAATAGCATCGAAGCTGATAAGACAACAGCAGCTCAAAAGAGAGTAAATGCTTACAGAGATTCAGAAGCTAGAAGAATTGAAAATGAATTCGCACGTGTAATGAATAACTACACAGACGAAGTTAACGCTAAGGCAAATGTAAAAGCTAAGATTGACGATGTTAATAACGCTATTACAGCTCTAAAAGGCAAAGCTTTCACAGTAGCAAATGCTTCAGAAGAAGCAGCTAAGAAAGCAAACATTGATGCTGATGTTGCAAACATTAGAGCATTAATCGCTGTATACGAAGCTGAAGCTGTAAAATAATTAAGACTTAGTTCTTATTACAACAAAAAAGACCCTTCGGGGTCTTTTTTGTTACATATAATACCTCACTCCTCATAGATCATTTCCCTGATCTTCCTCAAACTTGACAAAACACATAATTATGTTATGATATGATAAAGAAATAAAACGGGAGGACATATATGAATAATAATAAAAAATCAGAAAAATTGTCTGAGGAAAATAAATCTAAATCTCTATTTTCTTGTATTTTTGAAAATCAAGAAAAAAATAGAGAGTGGATAATAAATAAAAAAAGCTTTGAGAATAAATGCATAAATATACAGTATATAGTTAGTTTATGTATAGCAGTCTTATCATCAATCATATTAGGTTGTTTTAATGATAAGATTAAGACAGAGTGCGGTATGAGCTTTTTGCTGTTCTTGCTTTTTGGATCAGTTTTAGTTATTATTGTGGTGCTTTTCTTATCAAAATTGAAAGAAATATTTAATAGTGTATGTAAATTTATTTTTTATGGAGCAAGCGTTTTCTTTGTTGTTAATCTTTGCTTTTTTGCTTTGCTTCTTGTTATAACAAAAAATGTTATAATATCATATTATCTTATGATATTTTTAATGGTTGTATTATGGTCATATATAAGTACACTAGATAATTTGGAAGTTGCTAAAATGGGCAATGGTATAATTTCAGCTTTTGTAACTTTGGGACTTGAATTTACTGGTAATTTGAGAGGAACGCTTGTATTTAATGATCCCGATATTATGAACGCTATTGTTATAAGTAAAAACGTATGGAAAATTCTCCTTTTTCCATTTGTTGCAGCAACATTAATCGGCTTAATTTCTTGTGAGTATAAAGAGTATTGGATTAAAAGAAACGGTAAGTCTAAAGAAATTTATACTAGATATGAGTGAAGCAGAAAAGTATAAGTAGACCCTTCGGGGTTTTTTTACATGTATGTTCTCATAGGGTATGGGATTGTGCAAATTCCCTTGCAATTATACATTGTGGATGCTAGACTGGTTGTAGATGGTAGAGGAAATATTAGCTACCGATTAACTTATAGAGGAGGTAACAATGATTAATTTATTAGATTTTTATTATGATAATATAAAAAAAAATGAATATCACTATAAATTTTTTTCTACAATTGAGGTCTATACTTTTGACTTAAATTCAAATAATGATATAAATGGAGAGAAATTTGATTTTGATATTTTTGATCCAAAAGATGCATTGGAAAAAATAAAAGACTTATGTGAACCAAGTATGAATTATACTCTAAAAGAGGAGGTATTGTTTTATACTTCTTGTTATTTTATTTGTAAATCTGGATATAGAATAAAACAATTCCCAGATATTGTTAGCAGACCTTATGAAGATTTATCTAAATTTACTTATGATGACATCAGGAACAGACTAATTTCTATGGGCAAAGGTGAAGCAAATAGATCTGTAACTTGGGCTGCAAGGAGAGCTTTCGCGAGTGAATTTGAACTAGAGAGAACACCTGGTCGAACATTTAAAGATTTCGCATTAGATGAAAAGTTCAGAGAAATATCTAATAGGTCAGCATCTTTTAGTGAGATGGAGACAGATGAAAAAATAGCAGAATTAAATAATATGATTGAGCACCTTTTAAATAAAGATGGAAAATATCCAGAGCTTGACTGTAGTCCAATTGCTTTTTCATTTATAGATTATGAAAAAATAAAAGAATATAGAACCATTACTCATTGCTTCAGACATAAGTCTGAAAATGCATTAAATGAGAAGAACAATTATACAGATTTACAAAAAGAATTTTTAATAGAATACGGCATAATAATAGTAACAACAATACATGAACTAGTATCATAAACACTTATATAATAATGATTAGACCGGCTTTCAAGAAATTGATTGCCGGTTTTTTTGTGCAAAAAATTCCCTTTTATTTTTTTAAAATACTATGTTTTTTACATAAAACCTAATTTTACATAAAATTACATGACTCATAAATGGCTTGGTTGTGCGATTTGTGCCTATACTTTCAGCGTTTTAAGCGAAAATTTTTAAATTCTGACATATAAAATACGGGACCAAAAATCCTAATTTTTTATGAAGGGAGGGGCACTATGATCTTCTTACAAATTATTCTGGAATTTCTAGAACTAATAGTAAAAAAGGATAAGTATATCGCGGTCGTAAGTATTACAAAAAATATTTTGGATATTACTGATCTTTTGACTGGAGAAATAAATTTCTTTACCGTAGTTATGATAAATGTAAAGCTTATTAAAATTGCCTGGGAATTTAAAAAGATTCTTGAGCAAAACATCATGCACAGAAAAGGGCTATAAGGCCCTTTTTTTATTTGTAATGACTGCCGTCAAGTAGTTGAATTATTGCTTGGTTAATTCTGATTTTTTTATCCAAACGATTTTCTGACATACTTTATATAGGGGAGCTTTTACAGCTTCTCTATTTTTATTTTAAAAATTGTTAGTGAATGATCAGAACTGATCATCCTGGTATAGGGGGTGAAGCTCTCTACATCAGTAACCCATAGTAAGCACACAGGGAGGTGAATGAAGTGCTAAACATACTAAAAATTATACTAAATGTTTTTGAACATTTCGCCACTGGGGCAGCTTATCATGTGGTTTTTGCCCTGAGGATGCTAATTCTTGTCTTTGATGAAATTAAAGATATTGAGAAAGAAAAGATTAAAAAGAAGACAAAGAAGAAGAAAAAATATAAAAACAAAAAGAACAAAACCAAAAAGAAAAGACAGAATAAAAATAAGAAGAAAAAAAGATAAAAGAGGGCGTGAGCCCTCTTTTACATATCAATTTATTCAAAATTCTTATACGTTTTCTTCCCCCCACCTTTGTACACATCTTCGTCATTCACCATATCCCTCATGGATAAATTTTCCCGTGTAGACATCTTTTGCAACTTCTTCATCCCCGTTTCTTTCAAATAATAGACTTTTCTTTTGCTTATGCCCATTATTTTACTAACCTCACTTGCCCGCATATCCATTAAAAATGTTAGTTCTATAACTGTTCTTTCGTCTGGGTCTAATATCGAGAGGAGTCTGGCGACCAGCATTTTATTTTCGTGGGCGGCGATTGCCATGACCGATGGTTGATCTTTTGCTTTGATGTTGTCTATGTCGTCTGTTTCCCGTCTAATCAGGCGCTTGTATTTGTTTATATAAAATAGTTTGAGCCTGGTCTTTAAATATCCTCCGACCGTCCCCTTGGCTGGGTCGTATTCCTTCATGGCCTCAATTACCTCCACAACCCCGTCTTGGTATAGGTCGTCAAAAAATCCCGGCAAATTGCAATACCTAGATATGGACGCCAAAATCAGCGGCCTATAATCCTCAATAATTTTTTCAATTTTATTCATATCATCACCTGTCCTTTTGTTATTATTTGTATTTTCCATTTTATTTTCACATTCCCCCGTGCGATCGTTTTCAATTATATTTTCGTTTTTATTTTCACATTCCCCCGTGCAATCGTTTTAAATTTTAATTTCGTTTTTATTTTCATATTCCTCCATGCGTTTGTTTTCAATTTTATTTTCGATTTGATTTTCCATTTGATATTCATTTTGATTTTTAATTTTCATTTTGTTTTTCCTTCTTTTAGTTATTTTTATATCTATCCTTTTGATTTCTCTCGCCTAAGATATCGGCGGTACCGTCCACTTGCAGCCCTGCCCAAGAGAGCGAGTGCAAACGACGCTCGATTGGTATGCAGTGACTCACGCAACCTGTTGTCCAATCAGGAAAAATTCCTGTAGGGGCGACTTGCAGCCACGCCCAAGAGACGAGCCTTGAAAAGGCGAAGACGATTGGCTAGCGTTGACTCACGCAACTTGTTGCCCAAGAAAACGAGCCATAGGCGATGTTTGATTGGATGCAACAATCTGAGGAGAATGTGGCCCAAATTTTTCCTGATTGGTTACAACAGTCTGAGGAGAATTGTGGACATCTCGATTGCCCAGGTTCGATGCCGGGCAATCGAGGTTTATATACATTATTTTCGCCTGACCCCGCTTGCGATTTCCGGCCTCATATAACGAAGTCAAACTACATATATTATAACACAAAATTCTCATATGTAAATAGAATTTCCTCAATCCACAAACATGGATGTGGCGTAACGGCGATCCTTGCACACGAGGCGGAAAATTGTAGCGGCTACCTTTATGGTAGCCACCGCCTCGTATGGGCAAGAAAACAAAATTTTAGGTAGCGTCCGATTTATTTCGGACAAAAAAATTTTGTTTCATTGGTTGCAACAATCTGAGGAGAATGTGGCCCGAAAAGTCCCGCACTAAAAGCCCAAAATGTCGGTCAATATGACGATCAACAATTAAGAAAAATTGAATAATTCTCCCGAATATGATACAATATTCGGGAGAAAGGTGGTGCGGAATGAATTCTTATTTAGATCAAATAAAAAATAGAATTAAAAATTTTGATAGTGGAAAAGTTTTTATAAATAATGATTTTTTAGATATAGCTAGCAATGAAACAGTACGTAGAACTTTAAATCAATTAGTTAGTGAAAATAAAATTAAGCGTGTTATTAATGGATTTTATTACAATCCAAGTTATAGTGAGCTTATTGGTGAGAATGAGGAGGTTTCAATCCACGAGTTAGCACTTGCTATAGCAAGAAAATATAATTGGAATATTGCTCCATATAATAGCACTGCTTTAAACTTATTAGGACTTTCAACACAAGTTCCAACTCACTATAAATATATATCTAGTGGAAGATATAAGGAATATAAAATTGGAGATACTATTTTAGAATTTAAAAAAGTAAATCCAGGAGAAATTGCCAATATGTCTTTGAAGACAGCGACAGTTATTCAAGCAATTAAATCTTTGGGAAGAGAAAATATTTCTGATGAAGTTATACAAAAGATAAGGGAAAACCTCACAGAAGAAGAGAAGAAGGATTTGATGGCTGAAGCAAAGTCAGTGCCAGCATGGATATATGAAGTTATAAGAGAAATTTGTGAGGGTGAATAAAAACGTATGCCTTATTTAAATTCATTCATCTCATATATCGCTCTGCGGTGTAGCGTCCATCCTTTATGGTGGACATTCCGGGGCCGATGCCGGGTGCAACCCGGTTGAGGTCTCGGCATTTATACGCAATTATGTTGAATATTGAAATTCATTATGATAATATTAAACCACACGGAGGTAGGCAATGTTTGTTAGAAAAGAAAGGCGATTAAAGAATTATAATTACAATGGATATGGCCCGTATTTTATAACAATATGTACAGATAATCGACAAAAATTATTCGGCAAGATTCAGGATGATGAATTTATTTATTACTCCAAAGAATTAGAAAATTTATTCAAAAATACATATAGCAAAATTGAGAATGAGTTTGCAGGCGTAAAATTTAATGTTGAATGCACCATGCCCGACCACGTTCATTTTATTATTTCCAATGCAAGTGATGGAAAATATAATTTAAGTGATATTGTAAGTAGATTTAAAAATTTAATTTATGTTGATTATAAAATTTTGGTTCAAAATAAATTTGCCCCTCAGTATGTAGATAGGTTTTGGCAAAGGGATTTTTATGATCACATAATAAGAAATGATAAAGAGATGGAAGATTGTTATAATTATGTCGAAAATAATCCGCGTGTGGCATCGTTTAAGATTTTGTTAAAGAAATGGAATAGAGAAGCGGAAATAGAGAAACAAAAATTAAAAAATAAAAATAATCATAAATAGCAAAAACGGGGGCATCGAACCCCCGTTTTTGAATGGTCACCATTCTTCTCAGATTGTTGCAACCAATCGGTCAATTTCTTGGCGACCATAAAGGATCGCCTCTACAGGAAATTGACCTCTTGGGCAACAAGTTGCGTGAGTCCTGCATACCAATCGAGCATCGTTATTACTCGCTCTCTTGGGCAGGGCTGCAAGGTGACCTCTACAACGTTCTTATGAATATACATAGATCAAATCACAATTTAGCCATTATTAATTTTCATAAGATATATTTGGGCGTGACGTTTTATTTATACCAATGGTATTCATTATATAGATGCGTATCGCGTGTAGCGTCCATCCTTTATGGTGGACATTCCGGGGCCGAACCCCATTTTTGGGGTGAGGTTTCGGCGTTTTATTGTGCAAATAAAAATTCAAAATTTTTTCCAATTTCTTCGTAATTTTCCTTCGCTCAGGATATCTATATATGCAAGGGGTTAAAAAGGCCTTGCAAAAATATAATTCTAAGGAGGAGAAAGAATGAAAGTTGTATTAAAACTTAAAAAGGAAAGGGAAGGCAAGGAATATTTGTCTTCCAAGACAATCAACAATGTGGCAGATACAGCTTCTAGGGAAGATATCCTAAAGATGGCTGATGGTTTTCACGGCCTTATTGGCCTAGATATGCCAGAAGTCCACAAGGTTGTAACCGAAATCTACAAGGTCGGTGCTTAATATGATTATTATCTTGGCCACCGGCAAGGGTGGACTCAAAGAAATTAAGTTAGATGTAGACGACCCCGGCCCTCCAGGCTATAGCAGAAGCCGCCATTGGCGACGGCACTTTGAACTTGGAACCGGTCGCAGGCCAGGTCTTTAAGATAAATTTGCGGGATATAGTTAAGTATATCCTGTCCATGATAAAATAATATAAGGAGGTAAAGATGAAGAAAAGATTGCAATTGAAATTTGAAAACGCTAATAAACAAAGCTTTTCAATTTCACTATCAGAATTCAAAGAAGGGCTAACAGGAGAGGCAATTAAGCAAGAAACTGCCAAAATCCTCGGATCAAATACTCTAATGTATAAGGATAGCCAAGCCCAAAGCCTATTAGAGGCAAATGTAATCACAATTACAACAGAAAAACTCGCCTAAGAGTGGGTGATGAGAAGGATGTGTAGGGATAAAACCTTACGCATCCTTTTTTTGTTTACAATTTGTGGTGTGGGGGCGATCTAATGGTCACCAATTTGGTGGCCATATTTTCTTTTTGAACAAGAGCTTGGGTGAGGTGTTTATAAATTTAATTTTATAAATTGTTTTCAAAATATATTGACATTTTTCTTTTATGATGGTACTATAAATGTAACATATGTACTAAAAATGTAACATTTATAGTAAAAATGAAAGGTCATTTGAGGAGGTGGGCTTGTGGATGTGGTAATTGAAAATAGGATTGGAGAATTTCGCAAGGAAATGGGCTTGTCCCAGCACAAGTTGGCCCAGGCAGTCGGCCTCAAGAGGCGGTCGATCATGGCTTATGAGAACAACACTATTAGTCCGACCCTGGAAACTGCCTACAAGATTTGCAAGGTTTTGAACAAGGATATAAAGGAAGTTTTTATTTTTAAATAGGAGGATATATGGGTTTATTATTTAATTCCGCTCAGGAGATTAGCGATAAGGTTTATGAGAGATTTGGCGATCGTGAAAATTTCTTGCTTGTCATGAAACACAATGATTTTAAAAAAGATTTATTAAAATTACTGGCTAGCAAGCTCTACTATGCAATGGATTCCAGTCGGACTTTTGTTTTGCATTTTTCGCCCAAGGGCATAGAAGAGGTAGAGGTTTCAAACACCTTAAAGAAAGATTTCCTCCTCATGCCATGGAATGAAATTTCGAATTTTGAAGTGAAGACTGGACTTGCCAAGACTATAATGACATTCAAGCATTTGAATGCAAAAATCAGCTACGAAATTCCCTTTGAGGGCAGACTTTTTGCTGACAACAAGGGCAATTTTTTAAGGCTAGAGGACAGGGATTGGAATAGGATATAGGTGGATAGATATGGATAAGTTAAAGGCAAGGGAAATTTTTGATAAGTATACAAAAAAGCTCAGGATAGTTCCTGAGTGGGATATTAGATTGGAATTTGTGGAGGATGAGGACTGGAAGAAGACGGGGGATTTTAAAATTGATCCAACTGATAAAAAGGCAATTTTAATGTTAAATGCAGCGAGTCCCAAGGACGAAAACATCGAGGAGACGATCGTTCACGAGCTCATGCACATAAAGTTGTATCCACTGGACCAGGTCTGCGAGTCCATGATAATTAATATGTTTGAAGAGGGAAGTAAGGAGCAGAACTTCGCATATCAAACTTTTTTTGAAACCCTTGAAGTTACCGTTGAAGAGCTGGCCAAGTGCTTCCTGTTGGAATTTGGGGAAAACACAGAATTTTCTTTTGGAAGGATGGATAAAATAAAGTCCTTTAATGAATTGTATGATGGCCTTAAGAAATTGGATTAAGGGATTGAAAATTTGGCTCACATTATTGTGGGCCTTTTTTGTATAAAAAAATGGTCACCATTCTCCTCAGATTGTTGCAACCAATCAAACAAAATTTTTTGGTCACCATAATCTCGTCCTCGCGGCATCGAGCCTGCTCATACGAGGTGTCCACAATAAAGTGGACGGTACATGGCTACATATATATTCGTTGGATAATTAATATGTTTTTATATCTCCTCTTTACCTTTCTACATACTATTTGCTAGGGAATTTCGATGAGATTCGAATATAATATCTTTTTCCCTCTATACATACAATTTGTGAGGAAAAATTGATGAATTTTTGTAGCTTGAGACTTTTTAGGAATGAGGCGTAGTGAGTCCTACGCCGCAGTGACGAAAAAGTCGAACACTGCAAAAAGTCGCAATTTTAACCACAAATTACTGTCTGTGAGATGGGTCGGTGATCCCAATAATCTGTCCCACCGGCACCGTAAACATGAGTCCAACTCCCGGCTTGGTCATGTCGCCCAGGATTTCTTGGATGGCTTTGATTGCCTTGTCCAGTGTTTCTTCGTCATCGCAAACTGTAAAGACGACTTTGTTGTAGGGTCTGTTGTTGTCGATGGCAAAGCGGAGGAGGCCGCCAAATAGTTGGCCGTCGCCTGTTGATAGGGCCGAGCCCATGCCTTGTGAATCTATAATGGTGGCTCCGCGCACACCTGATTTGACTAGGTTTTCTAGTATTTCATTTAACTTATTGGTTTCGTTTAAAATTAAGAATAATACGTTTTTCATATGTCCTCCTATTTCCAAGTTTTATCTACGCCGTCTACTTCTCCTGCCTTGGTGATTGAAATCTTGGCTAGTATTGGTCCCATGATTTCAAAGACTAGGACTGAGAAGAGGATTACTGTGATTATTTCTCCTGCATGGTCGGGGAGCTCGCGCGCCACGATCATGGACAGGCCGATTGAAATTCCGCCCTGGGGCAAAAGTGCCAGGCCCAACCATTTTTGTACCCTTGGAGGGGCGTTTACCATTTTTGCTCCAATGGTTGCTCCTGAAATTTTCCCTATGGCCCTGGAGAGGGCATAGACAACTCCGAGAAAGCCGATTGATTTTAAGACCGACAGGTTCAAGCTTGCTCCAGCAAAGGTAAAGAAGAGCAAGTGAATTGGCGGTGCAAATTCATTTATGATATCAAAGATTCTTTTGATATTGCGATTGAGGTTGCAGGCTGTTGCGCCGACGACCATGTTGCACAAGAGGGGCGATATGCCGAACATATTGGCAAGGCCGGTTGTGCCAAGTATGGTCACCAGGATTAAACAGAGCATGTGGTCGTGCGATTTGATCTTGGTCGACAAAAATGTAAAAATATAACCGACCACAAAGCCGAGTCCAATTGAATAAATTATTTCCAAAAAGGGTGCTGCAAACATCATGACCTTGGAGACATCGCCGGTTGCCCCTATGCTAATTTTGGCAAGAGACATACAGATGCCAAAGGCGATTATGCCAAGCACGTCGTCAAGAGCCGCTACTGGAAGTATGGTCCTTGTTAGGGGGCCGTCAGCCCTGTACTGTTTGATAACCATAACCGTGCCTGCAGGCGCTGTGGCAGCTGACATGGAGGCGATGATTATGGAGAAGACAAAGCTCTGTCCTAAGACAAATCTCATCATTACAAAAACAAAGGCGAGAACGCCCACAACTTCCATGACTGTGATTACAAAGACATCCTTGCCCAGCTTTTTTAAATCGGGCAGGAAAAATTCTCCGCCGATGGCAAAGGCTATGATGCCTAGTGCAAATTCGTTTACAAACTCAATAATGCCGGCGTCGTCTGGGCTTACGAGTTTTAAAAACGAGGGGCCCAAGAGCAGTCCAGCCAGCAAATATCCTGTTACATTTGGTAGATTTAACCGCTTGGAGACCTTGCCTCCTGCGATTCCAAATAAAATTATTATAGCTATTTTTAAACTTATATTCATCCCACCACTCCTCCCTTAATGCCTTTATTATATCATATTTTAGGCATTTTTTCTATCTTGTGTTTAATATATATGTTTTTTGTTAACCTTTTTATTTTAAAAGGGCTTTTTTATTGGACAAATATTTTTTTGTAAGACAAATTATCCCAAGGCCTTTAACCAAAATGTAATTGCAGGAGGCGAAGGTCTGTGGTAGAATAAGTATATATTTACTTTTTGATGTGGAGGTTTTTATGCTTAAAAAAATTTTAAGGGACAAGGAATTTGTAAATGCGACCTTGCAGATTGCAATACCGGTTACAATTCAGTCGCTGATTGCCTCGTCCCTAAATACTTTGGATACTTTTATGATTACCAAGCTTGGCACAGCCGCCATTGCAGGCGTTGGTCTGGCCAACCAGGTTTTCTTTTTCTTTAGCTTTTTTCTCTTTGGTTTAAATACGGGATCGGCTATTTTATTTTCCCAGTTTAATGGCAGGGAGGACTTTAAATCTGTGCGAAAGACCATGATCCTCTCCCTCAAATTTTCATTTTTTATAGCTCTGATCTTTAATATTTGCGCCCTAACTTTCCCCCATCAGATTATCGCGCTTTTTATAGCCGATGATCCTATGGTTATTGAAGCTGGCGTAATTTATTTAAGGGCGGTTTCCTCTTCTTATATAGTGACGGCTCTATCCTTTGCCTTTGGTGTGGCCATGCGGTCGACGGGCAATCCCCGTACGCCTTTAATGGCTTCCATTATTTCGTTTTTTGCCAACGCCTTTTTTAACTACTGCTTTATCTTTGGTAAATTTGGCATGCCTGAGCTGGGCGTTTTGGGCGCAGCAGTTGGTACAATAATCGCCAGATTTATCGAGCTGGGCGTTTATATTTTTGTAGTTGTTAAGTACAAGGGGCCTCTTTATTTTAGGCTGGCCGAATTTTTCAAGACGGATTTTAAATTTTTCAAAAACTTTTCCCTAATAGTTATACCGGTAATTTTGGAGGAAATCCTCTGGTCATTTGCCCAAGTCCTCTACAACTTTTTCTACGCCAAGACCGGTGTTGATTCAACGGCGGCCGTACAAGTGGCCTTTGCCGTTTCAAATATGCTTTATATATTTGCCCGTGGACTTTCCTCTGCAACTGCGGTTGTAGTTGGGACCAAGATTGGCGAGGGCGATTTGGACCGGGCCCAAGACATGGCCGACAAGTCTATCATCGCTTCGCTTTATCTGGGAGCCTTCCTGGGAATAATTTTAATTTTGGCCAGGAAATATTTGTTACTGCTCTTTGACCTGACACCTGAAGTTAGGCAAATTGCCATGGAGGCCTTAGTTGTAATGGGAATTTTTTATCCAATCAAGACCGCCAACTCCACAATCGTGGTCGGCGTTGTCCGCGGCGGTGGCGACATAAAATACTCCCTTGTGGCCGAGACTTCGACTGCCTATCTGATCGGCGTGCCAATGGCTTATTTGGGGGCCATAGTTTTGGGATGGCCGCTATATGGGGTCATGGTTTTGATTTCTCTGGAAGAAGTTGCCAAGTTGCTTGCAACCTTGCCCAGGACCAGAAATAAAAAATGGATTAGGAGGCTGGCGGCATGAGCCTAGTCGCAATTGCAATTGTAATCTTAGTCTATTTAATATTAAAATTTTCTTTCAAGACTATTATCAAGCTCCTGGTAAACGCAGCTGTCGGATTTGTTATAATTATTGTTATAAACGCCTTTATATCCATGGTGGGCGGGGAGATTCCCCTGAACTTTTTAAACTCACTCCTCATAGGATTTTTCGGCGTGCCCATGGCAATCATAATGGTGGTGTATTATCTATGGATCAAATGAGAAAATATGGTGACGGGATTTATGTAAAGGAATTTACGGACGGGTCTAAACTTTTTATGACGGGCCTTCCCTATAACTTTCGTCGCTACAATGTAAAAAATACCAACAAATTTTTGAGACACTTCAAGATGACGAACAAGCCCATTTCAAAGACCAGGCAAAAGCACACGAAAAATATAATCGTCGACCCGCATCCGGGCGAGTACGTGGGCGTGGATGGCTTTATTAGTGACGGAAGTCCAGTCATGGTCGTCACGGCCGATTGCATACCGATTTTAATCAAGGACAAAAATTCCAAGAGGGCCGCTCTCCTGCATTCGGGTTGGCGGGGCGTTAAAAAACGCATTTATTGTGAGGCCATAAATAAACTTGGCAGGCGGACAGAAATGGAAGCCTATCTCTTACCGTCCATACAAAAAGCCTCCTTTCAAGTGAGTGAGGACTTTGTAAAGGAATTTAAAGGGCGGAGGGACTTTAACAAGTTCTTAACTGTGGATGAAAAAAATCCAGGCAAATATTATTTTGACCTGCAAAAATTTGTCAAGGCAGAGTTGATAGGTGCAGGATTAAAGGCGAAGGATATTCATATAAGCGGACACGATACATTTACAAGTAAAACCTTCCATTCATACAGAAGAGAAAAAAATAATTATGGGCTGAACGCAATAATCTATTTATAAAATATTTCGTGTTAAATTCGCGATAAAGGCTTGTTTCGAAATATTTGCTCGTTGCGACGTATCATTTATACGACTCACTCGCAAAATTTCTGCACTTCGCCTTTCTCATCGAATTTTCCTACGAAATATCAGTGCATATAGGGGTAAAGTTAAGATTATTTTCTTGAAAAATTATGTGTATAAAAACTAAAAAATAACGCGAAGCGTTTGTAGGGGCTACCTTTATGGTAGCCATATTTTTTAGTTTCTTTTTGTAGATATTTTTTAATAACTAAAATCTAATGGCCATTTCATTTGGTCATTTTTTATTTGCATTAAGGGTATAAATAAATATAGTCAGGAAATCTGTATTTACATAAAGGAGGTTTTTCGATGAAAAGATTTAATCTGTTTATTATAATTGCGATAATTTTCGCCATGATTTTTACTATGGCGTGTTCGAAAAAAGTTGACGACCCTGCCACTAGCAAGAGGCCAGTCACTGATGAGAAGGCGGACACTAGTGAAAAGACGACCACTGATGAGGGGGCGGATGCTGGTGAAAGGGCGGACGCTGGTGAAGAGGTGGACACTAGTGAGAAGGCGGACGCTAGTAAAGGTCCGATGACTAGTAGAGACCCATTCAAAAGTTTAGATCAATCTTTGGTTGATGGAGCCATTATGGGGTCCAGGTCTGACCATGTCAAGGACAGGGAATTGTGGAAGGACTTGACCGATCCGAAATTAATGGAATTGGCCAAGAATCCTATTGACGGCCTTCACCTACCTGAGATTTTATTGACATCTAATGACGCCATGAAGGTCAACGATGAGCTAATAAATCTTTCTCAAGAATTTTTAAAGATTATTGAGGAAAGTAAAGACGATTATGCTGGCACCGACCTGCCTGTGGATGCAAGTTTTTCTGTCTATGATGACGGGGAAATTATTAGCGTCCATTTGAAATATTTAAATCTCAATGAAGGATATTTTATAAAGCACAAGGTTTATAACTTTTTAATTCCAGACAGGATTTATCCAAGTACTGGTAAGCTGATAAGCGACGAGGAACTTTTGGAACACTTTGGCATTGGCAAGGATGAGATAATGGGTCGACTGGAAGCAACTATCCAAGGGGAATACGATCGCATGGCAAATCTTTATGATTCGCAGATAGACGATAAATATTTCTTGTCGGGCACAAAGTATTTTGAAGGCCAGGCCTTAAATGAATTATGGGATTCCTATAACCCTCAAAAGAGCCAAATTTTTATAGATCAAAATGGCCAGGCAAATTTTATTTACAAGCAGTATTCTGAAGCTGGTAGTGGAGAGTCCATAGCGACAGCTCCAATTCCTGGTCTGAATATAAACGATAGCGAAATCTCACCAGCCTTTATCCAAACGGCCAAGGCTCTTGGCCTAAATCCAGAGGACAAAAATATAGAGGCCTTTATACTCTTTGTTGGCGGAGCCTATGATGAAGATACTACGAAGAGTGTGGTAGCAAACCTCTATCCTTGGCAGATGGTATTTAACAATTACGCAGATCCAGTATTTTTGCCAATGATTACGACAGACCCAGAAACTTTTGATATAAGTCTGATGGGCCAAGAATTTTATTTGGTAATCCCCAAGTACAAGGCGACATCTATTGCCCTTAGGCAGTTGGATTTGACTGAACAAGGAAAGTTATCTCAGGTGGAAAATCTGGCGGTTGAAAATATGTCCGTTACTGGTCCAGCCTTGCTGGCGGTAAATATCAGCGACATTTATTCAAATGCCAAGATTATTTTGAGGCACAGGGACCAAGTGAGTGAGTTCACGCCATTTATCAGCCTCAAAGACGGCAGCCTAATAATCGATCAAGCTTCTGTGGACGGGGAAGGAATCGTGGATGCGACAGGGCTTTTTTATAAGCTGCCGGCGAAGGAGGATTTTTATTCGTATCTACTTTATAGCAAAATTATGAGCCTCATTAAGTAAATTTGCAATAAATTTGCGGTTAAAATTGCGAATTTTTGCAGTGTTCGACATTTTGCTCATTCCGACGTACCCTCTAGTACGCCTCATTCGACAAAATGTCTCAAGCTACAAAAATTCATCAATTTTTCCTTGCAAATTATGTATAGATAATGGTCGTTAAAGGCCATTTTTTATTGAAAAAATTTAAAATACATTGTGTATATATCAATGGTATTTATTCAAAAATCGCTCTGCGGTTGTAGGGGCTACTTTATGTAGCCCGAAAAGTCTCGCCCGAAAGGTGAAGGGGAAATATTGAGCTTGTAACAACAACAAAAATAAACGACCAGATTTCCTGGCCGTTTTTGTTTGCAAATAAGATGTCTTATGATATAATTTAAGGAGGAGGTAATATGATTACTAATAAATATAAAATTAATCTTGAAAGCATGCCGGTTGTACCCCTGCGTGGTCTTTCGATTTTTCCATATATGATGATTCACTTTGATGTTGGCAGGCCCAAGTCTATGAAGGCGATTGAAGTTGCCTCCATGAAGGAAGAGCCTATTCTTTTGGTTACCCAAAAAGACGCCAAGACCGAGGACCCAAAGGCGGATGATTTTTACCACTGGGGGACGGTTGCCAATATTAAACAGATTATGAAGCTGCCCACAGGCGGCATTCGCGTTATGATTGAGGCCAAGATGCGTGGCCATATTGAAACTTTTACAGACGAGGGCGAATATTTTGAAGCAAATGTTTCCACTTACCAGCCCGACTTTGACGAAGATGATTTTGATGATGAGGTGACAGCTCTGGTTAGGCTGATAAAAAAAGACCTGGAAGAGTATGTCAGCCTTCATCCAAAGATTCCGGAAAATGTTTTTATGAATGTTTACGACGAAGACGATCCGGAACGCTTTACCGATATAGCAGCTGCTATCACGCTTTTAAAGGAAGACGAATACCAAAACTTGATCAAGGAATTGGATATTAAAAAGCGTCTGACTTATTATTATGAAGTTTTGCAAAAAGAATTAGAGCTCTTGGAACTGGAGGAAAAAATTAACGTCCGCGTTAGAAACCAGATGTCCAAGATGCAAAAGGATTATTATTTGCGCGAGCAAATCAAGGCTATCCGCAAGGAGTTGGGCGAGGAAGAGGAAATCCACGCCGAGATTGAGGAGCTCAAAAAGGCTATCAACGACAAGCCAATGCCCATTGAGGTCAAGGAAAAGGCCCTGAAGGAAGTCAAGAGGCTTTCGCAAAATGCTTTTAACACAGCTGAGACTGGCGTTATCAGAAATTATTTGGATTTGATTTTGGATTTGCCATGGGAAGAAGCCTCTGAAGGCGAAATCGATTTGGACAGGACCATGGAGATTTTAAATCGCGACCACTATGGCCTGGTCGATATCAAGGACAGGATTGTCGAATACCTGGCTGTTAAGAAATTAAATCCAGAGTCCAAAGGCAATATACTACTCTTTGTGGGCCCGCCAGGAGTTGGCAAGACCAGTATCGCAAGGAGCATAGCTGAGGCACTTGACCGCGAATTTGTCCGCGTGTCCCTAGGCGGTGTTCGAGACGAAGCAGAAATTCGCGGCCACAGGAGGACTTACGTTGGAGCCATGCCGGGTAGGATTATTTCTGGCATCAAAAAAGCTGGGACCAATAATCCGGTCTTCCTCTTGGATGAAATAGACAAAATCAATTCAGACTTTAGGGGAGACCCTGCGTCTGCGCTTTTAGAAGTTCTTGACCCTGAACAAAACAAGGACTTCGTGGATAACTATTTGGATTTGGAATTTGATTTAAGTCAAGTTTTATTTATTACGACTGCAAACTCTTTAGACATACCGCCAGCCCTCTTAGACAGGATGGAAGTTATCAGGATTAGCGGTTACACAGATGATGAGAAGTTAAATATTGCCAGCAAATATCTCTTGCGCAAGCAAAGGGAAAATGCAGGCTTAAACACAAATAGTTTTAATATCACAAAGCCAGCCATCAGGGAGATTATCGAAGCCTACACCCGTGAGGCAGGCGTTAGAAATCTGGAACGCGAGCTGGCCAAGGTTATTAGAAAGGCCGCTGTTAAAATTGCCAAGGGTGAAGTTGATAAGGTGTCTGTAGGTATAAAAGAGGTCCACGAATTTTTGGGACCAGAGATTTTCACTGCAGATGTGCTGGGTAAGCGGGACAAGGTTGGTGTGGCAAATGGACTTGCATGGACTTCTGTTGGCGGAGTCAACTTGCAAGTAGAGGCAATCGCAACTCCGGGCTCGGGCAAGATCCAACTCACAGGAAAATTGGGCGATGTAATGAAAGAATCAGCCTTTGGAGCTGTGACTTATATTAGAAAGAACGCGGAAAAACTTGGAGTGGAGGACGACTTTTACAAAAAAACCGACATCCACATTCACGTCCCTGAAGGGGCAGTCCCCAAGGATGGACCGAGTGCTGGCATCACGATTGCAACAGCGATTTTATCAGCCTTAAGCAACAAACAAGTCGACAGGACAGTTGCCATGACAGGCGAGCTGACTATTACAGGTCGTGTCCTTGCCATTGGCGGCCTCAAGGAAAAAGTTTTGGCTGCAAACAGGATGGGGATCAAGGAAGTTATAATTCCAGAGGAAAACGCAAAAGATTTGAGCGAAATTCCTGATAATGTAAAGGAAAATATTGAATTTCATTTTGTAAAAAATGTTGGAGAGGTGTTTAAAATTGCACTTAGATAAAATTATTTCAGCAGAATTGGAGGCCATTGCAGTTAAGCCCGACGGTTACCCCGAGGCAAATCTACCTGAGATTGCCCTGGCCGGCCGGTCAAATGTGGGCAAGTCCTCTTTTACAAATGCCATTATGAATAGGAAGGCCCTGGCACGGACATCGGGTAAGCCGGGCAAGACCAGGACCATAAATTTTTACAATATAAATAATCAGGTCCGCTTGGTCGACCTGCCGGGCTACGGCTATGCGGCCACCAGCCAGGATGAAAAGGATAGGTGGGCCGATTATATAAACACCTATCTGGAAACCCGGGAAAACCTCAAAGCAATTTTTTTAATCGTGGACATCAGGCACGAGCCCACAGCTCTGGACTGCGCCATGTATGATTACATCGTCCACACAGGGATAGATTGCGTAATAATTGCAACCAAGGCGGACAAAATCGCCAAGGGTAAGTATCAGCAGGCGGAGAAAGTTATAAAGAAAAAGCTAAAGGCAGTCCACCCGATTGTACCGTTCTCATCAGCAAATAAGTATGGAATTGAAAAGGCTAGAGAGCTGATCGAAAAATACATCTAAAAATTTGCAGTTAATTTCGCGTTAAATTTGCGATAAAGGCTTGTTTCGAAATGTTTGCTCACTGCGGAGGGCACTAAGCCCACCTCATTCGCAAAATTTCTGCACTTCGCCTTTCTCATCGAATTTTCCAGCGAAATTTATGAATATAGGCAGAGAGAATCTCATCGAAATTTCCTCGCAAATTAAAAAGGTGAGTGTAGGTTTTTTCTGAAAAATATAATAGAAAAAACAAGCGAAGCGTTGTAGTGGCTGACTTAATGTCAGCCATTTTTTATTTAATGTTATATGTAAGACCGAAACCTCACCCCATAAATGGGGATCGGCCTCGGAATGTCCGAGATAAATCGGACTCTACCTACGTGTTGAGAAATATCCGTTGGAAAAGACTCGCACGCGGGACATCGAGTCCACGCGCACGAGTGGCGACCATTTCAGGATCGCCGTTACGCCACAGCCATTGCTAGGGGATTGTTTGAAATTTATTCTTTTTTAATGTAAAATATACCTATTAATGATATAAAGATAAGGAGAATTTTTATGAAGATTTTAGATGACAAGGGGAGGCTATTTGGTCTAATCAATATAGTCGACCTATTTATACTTGTAATTGTGGTTTTGGCCATTGTTTTTGGGGCCAAGAGGTATTTTACCAAGCCTGACGAATCCAAGATGATGAAGCCAGCCAAGCTGACTTTTGAAATCAATGACGTAAGACAGGTGACTGTTGACACGATCAAGGTTGGCCACCAGCTTTATTGGGCTGATCGCAATACTCCGCTAGGAGAAATCGTTGAGGTAAACCACATTCCTTTTGAAAGACCAATTGAACAAAATGGTCAGTGGGTTAACATGCCTGTGCCTGGCAAGTATGCGGTGACTTTTGTAATCGACGCCATGGTCAAGGACGACGGCAACGCTTTTTGGCTGGGTGGCGAGCAAATTCGCGTCGGCATCAAGTATATGGTAAAGACCAAGTATATGAATATGGAAGCCCATATTGTGGGTTTTGATATTGATGAGTAATTCAAAGTTTGTAAACGGACTTGTAATAATAGGTAAATATATAGGCAGGGTTTTTGTATCCTCAAATCTCTACAAGATTTTTACTCGTAAGCACGGGAAGACAAATTCCAAAATCGTGCGGACTTTGGTTGACGAGGACTTGTCCAAGGATTCCAAGGCTTACGGCTTTATAGAAAAAACCTTGGAAGAGCCAAGGGTTTTTGAAGCAAAGGCTTCGGTTTTCTTGAGGGCTGGGGAAAAATTATCCACGTCAATAATTGCAGGTTTGGCAGCTTTTGTCATGATGACAATCGCCTTTGCTTTGGGGGTTATCGGTAAAAAACTTTTGATGGTCGGCGGAGTTTTATTAATCGTGGCCTTGTTTATTGGTTGGATTATTTCCACCAAGGCCTACGAGGGCAGCCAGGTCGTCAGGTTTTTTAAATACGCCTATAGGTTAGAGGAGGATGGCCATGGAAAATAAAGCTGTTGTGAAGAGAACCATAGACAAGGACCAAGTTATCTACGCCCTTGTATTTGCGATATTGACTCTTGCCTTAGGGATTTTTATGGGCGGCAAATTTGCTTTGCTCGCAATGGCCGGTGCCATGGTCCTGCCCATAGTTTACAAGTACCAGTTTTTATCTCTCAATTTATTTGTAATGGCCTATGCCTTTTTGCCGGACATAGTGATTTTGGCGGCGGAAATTTTATTTTTCGCGGTAATGGTTATTGATTTAAAATTTAACAAGAAGGTTATCAAGGCAAATACGCTTTTGATTCCAATGTTTTTGGTCGGGATTTTTATGATAATAAATTCCTTTACCAGTTTAAATATCTTGGGCTCTATGAGGGATTTGGCCTTTAACTTTGGTGGCATATTTTTGGCCCTTATGGTCTACAAGGAAGTCAACACAAAGGAAAGGCTCAATAATATCTTGACCTCGATCGCAATTGGTGGAGCCCTGGTCGGAGTTTTTGGCCTTTATCAATTCGTATTTTTGGGCACGGTCCAAAGGGAGTGGATAGACGCTAGTCTCAAGGGCGTCATCACCAGACGGGCCTACTCGGTCTTTATGAATCCAAATATCTTTGCCGAGTATTTGGTCCTGGTAACGCCCCTTGTAGTCAGCCAATTTTGGGCCCACAGGGACGGCTTTAAAAAATTTATTTATCTAATGATAGCCGGCCTACTTCTATTAAATATGATGCTGACATTTTCACGTGGAGGCATGGTTTCAATTGCAGTTGCGGCCATGGTGTTTTTGTTCTTTGCCATGAGACCTCTCTTTGTATTTTTGATCCCAATAGGAATTTTTTCTATAAATTTCCTGCCAGAGAAAATTCAAAATAGGATTTATAGCATCTTTAACTTTGCCGATTCATCCACCAGCTACCGTTTTAAGATGTGGGGAATTACAAAAGATTTGATCAGAGACAATCCAATGGTCGGCGTTGGCTTTGGCCACAAGGCCTTTAAACAGGAGTTTGAATTATTGATTCGGTCCATGCCAATCTTCCACGCCCACAACACTTATTTGGAAATTATGGCTGAGGGCGGAGCGCTGGGAATTATTTCTTTCCTATATATAGTGATTGGGTCGATAGTAAATTTATTTAAGAGTGGAATGAAGTCTACAGACAAATATATAAGGACGGTTTCCATTGGGCTTTTGGCAAGCATCATAGGAATTTTGACAAATGGAATGACCGAGCACATCGTATATATAAATAGGATAATTGTTATGCTTTGGATGGTCTTTGGTCTGACGGGCGCCCTTAGAAATATATACGAAGACGAAAAAGAAAAAATAAATGCAAATTAATTTTTAAAGATAATTTTTATCCAGGGTTTGATGCCCTGGATTTTTTGTAATATTTTTTCTGTTGCCTTATTGTAACTATTACAAATCAAAAGACTTTCGAATACCGTATGACTTGATTTTATCGAGCTAGAGGGACTTATGTAATTTAAAACACATTTTGGATTCGCTTTAATCAAGTATTACTATTAAGTTTACCCTTGACATAAACTTGTAACTTAGTTATAATATTCGTGTTGGGAATTTCCCAAACAAAAGGAGGAGACATATGAATAAAAAGTTATTGGCTTTAATTCTTGCAGCTTTAATGGCTATTACAATGCTAACAGCATGTGGCAAGAAAGATGAGCCAGCAAAGAAAGACGAACCTGCAGTTACAGATAACTCAGACAAGTCAGAAGACAAGAAAGACGAAGAATCAAAAGATGATTCAGCTAGCGAAAATGATGGAATGATCAACGGCGAAAAAATCGACGAAGACCAATACATCAACACATTTATGGATCTATGGCCAAACACATACGACCCATCAAAAGGTAACGATACTTATGGTAACAATGTTCTTGTTAACGTCTTAGAACCACTTATCAGATATAACGAAGACCACTATGAACCAGCTGGTGCTGAAAGCTGGGATATCTCAGATGACGGTCTAACTTATACTTTCCACATCAGAAAAGGAAACAAGTGGGATGACGGTAAAGAAGTTACAGCTGAAGACTATGCTTACGGTATCAGACGTTCAGCTATGCAAGACACTGCATCACCATATGCAAGTTTCACTTACCCACTAGTTAACGGTCAAAAAGTTAACTCAGGTGAAGCTGATATTGAAGAACTTGGCGTTGAAACACCAGATGAATACACCCTAGTTCTTACACTTGGCAACCCAGTTCCATTCTTCTTGGACATGCTTCTAAACAGAGTTTACTTCCCACAAAGAGAAGACTATGTTGAACAATACGGCGACCAATACTCAACAGACCTAGGCAACATCCCAATGTGTGGACCATTCCTAATCGAAGATATGACATTAAATAATGAAATCAACTATGTTAAGAATCCAAACTTCTGGAATGCTGCAAACGTTATGCCAGACAGAGTTCACGTTGCTATCTTAAACGACCAAAACACAATCAACAACGCTCTAATGACAGGCGAAATTGACTACTCAGGTGTTGGTGATCCAAAGGTTCGTGAAGAACTTGAACAATCAGGTGAATACAACATTCTTAAGAGACAAAACCCATGGACAGGTTACTTCATGATGAACTACGGTCCAGATTCACACGTAGCTAACAACAAGATCACAAGAGCTATTGCAGCTGTTCTTGACAGACAAGAAGTTATCGACAACGCTTGGAACGGTACACCAGTTCCTGCATATGCATTCGTATCACCAGTTATGAGATGCCAAGGCGTAGAATTCAACAAAGAAGGCGAAGGCCCAGCTAAGAGATTGATGGAAGACATCAAAGATCCAAAGGCTCTATTCGAAGAAGGAGTTAAGGAACTTGGCGGAGATCCAAACGGATACGTTGTAAGACTACTTGGTTCAGACAACTCAGACTCAGGACGTATTGCTATCGAAGCTTTCCAACAACAAATTGAAAAGGCTCTAGGATGCAAAGTTGATGCTCAAAACCTTGACTGGAACGCATTTACAAACGTAGTTGAATCAGGCGACTTTGATATCGCTTGGGCAGGTTGGGGTGCAGACTACAACGACCCAATCAACCTACTCGAAACAGTTTACTCAAAAGCTCCAGCTTACAACATTGGTTGGGTTAACGAAAAATTTGACTCACTTCTAGAAGAAGCTAGAGTTGAAGTAGATGCTGAAAAGAGAGCAGAACTATTAAGAGAAGCTGAAAATATTATGATTTATGACGACGCAGTTATTATTCCTATTAACCACGGCGTTGCAAATATCTTCAGAAAGAAATACCTACGCGGTGCAGCAGACAACTGGTTCACAACAATGGGCCTACAAACTCTATACACTGTAGGTAGATAAAATCAACTAATTAATTGGTAGGACAGGGCGAGCTTTTTATAAAGCTAGCCCTTTTACCTACATAGGAAGGAGAAAAGATGACAAGATACGTATTAAGGCGTATTGCCTTTATGATTGTTACACTACTTGTAATCTCGGCTGGTACATTCTGGATGATGCACTCTGTACCAGGTAATCCATTAACCAACATGGCAAAGAAAAACTTGCCACCTCAAGTTATGGAAAACTTTATGAAAAAGTATAAGCTCGACAGACCTATCTCTGAGCAATATGTAATCTTTTTGAAAAATGCTGTCCAAGGGGACTTTGGTGAATCCATTATCTACCCTGGCCAAAAGATTTCAAAGACTATTGCAAAGACAGCGCCAGTAAGTGCTAAACTTGGTTTTATTGCTCTTATTATCGGCTTTACTATAGGTGTTACACTAGGTTTTGTGGCTGCTTTAAACAGGGGTAAGTGGCCAGATTATGTAGTTATTGCTATTTCAATCTTGGGTGTTACAATTCCATCATTTGTTATGGCTGCCCTCTTACAATATTTCTTGGGCAACAAACTCAGATGGTTCCCTATCACATACAAGGCGAAAAACTGGAAGTCAATGGTTATGCCTATCATTGCTCTATCATTTGGTACTATTGCTACTTATGCAAGGTACATGAGAAGCTCTGTTCTAGAAGTTGTTAACTCAGACTATGTTTTAACTGCTAGGGCAAAAGGCGTAAGCAAAATGGGAGTTTTATTTAAACATATTTTAAAAAATGCGATGATTCCAGCTATTACTATACTGGGACCACAAATTATGGGCGTTTTTGGAGGATCATTTATCATTGAAAAGATTTTTGGTATTCCAGGCCTAGGATTTTTCTTAGTTAAAAGTATTCCAGATCGCGACTACCCAATGATTATTGCAACTACAGTTTTATTTGCATTTTTATTTGTAGTCAGCCAATTGGTTGTTGATATTGTCTACGGTCTAGTTGACCCAAGAATTAAGATTCAAGATTAGGAGGGACAAATGGAAAAAGATATTAAGCTTGATGCTTCCAATATCACCCCAGATATGTTTAAACGCATACCTATGGATGATGACGAAGCGGAAAAAATTGCCCGTCCTATTATTACTTTTTGGGAGGACGTTTGGCGTCGTTTAAAGATGAATAAGGCAGCTATGTTCTCTCTTGTTCTAATTGTTTTATTAGTTTTTATGTGTATTTTTGGACCTATGATGAATAAGTTCGAATACGCTACCCAAGATGCAAGTGTTAGAAACCAAACACCAAATGGGACTTACTGGTTTGGTACTGACTCAGCAGGTAGAGATATTTTCACCCGTATTTGGATGGGTGGTAGGAAATCTCTAACCATCGGTTTGGTCTGTGCTTTTGTAGCCATGCTTGTAGGTGTTACCTACGGGGCTATCGCAGGTCTATCAGGTGGTTGGGTTGATACAATCCTCATGAGAATTGTTGAAATTATTTCATCCCTACCTTATCTATTGATAATAATATTGGTCCAACTCTGGCTGGATTCTCAGACCTTTGGGACCATGCTCTTGGCACTTTCTCTTACAAGCTGGACCGGTACTAGCCGGCTGGTTCGTGGTGAAGTTTTAAGGATTAAAAACGAAGAATTCGTACTTGCAGCAAGGACACTGGGTGTTCCTCAATCAAAGATCATTTTGAAGCACTTGGTACCAAATGCTATGAGTATTGTTATAGTTGGTGCGACTTTTGATATTCCTGGCTTTATTTTCTCAGAAGCCTTCTTATCATACATGGGTCTTGGACTTAAACCACCTGAAGTTTCATGGGGTATTATGTCCAGTGAAGCTCAACAACAACTCATGTTCCACCCTTACCAACTATTCTTCCCAACACTTATGATAGCTTTAACCATGTTATCATTTACTCTTTTGGGAGACGGTCTAAGAGACGCTCTTGACCCTAAACTGAGAAAGTAAGGAGAGAATTATGGCAGATAAATTAATAGATGTAAAAAATTTACAGGTATCCTTCCACACCTACGCTGGTGAAGTTAAGGCCGTTAGAGGTTTGGACTTCCACGTAAACAGGGGGGAAACCTTGGCTTTTGTAGGTGAATCTGGTTGCGGTAAGAGTGTTACCGCCAAGGCTCTTATGAGACTTTTGCCAGAAGAATCCTCAGAAATTAAAAAAGATTCAATCATCACCTTTGAAGGTGAAGATGTTATGTCTATGAAGGGCAAGAGACTTACTGATTTAAGGGGTGGAGACATTGCTATGATCTTCCAAGACCCTATGACATCTCTAAACCCAACCCTTACAATTGGCATGCAAGTTACAGAAGCTCTCAAAATCCACAGGGGATTAAAGGGTGACGATGCCAAGCGTGAGGCCATTAGACTATTAGAATTGGTTCAAATTCCTGAAGCAGCCAAGAGGTTAAAATCATATCCACACGAATTATCAGGCGGTATGAGACAAAGAGTTATGATCGCCATGGCGCTATCATGCTCACCAAAACTTTTGATTGCTGACGAACCAACAACAGCTCTGGACGTTACTATCCAAGCTCAAATCTTGGACCTTATCCACGATTTGAAAGAACAAATGCACACAGCTGTTATCCTTGTAACTCACGACCTGGGAGTTGTAGCAAACTTTGCTGACAGGATCCAAGTTATGTATGCAGGCGACATCATTGAAGAAGGTACTACAGATGAAATCTTCTACAATGCTAGACACCCATACACCTGGGCCCTATTAAACTCAATTCCTAAGGTTCACGATACCAAGAATGACGACTTAAGAGCACTTGGCGGTACACCACCAGACTTATTATTGCCACTTCCTGGCTGCCCATTTGCACCAAGGTGCTCAAGGGCTATGGAAATTTGCAAGAAGATGGCTCCACCAGCAAGCGTGCACTCAGACACCCACCGTTCATGGTGCTGGCTAGAACACGAATACGCCGGAGAAATCGACTGGCAAGCTATGAGAGAAGGAGGATACTAATATGACAAAAGAAGTACTAGTACAAGTTGAACATCTCTCAAAACACTTTAAAGTTGGTAGACACCAAATTTTAAAGGCAGTTGACGATATTTCATTTAATATTTACAAGGGCGAAACCTTTGGTGTTGTAGGTGAATCAGGTTGCGGTAAGACAACTGCAGGCCGTACAATCCTCGGCATGTACCCAGCAACCCATGGTAAGGTTTTATTTGATGGCAAGGACGTACACTCAATGAGTAAAAAAGAAGCCTTTGACTTCAAAAAGAAAGCCCAATATATATTCCAAGACCCTTACGCAAGCTTGGACCCAAGAATGACCATCGGCGATATTATCGCTGAAGGTATGGACACCCACTTTGACCTATCCAAAAAAGAACGCACAGATAGGATCAATGAACTTTTGGGCACAGTTGGTCTAAACAAAGAACACGGGGCACGTTTCCCACACGAATTATCAGGTGGACAAAGACAACGTGTAGGTATTGCAAGAAGCCTTGCAATTGAACCAAAGTTCATCGTTTGCGACGAACCAATCTCAGCTCTTGACGTAAGTATTCAAGCACAAGTTGTTAACTTGTTAAATAAATTACAAAAAGATATGGGCCTAACCTATATGTTTATCTCCCATGACTTGTCAATGGTAAAACATATTTCAGATAGGATCTGTGTAATGTATTTGGGATCAGTAGTTGAACTTGCTAAGTCAAGCGAAATCTACGAAAACTCCCTCCACCCTTACACCCAAGCCCTAATCTCAGCAATACCTGTACCGGACCCAGAAGTTGGTAAAAAATCTAACAGGATCCACCTAGAAGGCGAAGTACCTTCACCAATCAACGTCCCACCAGGATGTAAGTTTGCAGGTCGTTGCTCCAAGTGCATGCCAATTTGTAAGGAAGTTGCTCCTCAATTGAGAGAAGTAAAACCAGAACACTTTGTGGCCTGCCACTTGTATAACGAATAAAAATTTTGAAGGCGCTAATTAGTGCCTTCTTTTTTTGTGTGAGTTGATTTAGCTTAGACGAAATATTTGAATTTTACATGCAAAAATAAATAAAACAAAAATCTATAATTATAATAAATAAAATTACAAAAGCCTTAAAATAAAACGACTTTATGGTATAATAGATAATAGATGGATAAATGTCCTTAAATTTTATAATTTATAGGGAGAAAATAAAACAGAAGGAGAAGAGGATGAGAGATTTTTTTAAGACTTTTAAGCGGATGCTAAGGGAGACCAGGGCCTTTGACAAGAGCTTTTTCTGGGTCTTTGCCGCCATAACTATTTCAAAGGGGCTCTTGCCAATATTTTTATCGATAATTCCTAAGCTCATGGTCGAGTCTTTTGACCAGGGCCTGGAGGCAAAGTGGACCATAATTTACTATGGGATAATTTATTTTGTAATTGCAGCCATTGGTATGCTGGTAAGCTCTTATTTAAAAGAGTCGACCGCTAGCAATCGTTTTGATGCTCGTTTTAATTTGATGGGCAAGATGTTTGTCAAGGTCTTAAATGCCGACTACAAGTACATAGTTGATGAAAATTTTTGGGACCAATCCAGGGAGGGCTTTGAGTCCTTGTCATCGGACATGAGGGGCTACCAAGGTGCCCTGGAGAATTTTATAGATTCAGGGGCAGATGTGCTTTCTATTATAATCTTCCTTATAATACTTGGCATGCTGAGTCCGCTAGTTTCTCTTACCTTGGCTCTTTATATTTGCCTTTTTGTTTATATAGAACTGGAGAGGACACAATTAAAACTTGCCATGCAAAAGGATGAGAACAAGCATTTGAGAAAGCTTGATTATCTCTACGAAACGACAGGGGCCTTGGAATACGGCAAGGAAATCCGCATCTATGACCTGGGTGAAGACCTGATGAAGAGGTATAAGGAGGCCGTGGCTGATTACAAAAACTTTTTAAAGTCCTACAAGCGTAAGGACTTTCTCTACAACAGCTTAGCTGTCCTTGGACTTTTGGGATCATCAGCCCTCGCCATTTGGTATTTGATAACCGGCTATAGGTCGGGTGATGTTAGCTCGGCTAATTTTATGATGTATCTGTCATCCCTGATTTCCCTGGGCGTATTGGTCGAGACCTTTACCAGGAGATTTTGCTTTTATGTTATTAGCGAATCTAAGAAGACACGGACGGCCTTTGAGCTTTTGGATTCAGACCTCAGCCACAAGGGCGTCATGGATTTGAAACTGAGTCCCCCTATGGAAATTGAATTTAAAGACCTCTGGTTTAGGTACGCAGACGACAGTCCCTATGTATTAAAGGGTCTAAATTTAAAGATAAATGCCAATGAAACTGTGGCCTTGGTTGGTAGAAATGGGGCAGGTAAGTCGACTATAATTGCACTTTTAACTGGCTTTTACGAGCCGACCAAAGGCCAAATCCTCTTAAACGGAGTGGATATAAGTAAATTTTCCAAGAAAGACCTCTACACTTACTTTAATGGAATCTTCCAAAATGTAAATTTATTTCCACTTGACTTGGCCCACAATGTTGCCATGCAGGAAAATCCAGATGAGAAAAAGGTCTGGCAAGCCCTTGAAGCTGTTGGCCTAAAGGAAAAATTCCAGGCCCTATCTACTGGCCTAAAGACGCAAATCCTAAAGGGCGTTTACAATGACGCGGTGGGTTTGAGCGGTGGCGAGGCCCAAAAGGTTTCCATATCTAGGGCCATTTACAAGGACGCACCAATCACTCTCTTGGACGAGCCGACGGCTGCCTTGGACGCCTTGGCTGAGTACGATATTTACACAGGCTTACACAAGGCGTCTGATGCCAAGACTTCGATTTACATTTCCCACAGGCTCTCGTCCACCAAGTTTTGCGACAGGATAGTCTATCTTGAGGACGGCAAGGTCTTGGAAGAGGGGACCCACGATGAGCTCTTGGCTAGGGACGGAGAATACGCTAGGATTTTTAAAATCCAAGGCAAATACTATCAAAAGGAGAATTATGAAGATGAAAAAATTTAAAGAACAAAGTAAAATCTACAAATTCATTTTCGGATTTGCCTTTAAGGTAGCCAAAAAAGAAATGATTTATATAATCATGGGCGGGCTCTTGTCAGCCGCCATGCTCTTTATAAATCTCTTTGTGCCAAAGCTTATCATTGACAACATTGGGACCAGTACACCCAGCCAGCTGCTAATCTACGGGGCAATGCTGGCCCTTGCCAACCTGCTCTTTGCCAAGCTGCCCGGCATTATCCAAGAGGCTGTGGACAATTCTTGGGACACGATTTATATAAATATCAGAGACCACATGGCCGATAAGACCTTGAAGCTTAAATTCGAGGACTTAGAAAATCCTGAGATTGTATCCATCAAGGAGAATGCAGACTTTATCAATCGGACCAACGCTCCTATGATTTCCTTTATATCAAATAGCGTTAACTTTATAATCTCTCTTTTGAAATTGGCCCTCATAACTGGGATTGCCTTGTCTTTTAGTCCACTGATGACAGCGCTTATGATAATAATCGCCCTGGTCCAAGTCAAGATGTCACAAAACATCATGGTCCTCATGAACAATTTTATGTCCGGCATTGTTGAGACCAATAGGATTTTCTCTTCATTTTTTAATATTCTTGGCAACGATCTCAAGCAAATGGACGTTAGGATGTTTAATTCTGAAGAGCTAATCACTCATAATTTGAATGATTTTTCTGATAAAATCAACAGCAATTTTAAAATCATGAGAAAGAAGATGGCCAAAAACATTTCTCTCATGGGTATTTTAAATGTTCTAATCATTGCAGTTTCATATATTTACACTGGTCTTAGAACGATTGGCGTCCTGGGTGGGGAAAAGCTGGGATTGGGTTCATTTTATTTATACAGTTCGGCCCTGGCTATGTTTAACACCAATTTCTTTGATATGATAAAGTCCCTATCCTTTATGAATTCAAGTGCGGCCATGATAAAACCCCTCTATGATTACATGAATCTGGAGGAAGAAGAGGCGAGCGATAGTGATAAGGAAAGCTTGAAGGCAATCGACAAGATTGAATTTAAAAATGTCTCTTTCAAGTATCCAGCCTCAGAGGCAAATGTACTAAACGACATTTCCTTTGAGATCCACAGGGGCGAAAAGATTTCAATCGTGGGCCTAAACGGGGCTGGTAAGACCACAATTATAAAACTTCTCTGCGGTTTTTACACGGCAAATGATGGGAAGATTTTAATAAATGACAAGCCTATTGATGCTTACAAGAAAAAAGACTTGCAGAAAAATATTTCCGCAGTCTTTCAAGACTATCATCTATTTAACTTTACAATCGGCGAAAATATTTCCTCAGACCCGACCTATGACAAGGCCAAGGTCCAGAAAATTATCAGCGATTTGAATTTGACCGAGAGAGTCGCCAAGGCCAAGGATGGCGTGGACTCACTGGTCGGCGTGGGCAACCTGGAGGGCGAACGCTTCTCCGGCGGCGAGCGGCAAAAAATCGCAATTGGCCGGGCATTATACAAGGATGCGGACCTGGTTATCCTCGACGAACCGACATCTGCCCTGGATCCTGAGTCCGAGGCGGAGATCTACGAAAATTTCGCCAAGCTGGTTCACGATAAGACTTCGATTTTTATTTCCCATAGGATGAGCTCGTCAGTTTTTTGCGACAAAATTTTGCTTCTAAATAATTCCAGGGTCGAAGCCTTTGACTCCCACAAGAACCTGATGAAAAATACCGACAGCTTGTATTATAAGCTCTTTACCACCCAGCAGGAAAATTATTTAATAGAAAAAGAAAAGAGCCAAGTTATGTAGTCTCAAGCGGAAGTAAAAGCTTCCGCTTTTTTCTTGCTTGATTGTATCAAACCTTGGGTAGAAAAATATTGAAAGATAAAATAATTTACAAGGAGGATCATATGAAAATTGGATTAATAGTTGGATCTTTGAGAGAAGATTCTTATAATATGAAAATTGCAAAGGCAGTTAAAGAGATGCTTGACGGAGATGTGAAAGCTGAAATTATAGATATAAAAAATATACCATTTTACAATAGCGACTTGGAAGGAGATAAACTCCACCCAGAATTTAAGAGAATCAGGGAAGAGGTCAGAAATTATGACGCCTTTATTTTCTTTACACCTGAGTACAACAGGTCCTTTGCCCCAGCCGAAAAAAATGTCATCGACATAGTTTCGGTTGACCCAAACGGCAGTGGAATATCCGGCAAGCCAGCCACAGTATTTTCTGCATCAATCGGCGGCATGGGAGGACTTGCAGGCAACCTGGCCCTTCGCCAAGTCTTTGTAAATGTAAATTTAATCCCCATGCAAAAACCGGAAATATATCTGGCAAATGTGGGCGAATGTTTTGATGAAAACGGCAAATTGCTTGATAAAACCTATGACTATGTCAAAAAAGCTGCCGACGCCTTTGTAGACTTTGCAAAGAAATTCGCATAAGAGGTAAGATGAAGCAGGCCTTGGCCTGCTTTTTTATTGAGTTTTTTACTTTAGTGCTTTTAAGGCAAATATAATAGCTTAATTAAGTTGATTTTATAAAAAATTTAATTCGATATGTTTATGGTAAAAAGGGTTTTAATAAAAAAGACGGAGAAAGATTTTAATTAGAAAATAAAATATAAGCTTGTAAAATATTATGAATTATTATAATATACTATATAAATAGGATTAAAACTAGATGTGTCTTATGGATTTTTTCCATGATGAAATGTAGATGTTTGCTAATGGTGATAAAATATATGAAAAAAATATTAATAATTGAAGATGATAAAAATTTAAATAAAGGACTTTCTATAGCTTTAAATAAAGAATATGAAGTTTTCTCTGTAAACACAATGAGCAAAGCTAAATCTTTTATTGGCGATGCAGACTTAATTTTACTTGATATGAACTTACCAGATGGAGATGGGCTTGAAATAATAAAATATACCAGGGAAACTTCATCAATTCCTATTATAGTTTTATCAGCCATAGACCTAGAAGCATATATAATTTCAGCTATAAATTTAGGGGCAGACGACTATTTAACTAAGCCTTTTTCTTTAGGAATATTAGAAGCAAAGATAAAGAGAGCCTTCGAAAAAACAGTCCCTTGTGATTTAAATCTTTATAAGAAAGATGGTTTAGACTTTAATTTCAATGAAAATACTTTTTATGTAGATGATAAGAATATAGATCTCACAAGGACAGAGGCAAAAATTTTATACTATTTGATAAAAAACAAGTCTCAGGTTATTACTAAGGAATTACTATTTGATTTTGTTTGGGGAATAGATGATGAATTTATTGATCAAAATACTCTTAGTGTCAACATTTCTAGAATAAGAAATAAATTAAAACCCTATGACCCAATAGAAACAGTTTTTGGAGTTGGTTATAAATGGCAATTTTAATAGGTTTTTTTGCTCTTATAATTGGATTTCTTTTATACAAATATATAATTTTGAGAAATGAAATGCGTGAATTCTCAGACTATATTGATAAGGCTTTGGATGGGAATTTAGAAGTAACTGAATTTGATGAAAATGAATTATCTAAAATAAAATCAAAGCTCATTAAGTTTTTGTATGCCAGCCAAGTAAAAGAAGCAAAAATAAATACAGAAAAAAATAAAACAAAAGATTTAATAGCAGATATATCACATCAAACCAAGACACCAATTACCAATCTTTCTCTATACATTAGTCTTTTAGAAGATGATCCGAAAGATGAGTATCTTGAAATTATAAAGTATGAGCTTAATAAACTAGAATTTTTAATACAAAACCTAGTAAAATCTTCTAGGCTCGAATCTGATATTATAGGGCTACAAAAAAATCCAGCAAATTTAAAAGACCTAGTAGAAGATGTTTTGAGAGAATTCAAAGTCATATTAAATGAAAAAGATATAAGAATAAATTTAAAAGATGAAGATTTAATTTTCAATTTGGATGAAAGATGGCTTAAAGAAGCCATTCACAATCTAGTAGATAATGCTATAAAATACTCGCCAAAGGATTCCACTATTAATATTTCAGTTTATAAATCTTACCTAAACTATAATCTGGACATAGAAAATGAATGCAAAGACTTATCAGAAGAAACTTTGCCAAAGATATTTGAAAGATTTTATAGAGGAAAAAATTCAGTTTCAAAGGACGGTTTGGGTTTAGGTCTTTTTATAGCCAGAGAAATTATAGAAAAACATGGTGGAAATATAAGAGCGTCTTTAGACGAAAATAGAATAAAATTTTCAGTAGACTTCCCCTTGTGAGAAGTCTTTTTTCTTACAAAACTGTAAGAGGTCTTGTAAGTACTTTGTAAGATATGAATGTTATATTAAATGTAAAGAGGTGATAGATATGTTAAAAGTAGAAAATTTAAAAAGATATTATAAAACAAATGATGTAGAAGTAAGGGCCCTTGACGGAGTATCTTTCGATGTGGAAAAAGGAGAATTTATTTCTATAATTGGAGCAAGCGGATCTGGTAAATCAACCCTACTACATTTACTAGGAGGACTTGATTATCCTACAAGTGGGAAAGTTTTGATTGATGGTACGGATATTTATGCTTTAAAAGATGATGAGAGAACCATTTTTAGGAGAAGGAATATCGGTTTTGTCTTTCAAGCATATAATCTTTTGCCCATGCTAAATGTATATGAGAATATAATTATTCCATTTGGTCTTGATGGGGACAAAGTAGATAAGAAATATGTTGATTCCGTAATAGACATTCTAGAAATAAGTGATCAAAAATATAAAATGCCTAACGAATTATCTGGTGGACAGCAACAAAGAGTTGCCATAGCAAGAGCCTTGGTTACTAAACCATCTTTAATTCTAGCTGACGAACCCACAGGAAATTTAGATTCAAAATCATCTTCCCAGGTTGTTTACTTACTAAAAAAAATTAATAAAGAGCTTGGAAACACTATTCTTATGATTACTCACGATGATGCTGTCGCTCAAGCTGCAGAAAAAACTCTAAGGATAGAAGATGGAAAGCTGGTGAGAAAAAATGAAAGTCAAAAATAAAGCTTATATAAGGCACCTTGCAAAAAATATTTTAAATGCAAATAAAAGCAGGAGAAATATTCTCTTATTAGCCATTGCTTTGACTTCTATACTATTTACAAGTCTGTTTTCTGTAGCCTTAGGTTTAGGAAAAAGCATGGAAACCCAAACGATGAAAACTGTGGGGTCGATCAGCCACGGATCATTTAAAGAACTTTCTGACGAAGATGTAGAAATATTAACCCATGATAAGGATATAAAGGATTTTTCAGTAAGAAAGAAAGTTGGAATTCTTGACGATGAAAAAATAAGTGCAGAACTATCTTATATGGATAAGAAAGGATTTGAATGGTCTCTAATAGAAAAAGTTAAAGGGAAATTTCCTGAAAAAGAAAACGACGTATTTATAGATTTAGCAACTGCTAAAAAATTAGGTTATAAGGGTGAAATTGGAGAAGAGATAGAAATTCCATACAGTATTGAAAAACCTTACACAGGAGAGATTATTGAAAAGAAAAGTGACAAATTTATTATATCTGGAACTTTTCAAAATCCAATTGACTCCAATGTTGGTGTAGGACAAATTTACTTATCGAAAGCCTATGTGGATAAATTATTACTACCAGATACGAATAACGATATGGAAGTAATGCTAAAAAACTCTTTTATGATAAAAGATAAACTCTTAAAAATAGCAGAGAGAAATGGTTATAAAGTAGCAGATAGCCCTGGAAATTTATCTGATAAAGAAATAAGAATTGGTGTTAATTTTGCTTATATTTTATCAAGAGGTGATAACGCAGACTTTTTGATATTTTTACCCGCATTACTTTTATTAATTTTAGTAATGATTGCAGGATTTTTAATTATCAATAATATATTTAAAATATCTGTAAATGAAGATATAAATTTAATTGGACTACTTAAAACAATTGGTATGACAAAAGTTCAAGTTAAAAAGCTTGTTCATTTAGAATCTTTTATAGTTTCTATTCCATCTATAATAATAGGAAACGCCATAGGTATTTCTATTGGTAAAATAATTTTAAATAAAATATTTTCTACTAATGTAATGCTAGCGAATATAAATCTATCATTAGCCTTAATATTATTAGTTATACTTTTCTCTACCATATTTACTTTATTAACTGTTCTTCTATCAGTTATGAGTCCAGCAAAATATGCAGCTAAAATTTCACCAATAGATGCTAGTAAATATAATGAAACTCAAGTAAAAAAGAAATACAAAAGTAATTCTATTTCACTAGAAAAACTTGCAAAAAGACAGGTTTTTTCAAATAAATTTAGATTTATATCCATAGTTATATCTATTAGCCTTTCTGCAGTTATTTTGAATAGTGTCTTAACTTATACTGGTAATATTGATTTAGAAAAAGGGATTTCTGATGTAATTGCAACGGACTATAATATAGCAAGCCCAAAATATTTTAGGTATATGTACTCAGGAAGTGAGGACGGTATCAAGGATAATTTCATTGATAAAATAGAAAATCAAAAGGGATTTAAAGCTGGAGGAGCTTTATATTCCTATGGTTATGAGTACTCCTTTCCAAGTATAAAAATAGAAGATCATAAAGTCGCACCAATTCTATTCGGTATGGATGAGTTTCTAATAAATAAACAAAAATTTATAGATGGAGAGTTTGATAAAGATAAATGGCAAACTGGAAATTATGTTATCATAGGAGAATATGGAGATAAAAAATCTGCATTTAAAGCTGGCGATAAAATAAAGATCAAAGTAAAAAATAGCATTAAAGAAGTCCAAATTATGGGAAAGATTAATTATAATTTTTCCGATGGATTGAGATATTATCCTATTATCCAGGAAAATCAATTTGATGAGTCTAGCCCTGAGTTAGATTTAGAATATTTTTATTTAAATCCTAATTTGTACAAAGAACTCACAGGCGATAATAGTATAATGTCCTATGGATTTGATGTAGAAGATAGTGAAAAGGAAAATTTTGATAAGTTATTAAAATCTTTTGAAAATGAACCAGGATTTTCCTATGACTCAAGAGATCTTCAAATAAAGTCTTTTAAAGATTTCAAAAATCTTATAGAATTTGTGGGTTATAGTTTATCTATAGTATTATTCTTAATATCTGTACTGAATTTTATAAATGTTATTGCTACTGAAATTTTGAGAAATATGGTGAACTTATCAATCCTTGAAGCAATTGGAATGACAAAGAAAAATATTAAAAAATATTTGGCGAAAAAGAATTTGATTTATTCTTTATGCGGCTTAGTATTTTCTTTCATCATTATGCTTCTTGTAGATAAATTTATCTTGTTGGATTTTATGGAACAAACGAAGTGGACTTCCTATAAATTTGTAATCATGCCACTTATACTTGTAAACTTAGTAAATATAATCATTGGAATAATATTTACTGGAAAGTTTTATGAAAAGCACAGTCAAAACAGTCTTGTAGATAGAATAAGAAATTTAGAATAAAAATTTATTTTATGTTAGCTGTAATGGAAAAAAGGCTATGAGAATACTCATGGCCTTTTTTATTACAGCTAAAGAGTTATAAAAGTATTTTTTAAAAATGTTAAATAAAATTTTATTTTCCTCATAATAGTTTATTTTTTAAGAAAATATGGTATAATTATACAAAGTGACACGGTGTCACCTATTTGTGAGGAGGATCAAATGAAGAAAAAATATTTAGTTTTACTTGCTGGAATCCTGTGGATTTTTGCCGGCGTTAAAGTTGTAATGGTAGGCTGCAGGGTCGGCGGAGATGTTGATATCAAAAACTTTTGGTATTATCTGATCATGGCGGCGGTGTTTTTAGTTTTTTATTTTAGAATTTTTTCGCCCATGGTGGATAAAAATCTGGACAGGATTTCAAAATTAGACGAGCCCAAGCTCTGGAAATTTTTGGATAAAAAATCCTACATCATTATGTTTGGAATGATGTTTTTGGGCATGGCCTTAAGGAAATTTACCAGTCTGCCGGCTGCCTTTTTCTATACTTTTTATATAGGATTGGGCATGGCCCTCCTGTCAGCTGGTATCAAGTACATGGTAATCTTGGTGAAGATCTATGCCAAAAAATACTTTTTATAATTTACCAGACGAAAAAAAGTCCAGGGTGGTCGGCGTCTTAAAGGAAACTTTTTCGGCCAAGTCCATTTACCAGGCCAATGTCAAGGAAATCGTCGAAAAACTGGACATAGCCAGGGGGAGTTTTTACAAATATTTTGAAGACATTGAAGACGCTTACTTTACGATTTTGGATATGGAGACGGCCGACATCCACAAGGTCTTTTTGGATTTGTTTAAGGAAAATGACCACGATATCCACAAAGCTCTTGAGGCCTATGGAAATGCTTTGGCGGAAATTTTGTTTGAGCCAGACACTTACGGCCTTTATAAAAATCGCTTTCTCAATTGGACGCCCGACTTGGAAGGCAGGTGGAGAAAATATCTGAAGGAATTTCGCCCGGGCGAGGACGACTTTTCGGCCAGCGATTTTGATAGGGACCGGCTTGAATTTATGAAGGCGGCCGTCCACAATCTCATTCAGCGGACTTACTTGGAAGCCTGGGATAGGGAAGGTTTTTTACTTCATTACAAAAAATATATGAAATGGTTAAAGGGAGGAATTTAAAATGATGGGATTAATGGAATCGATATTTGATATTGTCTACCTGGTTGTAGTTACGGGGCTGGGTATCAGACTGCTCTTAAATGAAAACAAAAACGCCAAGACCTTTGGGCTAATGGCAGTTTTACTTGGCTTGGGCGACGGCTTTCACTTGTTACCCAGGGTGATGGCCCACATGTCTGCGGACGGCTTCAATAGATTTGCGACCGCCCTTTCTTGGGGAAAATTTGTCACCGGCATTACAATGACAATTTTTTATGTGCTCTTCTATTACTATTATAGAAATATTTCCGGGGACAAGGACCCAATGAAGAGGTGGATTATAGTGGGCCTGGCGGCTCTTAGGATAATCCTCGTCTGCCTGCCACAAAATAATTGGGGAGGGGCAGAGTCCTACTCAATGGGTATAATCAGAAATATTCCATTTTTAATAATGGGAATCCTATTAATAATTTGGACTTACAAAAATAGAAAAGTCGAGGGCCTTGAGCACATGAGCCTTTATATTGCCTTGAGCTTTTTGTTTTATATACCAGTTGTCCTTTGGTCGAAGGCAGTCCCAGCTCTGGGCGCTTTAATGATGCCAAAGACAATCGCCTATGTAATGATAGTTGTAAAAGGCTTTAGGCATTTTATAAAAGATTTTAATGAAAAGAATATTTTCGACACTTCTCTTGTCTATATGTTTATGGGTTTGGCAGGCGGAGTTTTCTACAGGGAATTCACCAAATATTTTGCCTATACAGGCGATAATCACCTGGGAAAACTCCATGTCCACACCCTAGTCTTGGGATTTATTGTGGTCATGGTCATCTTTATCTTGACCAGATTTATGAAATGCAAAGAACTCTGCGGAATCAAGAGGCCGCTTACAATTTACAATATTGGATTAATTACAACCGTGTCCATGATGACAGTCTACGGGATCTATGATGTAATTGGCACAGAAGGAGTAGTATCAGTGCCGGCCATGGCAGGGATCTCTGGCTTGGGCCATATAATTTTAACCGTCGGCCTGGTCTGGATGGTCTTGAATATAAAGAAAGGAATTTTTGCCAAAGATCCAGCCAAGGGAAGTGGCCTAGACTTTATATAAGCAGAGGGCTCAGATTTTGAAATTGCAAATGCAAAAATAATTTGCAAATTAGGAGCCGCAAGTTTTGAAATTGCAAATGCAAAAATATTTTGCAAATGAGGAGCCGCAAGTTTTGAAATAAAAATACAAAAATAATTTGCAAATGAGCAGGCGCAGACTTTGAAATTGCAAATGCAAAAATATTTTACAAATGCCTGGCTGTGAAAAAGTAAATACAGGAAGGATTTTAAATAAAAATAAGATCTACTAGGAAAAAATTCCGCTCTTGGTCCCCTCCAGGGCGGAGTTTTTATTTGCAAACTACTATATATAGTCCATTAATTTTTGTTAGTCATACTATCCATAATTATTTGCAGGAAATTTCGTCGTAAAAATAATAATATGCAAGGGCTATTGACAAAAGAGCTTTTATCTGATAAAATATTGCATAGTCACATGTGTAGTGACAAAAGTCTTCGAATTTTAATTCGGAGGCGGCTGTCTACATAGTGCCTTTTGATCATATGCATTTTTAATAATGTATTTGTTCTTCCTCAAACAAACAAAAGAGGCCCCGCGACGGGGCTTTTTTTGTTGGGCACATTTTGATTTTAAAATTGCATTTGCCTTTAAAATTTGGTAAAATAAGGGAAAGAGAATTTATTATATAGGAGGAGCTTATGTACTTTTATGAAAATCTTTCAGATGATTTAATTAGGATTGGTGTAAATGACAGACGGATTTCGCGTTTTGAAAATATGTATCCAATTCCAAATGGAATCAGCTACAACTCATATCTAATCAAGGGCGAGACTAACACACTTTTTGATACTGTCGACCCTTGCTTTATTGAACAATTTATGGAAAATCTGGAAGGGGCATTGGCCGGCGAAGATTTGGATTATCTAGTCATCACCCACATGGAACCCGACCACTCAACTGCAGTTTCAATCGTTATGCAAAAATATCCAAATTGCAAGATTATCGGAAACGCCAAGACTTTCCAATTTTTAGACCAATTTTTCCATGTAGAGGACAAGGGTAACCGCATTGTGGTTAAGGACGGCGATACTATGGACATTGGCACCAGGACTCTTACTTTTAAGTTTGCTCCTATGGTCCACTGGCCAGAGGTTATGTTTGTTCAAACTTCAGAAGGCGAGCTATTTACAGCTGATGCTTTTGGCGTGTTTGGCGCAATCGAAGGCCACATTACAAGCGACCTAATAGACATGAACGAAGAATTTTTCTCAGAAGCCAGACGCTATTATATAAATATCGTTGGTAAGTTTGGCAGAAATACTGCTAATATTTTAAAGAAGATTGACCTGGATGAAGTTAAAATGATTTTACCCCTTCATGGTCCAGTCCACTGCGATGGCGAAAAGATTAAGGCTTTCGTTGATAAATACCAAAAGTGGGCAGCCTATGAACCAGAAGAAAATGGGGTTTGTATTGTCTGCGCAACCATGTATGGCAACACCATGCTTGCAGCTGAAGCTCTTGCATATTATCTAAGCCAAGAAGGCGTCAAGAATATCAAGGTTTATGATGTAAGTAATACTGATTTTTCCTATATGATTTCAGAAGCCCATAGGCTTTCAAATCTGGTAATCACGCCTATCAACTACAACACAGTCCTCTATCCAAAGATGGATGCATTTTTAAGAGATCTTGTGATGACAGGTTACAGCGGACGCAACTACTCCACAATCGTAAACGGTTCATGGGGCGGCAGGTCCGAAGCTATGGCTGATGAGATTTTAGAAAAATCAAAGATGACAAAGGTTGGCAATCCAGTTGTATTAACCTCAGCTGCATCCCAAGAAAATATGGAAGAACTTAAGGCCTTGGCCAAGGAAATTAAAGCTTCTTTTAAATAAGGCTTGCAAAATTGATGTCCATGTAGTATAATATGACAGTACCCAATGGGGACTGTTAGCTCAGTTGGTTAGAGCGCTACGTTGACATCGTAGAGGTCACAAGTTCGACTCTTGTACAGTCCACCATTTTTTTGTGCAATAAATTATAAAACAAAAGAGGTAACATGAATATTAACGAAATTTTTGAGATGTATTTTAACTCTCTGGTAAAAATAAAATACAATACATTTTCCTTAGGCGGCCTGGACAAGGACCTGACAAGCGAATTTGTAGGGATTTTGGACCGGGCGATCTTGGAATCTTTTAAGATTGCAAGGACTGAGGGCTATGACTTGGTCTTTGACCTAAGCAAGATAGACAGCTACTCTGACTATCCATATACAGTCACTAAGCCCCAGTCACGGGAGGAATTTGTGGGAGAAATAATGGCTATGACAGACCACATTTTGAGCCACTTGAAGGAGCTCATGACCCAGCTTAATAAGAATGCAGATATTTTTGTGGTCAGCGGCTTAAATGAAATAGCCATGCAATTTTATAATTTCAAATTGAATTTATAAGGAGGAACAATGAAAAATACAAAAAAACTACTAGTAATTTTGGCTCTTGCCTTGTCACTTATGACAGCTTGCTCCAAAAAACCTGCAGAAAAAACTGAAGAGCCCAAGGCTCCAGTAGAAAATGCAGAAACAACAGAAAAAACAGAAGAAAAAGATCAGCCAGCTGAAGAAGCAAAGCCTGCTATCGAAGCTGATGAATTGAAATTTGCCATGCGCGATTCAACTTTGAATCTCTATTCTTTTGATGATGGACAAAAATATATTAGGCTGGACGAATTTTCAGAATTCCTAGCCCCATCTATCCACAGGTTTTCCATCAAGGCCAATGACAAGAACAAACGCATTGCCATGAAGGAAGGCGAGTTCAACCACAACAAGAAGTCCGTTTCCAAACTGGACCTCAGCCAAGTGGAATTTGATGAATACGAACTCCGTTTGGACAAGAAGAGCGAAAATTACAAGGTTGGATTCATAAAAGGATTTTACTTCTTAGAAGTTAATGACGCCATGGAATTTTTTGACTTTAAGCTCGAAGGTGATGGCAAGGATGAAGTTGTCTTTGCTGTGCCTGATAAAAAACAAATGGAAGCTGCCAACAACCGCGACTACGATTGGTACGAAGACCAAGCCCACACAGGCGAATACAATGAAGGTAACTGCGGACCAACATCCATGGGTATGGTTTTAAAATGGTTGGATCCAAATTCCACAGCCACAGGTGAATCCTGCAGAAACGAAGTTCCAAACGACGGCCAATGGTGGAGCACAAATATTGTTGAAGATTATTTCAAGGCTCACGACGTCCACTACGACGACGTATTCTACAAATATCCAGAACTTATTACAGATGAAATCGACAAGGGCAACATCGTTTATGTTTGCGCCATCATGAAGGAAATCAAGGAAAACACCAAGCCTGAATCCAACAATTTTGGCAGGTTCTACGGCTTTGACGGTGGTCACTTCTTCCTCATCAAGGGCTACAAGGTTATAAACGGCGAACTCTATTTTGAAGTTTACGATCCAAATGGTTGGGATAAATATTATCCAGACACCAACGAACCAATGGGTAAGGACAGATTGTATGCGGCTCGCGAAGTTGACCAAGCTATCAAAAACTGGTATATGACAGTTTTCTCAATCTACCCAGCCGGAAAATAAAATATATAAGCTATATAATAAGAAAGATCCAGGTTTTTGACCTGGATTTTTTTGTGTTGACAATTATTTTTTTTATACATATAATGCAAGTAGGAAAAGACTTAGACGCGGCTGTGGATTTGGTCAAGAGATTTGCGGCCGACAAAAGTTATAAATTTTTTTGAAAAAATAAAAAAATATTTTTTTAATTTCATATTCATTTCATAAATCTATTGTATCATAGGTTTTGTTGGGAGGAGATATGGTCTCTGAACCGATAATTAATTTAAATTTGAAAGAGAAAAAAATATTAGGAGGAAAAATTTATGAGAAATAATATTTTAAAAATGATAAGTGTTTTACTTATACTTACAATGGCCTTTGGAGCTGTGGCATGCAATAAGGCTGACAAGGCAAAAAACAACGACATGCCAATGATCGAAGACGGCAAGGGCCTAGAAGAAGGCACAGAATCAGTGAGCGCTGAAGAAGCTGGCATGAGTGATCCTACAAAGGACACTCCATCAGCAACCTTTAAACCAGCTGATTATACAATTGGGGCCAAGGACGAATACGTCTACGAATTTATGGGTCTCAAGTTTAAGCTGACAGATGAATTCAAAAAGGCCATGGTAAACAAGGAAGTTGCCATGCTGGACGACCAAAGTCCTCTGGACCAAGAATTAAAATACGCCATGCTAACTTTTGATCGTTTGACTGAAGAACAAAGAAATGCAGAAGTTCCTCAAATGGGCGACGGCTTTATGAATTGGATTCAAAGCCTAGAAAGACTGGGAACCATTTCAATGTTTAAAAAGGGCACAAGCCAAGAAGAAATTTCCAAGATTACCAAGGCTGATAAACACGAATTGATCGGCACAAGCAAGGATGGTGAATACGAATACTATCTATCCACAAATGAAAAGACAGACGACGAAATTTTGAAGGAATTTAAAAATACAAATGTAGAAGTTATCGACAAAAAAGACCGTCCTGAAAATGGTTTTGTCCTAGCAGAAAAATCAGACCTCCAAGGCGACCAAATTTTGGACAACAGTTCTGCCAAGGATTTAAAAAACCTAAAGACAAAGGACATTAACGGCAAGGACTTTGACATCGAAGACTTTGGCGACTATGAACTCACAATGGTAAACGTTTTTGCAACCTGGTGCACAGCTTGCGTTAAGGAAATTCCTGACCTAGAAAAGGTTTATAAAGAAATGAAGGACAAGGGTGTAAACATCGTTGGCGTTGTAACAGACACAGTTGACGATAGGGGAGAAAATGCAGAAGCCATTGAAAAATCAAAATTAATTCAAGAAAAAACCAAGGCTTCTTATCCATTCTTGATGCCAGACAAGACCAATTTCAACGGCAGATTAAACGGCATCCAAGCCCTACCTGAAACATTCTTTGTAGACAAGGAAGGCAATATCGTTGGCGAAACTTACTCAGGCTCCAGAACTGCTGAAGGCTGGAAGAAAGTTATCGAAGACGAGCTAGCAAAGATTAGGAATAAATAAGGACATAATAATGAAAGAAAAAATTTTAAACAGCCGGGCCCTACCCTGGGCCCTGGTCGTTTTGTCCGCAGCCATGATTTTTTACGGGACGCAAAACGGCGAGGTCAGGGTGGTCCTTGAAAAGGCTATCAGGATTTGCATGGAGTGTATAGGAATTGGCTAGATTTATGAATATATTTAAAGTTAGCAAGGCCAAGTTTTATTTGGCCATGGATTGGGTCAGGCACTTCTTCCAAGCTTCATGGTTTTTACTTACAAACTCTTACTTCCAGGGTTTCAAGACAGGGAAGATTTACGGGGGAGAGTGGAAGAAGCTTTGCGTGCCAGGCATGAACTGCTATTCCTGCCCAGGTGCCAAGGGCTCTTGTCCTATAGGCGCCCTTCAAGCGGTTTTGGGAAACTCAAATTATAAGTTTTCCTTTTATGTAGTAGGCTTTATATTTTTTATAGGGGCTCTTATCGGCCGCTTTGTGTGTGGATATCTCTGTCCTTTTGGACTGGTCCAAGATCTCTTGCACAAGATTCCATTCTTTAAAAAAATCGACACTTTTAAGTTCGACAAGCATTTGAGAAAGCTCAAGTATTTTATACTGGCAATTTTTGTTATAATATTACCTATGTTTGTGGTGGATATTTTGGGCCAAGGGTCCCCATTTTTCTGCAAGCTAATTTGCCCAGTGGGCATGCTTGAAGGTGGGATTCCTCTGGTACTTTTAAACAAGACCATGAGAGGGGCCATTGGATTTTTGTACTATTGGAAGGGTTTGATTTTAGCCCTTACGATTTTATTATCAATTATAATTTATAGACCATTTTGCAAGTACATCTGCCCACTTGGTGCTCTCTATTCGATTTTTAATCCGATTTCGGTTTTCCGTTACAGATTAGACCACCACAAGTGCATCAATTGTGGCCGTTGCAAGAAGGTTTGCCAGATGAATATAGATCCAGTTCAAAACTGCAATCATTTGGAATGTATTAGGTGTGGAAGGTGTAAGAATGCCTGTCCGGTTAATGCAATTTCCTTCGGGAGAAAATAAATTTAGGGTCTAAATCGCGACATTCTCGTGAAAAAATTTTTTAGTCCTCGATGTACACTTGAGTACACCTGCGTCCTAAAAATTTTATTTCACTTCGAATCTCATCGATTTATCCTCCTAAATTTCGGTGCTTAAAGGATGAAGAGGTTCACGCAATTTGTTTTCCAAGAAAACAAAATTTAATGCAGCGTCCGATTGCAGCCACGCCCAAGAGACGAGCCTCGAAATTTTAATGTAGCGTCCGATTTATTTCGGACAAAAAATTTCGAAAAGGCGAAGTTGATTGGCAAGCGTTGACTCACGCAACCTATTTCTCAAGAAAACGAGCCAAAGGCGATGTTTGATTGAATGAAATAGTCTGAGGAGAATGGTAGCCACCGCCTCGTATAGGAATTGACTGATTGGCTATCATATCTCGTGTCAGAGAATTAAAAAGGAGATTTTATGCGAGTGTTAATTGTTGAAGACGACACAGTCATCAGAGAAGGGATAAGTGAATACCTCAAGGCTTTTAATTACCAAACCGTGGAAGCAAAGGACGGCAGGGAGGCCTTGGAGAAATTTGATTCTGATATAAAACTAATAATTTTGGATATACAAATCCCCTATATAAATGGCTTGGAGGTTTTGAGGAGGGTCAGAGAAAAAAGCGACCTGCCAGTTTTAATTTTGACCGCTTTTTCTGACGAAGAATACAAGATCGACGCCTTTACAAACCTGGCTGATGGCTACATTGAAAAGCCCTTTTCTCTGCCTGTCTTAAAGGCTCGGGTAGATTCGCTTATTAAAAAGCACTACGGGCAAAGGGAGACTTTTAAGTACAAGGATACAGAGGTCGACTTCACATCTTACACTGCAAGGATCAATGGCGAAGACGTAAACGCCAACCCCAAGGAGCTGGAGATTTTAAAATATTTACTCGAAAACGAAGGCCGGGTCCTCACCCGCATGCAGATTATTGACGCTGTGTGGAAGGAATCGGACGAAATCCCCTACGACCGGGTAATTGATGTTTATATAAAAGAAATTAGAAAGAAACTCGATTTAGATTGCATATCCACAGTTAGAAATGTGGGCTACAAGTTGGAGAGAAAATGAAAAACTTAAAAATATTTCCAAAAATGTTCATACAAATATTTTCTGTCCTGGCCCTTGTAGTCCTCTTGGTCCACTTTCTGGTGTTTTTAATTTTCCCAAAAACCTATTTGGAAAAACGCAAAAATGAAGTGCGGACCATTGCCGACCAGATGGCGGAGAGTTTAAAGGACAAGGACATGGCCGAGGTCGAGGAAATTATCGACCTTTACTCCAGGTCCAGCGAGGTCAAGGCTCATATAATAGAGGCTATGGCGGATGACGCAATCAAGATCGAGGGCAATGTAATGATCGACATGAACTCAGACACAAATTCCCTCATCATCGAAGAGCGGGCAATAAAATTGAACGATGGCCAAGATCTTTTCCTTCAATTTATTTCTACGGCCGATGTAAAAAAAGAGGCCAAGGACCTGAGCCTAAAATTTTTGCCTTACACATTGCTACTGTCATTTTTATTATCAGTTGTCGTTTCTCTTGTTTACGCCAAGGTCATAAAGAATAACGTCACTGAGATTAAAAACGTGACCGACAAGATGATGGCTCTGGACAAGGAGGCCATTTTAGAAGTTGACACAAGGGATGAAATTGGCGACTTAAAGGAGCAAATCAACGACTTATACACCACGCTTTTGAAGTCCATTGACGACTTGGAAATAAAAAACAAAGAAATTATTAAATTAGAAAGACTCAAGTACGACTTTCTAAAGGGATCTTCTCATGAGCTTAAAACCCCTCTAGCTAGCATGAAGATTATCCTGGAGAATATGAAGTACAATATCGGCAAGTACAAGGATAGGGATACCTATATCGATGAATGTATTGATATAGTCGACGGACTGACTGCAAATGTTACGCAGATTTTGTCCGTCTCCTCCTTGGAAAATTTGAAAAACGACGAGGAAGTCATACTTGTTAACGACGTCCTGGAAGACCTTTTGAAAAAATACTCTGTCATGGCCAGTCAAAAGAATATAAAAATTACAAAGGACTTAGCAGACGAAAAAATTTATATAGGAAAGACCGCTTTAAAAATTATTTTATCGAATTTACTTTCAAATGCTGTTAAATATACCGACGAAAATGGTATCATTAGTATAGGGGTAAGGGGAAACTGGCTCTACATCGAAAACTCCGCTTCAAATCTGGAGGCCTTGGATGTGGACAAGATTTTTGATATTAACTTTGACCTCAATAAGGAAAACAGCAATGGCCTGGGACTTTACATTGTAAAAAACTTACTTGACAATTACAAAATCGACTACCAGGTTAAGAAGGAAGACGGGAATTTTATCTTTATGATAAAATTGGCTTAAGATAAATTTTAAGGAGGACACATGTATATTTTAGAATTATACCAAGACGGATACAGCACAGAGCTATCCGCTTTTAAGACTTTGAAAGAAGGCAGAGAATTTATTTCGCAATTAGACGCTTACGCAAGCGAAGAGGAAGACGGCTTTACCTATGAATATTTAAAATGGAATCTGGTTCCAGACTATATGGAAGTTGAACACAAGGGCCACATAATCCCCCTTACTCGCTTTATGTTTACAGATGGGGACAGGGTGGATATCTATTGGAAGGAAATTCCAAATCTATCCGTCAAAGGCTCCGGCATGGTCAAATCCGCCACAAGAGTTGACGCTTACTCCATCAACAACGAAGACGTCAAAGACTATATAGAAGCCAGGGAAGAAAATTATAAAAAAGCCAAAAAAGCCCTGGAAGAAAAAGGTTTCGAAGTGGAAAGGTCCTTCCTGGGATCGGAAGACGGCGAGGCGATTTTGTATAGGAAAAAGGGAGATGAGGAGTGGCATTTTCTGACCCACATGGACCCAGGATTCGGGGAGAGCTTGGATGAAGTTTTAGAAGAAATTTGTGGTTAAAATTGCGACTTTTTGCAGTGTTCGACTTTTTGCGAACTGCAGCCCTGCCCAAGAGAGCGAGTGGTAACGACGCTCGATTGGTATGCAGCGACTCACGCAACCTGTTGTTCAATCGTTCGACCGAAGGGAAAAACGATTGAGTACAACAGTCTGAGGAAACGACGTACACTTGAGTACGCCTCATTCGTCAAAAAGTCTCAAGCTACAAAAATTCATCAATTTTTCCTCACAAATTGAAAAATAAAGTGCAGGTTCTTTTTGCTGAAAAATATTTATTAAAATTAAAACTCACGTTTTTAAACGTGGGTTTTTGTTTGTAATTGGCATTTGTTTAAAATTCGCTCTGCGGTTGTAGGGTCCACTTTATGTGGACCGAAAAGCCGTGCTCAAAAGAAAAAATACATCCTCTCTGCTCGTAATGGCTGTGGCGTATCGGCGATCCTGAAATGGTCGCCACTCGACCACTCAGGCTCGATGCCGTGTGGTCGAGTTTTATGACAATCGTTTTCGATTGTCATAAATTTATTTTCCTTTCAATTGGGTATAATAAAAATAGATAAGTAAAGGGGACTTGGATTTTACATTCAAGCTTAGAGAATTTTTTATAAAGGAGAATATTATGAGTGATTTAAAACGTTTTGATGCAATTAAATTTCAAGGCGAGGCCATGACTTTGGTTGGACCTGAAGTAAAGGTTGGGGACAAGGCAACAGATTTTACAGCAGTGAAGAGCGACATGAGCGAATTTAAGTTGTCAGACTTGGAAGGTAAGAGGGTTGTAATTAGCGTTGTGCCATCAGTTGACACACCTGTTTGCGAAGAGCAAACCAAGACCTTTAACAAGGAAGCATCTGAGCTCAAGGACCTGGTTATTTTAACCATCAGCTGCGATTTACCATTTGCCCAATCCAGATTTTGCGCTGCAAAAGGAATCGATAATTTGATTATGCTTTCAGACTATAAGGGCCACGACTTTGGAACCAAGTATGGATTTTTGATTGAAGAGCTCCAACTCTTGGCCAGGGGCGTTGTGATAATCGACAAGGACGGCTGTGTTGAATATGTGGAATACGTTCCAGAAGCAACCAACTTGCCAGATTTTGACAAGGCTATGGAAGTTTTGAAAAAATAAAAACGAGGTGGAAATTGTAGGGGTTACCTTGCAGCCACGCCCAAGAGACAAGTCCTTACGGACGCCGTCGATTGGCATACGCTCACTCACGCAAATTGTTGTTCAATCGCTCGACCGTAGGGAAAAACGATTGAGGACAACAATCTGAGGAAAATGGTAACCACCGCCTCGTAAAATAATTTAGCTTAATGCCCATCCACCGTGGATGGGTTTTTTGTTTGGAGAAAATTGCAATTCTGTTTGCAAAAATTTTGCCAATAAAAAATGCACGCGGCCTCACGTGCAAAAAAATCATTTGTTTTAAAATTAAAATTATATTTTTTATCCGTTTAAAATTATGTCTTCAAAGTACTTGTAATTGTCAATGAGGACATCGGTTTCTGGTATATATGAGGCGCCGATGACTTCGTCTGGCTTGTACTCTTCCTTGATACGCTTCCAGGTCTTGGCGGCTTCATCGATGTCGCCTTCTATGGATAGGCCCTTGGAAGTGCGGAGGACAAATTTTTCCATGGACGTGAGCTCGGGCTCATTGTCTGGGTCCAGCTTCATAAATTCCTTGCGTTCTTTTCTCAAAAATTGCAGGGAAATATTTTGGGCGTGCTTCTTCAAGATTTCTGCATCTTCCTTGGTCTTTGCAATGTTAACAGAAGTGCCCAAGATTACATAGGGTTGGTCCAAATATTTTGATGGCTTAAATTCATTCCTGTAAATGCTAAGTGCATAACCGATTGTATTTGGCGCAAAGTGGCCGGCAAAAGAATATGGGAGGCCCAGGTCTGCTGCTATGTGGGCAGATGTTTCCGAAGAACCAAGGATTGTTATAGGAATTTTTGATCCAGCGCCAGGATGTGGAGCGACCTCTAAGTCCCAAGCCTCGTCAGACATGTATAATTGCATCTCTTGGATGGCCTTTTTAAAATCTTCGGATTTATATATATTTCTGTAAATCAATTTTGCCGTCTCCATATCTGTGCCCGGTGCCCGGCCAATGCCTATGTCAACGCGGCCAGGGTGGAGGATATCAAGGGTGGCATATCTCTCGACGACTTGAAAGGGCGTGTGGTTGGGGAGCATTACTCCGCCAGCCCCAACTGTAATTCTCTTTGTCTGATTTAAAACATGATTTATCATCAAATCTGTAGCGGCGCCTAAAACCGCTGGACTGTTGTGGTGTTCGGCCAGCCAGTAGCGGGAAAAATCGTGGTCATCAGCAAATTTTGCCAAATCAACCGCTCTATCGACGGCAGCTCTTTGACTTTCGTCTTTGAACTTTGGTATTAAATTTAAAATTGAAACTTTTGTCATAATAACTCCTTTCAACTTACATTTACCCATTACAATGAGTTAATAATTATGGTCTTGGGTATTAAATAAGAGAGGTGAAATATGGATATTTTAGTTGGAAAAGGTGAAAATCCTGTTTACTTAAAGACAGAGATGTTAAATAGGCACGGGCTTATAGCCGGGGCGACCGGCACGGGCAAGACGACGACTCTAAAGCTTATAGCAGAGGACGCCAGTGATTTGGGCATCCCTGTATTTTTGCCAGATGTCAAGGGCGACTTGTTCTCCTTGAGCGTGCCAAATGAAATGAACGACAATGTGAAAGATAGAGTTAATAAAATTGGTTTGGATTACAGTCCAGCCGCTTACGATATAGAAGTTTGGGATGTCTTTGGCGATTTGGGCCACCCCATGCGGACGACCATCAGCGAAATGGGACCGCTTCTGCTTGCAAATCTCTTGGACTTAAACGAAGTTCAAGAGGGGATTTTAAATATTGCCTTTAAAGTAGCCGATGACGAGGGCATGCCTATTTTGGATTTAAAGGACCTTAGGGCTATGCTAAATTATATTTCAGAAAACCGCAAGGCTTACACCAGCACCTATGGAAATATTTCCACAGCCAGCATTGGGGCAATACAGAGGGCCCTTCTGCTTTTGGAAAACGACGGGGCAGAATATTTCTTTGGCGAACCGGCCTTTGAAATCGACGATTTATTTAGACAAGAAGGTGGCAAGGGCATAATCAATATTTTAAACGCCAAAATTCTCCACCAAAAACCAAGACTCTATACGGCCTTTATGGTTTGGCTCTTAAGCGAACTCTATGAACACTTACCAGAAGTGGGCGACCAAGAATATCCAAAGATAATATTTTTCTTTGATGAGGCCCATCTCTTATTCCAATATGGATCAAAATTATTGACTGACAAATTGGCCCAGGTCATCAGACTTATCCGGTCAAAAGGCGTTTCAGTTTTCTTTGTAACCCAAAGGCCAGACGATATACCAGACGAAATTCTGGCCCAACTTGGCAACAAATTCCAACACGCCCTCAGGGCCTTCACGCCAAAGGACCGGAAGATGATCAAGGAAACCGCCCAAAACTTTAGGGACAATCCAAGCTTTGATACGGCGGAGACACTTACAAATCTCCAATCAGGCGAGGCCCTTGTGTCGACCTTGGATGCAGATGGCCTGCCAAATATTACAGAAAAAACTCTCATGGCTCCACCAAAATCGACCTTCGATGCAATCGATGACGACAGTGTTCGTGCCCTGATACCGGGGGCCATGGATAAAAAATACCGGAAGATGATTGACAGGGAATCAGCCTTTGAAATCTTGGAAGAAAAACTTACAAAAATACAAGAGGAAGCAGAGGCCAAAGCCCTAGCTGAAGAAAAACGCAAGGAAGACATCAGACGGGACCAAGACGAATCGCGGGCCGAAAGGCAAAAGCGCAGAAACAAATCTGAGCTGGAAAAAGCCATGGGCAAGATGGCCAACCAAACCATATATTCCATGTCAAGAACACTTGGCAATCGAATTATGCGGGGAATCCTTGGCGGAATTTTTGGGGGCAAAAAACGCTAGAATGTTTAAAAAATATACCAAGGGGTATATGTAGATTGTAAATGAAAAGTATAAAGGAGGAACTATGCTTACAGATTTATTTATTGAAAACATGATCGGACAAGAAATTGGCGACTTTAAAGTAACAGCCTATGACAGCAAGGGCAAATTTATCGATGTAGAAAAAGAAGACCTCAGAGGAAAATGGAGTGTATTTTTCTTCTACCCAGGAGACTTCACATTCGTATGCCCAACAGAACTAGAAGACCTAGCTGAAAACTATGAAAAATTCCAAAAGATCGGTTGCGATGTATACTCAATCTCAACTGACTCAGAATTCGTTCACAAGGCATGGCACGATGAAAGTAAGGCAATCGGCAAGGTAAACTTCACAATGTTAAGTGACAGAACCAGACAACTCGGCGATATGTTCGGAGTTTATGTACCAGAAGAAGGACAAAACCTAAGAGGAACCTTCATTATCAACCCAGACCTAAAGATTTCAGCTTATGAAATCCACGACATGGGAATCGGCCGTGACGCACTCAGCTTACTCAGAAAAGTTGAAGCCAGCCAATTCGTCTTTGAACACGGCGACAAAGTATGTCCTGCAAAATGGGCACCGGGGGATGAGACTTTAACACCAGGAATCGACCTAGTAGGTAAAATCTAAAATTTGTTGTTAAAATTGCGAATTTTTGCAGTGTTCGACTTTTTCAAACTGAAGCCCTGCCCAAGAGAGCGAGTGATAACGATGCTCGATTGGTATGCAGCGACTCACGCAACCTGTTGTTCAATCGTTCGACCGAAGGGAATAACGATTGAGTACAACAGTCTGAGGAAACGGCGTAGGACTTACTACGCCTCATTCCTAAAAAGTCTCAAGCTACAAAAATTCATCAATTTTCCCTAACAAATTTATACGATTTTAAGTTAGAGAAAGACTAAGAGTCCTACATTTTTGTGGGGCTCTTTTTTGTTGCGAAGATTAATTTTAATTCAAAACAAAATTTACCTAAGAGGTAAATTTATATTGACAATTTGAGTAAAATGATTTATAATAAAATTAACCTAAGAGGTAAATATTCGAGAAAGGTTCATAAGGTTGGATATTGAATATAGAACAAAAAAATTAGAGAAAATATGTACAGATGCTTCTGCAGCCAAAAAAGTATATAGCATAGAGATGGCAGAAAGAATTCAAATGCGTATTGATGAAATTCGGGCTTCCGATAGCGTTGAGTCTATGATTAAGTATAAAATTGGAAGATGCCATGCATTAAAGGGAGATCGAGCAGGTCAATATGCTGTAGATTTGATTCAGCCATATAGGCTAATTTTTGAAAAAATGATAAAGAAATTAGAATCGTTAGGATTATCGAGATTACAGATTATCATTAACCAACGAGAAAGGAGGAAGTGCAGTGATTAGTAGCAAAACATATATTGCGACACCACCAGGTGCGACAATAAAAGAGCAGTTAGAAGATAGAAAAATGACTCAGAAAGAATTCGCTAGAAGAATGGATATGTCAGAGAAACATATAAGCAGACTGATCAATGGTGAAGTATCTTTAACACCAGAGCTTTCCGTTAGGTTGGAAATGGTGCTTGGAATTCCTGCTGGTTTTTGGAATAATCTTGAAAGTATTTATAGGGAAAAGTTAGCGAAAGTTAAGGCTGAAAATGAAATGGATGATGATTTAGAACTGTTAAAAAAAATACCATATAAGCACATGGCTGATAATAGCTGGGTTGAGAAGACAAATAACAGAACGGAAAGAGTTGTTAATACACGTAAATTTTTTGAAGTTTCAAATTTAGCTTTAATAAATAAGCCTATGATAAGGAAGATAGCCTGTAGAAGATTAGGAGATGGGGAAACAAGTGATTACGCCTTGCTTGCTTGGGCACAAGAAGCCAAACTGCAAGCAAGAAACATAGATACGGCCCCTGTTAATATTCAAAAACTAGTGAATAATTTGCCTGAGATTAGGAAGATGACTAGGAAGGATCCTAGTGAATTTAACGTTAATTTGCATGAGATTTTAGCTGAATGCGGAATAGCTTTGGTTTTGCTACCTCATATAGATGGATCTTATTTACATGGGGCAACATTCTACGATGGTAAGAAAATTGTTATGGGCTTAACCACCAGAGGTAGGGACGCTGATAAATTTTGGTTTAGTTTGTTTCATGAGTTAGGACATATTATACTAGGCCACATAGGTAATGATGAAATTACCGAGGACGATGAAAAGGCTGCTAATGAATTTGCAGCTAATAAACTAATTCCTTTGGATGAATTTGAAAAATTCACTAGTGAAAAAGATTTTTCCATTGAATCTATTACAAAGTTTTCAGATAGAATAGAGATTGATAAGGGAATTGTTATAGGAAGACTTCAGAAAGAATACTATATTCCATTTAACCAGTTTGGAAGTTACAAGACAAAATATAACATACAAGTTTAAATAAAGAGCTATGTAATTTTGCATAGCTCTTTTTGATGTGAAAATTTTAATCGGTTATGTAGCGTCCGATTTATTTCGGACAAAACCGATTAAAATTTCTTCCTGATTGGCGATAATAATCCATGAAAAATTATTTCTTGATTAAACATATTTGTCTTGTTATAATTATCTTAGATACTTAGATAAAGATGAAAGGAGTTTTTTATGTTAGCGATTAAAAATGCGAAGATTTATACAATGGTTGGAGAGGTTATTGAGAATGGGGTGATCCTGATTGAGGATGGCAAGTTTGCTGAGATTGGGGTGAATGTGGACATTCCTGATGGGGCGGAGGTTATTGACGCTGGTGGGCACATGGTGACACCGGGTTTGGTGGACGCTCACACGCACATTGGTCTGGATGAAGAGGGGATTGGCTACGAGGGAGCCGATTTTAACGAGGGGACAAATCCTATTACTCCTGAGATGAGGGGGATTGACGGGGTTTATCCTTGTGACAAAGGATTCTTGCAGGCTCGCCAAGGGGGAATTACGACTGTGGTTACTGGTCCGGGATCTGCCAACTGCATTGGCGGAACATTTCTTGCATTAAAAACTTATGGGGACAGGGTCGACAATATGGTTGTGAAAAATCCTGTGGCCATGAAGATTGCCTTTGGTGAAAATCCAAAGCGTTTTTACGGGAAAAATGGCAAGATGCCGATGACTAGGATGGGAATTATCGCCCTTATGAGGGACACTCTTTACAAGGCCAGAGATTATATGAATAAGAAAGAAGCTGGCGAAAAGGTCGATTACAATATGCAATATGAGGCCTTGATCCCAGTTTTGAAGGGAAAACTCCAAGTCAAGGCCCACGCCCATAGGTCAGACGATATTTTCTCAGCCATAAGGCTTGCCAAGGAATTTAATTTGGACCTCAGTCTTGAGCACTGCACTGAGGGCCACTTGATTGCAGATGAACTCGCCAAAGAAGGCTATCCTGCAATTTGCGGACCAAACTTATCGGGTGCATCCAAGTATGAGCTCAAGAACAGATCTTTTGAAACGCCAGCCGCCCTATACAAGGCAGGCATGACTGTGGCAATTATGACAGACAACTCAGTTATACCAACAGCTCAATTGCCAATTTGTGCAGGACTCGCTGTAAAATCTGGCCTGCCGGAAATGGAAGCCCTAAAGGCCATTACCATTAATGCAGCCAAGATTACACAAATTGATGACCGCGTTGGCTCAATTGAAAAGGGCAAGGACGCAGACTTGGTTGTGTGGACTCAAAATCCAGTTAGGGATATTGAATGTGAAGCGATATATACGATCATCAATGGAAAAATAGTTTATAATAAAGATATTGATGAAAAGTTTGGGTTTTAAAAATTTGTGGTTAAAACGGCGATATTTCGCATTAAATTTGCAATCTTTGAAGCGGCCACAATTTATTTGCCTCCTCGGAGTGCACTTAGCACACCTGCGTCGACAAAAAATTCGTCCACTCCAAATCTCATCAAATTTTCTAGCGAAATATATGTATAAAAAATCCATCAATTTTTCCTCACAAATTGAAAGGTATAGTGCAGGTTATTTCTGAGGAAACATATTTATTAAAATTATAAAACAAAAAAGAGGTCATACAAAAATGTATGGCCTCTTTTGTTGCCCATTTTAGTGAGTTGAGCGAGCGCAAGCGAGAGAAACAAAAAAACACCTGATATGCAGGTGGAGAAAAAACATTAGCTTCAAGTTTGGCGACCATTCTCCTCAGACTATTATATTCAATCGTTTCTCCCTTCGGTCGAACGATTGAATAATAGGTTGCGTGAGTCCTGCATACCAATCAATCGTCGTTATCACTCGCTTTCTTGGGCAGGGCTGCAAGGATCGCCGCTACATGGACTGCCCCCTTAAATCCGGACACGGAAATAAGGGGGCATTTTAATGAAAAAAGTAAAAATTAGTTTAATTACAGTAATCGCATTTTAAATTGTGATGTTTGCAAGCTAAATTACGGACTTCACTTGGAAGTTTTCCCTTGTACCTTTTGTAATAAATGGAAAATTTGCTATGGGATGTGTATCCAACAGATTCAGCAATTTCCTTTATAGGAAGTTTGGTATTTAAGAGAAGAGTCTCAGCCACGTTCATTCTTTTTCTTTGAGTATATTCTGTAATGCTTTGACCATATTTTTCTTTGAATAGATTTTTTAATTTAGTCCCGCTCATTTTAGATATTTTTTCAAGGGTTTCTTGATTTACATTCATGGCGAAATGATCATCCAAGAATCTTGCTACATCTTCAAGTGCTTTATTATCATCAGATTCGATTTTATATTTTTTCCTATTTAAGTAGGTATCAATTACTATACTGACCCATTCATTTGCTTTGGCTTTAAAGAAAAAATCAGCAGCAGGAGCGTCCATCTTACAATTTAATATTTCCAGTGCAACTTTTTCTAAAGATTTTGTAAGAATTATTTGATTCGGTTGAAGTAAGCTCGAATAAAATGATTCTGGATTAATGTTAATAGATGCTAAATGTTTTTCTATTAGCTCTTTTTTAAAACCAATGGAAACAGCAAGATAACAACAATTCTCGTGTAACAAAAAAACAAAATCGTCTTTTATATTGTCAAAGTCAAAAGTACATAATGAGTTTGGAGTCAAGGTTTGATATGGATTAAATTTTTCACCATTTGCGCTGACAATGTAGCTTGAATATATTGAAACATAGTCTGCCATACTATGAGTATTATTTTGAACTATTTCTTCTTTAACATAAAAATCATGTATATCAATAATGAAGCCGTCTCCTTCATAAAACCAATACAGGCCTTCTGCATAAGTTGAGTCCTCTTTATTCCAACAAAAAGTGTGGCCTGCACTTGAGTACTTCTTATTGTTTTTACATTCATCCACCTTCATATATTCTTTTACAAAATCATAATAAGCCATAATACACATATCCCTTTTAGACAATATTCCAATTAGTCTTATTAATGCAAAACTATTGTATTAGTCATTATAACAGATGTATAATAGAAAAGCAATGATAGTTATTATCAATTAAGCAAATTTATATCTAAAAGGGATATCAAAGAAAGGAGATATGCTTATGAAAATTTACAAAAAACTATTTGCTTATGTGCAGGATAAAAAATATCTTGGCTTTTTAGCTATAGTTTTTTCTGCTATATCTGCTGTACTTACGGTATATGGATTTTATTTAATCTACAAATTTCTGGATAATTTAATAATTAATTCAGATTTATCCGGTGCAGAGAGCATAGCATTAAAATCTGTCATCACACTAACAAGTGGAGCGATATTTTATTTTGTGTCAGGAATGTTTTCACACATATTGGGATTTAGACTGGAAACAAATTTAAGAAAAAGGGGTATAGACGGCTTAGAGAAAGCAAGTTTCAGGTTCTTTGACTTAAACCCTTCTGGTCAAATTAGAAAGATCATAGACGATAATGCCGCGCAAACTCATCAGGTTGTAGCTCACATGATTCCCGATAGTTCTCAGGCAATAGTTACACCCGTGCTTGTACTTGTACTTGGCTTTATAGTAAGTATAAGAGTTGGTATCACTTTGCTTGCTCTTACAATAATCGGAGGCTTAATTTTAGGAGCAATGATGGGCGAGCAAAAATTTATGCAGATATATCAAGAAGCTCTATCTAAACTAAGCGCTGAAACTGTCGAATACGTAAGAGGAATGCAAGTTGTAAAAATATTTAGAGCAAATGTCGAGTCATTTAAAAGCTTTTACAAGGCGATAAAAGATTATTCAAAGTACGCTTATGATTATTCACTATCTTGTAAAAAACCTTATGTTTTGTATCAATGGTTATTTTTTGGCTTAATTGCAATTTTAATCATACCTATTCTTTATTTTATGGCTAGCTTAGGCAGCAATAAAATGATTTTGCTTGAGCTTATTATGATTTTATTTTTATCGGGAGTTCTCTTTGTTTCATTTATGAGAATGATGTGGTACGCTATGTATATTTCTCAAGGCAATTATGCAGTAGATACTTTAGAGGCACTATACGAGGATATGCAAAAAGATAAATTAGTCCATGGCAATGTCAATAATTTTAAAAACTATAATATAGAGTTCGACAAGGTAAGCTTTGCTTATAACGATAAAGCTGTCATTGAAAATTTATCCTTTAAATTAGAAGAAGGAAAGTCCTATGCACTAGTCGGTTCATCTGGATCAGGTAAATCAACAGTAGCAAAACTTATATCAGGTTTTTATAATGTTAATGAAGGAAGTATAAAGATAGGTGGCATACCTATAAGTGAATATTCTGACGAAGCTCTAATTAAAGCTATTTCATTTGTTTTTCAAGATTCAAAATTATTCAAGAAAAGTATTTATGATAACGTCGCTTTAGCTAATAAAGGAGCGACGAGAGATGAGGTTATGAGAGCCTTAAAATTAGCAGGATGCGACCTGATATTAGACAAATTCCCAGAAAGAGAAAATACAATTATAGGCTCAAAAGGAGTTTATTTATCCGGTGGAGAAAAACAGAGAATTGCAATTGCTAGAGCAATTTTAAAGGACTCTAAAATTATTATTATGGATGAAGCCTCAGCATCTATTGACCCAGATAACGAGTTTGAATTGCAAAAAGCTTTCAAAAATCTTATGAAAGATAAAACGGTTATCATGATTGCGCACAGGCTATCTACAATTAAAGACCTTGATGAAATTATTGTGATGGATAGTGGAAAAATTATAGAAAGAGGTTCTGACAAAGAATTAATGTCAAGAGATACAAGTTATAAGAGATTGCAAGAACTCTTTAACAGTGCGAATGAATGGAGGGTTTCAAATGAAGGAGTTTTATAAAAAAAGATTTGCTCTTACAGATAAAGGAGCAAGAAATTTATCTAAAGCAACACTGGCTTCATTTTTCGTTTATTGTATAAACATGCTTCCTGCGATATTACTAATGATTTTTGCTCAGGAAGTTTTGGAAAATATCGTTAAAAGCAAAGGATTTTATATAGTATTCTCAGTTTTGACCTTGCTAGCAATGTATATTTTGCTTATCGTAGAATACGATAAATTATATAGCACAACATATCAAGAAAGTGCGGATTTAAGGGTAAGAACAGCGGAGAATTTATCAAAACTACCTCTATCATACTTTTCTAAGCATGATATTTCTGATCTTTCACAAACAATCATGTCTGATATTGAAGGTATAGAGCATGCAATGAGCCACTCGATACCAAAAGTGGGCGGCATGGTACTCTTCTTCCCACTAATATCCATCATGATGCTAATAAGCAATGTCAAGATGGGTTTAGCTGTTATTATTCCAACGGTTCTAAGCTTTATATTTATACCACTATCTAAAAAACGTTCAGTTAAGGGAGAGAAAGAATATTATAAGGTCTTAAGAGAAAACTCAGAAAGCTTTCAAGAAAATATTGAGATGCAAATGGAGATTAAAGCCTATGGCTTATCAGAGGAAATGAAAGATAAGCTATATGAAAAAATGGATAAAAGTGAAAAAGTGCACTTAAAGACAGAGCTAGGACTTATTTTAACTATGTCACTTTCATCAATTTTTAGCTTTGTTTCCCTTGCTGTTGTAATATTTGTCGGCGTAAATTTAATTATTAGTAAAGAGATAAGCCCTCTCTACCTTGTAGGATATTTACTAGCGGCTATGAAGATAAAAGACTCTCTAGATGCATCTAAAGAGGGCTTGATGGAGATATTTTATTTGTCGCCAAAAATTGAAAGGCTAAAAGAAATTCAAAATCAAGATTTGCAAGAAGGCGATGACTATGAACTAAAAAAATTTGATATTGATCTAAAAGATGTTGAATTTGCATACAATAAAGACGCAAAAGTTTTAAATGGTGTGAGCTTTAAAGCTAAGCAAGGAGAGGTTACTGCTTTGGTAGGAGCAAGCGGCTGCGGTAAAACAACTATCTTAAAACTTATATCAAGACTTTATGATTATGACAAGGGACAAATCCTAATCGATGGCAAGGATATAAAAGAAATATCAACAGAATCTCTTTTTGACAAGGTGTCTATTGTTTTCCAAGATGTGGTTCTCTTTGATCAAAGCGTTATGGAAAATATTAGAATTGGTAAGCAAGATGCAAGTGACGAAGAAGTTAAAAGAGCAGCAAAACTTGCAAACTGCACAGATTTTATAGAAAAAATGGATAAGGGTTTCGATACACTTATTGGTGAAAATGGTGCAGAGTTATCAGGAGGAGAAAGACAAAGGTTATCAATAGCCAGAGCCTTCTTAAAAGATGCGCCGATATTGATCTTAGATGAGATAGCAGCAAGTCTTGATGTTGACAACGAGAAAAAAATTCAAGAGTCTTTAAATAACTTAATTAAAGATAAAACGGTTGTCATCATTTCACACAGAATGAAATCCATAGAAAATGCAGATAAGATAGTAGTTCTTGAAAATGGAAGAGTAGAAAGCCAAGGCAAGCATGAAGAGCTTTTACAAAAATCAAAAGTTTACAAGAATTTAATAGAAAAAACAAAAATGGCAGAAGAATTTATTTATTAGGAGGACAGAAGCAAAGTCTTGCAATAGCATTTCCTACGTTTAAGGATTCTACGTTTGTTTATTTCGACGAACATACAAGTGGTATGGATTATTCCGATATGATAAAAACTGGCAGTCTTTGGACTGCCTTTATTTTTTATTTACTTTAACACAGCAAAACTTATAGTTGAAAATAATCAACCTTATATGCTATAATTAAATCAATAAATGATAATTAATATCATTTAAATGAAAGAGAGGTTTAATTGTGACTTTATACAAGAGTATATGGATAGGTCTTTTGGGTTCATTCTTAATGTTTTTGGGAGACATGACCTTATATTATGATCCTAATGATTACGATAGCAAGGATACTATAAATAATATTGTTGGCATAATGAAAAATGTTAGCATAAAAAGATTATACATTGGTGGTCTTTTAGGTCCAATATGTGCCTTTATATATTGTATTGGATTTTATCACATTGTTTTAGGCATGCAAGAAAATTATTTAAATATTGGATGGTCTGTGTTTTTAATAAATGTTTTAGGCATGATACTAGGAGGCTCTTATCATATTCAATGTGCCTACTTAGGTCTTTTATCAAGGCACGAAAACAAAGGAGCTTTTGATGAATTTTTAAAATTTTTAAAATTTCAAGCAAAAATACTTTTTGGAATTATGGCTATAGCAAATATAGCATTAGCTTTGGTAATTTTATTTGGATACACAGTATTTCCAAGATGGCAAGCCCTATTTACACCTATATTTCTTTTGGTATTTACTCCTCTTGCTGATAGGTTGCCAAAGGGACTGCATATGATTATTCGCGGAGGATGGTTTAACTTAATATATTTTGCTTACTACCTAAGCTTATTGATAAACTATACTAATATGAATTTATAAGCTTATATAGTCAGAGACAAAATTATTATTTTAGTAGACAAGGGAAATTTTATATAATTTATTATTTAAAGGAGAAAATTTTATGAAACAAGTAAATTTTATGGATGACGATAAAACAAAGGCTGACTACAAAAACTGGGTTCCCCAAAGCTTGTTAAAGAATTTAATATTTGCAAGCCTTGCAGCTTTCATCTTATTTATAGCCTTTGGTGTCAGTGATTTTGTATTTAGTGGAAGAACTCGTCTTATATGTGCCCTTATTCTTGGGCTTGTAACGTTGATACTTATTTTCTTTGCAAGCTGGATGAGATTTTTATATAGGGCTTTTGATTACAACGGAAAAAGAAAGCTTGCCAAAGTCATAATAGAGGGGACTGCCGACTATGTAAAGATCCCAGATGGTGGCGTGGGTTTAGATGTAGGATGTGGTAGCGGTGCACTTACAATTGCTTGCGCAAAGAAAAATCCAAAAGCAACCATGGTGGGCTGCGATATTTGGGGGGGCTCATACAAAAGTGAATTTTCTAAGGAACTCTGTAAAAATAATGCAAAATTAGAGGGAGTAGAAAATGTTAGATTTGAAAATGGTAATGCTGTAAAACTTCCATTTGAAGATGAGAGTTTTGATGCAGTAACCAGCAACTATGTTTATCACAATATAACGGGGAAAAATAAACAAAAACTTTTACTAGAAACATTTCGTGTACTAAAAAAAGGAGGAGTTTTTGTTATTCATGATTTGATGAGCAAGTCAAGATACGGTGATATGAATAAATTTATGGAAAAGCTTAAACAAGATGGCTACGAAGATGTGCAATTAATTGATACAACAAAGGGTCTTTTTATGGGCCACAAAGAATCTTTATTCCTTGGACTTTCTGGCTCAGCTCTTCTTATTGGGAGAAAATAAAATTGTATATGAATTACTAAAACAAAATTTGGAAAATTGATGGGGTGTGCAAGATGAAATACAAGGGTTTTTATTTCTTATTATTTAAAGGTCCAATGAAGAAAGTTCTTATAGAAAAATATAATAAAGCATATGCTTTAGAAATTATTAAAAAGAGTAAAAAAGTTTATCGAGAACTTATAAAAAATATGGATGATATCGGCGAGGATAATCCCATGGCATACAATGAGATGTTCGCCCTTGTCTTTGTTGCTCCATATATAGCAAGTGAGAAAAAAATTCCACCGGAGACCGTCCAAGAAATGATGCGTCGCTCTCTTTATACTTTCAAATGGTTTTTTTCCTTGATTAATCTCAATACTAAAAGGGGAAAAGAGGCCAATAAGAAAAATATTCTTAAGTATTACAAGTGGTATACAGAGGAAAAAGAAAAGCTCTATCCCACATCTTTTAAAGTCGATTTTGAGGGAGAACCCTATGAGGGTGCTTGCTATTACAGAATTACTCGTTGTCCCATTTGTGCTTATACAAAGAAGTTGGGTGTAGATGAATTAATGCCACTATTCTGTGAACTTGATGAGCTTATGATAAGCTTTCAGCATGGAGTTTTACACAGAAAAGAAACTATCGCTAAGGGAGGAGACTATTGTGATTACTTCATCGTGGGAGATAAAGAGTAATAGATAATTTTATTATTAGAGAGGATATTTTTACTTGCTTTTGAAAAAATTAAATAATGAGGAATTAAATGAAATTTATTAGCTACGGAAATAGAAATAATAAGTCAATATTATTTATTCATGGGCTTGCCTCTACTGCAGACCTATGTTTCAAACCCCTTCTGCCTTATTTGCAAGATTATTTTGTGATTTTCTGTGAATTGGACGGACATTATGGGACTAATCCCAAAGATTTAACTTCAATGGAAGAAACCATAAATTCCATCGAAAGCTATATATTAAATGAAATGGGCGGGAGTGTGTATGGAATGTGCGGATTTTCTATGGGAGCGACTATTGCGGTTGAACTAATTGGAAGAGGAAATATTTCTGCTTCGAAAGTCCTCTTAGATGCGGCGATTACTACTGAGTTGGGCTTGATGGCAAGGCCATTTACTTGGGCTTTTATCATTGGGACAAGTAGGATTAAAAATAAAAAACCCATTCCTAAATTTTTATTAGATAAGCTTATGGGCAAGGATAATCTAAGCATAATAGAAATGATGTATCCGCAAATTTCAAAAAACACTATTAAAAACGCCTGTAAGTTTATCTATCATTACAAGCCTCCAAAAAATTTAACCAAGTTTTCAAATCCGGTACTATTTTGGCGAGGAAGCGATGAGCCTATACCTGAAAAAAGTGAAAAAATATTAAGAGATTATCTTCCGCAAATGGAAACAGAAGTATTTGAAGGAAGGGGCCACGGACAATTTCTCCACGAACATCCCAAAGTATACGCCGAGAAATTAAAGATATTTTTGGAAAATAAATAAGGAGATTATTATGGATATAACAAGAGCAATATTAGATGGAATTGCAATGGCTGCTATCTTTAACGGTTCGGTGGCAGCTTTTGTACTGATTAACCCAAGATTTTTCTTCGATTCCTATCCAAAAGAAATACAAAATTCGGCACCGGAAAAGATGACCAAAGAAGAAAAAAGAATAAATGCAATACTTACGATTATAATTTCAGGAATCGTATTTATATATGGAGTGACCTCTCTTTTACATACTGGAATAAGAGAGCTTAGAGATCTTTTTTGGATGAGCTATATTCAGTGGATAATATTAAACTTGGGAGATTTCTTTTTATTGGATGTACTTTTGTTCCAAGGAAAGTACAAGAATAAGATAGTCATACCAGGTACAGAAGGACATGAGGACTACGAATTTGGAAATTGGATGAAGCATTTGGCTATTAAAGAACATTTTATCTTAATGCCATTTTTGATAATTCCAATCGTATCTATAGTCCAAGCGTGGCTAGTGATTCTACTTGGATTATAAAATAAAATTGACAAAAGTTGTGACACAAAAGAAGTTAGAGAAAGAAATAACACTTTTAAAAATGTGACTGATATACAATAATAAATAAAATAAATTTAAGTAAAGAATCACAAGGAGAACAATTTGGAAATTAGAAAAATATTAAAATCAGATTTAGAAGAATTAGCAAAATTAATGGTAAGTGTCTATAATGCCCCACCTTGGAATAATAAATGGACAACAGAAACAGCCCTGGAATCCTTAACCGATATTTTAGATTTTCCTAAATTTTTTGGCAATGTAATTGTCGATGGAAATAAAATAATTGGTGGGATAATTGGTCACATAAGGAGATATTCAAGTGAATCAACTTTTTATATTGATGAGTTTTTTATTGCTGAAGAATATAGGGGGACAGGTCTGGCAAAAAAACTTTACCAAACAAGTATAAAAGAATTGCAACAAAGAGGTATAAGTGGTGCATTTTTCACTACTCTAAAAAATTCTCGAGCCTATAATTTTTATATAAAACAAGGCGCCTGGGATTTGGAAGATTCTGCATGTTTCTACCATAAATTTTAGGAGTATTCCATCAAGTTGAGAGGTGTTTTTATTAAAAGTTTGTGTGCTTTAAATATTATTAAACATATAAATTCAATATTTTAAAAAACGAAGTTGTAAGTGACTTTATTTTTTGTTTGAAAAATTTAATATTATATTTTTTGCACATTAATGTTGACAATATATATATATATATATATAATGGAAGAGAACATTTTAGGATAATGATAAAAATTATTGATTAGTGCTCAAGAAAAATATTGTTAATAAGCACTATTACATTATGAAAAATTGCATAAGCAAATTAAGTATTTTAATTTGTTATTAATCGCAAAAACAAATGGGGAAATAATATGAAAAATTTTAAAAACATTTCAGGCATTATATATCATAATTCATTACAATTAATCAATTTTGCTTTAAACTTAATAATTTTAAATTCAACTTTTGTATTTATTGTATCTAACGAGAGACTAAGTATTAATAAAATATTTTTTGCGCTGGTAATAAAAGCATTTTTATATGTAATCTTATTCTATCTTAAGAGAAAAAATGAAAATTTGCATGGAAAATTCAAAAATAAAATTAGAAGAGAATTTATTGAGGCTATTTTTCTTACTAAGAACATTGATGATTCAAAGCATACTGGAGAACTAACCACTGACTTATGGATGGGCATAGAATGGATGGGGGTTTATTATTTTGAAGCCTTGCCAGATCTAATATTTAAGCTCACTCTTTTAATATGTGGGACTTTGTATATGCTTTATGTAAATTACAAACTTGCTTTGTTATTTGTTGCCACGCTAGCAATTATCTTTTTACTTGAGAAGATATTTGATCCATTAATTTCCAAAAGCAGCCAAAGTGAAGGGCAAATCAATGAAGAATATTCTATGATGTCGATGAATGCATTGAATGGATCAGAAACCTTAAAGTCTTTAAATGGTGTGGATTTTTACAAATCTAAACTTAAAAACAAATCTAAATTGCTTAAACAAGCATCTATGGGCTTTGTTTATCTAACGACATTATCACAATTATTTAAAGATGTAGTTCTAAATATAATAAAATTATTATCATTAATAATATTATTTAGATATATGATAGTTAAGAAATTTGATATGAATATAGTTATTACAAATACATTCATATTGTTTATCATTTACAATTCAATAAGCACACTTCATGGGTCATTTTTAAAAATGGCAAAGGCAAAGGTATACAAGGAAAAAATTTCGACTTATATCAAGTGTTCTGAAGATTATGGAAGTTTAGATAGAACAGATAAAATTATTTCTGATTCAGATTATATTGTTTTTACCGAGGATTTATCTTACAAATATCCTCAAAGCAAAGATAGTGTTCTTAAAAATATTAATCTAAGAATAAAAGAGGGGCATAAGTTAGCTCTAATTGGGAGCAGTGGATCTGGTAAAAGCACAATAATAAAATGCCTTAGTGGATTTTTAAATAATTTTCAAGGTGAAGCTTTTGTATTTGGATTGAATATAGCTGGGACAGAGAATTTAAAGAAAATAAAAAGCAAAATGTGTATTATTTTGCAAAAAAATCATATATTTAGCAACTCAGTATTTGAGAATATAAGAATATCCAAGAAAAATGCTACTGAGGATGAAGTTATAGATGCTTTGAAAAAGGCTAACATTTACGATTTTATATCCTCATTAAGCGATGGGATTTATACAAAAATTGGAGAAGGGGGCTTTGAACTATCAGGTGGACAAAAAAGTAGAATTGCAATAGCAAGAGCTTTTTTAAGAGATGCCTCTATAATTTTGCTAGATGAACCTACAAGCTCACTTGATAGAGAAAATGAGTTTAGAATAATCTCTAATTTAGAAGAACTGTTCAAGGGAAGAACTGTAATTCAAACAGCACATAGGTTAGAAACCATAAAAGACTTTGATGAAATATCTTATATGGAAAGCGGACAGATTATCTATTCGGGCAATCATGAAGAGCTAATAAATATTTCAAGTGAATATAGAGAGTATTTTAATAGATTAGGAGATGATATGGTTTATGAAGAATAGATTTGACAAAGCTATGTTTTTTATAAATAAATGCAAGTTTTTAAAACTTAAAATCTTCTTATCATCTTTTATAAAAGCACTTGTTTATATTTTACAAACGGTAAATTTAATCTTAGTATTTTTTTTACTATATGATTTTTATGAAAGTAATATCCTTGATAAAAAGGCCATAATTTATTTGGCAGGTCTTTATACTTTATATTTAGGACTAAGGTTTATAGATGTATATTATTCTCATTATATTTCTTATGATGTTATAGAAAAACTTAGGGGAGATGTTTTTTCCCATTATTATAAAATTTCTCCAGGAGCAGTAGAAAATATTAAAGTCGGTGACTTTGTACAGATGATAATAAATGATATCAATGTATTTGAATGGTTTATAGCTCACATACTTACTGAGTGGATAGCCTTTTTGATGTTATCAATTATTGTTATTACCCTTATAAGTTTAAAATCCATATCGAGTGGAATTATTATATTCTTGTTTTTATTTTTTGTAATTAGGCTGTTTATAGGCAGTCTGGACGAAAAAGAAAAGCAGGGGATAGAAATTAAAAACATGGGTGGAGATCTTATTGCTAATGCGACTGACGGCATATTGGGCTTTAAAGAATTATTATTTTTCGATAGGGAAACAGATTTTTTTAATAAAATTGAAAAAAAGTCTAAAGAATATAATAAGGTTTCAGGGAAGTATTCAAACAAAGAATTAAAAGACAAATTAGTCTTAGATTTATTGGGATTGGCTTTGTTTTTAATTATATTGATTGTTTTTCCCGCTGCGGCTTTTGAAAAAGTAGTTTATTTAGCCTTAGTAGTGGTATATTATTATTTTCTTAGAACTTGCATGCATCAAACTGGAAATTTTGGCTTTATTTTTGGGGCATTGAATAGATTGAAAAATTTATATGATATAAAACCTCTAATAGAGAAATACGGACCTAATGAAATAGATAGGAGTAAAATTGATCAGGGAATTGAGTTTTCAGACTGTTATTTCTATTATGAGAAAAACCCTGATAAGGCAATATTAAGAGATTTTAGCTTTAAGGCTAATAGGGGTGAAAAGACAGTTATTGTGTCTGCATCTGGCGGTGGCAAAAGCACCATCTTTAAACTCATAAATAGGTACTATGAATTAAATGGTGGACATATAAAAATATTTGATAGGGATATAAAGTCTTATACAGAGAACACGCTAAGAAAAAACATAACAACTTTTAGCCAAGACATATTTTTCTTTAATGATAGCTTGTTAAATAATTTTAAATATGCAAAGGAAGATGTGAGCATTGATGAAATTGAAGACTTATCTAGAAAATTAAACTCATACGATATGATTATGGCTAAAGAAAAAGGTTTAGATAATTTAGTTAAGGAGGCAGGGCAAAACTACTCGGGAGGAGAGTTGCAAAGATTAGCTATAATTAGAGGTCTTATAAAAGATTCGCCAATTTTATTAATGGACGAGGTTTCATCTGCACTTGATGAGAAAAACGAAGAGCTTTTAAATGAGCTTTTAGATGAGATAAAAAAAGATAAAGTAATTATTATATCTGCCCATAAATTATCAACAATACAAAATGCAGATAGGATAATATTTATAAAAGATGGAAGGGTTGAAGGCACTGGCAAGTATGATGAGCTGATTCTTAACAATAAATCTTTTAATGAATTATTAATGGGCAGTGAATGGAGAAGAGAAAATGAAAATTAATGTAAAAAGAAATTATGAAATTATGCTAGTTTTAGGCATTGTAATTATATTGACCAGTTTTTTATTCTCTGGATTTATGGGATCAGCAGATATAAGCGTGAAGTCAGTTCTTGATGTTATCAAATATAAGGTTTTTGGAATTGGAGATATTAGTGATGTTGAATCTCATATTCCTATAATATGGAATTTAAGAATACCCAGGGGATTACTAGCGATATTTATTGGAGGGGGTCTTGCCATATCGGGAGTGGTAATGCAGTCAATAACACAAAACATTTTGGCTGAACCATACATGGTAGGCGTATCAAGTGGAGCATTAGCCTTTGTAACATTTGGTTATTTTATAGGTTTGCCATTTATAAATTCTTGGCTGGGTAGGGCTGGAATGGCTTTTTTAGGCTCAATATTGGCTCTTACTCTTGTGTACAAACTTTCACATGCTGGAAGAAAAGTTGCGAGTAGCAGGTTAATCTTAACAGGAATGGCAGTCTCAACAATGCTAGCTGCCCTATCAAACTTTTTTATAATAGCAACCCCTAATACGAACATAATAAAGGGAATCCTTTCATGGACAATGGGTTCTGTTGGAAGTGCAAGATGGAATAATATTTTCTTTCCCTCGATTATAATTATAGTTTGCACCATATATATTCTCTTTCAAGCGAAAAAATATGACGTAATATCTTTGGGTGACGAGACAGCATTAAGTTTAGGTGTAAATGTTCAATCTTTAAAAAAACAATCAATTATTATAGTTTCGATAATGTCTGGCGTTGCAGTAGCTTCTTGTGGGTTAATAGGTTTTGTTGGGTTTATTGTGCCTCATATCCTAAGAAAAATCATAAGCCCCAAACACCTATATTTATTACCACTTTCATTTATTTATGGCGGAGGATTTTTATGTCTTTCTGATATATTAGCAAGAACAATTTTATCTCCTCAAGAACTACCTATAGGAATAATTACAGCATTTTTTGGAGCTCCAGTTTTTCTTTATTTATTGATAAAGGAGGAACTATAATGGATAACATTATGATTAATATAGAAAACCTTTCTTATGATATAAAGGGAAAAAAGATTTTGGAAAATATTTCATTTAATGCTTGTACAAATAAGTTTATAGGAATAATCGGAGCTAATGGTTCTGGCAAAACTACAATGCTTAAACATTTGTATAACGCGATTGTACCCTATAAAAAAACAGTTTATATAAAAGGCATCCCATTAGAAAATTATAGCCAAAATGATATTGCAAAAAATTTAAGTGTTATGAAGCAAGAGAATAATAGTGATTTTGATTATAGGGTTATAGATATAGTATTAATGGGAAGACTCCCTTATAAGAAATCGCTTGAAGATTATTCTAGGGAAGATCATGAAAAAGCTATGAGAAACTTGAATAAGTTAGGCATGAGAGACTTTGCACAAAGAAAATATAATAGTTTATCAGGAGGTGAAAAACAAAGAGTGCTAATTGCAAGGGCTCTAACACAAGACACAGAAATTATGATTTTGGATGAACCAACGAATCATTTAGATATTTATTATCAAATGTTTTTAATGCAAATATTAAAACAAATTTCAATGACAGTAATATCTGTTTTTCATGATTTAAATTTCGCATCGAAATTTTGTGATGAGATATATGTATTAAAGGCTGGCAAGATATTGGTCAATGGAAGACCAGAAGAGGTTATAAACCCTAATGTTATAAAAGAAGCTTTTAATATGGACTCTAAAATCATAAATGATGGTAAAGAAAGAATTGTTGTCTATAATAATATTTTAGAATAGGAGATTAAAATATGAAAACAAAGAAAATTTTAAGCTTAGCATTAACATTATTGCTAGTAGTAGGTTTTGCAGGATGTGCAAAAAAAGACAATGTAGAAAGTGACACAAAAAAAGAAGTAGTTGAAAACAAAGTTGAAGAAAAAGTAGAAAGTAAAGCTGAAGAAAAAACAGATGAAGCAAAAAAAGACCATTATCCGGTTGAGATTGACAACTTTGATCATAAGACAGTGTATGAAAAAGCGCCAGAAAGAATAATTGCTATGGATTACAACGCAGCTTCAACTTTAGTAGCCCTAGGACAAAAAGATAAAATTATTGCTTCAAGAGAAGCGGGGTTATTATCAATTGATGATGTAGCAGAAAAATACAGGGAAGATGTAAAAAATATTCCAATACCTGAAGGATATTTAAAGAGTCCATTTCCAAGTCTTGAAGTAAATTTATCTCTTAAGCCAGATTTTATTTTAATGGATAGTTTTTACTTCAATGTTCCTGATATTTTTGGTGAATATAAGGATTATACAGAAAATGGAATAAATATATTGGTTACTGAAGGCTCTTTAGATAAACAACCTGAAATTAATGATATGTATGTTGATATCATGAATCTTGGCAAAATATTTAATGTTGAAGATAAGGCAAAGGAACTTTGTGATGAAATTGAGGCTAGATTTAAAGAAATAAAGAACAAGGTTGACACATCAAAGAAGTATAAAGTTATGGGATTTGATAATGGAGATGATAAGCCAATGGTAGCAGCAGGAAAGAGTTTGGAAAATTTATTGATTGCTGAAGCAGGCGGAGAAAATATTTTTAGTGATATTGACAAGCAATTTGCAACTGTTGGATGGGAAGATGTTATTGCTAAGAATCCTGATTATATAATCTTGCACGAAACTCCAGGAGACAAGGGAGCAGAGAATTTAATAAGCATATTGAAAAACAATAAAGAACTTGCAAATGTCAATGCAATAAAAAATGAAAAATTTATTGTAGTCCCATTAAGATATATGTTCTCAGGAATATACACAGTAGATGCTTTTGAAATGATAGTTGAGGGATTAGGAAAATAGAAAGGGGTTTAAATATTGAAGAAACCTATTAAAAGTTTATTAAAAAATAAAAGCTATCTTAGCTATTTTTTTGCGACAGCTTTTTCTATGGGTTCTAGCAATATTCTTCAATTTACCCTAGCCTTATATATTTTGGAAAAAACAGGATCGCCACTTGTATATGCATCAATTCTATCCATTATAGTTATTCCAAGAATTCTACTAACTCCTGTGGGTGGAGTTGTAGGTGATAGACTAAAACGAATTAGCATTATGAAAACTTTAAATATGCTTCAAATTTTAGTTATGAGCATATACGCGGTTTACTCAGGTATGTATGGCGATATTTCACTCATTTCAGTATATATTCTTGTTATAATTTTGGAAATGGTTGAGGTATTTTATAATTCAGCCGAAAGCTCTATACTGTCCGAGATTATAGATAAGGATTTGATGGAAGAAGCTGTAACTTTATCAAGAGTCGATGATGGTATTGTATATATTACAACACCAATGCTGGCAGCATTTATATATAAAAGCTTTGGAATTTTTGGTTCCTTTGTTTTGATAAGCACTTTATTAGTTTTCTCGCTAATATTAAATTTCTTTATTGAAACGCCCTATGCTGATGAATTAAGGGAGAAAAAATCAAAGGGTATCAAAGCATTCTTCTCTGAATTTATTGAAGGTATTAATGAGTTAAGAAAGGATAGGTTCACAAAAATATTTGTAATAGTAGCTCCGTTAATTAACTTTTCATTTTCAGCTGTATTCAGTGTTGTGATCACATATGTATTTTTGGAAGTATTTAAAACGAGTGAGTATATCTATGGTATATATAGGATGGTTACTGCGGGTATAAGTATCCTATTGCCATTTTTGATCCTTCCAATTATCAAAAAGATTAAACCTGAAAGATTATTAAAGTACAGTGCCATATCTATATCCGGATTTTTATTTTTAATAGCTTGTTGTGTTTATTATGGAATGGGAGCGGGAAAAGACAATATTGTTTTGGTAGTATGTCTAATAACATTTTTAGATTGTTTGGTAATTAGTTCAGTTATGCCATTAAATATAGCTACGCAAGTATTTTTTCAAAAAAATATAAAAAATGAATTTAGGAGCAGAATTATGTCTGTCTTTAGCATGCTTGCATTATCATCAATTCCTTTAGGGAATATGTTTTATGGATTTTTGGCAAATATCATGCCAGCATATATGTGTATATTTATTGCGAGCTTAGCTGTACTGATCACGTATCCACTTATTTTGTATATATCGAAAGATAAAAGTATTGGGTAATTACAAAAATATAAATAGATAATTTAAAGTGCTGTATCATATATTTTTTTCTAAAAATAAGATATATGATAGGGCACTTTTTAATTACACACCTCCTCCATTTTCCCCACAAAAAAACTGGAGGATGAACCTCCAGCTTACATATTAATTATCTGCGTATGGTAGCAATGCTACTTGTCTTGCGCGTTTGATGGCAAGAGCGATCTTTCTTTGGTGGGCTGCGCATGCGCCTGTTGCCCTACGTGGTAAAATTTTACCGCGATCAGATGTGTAGCGTTTTAATTTTTGTACGTCCTTGTAATCGAACTTTTCGTTTTTATCAAGGCATCCTTGACAAACTTTTTTTCTTGGACGAAATCTTCTTTGCATATTTAACTCCTTTCACCTAGAAAGGGATATTGTCGTCGTGTCTTGGTTCGAAACCTGAGAAGTCGTCGTTGTCAAAACCGTTGTTGCCACCAAATCCGCTGTTTGGTTGGAAGGATGTGGATGGTTGTGGGCGGTCTTTCCATTCGATAAATTCTACATTGTCTGCCAAAACTTCAGTTACATATCTTCTTTGCCCTTGGGCATCGTCGTATGATCTGGTTTGAATTCTACCTCTGACTGCGACTAGAAGTCCCTTTGCTAAATAATTTGCAACATTTTCAGCCGTTTTACCAAAAGCAACTACCATTGGGAAGTCTGCTGTTGGTTGTCCTTTGGCTTCCATTTCTTGTTTTTTGTCCTTACTTAGGCCCTTGTCAACTGCTAGGGTAAAGGTTGTAACCGGTAAATTTTGGTTATTTGTGTACCTTAGCTCTGGGTCTTTGGTAAGTCTACCTATTAAAATTACGTTATTCATACAAACTCCTAATCATCAAGTGAGATAGTCATATAGCGTAATAGGCCGTCTGTAATTTTAGAAACACGGTTGATTTCTGCGATTACTTCTGGTTCAGCTTTGTAGTTAAGAACTGCGTAGTATCCTTCTGGATAATCATCGATTAGGTAAGCAAGTTTTCTTAGTCCCCAATTGTCGACTTCGAAATCTTGTCCCTTCTCAGTGATTATGGATTTTAGTCTTTCTACAAATGCTTCACGCTTTTCGTCTTCTAGATCTGGACGAAATACTAACATTGTTTCGTAGTCTCTCATAATACACCTCCTTATGGTCTTTGGCAATTTCTTGCAAGGAGCACTGTTTTAGTAAATACTCCAAGGGATATTTTATCATAAAGAAAATCTTTTTGCAAGCTTAATCCATCTGAGCTTTTAATTTTTTTATATTTTCTCTAATCTTTTCATCATCAGTCGTGGCCATAGCCTTGTCCAAAAATTCTTGGGCTTGGGATTTGTGACCCTCCTGGTATTTTAAATTTGCAATATTGGTATAGATTGAATAGGCAAAGGACGATGAAAAGTTGGCCTCCAGTATATCCTTGTACTCATTGTAAATGGCCCGGGCCTTTTTGGTCTCTTTTGTTTGAACCAAGAGTCCCAAAAGATTGTTGTAATAAACGCCCAGATTTGCCGTATCCAAATACTTGGGATGGTAGGCTTCAAGGACCTTGATGGCCTGGTCAGCCTTGTTAATCTTTGCCAGGGTGTTGGCCTTGTGTAAAATTAAATAATCGTGCTCGTAGCCATTTGAAGACTGGATGAGTCTGTCTAGCTGGTCGAAATAAGACTCAGGATCCGTTTTCAACAGGGGAGTCATGGCCTTTAAATCGTCCAGGTTTTTCATGGTCCGCTTGACCGTAAAGCGCTGAGTGAGGACCGCCACCAAGATAATTGTGGCGAGTGCCCCGATTACAAAGCCCCAATTATTTATATAACCCTGCTCGCGCAGCCAAAAAAATATCATTACAATGGCAATATTTTTAAAGGTCTGAAAAAATCTTTTCCTATACATGGTCACCTCTCAAGTCGTCTGCATAATCCATAAGGTATATTATTTTTTCTAAGCTCGGTGGGAAGAGATATTTCCCCCTCATGTTCTCAATATTTTCTCTAAAGTCATCGGCTTTTGGGTCGTCCTCATGCTTGGCCCTCAGGTAATTTACCAGGTAAACCATGGGCATGTTTTTGCTTTTCAGATAATTCTTGTAGGCCTTGTCGTGGTCGATGGTCTTTAAATTTTCCTCGTCGTTATTTATAAAATAAATTACTTCTAAAAAGTTTTTAGTAAAATTCTTAAAGATAATATTGAGGCCGTCCACTTGCAAGAGCCTTTGCAAATTTTCTGCCGCCTGGTCGAATTTTCTCTCAAACAAGAGGTCGCCGGCATGATTTATATAAGCTTCCTGGTTAAAGACCATGGTCAAGTCAGTTAGATCAGAGTAGTCAACCTTGTATTCTCTGCCGTTTATCTCTTCTTTTTCCATGTACATGGATTCGTATAATCTGTCCCTGGTCTCTGCACTTTTTAAAAGATTTATAATATTCCTGCCGTCATTTACCATTGACTGGAAGGGGATTAGATTTGTTAAAGCTAAATAAATTCCCACAGAGATAAAGATTATTAAAAAGGCCTGGGTGATTTGGTTGCCGACATTCCTAAAAATTATATAGGCGATTGCAGACAGGATTAGATTTGCAATAATTCCGCCCAGATGGTAGAGGACAAAGGGGTAGGACCCATCTGATTTTTTCTTAGGAATCATCAGGCATTGGCCGCCCGTTCCCGGTATGGTGAAGACTCTTTTTTGCATGCCGGCCTCTGTATTTGCCAGCGTATGTGAGCCAATCCTAAAATATAAAAGCTTATAGCCAGTTAAAAATCCAAAGACCATGTGGCCCAGCTCGTGAAAAATAATTTGCAGGACCATGGCAGTAAATACAAATAAATAGAGGACACTTAGGCCCACTATCAAACGCTGCCAGTTAGCAGTGAAGTTGATTATAGCATCCAAACCTGCAGCCAGCCTGTAAGTTGCAAAGCCTGCAAAAAACATGACTGCTAAAAACATGACAATCATTATAAATTTATCTAAAAACTTTCTCATATGCTCTCCTTGATTGCTTCTTCTACATTAATTTTAAAGGAGAGGATGGACTTTGTCAAATGATTTTTAGTGCATACAAGACAACTTATATACTCCTTGTACTAATTAAAAGACAGCTTGTTAAAAAATAGGAAATCAATGAATTCTCCGACTTTATCTAATTTTATATTTATATATTTAAAAGATACTGCATCGAGGCCATCACTTGTTTTAAAAAACTGCCCATTAATTTCAAAGGGAGTTAATTTAATTTGTTTTTTTATTTGCCTTATCTTTAATGGGCCATCTATAATTACACTTATATATGGTCCAGACATAGGCTCATAAAATTTTATATTTCTTTTCTTTAACTCTAGGATAAATCTATCACGAACATCATTCAAGAGGAACCATATTTTATCTGTGATTTGATAAAAACTTCCATCCTCAAACAAACTCAGGACAAAGTTTTCTGTTAAAGATGAAGCACTTGATTTATAATTTGTGGCTTCAAAATTGGTGGGCACTACCATATAGGCAAATTTAATAGACCTTGGGAAAATAGCGGCAAGGTCGTCAATCAAAAACAAATTCTTTTTATTATACAAAAAATCCTTGTGTTCAAAGATAAATTGCCTGTTATATAAATCATCTATAATAAAAATATCATTTTGTAAGCAAAATTCTTCAAGCTCATTGATTCGCTGGGGAGAATAGTTAATACAAGTCGGTAATTGGTTGTGGCTCTCTATGAATAAAAGGCTGGGTTTTTTGGGAAGATCGTCAACCTTTACTCCGCCATCATCCATTTTGATATATCTAATTTGACTTCTATAAGCTTGAAAAAGATTAGAGTCGCTAGTTTTATTATATTCTTCCAAGAGAATGTATTTTTTATTAAATTCATTTAGCAAATAATCAACCAAGTCTTTTTTTGATGAAGATATGAGAATCCTATCCGGGTGAATGTAATGACCGTAAAGTTTGGACAAGTATTTAGAAATTTCCTCGCGAAGTCTAGGCATACCAATTCCTGAAGATGAATAGTAGAAAGAGTCTAGTTTTAAATTGTATGTATTCTTTAGACCCCTTAACAATAAAGAGTCGGTTAGTTTTCTGTAGGGGTCATTTTTATAAAAAATTTGCAACATGGGAACAATTGTGTCTGTTGATTGTGGAACATTATCCACATCTGACGCATATCTACCTTGATTACTTATAACAAAATAACCCTTGCCAGCAATTGATTTTACATAGCCTTGGATTCTCAATTTTTCATATGCAGACTCAACATAATATTTCTTAACATTAAAAAAAGATGCCTGATACCTTATTGAAGGCAACTTGTCACCAGGCAAATAGTTTTTGTTTCTGATTTTTGATAAAAGAATATCATATATCTCTTGAGAAGTTTTATTCATATCCACCACCTGAATATATTTTATCATCATATACTTATAAAATCAACTGTCCGAAAAAATAAGTGCCAACTGTCTGAGAAAAAATGAAAATATATGGTATAATAAAGGTAGATTTAAATAGGAAAAGTTGTCGATGTCCACTTGGTAAGTGATAATATTATTAAAACAAAGGGGGAGTGTGGAATGTACAAAGAAAAGAAAAGTTTTTTAAATTATAATACAATGAAAGGAAGGCTTATATTTGCCGTTGTATTTGGGTTGGCAATCATAATAGGTATAAAGATTATAGATACAGAAACCCTTCACAATATTAATTTAAATTTGCAAAATAAGGCTGTTGGAAAATATTTAGATGCAATGAGCATATTCGTATTTGTCTATGGAGTTATGTTTTCGCTTTATGGTGCTATGGGGATATATGATGCTATGACTTATATTACTTCTGAAAAAGCTTATGCACCCAAAGTATTGTTTTTCCTTATGGGAATACTTGGATTTTTACAAGGCTTAACTGGGACTGATATGATAGTTAGATTACTGCAGATGAATGGTATGTTAGTTCAAAGGCATGCTAATATATTCTCAGGCATATACTTATTTACACCAGCTATAAAGTGTCTGATATACTCACTTATAATGTATGTTATAAGGCTTTCTACAGATTATTTTAATAGAAAAAAATACGAGAAGCTGATGGAAGAAAATCAGGAAATGAGAAATAGAAAGAAACAACTAGAAGAATTTCTTTATAAATAAGATATTATTTAAAACACAAAATAGAAATTAATAACATAAAAAAGGAGAGGAAGATCTTGAACAAGGTTCTCAACACTAAGAAAATATTATTAATTTTATTTCTTGGATTTTTGCTTGGAGTGTTTTTTAGGGCACTCCAAGCTTATCCATCACTTAGTTTAGACTTGGTAGAGATAGATTTGACTAATAATTCAGAGATTTTGCCGATTATGAAGTCTAATACGAATTTATTTTTTGAAAAGTATGAAGAGAATTATTTCTCGAATTTTTTTAGGTTTTTCAATAAAAATCAAAAATATACTTATGAACTAGATCCAGTAAGTAATGGAAATGATTTTCTAAAGATAAGTTTAGGTGAATATTTACTTTATATTCCGGCGGAGGTTTATAATGAGAGGTAAAGATTTAGCGACTATTATTTTTTTGTTTATCATATCTTGTTTGTTAGGTTTTATAGTTACTCCTGAAAAGGGGATTAAGCTTTTAGAAAAAACTCAGACTGAGGTGAATTTAAATTCTAGTGAAATAAAAGAAGTGCAAGCTCATCTAATAAATTTAAAGAGATTCTTATACAACAGAGAAGAGGAATATAAATCTGAAGTATCTACAGAAATTTTAAGCGAAAATCTTGCAAAATCAAGTAATTGGGAAAAAATAAAAGATAATAAAAAAATTAATGATTTTGTTGCTGATGCCTGTTCTGTTGCTCTTAAATCTTTGAGAAATAAGGACCAAATAAAAGCTATGACCTTAATAAGGATAAAATACAATGGGGTTGATATATCATTTCCAATTGCATGTAGATAAATATACTTAAAATACAAAATCTAACCCACAAAAAAAGACCAAGTCGCACTTGGTCTTTCGTTTTGTCTTAATTAAATAAGTCTGCCGGTGTGTCTGCTGGTAGGATATAGACTTCTACCTGCCTTCTACCGAATTGGAAGCATTCGCTGACTGTGTTCATAAATAGGTCGATCTTCATGCCCTTGATTGCTCCGCCTGTGTCTTCTGCAATCGCATAACCGTAGTCAGGAATGTCTGGGTTCAAGCTCTTTACATAAAGCTTGGTGCCTAGTGGTATAACCCTTGGGTCTACCGCTACTGTTCCTCTTCTTGCTCTGGTGCCTGAGGCTGTAATTCCATAGCCACGATCTCCTGGGCGTTTACCAGTTGATAATGGGCCTGCCTCATAAGCGGTTGCATTCATCACGTACTTGCGTGAAGCTCCGCGTGTTAGCACTTCTGCCTTACTTTCTTTTGACTTCATTGGTACTTCTATTATTTGAGGCACAGCCTCTTTGATAATTTCTTCTTTCAATACTACGCTGCCCCTTACAATACCGTTTACGATTTTGTTTTTCAGCGTAACTTTCTTTTCGCCAGGTACACCTTTTTGGATGGTGACCTCGGACTTTAAAATTGGGTTTGTGCTTTCGCGTTTAATGACCAAAAATTCTTTTGGCATTGTTTCTTCTTTGATTTCTTCGCGAACTCTAAAGATATTTACAATGCTATCTGTAGGCACTTCGTCTAGGCCTGGGACTGTTAGGTCATCCTCTCCCAGCTCGATGTTTAGGTAGGCGAGCATTTCTCCAACGGTCCTGTTTGGAACTTTGACCCTGGAGCCCTTGCTATCGTCTTTTAAATAAATTTCAATCAGAGGTTCGAGCTCGTACACCTGATTGTTCTTAAATTCTTTTTGTTCTTTTATAATGAAGTCGGGGTAGTTTTGTTTTACAAACGCTTGGAGTTCTTCGTAAGATTCTACTTTGGTAAATACTTTGAATTTACCTTGCATTAGAACCACGTCTTTCTTTTCAGCGGCGTAAACGACGCTGGATGTTAAAATAAGAAAGAATAGAACTCTAAATATTTTTCGAAAATTCATAACTTCCTCCTTAGGTCTTTTATTTTATACTTTTTTTGCCCTTTTGTCAAGTTGGAGGCAAATTGAGGACTCGTAAATGTGTTTACAATCACATCTGCCCTTGATTTTATAAATATTTTTTGCTATGATATATAAATTATAAGGAGGACTTATGAAAGAAAAAGTTTACATCAGCGGTCATAGGAATCCAGACACAGATTCAATCTGTGCAGCCCTGGCCTATGCCGATTTAAAAAATAAAATATCAAACTACGAGGCCGTGCCAATTCGCTTAGGGACTATCAATCGCGAGACCCAGTTCGTCTTGGATTATTTTGGCGTGGACCAACCCATCTTTATGGACACAATCAAAAGCGAGGTCAGAGATTTAAAGCTCGACAGCCCATTTATATTGAGCCCAGACACTTCCTGTGCCAAGGCTCTTGAATTTATGCAGGAGAAAAACGTCAACGTCTTTGCAGTGGATAGCGAGGAAAAACTTATGGGCATTGTCTCTCTGTCAAATATTACAAAGAATTATATGGACGTGTGGAACGACAAGGTCCTTAGGAATTCCAATACGCCTTTTGAAAATATCGTTCAAGTTTTATCGGGCGAAACGATTTATATGCCAGAAAAAATCAGAGACTTAAATTCTATGAGAGTTTTTGCCATGAGCCTGCCCCACGCCCTCAAAATTATCGAGGAGGGGGACGTGGTAATCACGGGTAATCGAACAGATGTTCACGAACTCTGCGACAAAAAAATCTCTATCTTGATTATCTCTGGTGGCGGAGAAATTGACGACGAATTATTGGCAGCCGCCAAGGCAAATGGAGTTGCCCTTATCAAAACCCAGTTCAACACCTTTATGGGATCCAGACTTTTGCCCCAAGCCGTGCCAATCGAAGCTGTAATGGCCAAGGAAGACTTGGTGACCTTTGGCCTGGACGACTTTGTCGACGAAGTTACTGCCAAGATGAGCGAAACCCGTTTTAGGTCTTATCCAGTTTTGGATGCCAAGGGCAAGGTTGTGGCAAGCATTTCTCGTTATCATTTGATCTCGACCGAGAAAAAGAAATTAATTCTGGTGGACCACAACGAGCGCAACCAATCCATCCACGACATTCAAGACGCGACCATTATCGAAGTCATCGACCACCACAGGGTGGCAAATATAAATACAGAGGCGCCGATTTATTTTAGGAATATGCCAGTGGGTTCAACCTGCACAATTATCGCCAGCATTTACGGGGAAAAGGGCATTAGCCCATCAAAAGAAATTGCAGGACTCCTTTGCTCAGGAATAATTTCCGACACCCTTTTATTTAAATCGCCAACGGCAACCAATATCGATAGGATCATGTTGGACCGCATGGCAAAGATTGCGGAAATCAATCCAGAGGACTACGCCAAGGCCATGTTTAAGGCCGGCACAAGTTTGGAAGGCAAGAGGCCAACCGATTTATTGAACGAAGACGTCAAAGAGTTTACCATCGAAGGCCACAAGATGCACATAGGCCAAGTCATGACCATGGACATGGACAGCCTGGAAAAAATAAAGGCCCAGCTACTTGTAGCCATGGAAGACCGTCGAAAGGCAGACGGAGATGATTTAAATATCTTTATACTGACAGATATCTTAAAGGAAAATTCCAAAATCCTAGTCGTGGGTGACCAAGGAGAAAAAATCGCCAAAGCCTTCGGCCAAGAATTAAAAGAAAACGAATTCGACGCACCCGGAGTTCTCTCCCGTAAAAAACAAGTCGTCCCAGTCGTCGGCAAGGCGCTGGCATAAAATAAAATAGAATTTCAAACCACGCTTAAGATACCAGCGTGGTTTTTTAATGCAAATACATATATAATAAGAAGAAAGAATTTATATTTACTCATGTGAATGTATAAAAATGTTAAATAAGAGTTCAAGAGGGGTAGATAATAGCTAAGAACGATTTATTCCGTTAAAAGAAAAGCCAAGAAAATTAGAGGAGGAATTAGCTCAGCCATGAAAAAGAAAATTGCTCTTGTTTTACTAATCACAATACTATTAATATCCTGCGGAAAAAATTCAGGAGACCAGGCGGCACTGGATGAGTTTGAAGTGCTGGATATAAATATTAATGGACTCAGTGAATCTGAGGCAAGTCGAAAGGCCGGCGCATATATTTCTGAAAAATATCCCAGGGACGACTATGAATTTAAAGAAGAAAATAAAATTTCCCAGGTCATAGACATAGATGTCGACCCTATAAAATCCATTGCTGGATTTAGGATTACTGACCAGGAGATTATTATTCTGGACCAAGAGGCCAAGGATATAAAGATTTTAGATTTGCAGGGGCAAGTCTTGAAGACGATTGCGAGCGAGGACATGGGCTCTTCATATTTTAGCGACCCAAGTGCCTTTTACTTTGATGAGGAAGAAGGGCTTTATTATATTCTGGATAATGGGGAGATTTTTGATAAGAAGATTATAAGAGCTGATGAAAATTTTAATTTTGTAGACGAGATTAAATTTCAATTTTTTAAAGAGCAGGCAAATGGAAGACCTTTTTACTCCATAGTCCACTATAAGGATAAGATTTACATATCAACTTATTCTGCTAATGAAAGCGTTATGGCCATTTTATCTATCGATAAGGATGGCAAGGAAAAGATGTACGACCAAAGGTTTGGTGGATTTTTAAAGGTGGCTGATGGAAAATTATATGCAGTCCAAACCTTAAAGGGTTTTAAGTATGGTAAGAAAATAAAGTCTGACTACAAAAATTCTCGTGAGTATGAGACCTGGGGCCAGTGTGGAGACGCTATTTATCTGGTAGAAGGAGATAAAATGCAAAAATTATACGACCTGCCAAGTCATTCATCCGTTACGGACTTGATTAAAAAAGGAGAATCATATTATCTATCAAGTGGGAGTAGCTCTTATCTACACGAGTTTAAAAGCTCAGCAGAAGGACTAGAATATGTTAGGAGTCTTACAGATTTTTTAGGCATTCCCAAAAAAAGTGTTGACAAGCGGTTTTTATTGCAAGAGTACGAGGGCAATATTGCCCTGTGTGACTCTGAAATGAAGAAGATTTATGAAATAGATTTAAATGAATAATAGGGAGGTAGTTATGAAAAAGAAGATTTTAGCAATAATTTTAGCAGCCTTGTTTTTGGTCTCCTGCAAAAGCCAAAGTCAAGAATACTCTGGTCTAAATGAGTTTGAAGTGCTGGATGTTGATATAGAGGGTCTTAATGATAATGATGCCATGGAAAAGGCTTATAATACTGTAAAGGAGCGATATCCAATTCCAAATATAGAATTTAAAGAAGAAGACAGGATAGTGGATGAAATAGATTTAACAAAAGCAGGTATAAAACTACTGGCAGAATTTAGAGCTACAGAAAATGAGATTGTAGTCCTTGACCAAGAGGATAACAATATAAAAGTTATTGACTGGGAGGGAAATTTACTTAAGTCCGTAGGTAAATTAGGCTCTGGGAACATGGAATTCAAAATCCCAACAGCTTTTTTCTTTGATCAAGCAGATAAGCTCTATTACATTTTAGATAATGGTAACAGGAGAATTGTCGTTATTGATGAAGACTTTAATTTTGTAAAAAACATCGAAGTAAAAACCTTTAAAGATAAGGAAAATGCAGATATATTTAACTCAATAGTTTTATATAAAGACAAGATATACTTATCAGAAACTTACGGCGGCGAAAAAACTATGGCTATAATAAGCGTAGATATGGATGGCAATGAAAAGCTATATGACCAGAAGTTCGGCGGATTCTTAAAGGTTATAGATGACAAGTTATATGCCATTGAGCAAAGACGAGGTTTTAAATTTGGTAAAAAGATTGATACGAGCATGGGGTCACATGAGTATGAAATTTGGCCAAACTGTGGGGATGCTATATATTTGGTAGAAGAAGATGGTATGGAAAAGCTTTATAGTATACCAGCAAGATTCTCTTTTACAGATGTAATTAAAATTGGAAATTTTTATTATTTTGCTGGTTCAACTTTTGGGACAGTAGATGAATTTACAGAAGAAAATGGTGAAATGAAGTATATTAAAAGTATTAATAAGCAGATAATAGGGGATCCAGGGGATGATTTTAAAAGATTTAGGATGCAGGAACTTGGTGAAAACATATTATTATCTGATTATGGTACTGACAAGATTTATATAATAGATTTAACTAATTAGAAAGCGGTTGATTCTTGTGTAAATGAAATGAATAATTATTTAATTCAAACAAAAATATAGGGCAAGTAAGAAGTATATAAATAAATATGATTTATCCTATAAAAATGATTAATAATTGTTAAGGGGTATTTAATTATTAAGAAATTGATTTATCGAAATAAATCGATTTCTTAATAAAAACAAAGGAGGTACAGATATGTACAAAAAAACATTGGCAGTATTACTAGTGGTACTTATGCTAGTAATGGGAGGAGTAAAGATTAAGGCTGAAAGCTGTGAAGTCATCGATACTAGAACCTATAGGAATTGTGAAGGTAACAATTGTTATAAAAATAAATCTACTAGTGCACATTATATAGTACAAGTTAATACTATTTTAAGATGTTGGGATAATGGTGGTAGAGAATATATTACAGAAGAGCCAGGTGGAAGACAAAATTCAGGTTGTTGTTAAGAAGATGGTGTACACCATCTTCTTTACAAAGGAGCGTAATATGAAAAAGAAAATTTTTATAATAATTTTGGCAGCCTTGTTTTTGGTCTCCTGTAATAAGCAGGGGCAAGAATACTCTGGCCTAAATGAGTTTGAAGTTTTGGATGTAGATATAGAAGGTCTATCTGATAGTGAAGCTATTAACAAAGGTTCTATGGAAGTTCAAAAGAAATATCCTACCAGTGATTTAGATGCTGAAATATATAATAAAATAGTAGATGAGATTGATTTTAAAGAAAAGATAAAAAGTATATCAGAATTTAGAATTAATAATGATGAGATTGTGATATTAGATCAAGAGGACAACAATATCAAGATAACTGACCTTGAAGGCAACTTAATAAGAGAGGTTGGAAAGCTGGGTTCAGGGGATATGGAATTTAAAATTCCAACAGCCTTTTATTTTGATGAAAAAAATGGTGATTATTATATTTTAGATTTTGGGAATAAAAGAATAGTTGTTACTGATGAAGATTTTAATTTTATAAAAAATATAAATGTTGAAACTCTTAAAGGAAAAGAAGATTATTACAATCCATTTAATTCTATTGTCTTATATAAGGGTAAGATATATTTATCAGAAACTTATGGCAGAGAACAAACTATGTCTATTATATCCATAGATATGGATGAAAATGAAAAGCTATATGAGCAAAAGTTTGGTGGTTTTTTAAAGGTAATCGATGATAAGCTCTATGCAGTTGAAAACATGAGAGGTTTTAAATGTGGAAAAAAGGTTAGCTCAGGAGGATCAAGTCATGAATTGGAATTTTGGAATCAAAATTGTGGCTCAATATATATAGTAGAAAATGAAGGGATGAAAAAAGTTTATTCATTACCAAGAGGTCGTTACTTTACGGACTTAATAAAAAAAGATAATAGATACTATTTACCTGGAGCCAGTTATGGATGCCTTTATGAATTTGAACTAAATTCTAATGAATTAATTTGCAATAGAGTTGTTACTAATCAAATTTCAGCTGGAGAAATAGGAAGCTTATCAAAAAGATTCCGACTTCAGGAATATAAAAACAAAATTTTCATGTCTGAAAATGGAAATAATAAGATTTATATAATAGATTTAACTAATTAGAAAGCGGTTGATTCTTGTGTAAATGAAATGAATAATTATTTAATTCAAACAAAAATATAGGGCAAGTAAGAAGTATATAAATAAATTTTATTTATATTATAAAAATGTTTAATAGTTATCACTAAGGGGTACTTAACTATTAAGAAATTGATTTATCGAAATAAATCGATTTCTTAATAAAAATAAAGGAGGTACATATATGTACAAAAAAACATTGGCAGTATTACTAGTGGTGCTTATGCTAGTAATGGGAGGAGTAAAGGTAAAAGCAGATCATTGCGAACAAACTGGATATTATACTGTTGGTAATTGTGAAGGCGATAATTGCTATAAAAATGGTAATACTGGGCCTCACTATATAAGTCAAACTTTTTATCGATTGAAATGTTGGACAGATGGAGGCAGAGAGTATGATGCAGTTAAGCCTGGTGAAAGACGGAAATCAGGATGTTGTTAAAATATGATTATTGCTAATATTTTAGCAGTAAAGGTGATATTAATATGAAAAAGAAAGCAATAATTATTATGCTAATTTCTGTATTATCACTACTACTTTTATCCTGCGATAAAAGTAGTAGTGATAATGAGTTTGCCATTTTAGATATCAATGTGGATGGACTGTCTGATGATGAGGCTTATAATCTTGCATATAGAATAACTGATGAGAAATATCCAGTAGGGGACTATGAATTTAATATAGAGGACAAGATAAAGAAAACTATTGACTTAAGCAAGTCAAATTTGAAACTGATTGCAGATTTTATGGCAAGACCTGATGAGATTATTATTTTAGATCAAGAAGATAATAACATTAAAGTGATTGATTGGGATGGGAATTTAATCAAAACAATTGGCAAGCTGGGTTCTGGAGAAGTTGAGTTTAAGAAGCCAGCTGCATTTTATTATGATGAAGATAGTGGATACTACTATATTGTGGATGATGGCAATGGAAGAGTAGTTGTTTTAGACACGGATTTTAATTTTGTGAAAAATATAGATGTAAAGTTTTTAAAAGAAAAGTCATCGTTAAATGCTTGTAGTTCTATAGTTTTATATAAAGGCTCCTTATATTTATCTACGGCTTTTGCTCGGGAAGAATATATGACAATTTTAAAAATAGATCCAGATGGCAATGAAAAATTGTATGGTCAAAGATTTGGTGGCTTTTTAAAAGTTATTGATAACAAGCTATATGCGGTTCAAAATCACAAGGGATTTAAATTTGGAGATAAGGACAGGCAGACTGGTAAGTACGATTATTCTATTTGGCCATCCTGTGGAGATGCCCTCTATCTTGTCGAAGAAGATGAGTTAAAAAAACTGTATGATTTCCCAACTCTGTCTAATTTTACAGACATGTTAAAGATAGGAGACTCATATTATTTGCCGAGTGGCAGTTTTGGAATCTTGCACGAGTTTAAAGTTGTTGGCAATGAAATGCAATACCAAAAGAGCCTAACCCATCAGATGCTCGATGACTTTAAAAGTGGTGTATTTGTAGCAAGAAGATTTAAAATGCAGGAAATGGAAGGAAATATATTGTTGATGGATGCCGAGACAGATAAGATTTATATAATAGATTTAAGCAGGTGAAATAAGTGAGAAATAGATTTTTTTTGATAAGTTTATTAATAATCATACTTTGTTTTTTAGCTTGCAAGGGTAGACCTGAGAATTCATATACCAATTATGACTTGGTCTATGGGGATGAGTTTGCAGGTTTCGACATTTATGATGAAGATGGAAATTTGGCAGAATTACCTGATAAGAACTATGCTGGATTTTATGTGTCAAAGGGTTGCGGCTCTTGTGCCAGTGCCATTAGAAACATTGACCGATTTTCTAAGATATTTAAATCAGATGATTTGGATTATATTGTACTTTGGGAAGACGAGATTCCAAAGAATTTAATAAAAAAATATAATATTGAAGAGAATAAAAATTATAGTTTGGATGGCAAGTCAAAATTATTTGGTATCACTCCCTCATACTTTACTCTGAAAGACGGTAAGGTTGATTTTCAAACGGAAGATATGGATATGTTTTTAAGGAAAATTTCTTCTGGAGACTATGAATCTAAGGATAAATTGATGAAAAGAGTTAACAAGCTTATTGCTGATGAGTATGGAGCAAATGATAAGACAAAATTACTTTATTTTGCTATGGAAGGTTGCAATGATTGCAAAAAGGCAAATGAAGTTTTAGATGACAAGGATATTTTGGATAAATATGATATAATAAAGATGTATAGGCCATCAGATCCTGATGATGGTAGGTTGCTTGACAAAGGTGGATTTTTAGCTGGCCTATATGATGTTGACTGGTATCCAACATTTGTAAAAATTTATGAAGATGATTTTGAGATAATTAGGGAAGTTCCTATAGACCAGTTAAAGGATATGCTTTTAAAATAAGTACAATTTTAAAAGAGGTTATTATGGAAAAGTTTAAATTTAGGATGGATAATTTAATAAAGAACATGGTTTACAATCGCAAGCTGACCATAGTGGTGCTTTTGACGGTTGTTATTTCCATGTTTTTTCCCTTTATGACCATTTCTAATTTGATGTACCAAGCCAGAGAGGACACCATGAAGGGCCTCTACCGTGAGGGTGATCTCAAGTTAAGTTATGTCGGCGAGTGCGTAGAGCCGGACGCTTTTCGCGGAACTTTGGACAAGCTCTTTGACAGCCATGTGGATTATTTTTTTATAAGTCCAGTTTCTCCAGTCTCGGTTGCTGGACAAACTTTCGTTCACACGATCGCCGGCCTTGATGAGGGCATGGTTGAAAAGCCCATGCTGATTTTGGAGGGGAGGAATTTGACTGCAGAGGAAATAAAAAATGGGGCTGATGTGTGTTTGATTAGACCTACTGCAAAAGAACTCTCCAATGTAAAGATCGGCGAATATGTTTCCTACAAGGGGAAAAAGCTGGAGGTCGTTGGCAAGTATTCCAGCAGGGATGTCTTTGCAAGCGTCGCTATGCCAGCCAAGACTCTGGCAAAGATATCCAAGGGCAGCAGCCTCCAATATTATTTGCTCTTTACCGGAGTGGATGAAGATCCGGACCAAATTGTAAGTACCATCAGAAAAAATGTGGACGGGATTACTGCCGATAGGATCATGACTGCTGACTATAAAGAGCTGGTCAAGCGGGAAGAGGAGGGCAAGCGGATGAATTTTAAATACAACATCCTAAGTGGGCTTTTGATTTCCTTTGTTTCCTTGGTGACCATAATTGCAATTTACATTGGTAGGCTCTTGCAAAACAAAAGAAATATTGGCATTAAACTTAGCCAGGGGTCAAGCAGGAGGGATATTTTGATAGATTCGATTTTGGAAGTCCTGATTTTTTCTCTCTTTGCCATTTTGATAAATTCTCTTATATTTGCCTTTGGCTCATCCTTTTTATCTTCCTTTATCAACTTATACAAAGAACCTTTATTTTATTTGGTCTCCAGCCTGGTAGTTATTTTGCTTTCGGTTTTGCTGGGTCTAATTGGCGGACTTTACGTCACCAGGTCTAGCGTTAGCGATATGGTAGGTGCATGATGAAGTATTCATTTCAAAGAGTTAATAGCAGATTTATGGCCAAGGCCTATATGTATTTTGCCTTGTCATTTTTGATTGCCATTGGGACGGGAATTTTATTTATTTCCCTATCAAATTTGACCAGTGAAAATAGACTTTACAACAAGACTTATAAGGAACTTCAGACTACAACGACTGTAATTGAGCCGCAAGCAATGGGACTCTCTGCCATTACTTATGACGATTATCTTTACTTAAATGAAAAGTACAAAGACCAGATAGATATTTTTTATAGTGGGAACACAAAATTAAGTTTTATGTTAAATCAAGACTTTGTAAGCATAGATTTAATTTTTATTACAGATGATGAGATCAAGGAGCTCTGCGATTTGTCCTTTGACGGTGGGGCAATTATAGGCAGGTCGGCCCTGGAGTCTTTAAATAAAATTAAAAATAAAAAGCCCATTGAAGCTGGCCAGACTCCCAAAAATGGAGAGTACATTCCCCTGGATAACAAGGCAAGCTTTGATGGGGACAAATTAAAAATAGGGGGAGAGGATTTTTCTTTCAAGGTCATTGAAAGCAAGTATGAAACCCGGGTTATGGTTTACAACACCGACACGCTCTGGGACGGGACCAGTAGCGGAGTCAGGCTGGGCTACACCATATTTTTGCCCATAGAAAAACTCCAGGCTTTTAAAAATGAATTTAATGGGGAACAATTTATGACGCGGATTGCAATTAAAGAGGAAAATCCAGATTCAAATAAGCTTTGGGAAATTTTGGATTATCTTGGAGGGGCCCATCCCGAGTATTCTTATAGTTTAAACGACCAACTGGCCAGGGCCAAGGACAGGCTGGGCCAGATGACTTGGAACGCATCCAGGTACAGGATTTTATCACTGCTTTTGATCGCCCTGGTATCGATTGCAAGCTCAGGATTATTTTATATAATTTTTTATAGGAGAAAGAGGGACATTGCAGTTTCCATTGCACTGGGTTCGACCTTTAAGGGACAAGCTATGGAGCTTCTCTTGGAAATTACCTATGTGGTTGCCTTTGGACTCTTGCTTGGCATTAGCGGCGGGTCAATGATGGCTGACATTTTAAAGATTGAATTTAAATTTGAGCCTCAGGCATTTTTAATCACAGTCTTGGTCGCTATTGGGATAATTTTGGTAAGCGCCTACTTGAGTTTGAGGTCCCTAAAAGACTTGTCGCCAGTTGAAATTTTACAAAATGAATAAGCTGATAAGGGCCTTTATTGAAAAGCCATTAACAAAGTGCTATAATTAGGTCAATGAAAGGGGGACTTACCATGGGTATGAACGGAATGGGCGGTTTACAAACCATCCAAAAGATTCTTCTCTATACGCAAATTGTCGACAGCTATGTTAAATTAGCTTTGGATATTTGCCTAGTCATCGGCGTTATTGTCTTGATCAAATACATTAGGCAAAGAGCCTGCATCGAAAAATCTCAACACGATTGCGGTGTTAAAGCAAATGAAGCACAAAAAATTGTCCAAGACATGAGACCAAAGACCGTTGAAGAAGAAATGGAAAATATGGATATATAGATTAGAACCAGGCTGAGCCTGGTTTTTTCTTGGATTTTTTTAAGAATTTGACAAGGCCTGCATAAAAAAATTATAATAGGCCTGGAGGTAAGATAATGAAAAAAATATATATATTAATACTAGCTTTGCTATTGAGTCTATCTGCATGCAATAAGTCAGGCGTGGATAAGAGCAAGGAGACGGACAAGATTGAAGAGGCGGACACTAGTGAAAGCACGGATACTAATGAAAGCACAGACGCTAGTGAAAGCACGGACGCTAGTGAGCAGGCGGACAAGAGTGAAAGTGCGGACAAGAGTAAAAACACATTTAAGTTTTCTGCATTGGGAAATGCTGAATCCCAAGAAAAGACAGGCGAACTTTTAAAGGCAGCTGGCATTAGTCAGGAGAGAATTGACGAATTCCTCGGCCAAGTGAAAAAATACAATGACTATTATAACAATAAGTCAGGGGACTTTGTTGACTACGAGGAACCCGATTATTTGGATATGATTGGCAAGGCTCAGGCGGATTCAACTAAGACCCCAATCGGCCTTGGCAACAATTGCCGGATCACGACCTTTGGATTACTCCGTGATTCTATATATATTGGCGAAAAAATCGAGGACAAGACCTCGGTCCTGGCCTTTGACAAGTCGTCACTTGCCGAATCAAAACTTTTTAATGATGAAGACATGGAAAAATTCGAATCCTTTTACGCACCGATTGCCGCAGCTGACTCTGCTGATGCTGACAAACAAGTCGAGGCCATCAAAAAAGCCCTGGCTGATCGCAAGATTGAATTTACAAATGACAAGGCCAAGATGATCAGCGTCTATTTAAATTCCAAGGACGAAATCGACGGCAATATTTTATTTGTCGGCCACACAGGCGTCATGGTTGAAGATGAAGGCAAATTTTACTTTATAGAAAAACTCTCCTTCGAAGAACCCTACCAGGTTTTGGCCTTTGAAAGTAAAGAGCAGATGGTCGACCATCTTTTGAAAAAATACGATTTTCCGCTGGGAGAAAACACCGCTGGAGCGGTAGTATTTGAGAATAATGAACGTATAAAATAAAAAATAAAGAGAAGATAAAACTTATCCTCGCCCACGTGGCATCGAGCCTGCGTGTGCGAGGTGTCTCTAAAGTTTGCGTGGATATCTATCAGCATGCTTGACAAAATCCGATAAATCAATTAAACTTTAAGCAATATTAAAAAGAAAGGTGAGAAAATTATGAAATTATTTCTTCAAATGTCTCCATTGGCAACTGTCAAGGCAAAATGTATTTGTAGTTAATTTTTGATTGTCTAAAAAAATTAAATATTTTGAAAGGAGAAATAATGGAAACAATAGTATCTGCTTTATTAGTTTTTGTCTCTACATCAATTGACTACTTAGTTGTTTTGACTATTTTATTCGCCAGTCAAGGCAAGGAAGGTTTGAAATCAATTTATGCAGGACAGTATTTAGGTACAGGACTGCTTGTACTGGTTAGTCTTATAGCCGCTTACTTTTTAAATTTTATTCCACAAGATTGGATTATCGGACTTCTTGGTTTAATTCCATTAGGTCTTGGGATAAGATCAATTTTTGTGGATGAAGATATTGATGAAGAAGACATCGAGGGAAAAATTACCGGAGATGGATCAAAAATCTTAGCATTTACAAGCTTAACAGTGGCAATGGGTGGAGATAATTTAGGAATTTACATCCCCTATTTTACAGGAATGAGTTTGATTGAGATTAGTATAAGTTTAGTAATATTTGCGTTAGGGATTTTGATTCTATGCAAATTATCTCAAAGTCTCGCCTCAATTTCTGCTATCGGAGAGACTGTAGAAAAGTACGAAAAAATAATTGTACCAGTCGTGTTTATTGGACTCGGTCTCTATATATTGATTGAAAATGGAACGATTAATTATCTCATATCCATAATCACAAGCTAATAGTCTATTTTTATATTTCAGACCTATTAAAGAAAATCTTTAGTAGGTCTTTTTGTTTATTTAAAATTCTCTTATATGTCTAAAGAAATATGAGAAGTAAGAAAAAGAAGGTTTATTTGAAGAATGTTCAAAAGAATATGTAATAGTAAAATCAAAATAAAAATAAAAAATAATTTAAAAATCTGACTCCACAAAATTTGTGGGGTCTTTATATTTGCCGTGTAAATAGATATCCGTAGTAGAATGATTTTTTCTTGCCAACGGGACATCGAGTCTCCGTTGGCAAGGTGTCCACAATAAAGTGGACGGTACATGGCTACATGGATATACGTAGGAAAAATGCATTTGGTTTTTACTCGCCACTTGACACGACCGCTTTAATGGGATATAATAATCTTGTAAGAAATGGTTTTATAACACTAGGAGGGCTGTAATGATAATTGCTTAAGGAGGCTTGAGTCTCCCATAATTTAAAACTTAATATTATCACAAAGGAAGGTGTTATAAATGAAAGCGATAAAAAACTTTTTTCATTCGATTAAACTCATCTACCAAAGCAAGCCGTCGGTTTTTATTCCGCTAACGGTTTTTTTGCTTGCCATGAGTTTTGTACCAATTTTGCAGCAAAATGCCTTGCAAATTTTTATAGACCAAGCAGGCTCCATTGAATCTGTAAGGGAGGGGCTGATTATTTTGGCTCCCTTCTTTATAGCTCTCTTGATTGACCTGGTAAGTGGTCCTATCCTCATGTTTTTACAGGGGGATTTGACCGATCAACTTATCAGGAAGGTCAACTCCGACCTGCAAAACAAGATTAACGAGATCAACCACTTGGAGATTTTGGAAGATCCGTCTTATTATGACAAGATTGAGCTGATCGAGGGGGAAATTGCCTGGAGGCCGATAAATCTTTTGGTATACAGCCTTTCAGTTTTTAGGATGGCTTTGACTCTTATTATTATGATGGTCCAGCTGGCGACTTTTAGGGTGTGGATTCCAATTCTAATGCTCTTATCACTCATTCCTCAAAGCATTTTGCTTTACAAATTGCAAGTTGAGGCCTATGAGAATACGGTCACCAGGAGTCCGCTGGCAAAGGTCCTCAGGTATTTTTCGGATGTGCTTTTAAAGAGGGACTACGCCAAGGAGAGGATTTCCTTTGCCTTTGGCAAGAAGATTCAAAGCGATTATGAAAAGACCTTTGAAAGCATTTATGAAATTACCAAGAGGGACAGGCGGAAAAAAGGTCTGGCCTCTGTCATTATGTCCATAGTTGGGACGGGGCTTATTGCCTTTACCATTGGATTTTTTGTGTCACGAGTTATTGCAGGCGAGTTTACCCTTGGCAGCCTGGCACTTTTTATTTCCTATACGGTCTACACCGGCGCTTCGTCCATTACCCTGGTCCAAGAAGGGGCTCTTTTGATCGAGACCGAGCTCTTTATGGAAAATTATTTTGAGTTTTTGGACACAGATGTAAATATGGAGGCTGGCGACAAGGTTATTCAAGAGATAAACTCCATTGAATTTAAAAATGTCTCCTACCAGTACGCAGGCAGGGACGATTATGCACTGAAAAATGTCAGCTTCAAGGTCCAAGCACCCAATAAGGTCGCCCTGGTGGGCATAAACGGATCGGGCAAGACAACTCTGATCAAGCTCATCTTGAGACTTTACGATCCGACTGATGGAGAAATTTTTATAAACGGAGAAAACATAAAGGCCTATGATTTAAAGGCCCTCAGGAAATGCTTTGGCATCCTTTACCAAGACTTCAATAAATTTGAAATTTCCGCATTGGAAAATATAATTATTTCCGACACGGAAGATGAATTAAACAAAGGACGACTACAAGACGCCCTCAAAAACAGTGGGGCTGATGATGTGGTCGACAGTCTAAAAAATGGCCTGGATACAAATTTGGGCAAGCTTTACGAAGACGGGACAGACTTATCTGGAGGCCAATGGCAAAAGATTGCCTGTGCCCGCGCCTTTTATAAAGAGTCATCGTGCAAGATCTTTGACGAACCATCGTCAGCTCTGGACCCAATCAGCGAACGCGATTTTTGGGACAGGTTAATGGCATGGAGCGAAAAAGATTTGACCATCTTTACAAGTCACAGACTCCAAGGCATTAAAAATGCAGGATATTTCTTGGTTTTGAAAAATGGAGATTTGGTTGAAGAGGGGACATTTGATGAGGTCTTCAATTTGAAGGGAGAGTTTTATAATCTATATAATGCACAAAAATAGAAATATAGAGAAGCAGACGTTCAAGAATACGTCTGCTTTTTTGGTTTTAACGACGAATGTTCATGCCCACAAGGGGCAATCACATTCGCCTAATGTCCACAATAAAGTGGACGGTACATGGCTACATGAATATCCGTTGAGAAAATTATTCCATTTATAGATCGCTTTGCGGTGTAGGGTCAACTTGCAGCCCTGCCCAAGAGACAAGTCCGCAAGGACGCCGTCGATTGGTATGCAGCGACTCACGCAACCTCTTGTTCAATCGTTGGACCGAAGGGAAAAACGATTGAGGACAAGAGTCTGAGGAGAATGTGGACCGCCACAACCGTGATCCCCCTTGTGGGGTGAGGGGGTGTGGAATTATATACGCTAAATTTTTATTGGGGCAATTTTTTGGGCTACATGAATATCCATCGGAAAAATGTTTCTTCTCTTCCTATTATATAGGGGCATATATTTATCTTTTATAAACACAATTTATTTTTAATGTCTAGAATTTTCCTTCGGATAAAAATTTTTGGCCGAAATAAATCGGCCGCTACCCGCTGCGCGAAATTTTTATCCTCTTGGGCGAGAAATATATTTTCCCTCGCCACACATCCAAACGAAACTTAACTGCATACACTTGTTATTTTTATCCCGTCTTTTAACTTTGATGGTTTTTATAAGTTTTTTTTAAAAAAATACTTGATAGATTTATTCATTTTTGTTATACTAGTTAAGTGCCCGGAGTCGAGGCGTAGAAGCGAGAAGTTGCTTGCGGATGCAAGGTAATTTTCGTGGAGAAGTTGGACTAGATTCCAACGAAACCAACAGCGTCTGACCGGTTTTTCTTTTGAAGCGGAATAAGAAACACACGGTTGCGTTGTAGGTGACGTCGTATGTAGGGCAAATCATACGAAGGAGGGTATTATGAGCACAAATAACAAAATCAGAATCCGTCTTAAAGCATATGATCACGAGGTTCTTGATAATTCAGCAAAGAAGATCGTTGAAACTGCTAAGAGAACAGGCGTTGAAGTGTCTGGACCGGTTCCACTGCCAACACGCAAGGAAGTTGTTACTATCCTACGTTCTGTTCACGTTAACAAGGATTCAAGAGAACAATTTGAGCAAAGAACTCATAAGAGGTTGATTGATATTATCAATCCTACACAAGCTACTGTGGACGCTCTTATGAAGATGAATCTACCAGCAGGCGTAGATATCGAAATCAAGCTATAAGACATTTATATGATTGAAGGTCAATCCGCTATAAAATATGGAGGTGCTTAATGAAAGGCATTATGGGTAAAAAACTCGGCATGACACAAGTATTCGGACCAACAGGCGAACTTGTGGCCGTAACTGTTGTTGAAGCAACACCAAACGTTGTTGTTCAAAAGAAGACAGTTGAAAAGGAAGGATACAATTCAGTTCAACTTGGATTTGATCCTATTAGAGAAAAATTGGCTAACAAACCAGCTCAAGGTCATTTTAAGAAGGCTGGCGTTAAACCAATGCGTTATTTAAAAGAATTAAGAGATTCTTCTCTCCAAGATTTAGAACTTGGAAGCGAAGTAAAGGTTGATATTTTTGAAGAAGGTAATTTTGTAGACGTTATTGGTACTTCTAAAGGTAAGGGAACTTTGGGTGTTGTTCAAAGACACGGTTTCCAAAGAGGTCGTATGAGTCACGGTTCAAAATTCCACAGAAGACCAGGCGGTCTATCAGCTGCTACTTATCCAGGACGTGTTTTTAAAGGTCACAGAATGATGGGTAAGACTGGTCACGAACAAGTAACTGTACAAAATCTTGAACTTATTAGAGTGGATGCAGATAAGAATTTACTTTTAATTAAAGGTGCTATTCCTGGTCCAAAGAACTCTATGGTTCTTGTAAAGAGTGCACATAAGAAATAAAGGAGGACGAGATGCCTAAGATTAAAGTTTTAAATATGAAGGGTGAAGAAATTAAAGAAATCGATCTTCCGGAAGAACTTTTTGCTGCAACGATTAGCGAAGCCTCTGTTCACCAAGCTGTTGTTAATCAATTAGCAAATAAACGTCAAGGTACACAAAGCGCAAAAACTCGTGCAGAGGTTAGAGGCGGCGGAAGAAAGCCATGGAGACAAAAGGGTACTGGTCGTGCTAGACAAGGTTCTATCAGATCACCTCAATGGAAGGGTGGCGGTGTTGTATTTGCACCAAAGCCAAGAGATTACTCCTACAAGCTTCCTAGATCAACTAGACAAGCTGCTTTAAGATCAGTTTTGACAAGCAAGTTTGAAGAAGGCAAGTTGGTAGTTGTTGATAATATTACTTTTGACGCTCCAAAGACCAAGGATATGGTTAGCTTCATTTCAAATGTTGGTGCAGTTAAGCCACTTATTGTAACTGAAAAGGTTGACAAGAATGTTTACATTTCAGCTAGAAATTTACAAAAGACAGCAGTAACTTTCGCAGATCTTATCAATGTATATGACATCTTAAAGCACGATACACTTGTTGTAAGTGAAGCTGCTTTAGCAAGGATTGAGGAGGTATTTATATAATGAATGCTTACGATATAATTATCCGTCCTATCGTCACAGAAAAATCTATGGATGATATGGCTGAAAGAAAATACACTTTTAAGGTTAACAGAAAGTCAAACAAGACTGAAGTTAAAAAGGCTGTTGAAGAAATTTTCGACGTTGAAGTTGAAAAGGTTAACATTGTTAAGATGCCTGGCAAAAAGAAACGTCAAGGTATGATCGAAGGTAGAACATCTGACTGGAAGAAAGCTATTGTTAAGCTTAAAGAAGGTTCAAAGCAAATTGAGTTCTTCGAAGGTCTAGAATAGGAGGCTAAAGATGGCGATTAAAGGATTTAAGCCAGTAACCCCTGGTAGACGTCACATGACGGTTTCAACTTTTGAGGAAATTACAAAGACAAGTCCTGAAAAGAGCTTGCTTGTAAGTCTTCCAAAAAATGCTGGAAGAAACTCAAGAGGTATGATTACTATGCGTCACAGAGGTGGCGGGGCTAAAAAGAAATATAGAATCATCGATTTCAAGAGAGATAAAGACGGTATCGAAGGCGTAGTAAACGCTATCGAATACGATCCAAATAGAAGTGCAAACATTGCTCTTATTTTCTATCGTGATGGTGAAAAGAGATACATTCTTCATCCAGATGGATTAAAGGTTGGCGATGTTATCGTTTCAGGTGAAGATGCTGATATCAAGGTTGGTAATGCTCTTAAATTAAAGGACATCCCAGTTGGTACAGTTGTTCACAACGTTGAGTTAAAACCTGGCAAGGGCGGACAACTTGCTCGTTCAGCAGGTATCTCAGCTCAGCTTATGGGTAAGGAAGGCAAATATGCTATCCTCAGATTACCTTCAGGCGAAATGAGAATGGTTTTACTTGAATGTAAGGCTACAATTGGTGAAGTTGGCAACTCAACTCACGAGCTTATCACTATTGGTAAGGCTGGTAGAAGCCGTTACTTGGGCAGACGTCCACACGTAAGAGGTTCAGCTATGAACCCTGTTGACCACCCTCACGGTGGTGGTGAAGGTAGAGCACCAGTTGGTCGTCCATCACCAATGACTCCATGGGGCAAGAAGAGCCGCGGGGTTAAGACACGTAAGAAGAATAACAAGTCTAATAGCTTAATTATTAGAAGAAGAACCAAGTAAGGAGGAATAATTTGAGTAGATCAATTAAAAAAGGGCCTTTCGTAGATGATCATCTGATGAAAAAGATTGAAGCATTAAACGAAGCTAATGAGAAAAAAGTTATTAAAACATGGTCTAGAAGATCAACTATATTCCCTGAATTTGTAGGCCACACAATTGCTGTTCATGACGGCAGAAAACACGTTCCTGTATATGTTACAGAAGATATGGTTGGCCACAAACTTGGCGAATTTGTTTTGACAAGAACCTTTAAGGGTCATGGCGGAAAAGACGCTAAAGCAGTAAGTAGGTAGGGGGAAGTTATGGAAACAAGAGCAATTGCAAAATATGTTAGAATTGCCCCAAGAAAAGTTCACTTTATTTGTGACGAAATCAGAGGCAAGCAAGTTGATGATGCGTTAGCTTTCCTAATGTTTACACCTAAAAAGGGTGCACGCATTCTATCGGATGTTTTAAAATCCGCAGTGGCTAATGCTGAACATAACAACAATGCTGATAGATCAAAATTATATGTTAAGGACGCTTATGCAAACGACGGTCCAAGAATGAAGAGATATCGTCCAAAGGCTAAGGGTATGGCATATCCAATTTTAAAACGTACTAGTCACATCGGCGTAGTAGTCGAAGAAAGATAAGGAGAGTGTTATGGGTCAAAAAGTAAATCCACACGGCTTAAGAGTTGGCGTTATTAAAGACTGGGATTCCACATGGTTTGCGAATAAAAAAGACTTTTCTGATCTTTTGGTAGAAGACTACAATATCAGAAATTTCATTAAAAAAGAGTTATATCAAGCTGGAATTTCAAAGGTTAACATCGAACGCGCAGCCGGTAAGGTTAAGGTTTCAATCTACACACAAAAGCCAGGTGTAGTTATCGGTAGAGGCGGCGAAGGTGTTGAAGCCCTACGCGCTAAATTAAGCAAGATGACAGGTAAGGACGTTGTAGTAAACGTTGAAGAAATAAAAAATCCTGATGTTGATGCACAACTTGTTGCAGAAAACATTGCAGGTGCGCTAGAAAGACGTATCGCATTCCGTCGTGCTATGAAATCAGCAATTCAAAGATCAATGAGAGCGGGTGCACTTGGTATTAAAACCCAAGTTTCAGGTCGTCTAGGAGGAGCAGATATCGCAAGAGCTGAAGGTTATAGTGAAGGAACAATTCCTCTACAAACTTTAAGAGCTGATATCGATTATGGTTTTGCAGAAGCAAACACAACTTATGGTAAGATTGGTGTTAAGGTTTGGATCTACAAAGGTGAAGTTCTAAACGGCGTTTTACCAGAAATCGAACCTCCACGCGATGATAGAAAGAAAAGAAGAAGAAAAAGATTTGTCAAGGGACAAGCCGGACAATCTAAGTAAGTAGGAGGAAATAATTATGTTGATGCCTAAAAGAGTAAAAAGAAGAAGAGTCCACCGTGGCAGAATGAAAGGTAGTGCTCAAAGAGGTAACACCATCACTTATGGTGAATATGCCCTCCAAGCATTAGAGCCAGCATGGATTACCTCCAATCAAATAGAAGCCGCACGTCGTGCTATGACAAGATCAGTTAAACGTGGCGGTAGTATCTGGATTAAGATTTTCCCAGACAAACCTGTATCACAAAAACCTGCTGAAACTCGTATGGGTTCAGGTAAAGGTGCTCCAGAGTACTGGGTAGCTGTAGTTAAACCAGGTAGAGTTATGTTTGAAATGGGTGGAGTAAGTGAAGAAGACGCAAGAGAAGCTATGAGACTTGCTGCTCACAAGCTACCAATTAAGACAAGATTTATCAGTAGAGATAATTTTGAACCAAAGGCAGGTGTTGGTAATGAAAATTAAAGAAATACGCCAACTATCAGATGCAGAACTTGTAGCAAGACAAAAAGATCTTAAAGCAGAGCTTTTCAATCTTCGCTTCCAAGCAGCCACTGGTAGTTTAGATAATCCTTTAAGAATAAGAACAGTTAGAAGAGAAATTGCAAAGGTTAAAACCATTGAGCAAGAAAGAGCTCTAGGTATCAGGAAGGAGGCATAATGATGGAAAGAAATTTAAGAAAGTCAAGAGTTGGCATCGTTACAAGCGATAAAATGGACAAGACTATTTCCGTTAAGATTGAAACAAAGGTAGCCCACCCTGTATACAAGAAGAGAATTAATCGTACAACAGTTTTTAAGGCACATGATGAAAACAACGAAGCTAAAATTGGAGATAAGGTAAAGATTACCGAAACAAGACCTCTAAGCCGTGATAAAAGATGGAGACTCGTTGAAATTATCGAGCGTGCTAAGTAAAAGGAGGATTATATGATACAACAAGAAAGCCGCATGAGAGTTGCTGACAACTCCGGGGCAAAAGAAGTCCTCGTTATCAAAGTTCTAGGTGGTTCTAAAAAGAGAATCGCTAAGGTTGGGGACATAGTAGTCGTTGCTGTTAAAAGTGCAACACCCGGCGGAGTTGTTAAAAAAGGAGACGTTCAAAAGGCTGTTATAGTTAGGACAACTTATCCACTATCACGTCCTGATGGCTCATATATCTCCTTTGATGACAATGCATGCGTTATTATAAAAGATGACAAGAATCCGGTTGGAACCCGTATATTCGGACCTGTTACCAGAGAGTTAAGAGCTGGCGGTTATATGAAGATCGTAAGTCTTGCTCCTGAGGTTTTATAAGGAGTGCTTTATGAGAATTAAAAAAGAAGACACAGTTATAGTAATTGCCGGAAAAGATAAGGGTAAGACTGGTAAGGTATTACGCACTTTTCCTAGAGAAAAAAAGGTAATTGTTGAAGGTGTTAATATTCAAGTTAAACACCAAAAGCCAATGGGACCAACAAAACCAGGCGGATTAATTAAAAGAGAAGGTAAGATTGATGTAAGTAATGTTATGTACTATGATCAAGTGAACAAGAAACGTACAAGACTTGGGTACAAATTCCTAGACGACGGCACTAAAGTAAGATTTAGAAAGTCCGACGGGGAAGTTATTGACTAAGGGGGAACAATATGGCTCCAAGATTATTAGAAAAATATAAAACTGAGGTTGTGCCTGAACTTGTTAAGAAACATGGCTATGAAAACGTAAATCAAGTACCAAAGTTAGAAAAGGTAGTTTTAAACGTTGGTCTTGGCAAGGCTAAGGACAATCCAAAGATGTTAGATGATGTAGTTAGAGAACTTGCACTCATTTCCGGTCAAGCTCCGGTTGTAACTCATGCTAGAAAATCAATCGCTAACTTTAAGTTACGTGAAGGCATGAAGATTGGTGCTAAAGTTACTCTTCGTGGCGACAAGATGTACTACTTCTTAGACAAGTTTATGAACATCTCACTCCCACGCGTTAGAGACTTTAAGGGCGTTAGCTCAAAGAGTTTTGATGGAAGAGGAAATTATGCTATCGGTATTAGAGAACAATTGATTTTCCCTGAAATCATTTATGATGAAGTAAACGATATTCACGGTATGGATATTGCAATTATCACAACTGCAAATACCGACGAAGAAGCTTACTCACTCTTAGAGCTCTTAGGTATGCCTTTTAAAAAGTAAGGAGGAACAATGGCAAAGAAATCAAAAATTGCAAGTCAAAAGAGAGAACCAAAATTCTCAACCAGAGCATATAATCGCTGCAAGATTTGCGGAAGACCACACGGCTATTTGAGAAAGTACGGAATTTGTCGTATTTGCTTTAGAGAACTCGCTTATAAGGGCGAAATTCCTGGAGTAAAGAAAGCAAGTTGGTAAAGGAGGAAAAAAGATGTTAACAGATCCTATTGCAGATATGCTAACTAGAATCAGGAATGCAAACCACCAAAGACATGCAACAGTGGACATTCCTGCTAGCAAAATCAAGCTTGCTATTGCGGAAATTCTCAAAGAAGAAGGCTACATTGCTGACTATGAAGTTATTGAGGAAAATGTGCAAGGCACAATTCGCATTAGCCTAAAATATATCAACGAAAAAGAAAGAGTTATTACCGGTATTAGAAGAATTTCAAAACCGGGTTTAAGAATATATGTAAATTCAAATGAACTTCCAACCGTACTTGGCGGACTTGGCATTGCAATCATTTCCACATCAAATGGAATTATGACTGACAAAGAAGCTCGCAAGCAAAAAGTCGGTGGCGAAGTACTTTGCTACGTCTGGTAAGGAGGATAAGATGAGTAGAATTGGTAGAAAACTAATTGAAATCCCAGAAGGCGTTACATTTAACGTAAATGGCCAAGACGTAAGCGTCAAAGGGCCAAAGGGAGAGTTAAGTCTCACAATGGTTCCTGAGATGAAACTAGAAAAAGTAGACGGAGGATACGAAGTTATCCGCTCGAATGATACCAAAAGAGTTAGAAGTCTACACGGCTTAACAAGAAGTTTAATTAATAATATGGTTGTAGGTGTACACGAAGGCTACAAGAAGGAATTAAAGATCATCGGTACTGGTTACAGGGCCCAAATGAATGGCAAAAAACTTGGTTTAACACTTGGTTTTTCACATCCACTTGATCTCGACATTCCAGAAGGACTTACAGTAGAAGTTCCTGCTCAAGATACAATCGTTGTATCAGGTGCAGACAAGCAAGCTGTTGGTCAATTTGCCGCCCACATCCGTGGATACAGACCACCTGAACCATATCTAGGAAAAGGTATCCGCTATGCTGATGAATATGTTCGTCGCAAAGTTGGTAAGACCGGTAAGTAGGAGGTATAAATGATTAACAAAGCTGATAAAAATGCACTGCGTCAAAAAAGACACCAAAGAGTGCGCAATAAGATTAGCGGTACAGCTGAATGTCCAAGATTATGTGTTAGAAGATCTTCAAAACACATCTATGCACAACTTATTGACGACGTAAAAATGGTTACACTTGCAAGTGCATCAACCTTAGATAAAGAATTTAGCCTCGATAAAACAGAAAATAAAGAAGCGGCAAGAGAAGTTGGTAAGCTAATCGGTAAACGTGCTGTTGACAAGGGAATCAAAGACGTTGTTTTTGATAGAGGTGGTTACATCTATCACGGACGCGTTAAAGAACTTGCAGATGGCGCTAGAGAAGCTGGCCTGAACTTCTAAAGTAGGAGGGAAATATGACCAATAATATTAAACCACAAGAGCTCGATCTAGAAGAAAGAGTTGTTGCTATAAACAGAGTCTCAAAGACAGTTAAAGGTGGTAAGAACTTCCGTTTTGCAGCTCTTGTAGTAGTAGGAGATAAGAATTCACGTGTTGGCGTTGGCATGGGCAAGGCTCTGGAAGTTCCAGATGCTATCAGAAAAGCTGTTGCAGATGCTAAGAAAAACATGATCCAAGTTCCAATTCAAGGCACAACTATTCCACACGAAATCGTTGGAATCAAAGGTGCAGGTACAGTTTTACTAAAACCTGCTAAAGAAGGTACTGGTGTTATCGCTGGTTCTGCTGTCCGTGCTGTTTGCGAACTTGCAGGAATTCAAGATATAAGAACAAAGTGCCTTGGATCAAATAATCCAAGAAACGTTGTAGATGCGACAATTCAAGGTCTACTCAGTCTGAAACGTCCAGAAGACGTTGCCAGAATGAGAGGCAAGAGTGTTGAAGAAATTTTAGGATAGGTGACTTATCATGGCTAATATTAAATACAAACAAACAAGAAGTCTTATTGGCAAACCTGAAAGTCATAGAAAAATTGTAAAGGCTCTTGGACTTAGAAGAATTGGACATGTTGTTGAAACTACAGACACACCACAAATTCGTGGTATGATCAAAAAGGTTTCACACATTGTAGAAGTTATTGACTAGGAGGTTCTATAATGAAATTAGAAAATTTACAAGCTTTGGAAAGAACTTCCAAAAAAAGAGTCGGTAGAGGAACCGGTTCTGGCATGGGTAAAACTTCAACTCGTGGTCACAAAGGACAAAACTCCAGAAGTGGTGGTGGCGTTAGACCAGGATTTGAAGGTGGCCAAATGCCATTATTCAGAAGGCTCCCAAAAAGAGGCTTCACAAATATTTGGGGTGTAAGCTACAAGGTTATTAACGTTCGTGACTTAGAAGAAATGTTTAACGACGGTGACACAGTTGATCGTGAAGCCCTAGTATCAGTTGGACTTATCCACAGATCAGACAAGAACATCAAAATCCTAGGCAACGGTGAAATTAGCAAAAAGCTTACAGTTACTGCTTCAAAATTCAGCCAAGAAGCGAAAAATAAAATCGAAAAAGCTGGCGGCAAAGTAGAGGTGCTATAATGATTAAGACCTTGAGAGATGCCTGGAAAGTAAAAGAATTAAGAGACAGAATGCTCTTTACTCTTTTATGTCTTCTTGTTTTTAGATTTGGTAACCAAATCCCAGCACCATTTATGGACATTAACAGGATTAAAGAAATCTTTGGTGCAGCAAGCGACAGCTTACTCGGATTTTTAGACCTTATGGCCGGTGGCGGCTTCTCAAATATGTCGATATTCGCCCTCAGCGTTTATCCACACATTACAGCCTCCATTATCATCCAACTATTGACAGTTGCTATTCCATCATTGGAACAACTTTCAAAAGAAGGAGAAGAAGGCAGAAAGAAAATTCAAAAGATTACAAGAATCGTTGGTGTTGTGCTTGCATTTATTCAAGCAGCAGGTTCAGTTTATGGAATCTACTCTGGCGCTATCGTTGCCAATAGATTCATCGAACACCTTTTAATCATCATTACACTAGTAGCAGGTTCAAGCTTCCTAGTATGGCTTGGTGACCAAATTACTGAAAAAGGTATTGGTAACGGCATGAGTCTTATCATCTTTATCGGTATCATCAGTAGAATGCCTGCAACATTTATGAAGCAAATCAGACTAGCACAAATCGGACAAATTTCATGGATCTCATTTGCTCTATGGATTTTAATCCTAGTTGCAATCTTTGCTTTCGTTGTTCTAATTCAAGAAGGTGAAAGAAGGGTTCCTGTTCAATACGCAAAGAGAGTTGTAGGAAGAAGAGTTTACGGCGGACAAGCCACACACATTCCAATCAAGGTAAACATGGCTTCAGTTATGCCAGTTATCTTTGCATCAACCTTTATGCAAATTCCAGGCACCATAGTATTACTAACAGGCGGAAACAGTGGTTTCTCCAGATTTTTGAGAAACTTCCTTACAACAGAAGGCAAGGTAGGTTTTTGGATATATTTGGTAATAAACATTATCCTAATCATATTCTTCACCTATTTCTACAACGCAATTCAATTCAACACAGTTGAATATGCAAAAAATATACAATCTCAAGGTGGATTTATCCCAGGTATCAGACCTGGTAAACCAACAAGCGACTATTTAGGAAGAACAGTCAACAGAATTACCTTTGTTGGTGGTGTTGCACTTGCAATTCTATCAACATTACCATTATTATTAGCACACTTTTCCAATTTGGAAGTCGGATTTACCGGCACAGGAATCATCATTGTCGTAGGTGTTGCCCTAGAAACTGTAAAACAACTAGAAGCACAAATGACAATGCGTCACTATAAGGGGTTCTTAGGATAATATGAGACTGATAATATTAGGACCGCCAGGAGCGGGTAAGGGTTCACAAGCAACTTTTATAAAAGAAAAATATAATATAGTGCATATCTCAACAGGAGATATATTCAGAGAACATTTGAGAAATGAAACCGAGCTTGGCAAACAAGCCCAAGTCTATATGAACAAGGGACAACTAGTTCCTGACGAACTCACTATAGAACTTGTAAAGGACAGACTCTCACAAGACGACGTCAAAGACGGATTTTTGCTTGACGGATTTCCTAGAAATCTAGATCAAGCAGCTGCACTAACAGACTTCTTAAAATCCAGAAACGAAGACTTAGATGCAGTTGTAAATCTTAACGTTGACAAGGCATCGCTAGTAGACAGAATCACAGGCAGAAGAATGTGCAAGGACTGCAAAGCAAGCTTCCACATCAAAAACTACCCACCCAAGGTAGAAGGCGTCTGTGACCACTGCGGAGGCGAGCTCTACCAACGTGAAGACGACAAAGAAGAAACAGTGTTAAAGCGTATTGGTGTGTACGAAGCCGAAACTGCCCCCCTAATTGATTACTACAATCAATTTGGACTTGTGCTTAACATTGACGGCAACCAACCTCTAGAAGAGGTTAGTGACCAAATTTTTAGAGGATTAGACAATCTTAAATGATAGATAAAATCGAAAGAGGGGCCATAGTCAGAAGTAAAGCAGGTAGAGATAAATTTAGATACTTCGTCGTAATCGAAGTCATTGACGAAAGCTACTGCCTAATAGCAGATGGAGATTTAAGAAAAATCGAAGCTCCAAAAAAGAAAAAAATATCTCACCTAGCCTTTACAAATGACAAGGCCACAAATATTGAAGATTTTGAATTTACAAACAAATCATTGAAAGCTCTAACTAAAAGTTACAATAATAGGGGGAATGGACATTTATGTCAAAAAAAGACACTATAGAGGTAGAAGGCGTAGTAGTCGACGCATTACCAAATGCTATATTCAAGGTGAAACTGGACAACGGTTATGAAATCATTGGCCACCTCTCAGGCAAACTCAGAATGAACAACATCAGAGTCTTACCTGGAGACAAGGTCACAATGGAATTATCACCATACGATCTAACCAAGGGCAGAATCACCTGGAGAAACAAATAATAAAGGGGATGAATTATCATGAAAGTAAGACCATCTGTAAAAAAGATTTGCAGCAAATGCAAAATCATTAAAAGAAAAGGAAAAGTGATGGTAATCTGTGAAAACCCTAAACATAAACAAGTACAGGGTTAAGGAGGACAAATAATGGCAAGAATTGCAGGTATTGACCTACCTAGAGATAAAAGAATAGAAATCGGATTAACCTACATCTACGGAATTGGACGCCCAACAGCAACAAAAATCCTTCAAGATGCAGGCGTAAATCCAGATACAAGAGTAAGAGACCTTACTGAAGCTGACGTAGCACAAATCAGAAACGCTATGGAACACATCACAGTAGAAGGTGACTTAAGACGTGACACATCACTAAACATCAAACGTCTACGTGAAATCGGATGCTACAGAGGCCTCCGTCACAGAAGAAACCTTCCAGTAAGAGGACAAAGAACAAAGACAAACGCAAGAACTAGAAAAGGTGTAAGATAAGGAGGTAAAAATGGCAAAAGCTAAAGGAAAAACAGCTAGAGTTAAGAGAAGAGCCAGAAAAAATATTGAAAAAGGACAAGCTCACATTTCGTCATCTTTCAACAACACCATGGTAACCTTATCTGACATGCAAGGCAACGTAATCAGCTGGGCATCAGCAGGCGGACTAGGATTCAAAGGAAGCAGAAAATCCACACCATTTGCAGCCCAAGAAGCAGCTGAAGAAGCAGCAAAAAAAGCCATGGAACACGGCTTAAAATATGTTGAAGTATACGTAAAGGGACCAGGCGGTGGAAGAGAATCTGCAATCAGAGCTCTACAAGCAGCAGGACTTGAAGTTACACTCATCAAAGATGAAACTCCACTTCCACACAACGGATGCAGACCACCAAAGCGCAGAAGAGTCTAGTGACAAACTTTTAAAGGGGGATGACTCATGGAAATTGAAAAACCTTCAGTACAAATACTGGAACAAAGCGAAGATAAAAGCTATGCAAAAATAGCTATCGAACCATTAGAAAGAGGATACGGTACAACGCTTGGCAACTCAATGAGAAGAGTACTTCTGTCAATATTGCCTGGATCCGCAATTTCTAATATAAGAATCCAAGGAGTGCTTCACGAATTCTCAACAATAAAAGGAGTACTTGAAGACGTTCCCGAAATAATACTAAACATAAAAGGACTAGCAATAAAAAGCTACACAAAGGATAACCTACTCCTAACAATCGATGTAACAGGGCCAAAAGTAGTAACAGGAGCCGACATAGTAACAGGCAGCGACTGTGAAATCATGAATCCAGATCACCACATCGCAACCGTAAACAAAGGCGGACACCTAGCCATCGACATGGACTTAAAACACGGCAGAGGCTATGTACTACAAGAAAAAAATAAGGCTGTCGCAGAAGATGGAAAAACAACCAACATCCAAGACATTCCAATCGACTCAGAATTTACACCGGTTAAAAAAGTAAACTTCCACATAGAAAACACCAGGGTAGGACAAAGAACAGACTACGAAAGACTAGTGCTTGAAGTCTGGACAAACGGCACAATCGAAGCAGACGCTGCAGTATCATTTGGAGCAAAAATTTTGATTGAACACCTAAACCTATTCGCAGACCTGGTAGAAGATGTGGACACCAAAGGCATATTAAAAAACAAAGGCGAAAAACAAAAAACAATGCTACTTGACATGGACATCGACCAACTCGAACTATCAGTCAGAAGCTACAACTGCCTAAAAAGAGACGGCATAGACACAGTCTCAGATCTGATTCAAAAATCAGAAGAAGATATGCTGGGAGTAAGAAACCTAGGTAAAAAAAGTTTAGAAGAAATAAAGAACAAGCTGGACGATATCGGTCTTAGTTTGAAAGAAGAATAATTAAGGAGGATTGTATGGCGCAAAGAAAATTAGGACGCACGTCCGACCACAGAAATGCAATGCTTAGAAACATGACAACCTCGCTACTACTAAACGGCAGAATCGTTACAACAGTAGAAAAAGCAAAGGAAACAAGGAGACTTGCTGACAAAATGGTAACCCTCGGCAAAAGAGGCGACCAACATGCAATGAGACAAGTCAACTCATACCTATACGACAAAGAGGCTGCTAAAAAAGTATTCACGGAATACAGCGAAAAGTATGCAGAAAGAAATGGTGGCTACACAAGAATATTAAAAACAACAGCCCGCCGTGGAGATGGCGCGGAAATGTGTATCATCGAAATGGTATAAGATAAAGACGATCGAAAGATCGTCTTTTTTGATGGGAAATTTGCGGTTAAAATTGCGAATTTTTGCAGTGTTCGACTTTTTGCGAACTGAAGCCCTGCCCAAGAGAGCGAGTGACAACGATGCTCGATTGGTATGCAGCGACTCACGCAACCTATTTCTCAAGAAAACGAGCCAGAGGCGATGTTTGATTGAATGAAATAGTCTGAGGAAAATTGTGGACATTAGGCGAATGTGATTGCCCCTTGTGGGCATGAACATTTGTCGTATAAACCAATACAATACGAAAATATTTTGCTTGCAAAAAATTTTCTTTAAAAAATGAAAATAAAAAACAATTTCAAAAACCGAAATACATAAAAAACTAATAAAATACCAAAAAAGAGAATTTTAAAAATGTAACACAAATGTAATATAAAAGAAAAATATAAAAACAAAAATAAAAAGCAAAATCGAAAGAATCTAAGCCTGTAAAATCAAGGACCAGGGGAATAAATAAAAAATAAAAATATCTTTGCCATTTTACTAATTAAAATATAAAATAATTACCATTGACATTATATATATATATATATATAATGGAAGTACATAGATTTAGGTGGATGCAAGCAAGTATTACACTAAAATAAATATAAATAAAATAGGAGGAAAAAATGAATAATTCTAAGAAATTATTAGCCCTGCTAATAGCCCTAGCCATGCTAGTGAGCTTCGCAGCGCCAACATTCGCAGCTGGTGAAGAACAACCAGTCCAAGCAGACCCCAATAGAGAGTATAACATTGAATTTAAATTCAGTGACGATATTGTGAATTTAAAGCCAGAGGAATTAAAAATAATAAATACGTACAATTGGAGTTCTGAGAGTTTAACAAAGGCAAAGGCTGGAACTCAACTTACAATCTATCCTGTTGACAACAGTAATTTTTCGTGGAATTCTTATTATAACTATTATTACGATGGGAAAAAAATAGAAGATCGTAAATTTACAATGCCTGATCACGACGTTGTTATATATGTAACTACAAAATCACACAAGGCAAAAAACTATGTTGTCTCAAAAGCTACATCACAGCCTACAGGTTGGGTCAAAGTAACTGTAAATGCAGGAGACCATGGTGGGTTTATACCTCAACCTCGGAGCAAAGGGGACCAACCTTATAAGAATGAAACTTTTTATGTAAATCCTTTGTATGAGGTAGAAATAATAGAAAGAAATCAAGCACATTTTGATGTAGTTTTTTTTGATACAGATTCTGGTTATAAGTTGAAAGATACTTCAAAGGTTAAAGGCATTTTTACAGAAAATACAAATAAAACTTTGGAATATGATAAATATCTTGATTATAAGGTTATCTTGCACAAGTATGGAACAGATGAAACTGAAGTATTAACCTTTGCTCCAACAGCTACTTATGAAGAAGTAGTAAAGGTATTGAGGTCAAAAGAAACATCTAACCCACCACAAGGACAAAAGTTTGCGGGCTGGCTTGGTGAAGAAGAACATGGTTCAAGAAAAATCTATGCACTTGATAAAAAGTATGATGAATTTAATTTTTTTAACGCAATTTATTTTAACAACCCAACATATGAAGGCAAATTAGAAGATGTAGACCTATATGAAGTATATACTCCAAATCGCATTGTGTACACAGGCCAAAAAGGTTGGAGGAATAATTTATCATTAGATTATGGAGAAGCACGTACTGTAGAAGACGGAAAAAAAGTTTCTTTATATGGTAATGATTATTATGAATATAATTTAAACACTAAGAGCTTTTCTTCAGAAAAATTTGATAAAGAAACAGAAATTAAAAAAGATTATTTCCTAGGCATGGATACATCTGGAAACAGTGAAGAAGCTAAGATTGAAATTATCGGTGAACCACAATATGATTACAAGGAAATGGCTGAACCAAAAATTGACCTAAGCAAAATGCTAGTTGGAATTAATAAATATGATGCAGAAGGTCGAGGAAGTACAACATATGTTCATCCTAGAGATTTTGCGGCCAAGGGTATTACACTCAATTACACAGATGGTCAAAAGCTAACAGGTGAAGACAATGGCAAGTATATCAAAGTAACTTATACAGAAAATGGCAAAGAATACTTTGTTTATACAAATAAATCCTTAGAAGTTATTGATGATGGTTTTGACAAGGATAATATTAAATCCATAAAAGTTACAAGGAACCCATCAACATCTTATCAAGTCGCTGACTCAGAACAAGTGAAATTTTATTTAGATAATTTAGAAGTTGAATTAAAAGCAGCTAATAAAGATAACACCCAAGCAGATGTGACTAGAAAAGTTTCCTATAAGGATTTTAAAGACTACGGATTAAAAGTTAAGATAGTTGATGGAGAAGACATCGACAATAACACCCTTGTTAAATTAGAATATAATGGCAAGAAGCTTGCTGTTTATTGGGACAAGGCAGGCAAGGATGTAGATGATGCTGAAATTGATACAGCCCTAGAAGTAGTTGACAAGGACGCAGCAAAAAAAGCAGCTTTAAAGAAAGCAAAAGAAGATGCTAAAGATAAAATAGATAAGCTTGAAAACCTAACTAACGATCAAAAAAATGAAGCTAAAGCAAAAGTTGAAGAAGCAAAAGATGAAGCTGGAGTAAGTGCAGCTTTAAAAGAGGCTCAAGATAAAGATGCTGAAATTAAAGCCAAAAAAGAAGCTGAAAAGGCTCTTGAAGAAAAGAAGGCAGAATTGCTTAGAAAGATTGATGAAGCAAATTTAAAAGATACAAAAGCTGTTGAAGCTTTGAAGAAAAAAGTTAATGATGCAACAGTTGATACTGATCTTGATGAATTAACAAAAGAAATAGAAGATGGAATCAAAACCGAACAAGACAAAGAAAACTTTGATGAAAGAAAGACTGAATTAAAAGGTGAAATTGAAAAATCTGATTTAGACGCTGAAACAAAGAAAAATCTAACTGATAAAGTTGATGCATTAGAAGATCCAGCAGGATTAAATGATATTAGACAAGAATTTGATGCAGCTAAAGAATTGAAAGCTGCTAAAGACCAAGCTAAGAAAGATATTGAAGCTTTAGAAAACTTAAACGATGATGAAAAGAAAGATGCTCAAGCTAAAGTTGACCAAGCAAAGGACAAAGCTGGAGTAGATAGTGCTGTTGAAGCTGCTAAGGCTCAAGATACTAAGAACAAAGAAGAAGCTGAAGCTAAGAAAGCTCTTGAAGAAGCAAAAGACGCAGCTAAGAAAGATATTGATAAGCTTGAAAATTTAAGTCCTGAAGAAAAGAAAGATGCTCAAGATAAAGTTGACCAAGCTGATAACAAAGAAGCTGTTGAAAAAGCTCTAGAAGCTGCAAAGACATTAGATGAAGAAAACAAGAAAGAAGCTGAAGCCAAGAAAGCTCTTGAAGAAGCAAAAGATGCAGCTAAAAAAGATATTGATAAGTTTGAAAATTTAAGCCAAGAAGAAAAAGATGCAGAAAAAGCAAAAGTTGACCAAGCTGATAGCAAGGAAGCTGTTGAAAAAGTATTAGAAGCAGCTCAAGCTCAAGATGAAGAAAACAAGAAAAAGAAAGATGCTGAAGAGGCAAGAGCAGAAGCAGATAAAGCTCAAGAAGCAGCAGACGCAGAAAAGGTTAAAGCTGAAGAAGCTGAAAAGAAAGCAGCAGACGCAGAAAAAGCAGCTGAAGAAGCACAAACAGAAGCAGATGCTAAAGCTAAAGAAGCAGCAGACGCAAAAACTAAAGAAACTGAAGCACAAAAGGCATATGAAGATGCAAAGGCTAAAGAAGAGGAAGCTGAAAAAGCTGCAAAAGAAAATCCTAATGATGCAGAAGCACAAAAGGCACTAGAAGAAGCTAAGAAAGCAGCAGACGCAGCAGAGAATGCTCAAAAGGAAGCCAAAGAAGCAGCAGATACTAAAGAAATCGAAGCTAAGGAAGCTCAAAATAAAGCTGACGAAGCCAAAAAAGAAGCTGACCAAGCTAAAGCAGATGCAAAAGACGCTCAAGACGCAGCTGACAAGGCACAAGATGCAGCTGACAAGGCCAAGGCTGATGCTGAGGCAAAAGAAAATGCTCTTGCTCCTACAGCCCAAGAAAAGGATAAAGCTAAGAAAGCTATAGACGCCTTAGATAATCTAAGTCCAGAAGAAAAGAATGAATTTAAGGATGCTGTTGATAAGGCTCAAACCAAGGGTGCTCTTGAAGAGGCTCTAGCAGATGCAAAGGAAAAGGATAAAGAAAATAAAAACAAACCGCAACCAGAACCAGAAAAACCAGGTGAAGATGAACCAGGTGAAGATCCTTATCAACCTTCAAATCCACCTTACTATCCAGGTTACTACTATGATGAACCAAGTCCAAATTATCTAAGAGACTACAGCAAAAAAGACGAATATAAACCTTCAGAAAGAAATGAAGATAAGAAGGATGAAGTTAAGGAAGAAGAAAAGAAAGATGCCTTTAAGACACTTTACTTCTACTTGGAAAAATATTACTATGAAATGGAATTAAACGGAAATATTAGCCAAATTCCAATGGACGTAGCACCAACAGCTATCAACCAAAGAACCATGCTACCTATCAGATTTGTAGCAGAAGCTATTGGAGCTACAGTTGAATGGCACCAAGACACACAAAGTGCAACCTTCACAAAGGATGGTATCACAGCAACAATCACTTTGGGTTCAAATATCATCCAAGTTTCAGACGGCCGTCAAATCGTAATGGACGCTGAACCAACAGTTATTTCTGAAAGAATCTTTGTCCCACTCACAAACATCTCACAAATCTTTGGCATGACCAATGGCGACCTAAGAGATGGCGTATACAATGACATCGAATGGGATCAAGAAAATTACAGAGTAATTATCACTGTAAGAGAAAATCAATAATAAAAGAAGAAGATAAATTATTCTTTTTGTAAATTCCTTTAAACTACAGCGGGGTTAATCCTCGTTGTAGTTTTTTGTTGGGAAAATGTCGGGTGGTCTTTTTGGGCAATATATGATCAAATCCTCACCCCATAAATGGGGATCGCCTCTACTGGAAATTGACCTATTGGCTCTGTCTGATCAATAAATAAATATAGCTTGATTTATACTTCCATATCAAATATAATTATATATAATAATATATTTAGGAGGTAATTATGAGAAGATTACTAGCGATTGCTCTTAGCGTTTTGCTACTTGTATCAATGGTACCAAGCGTGAAGGCAGAGGGAGATATGGCAGGGGCTGTAAAGAGTTTTCAGCCATTTAAATTGGACGGGGAGTCTGTTGAAATTGGCGGTTATTTGATCAATCAAAATAACTATTACAAGCTCAGAGACTTGGCTGCGATTTTATCTGGCACAAAGAGTCAGTTCAATGTTACTTTTAACAAGGAAAAGAAACAGATTGAACTTGAACTTGGAAAGCCTTATGAAAAGTTGGAAACAGACTTGCAAGCGATGAAACACGACAAGACTGAGGCCAAGATGCTTACAAATAATATTTTGGTGGACGGCGAGGAAGTTATGTTAAAGGCTGCCCTAATCGACCAAAATAACTATGTTAAGCTCCGTGATTTGGCTGATGTTGTTGGTTTTTCTGTAGGTTATAACAAGGAAACCCAAGATATTTTGCTAAACACTGGCATTAGCGCAGAAGATTCTAAAGAAAAAACTGAGGAAAAAACTGAAGACAAGAAAACTGAAGACAAGAAAGCTGACAATGCTGAAGGTAAGTCTTTCTATGAAAGATATGGCCAAAGCATCAAGGAAATAAATGCAAGCCAAGAAGAAATTGAAGCTTACATTAATGATCCTGATAGAAACACTCAAGACTTTATTATATATATAATAGAGGGAAAGACTTTTTATAAATTTAATCGAGCAGATGACAGCAGATTATTTTATTTAAGTGATATTAATTACGAATTTACAAAAGACGCTTTTAAAAATGCTTATAGACAAACTAAAGAATTTGAAGCCCTAGAAGGGGTGCCTGAATTCTACACAGAACGTCCTTACCCAGAATATCCGATTTATTTTATTAAAAAAGACAGGATAAAGGATGACAAGATTTATTTAAATAGCATTTTTGATGCAATTAAATTTACTATGTACAATGATCGTACAAAGAAAGCGTATACTGACTATAGTGATAATGCATTTGGAGTTGTAAAAGTTGTAGATCTTTCGGCAGATGAAAATTCTTACAAAAATTATCCAGAGGAAGATTTTGAAAAGACTGTATTTGGTTTTGTTCCACTCAATACTTCCAAAGTTGTGAATGGAAAAGTTAGCAATATCTCTTTAGCAGAGGGCCTAACGATTTCAAAGAAAGATCTTGATGGTCTTGAAATGCTCATGTTTAAAGAATTGTTTGGTTATCAAGCCACTTACTATGTAGTTTTTATTTAAGCTGCTATTAAACGGGGGATATATTTCCCCGTTTTTTATTGCTTATAAGTCTTCTTTTCTTGCCATGAGTTTCAAAAAGTGTTATAATGGAGTAAAGAATAGGAGGATATTCATGTACGATTTTGAGACAGTAGTTGATAGAAGGGCCCAAGGTTCTAAGAAGTGGCTCATTATGAAGGATTTGAAGGCTGATGTTTCTGACGACGTTATGCCTTTTTCAGTTGCAGATATGGAATTTAAAACTGCTCCAGCACTTGTGGAGGGTTTGAAGGCTTATTTGGATGAAATGGTTTTGGGCTATACTGTGGGCAATGAAGCTTACTATAATGCCGTTAAATCATGGATGAAGAGGCACCACGATTTTGAAGTTGAAAGCGATTGGATTGTCAATTTCCAAGCTATTGTTAGCGCAATCTATACAGCTATTGAAGAATTTACTGAGCCTGGCGATGGGATTATCGTTATGCCACCAGTTTATTATCCATTCTTTATGGTTATTGAAGCTTTGGGCAGGAAGATTGTCGAATGTCCTTTGATTAAAAAAGATAATACTTATGAGATTGATTTTGATCTCTTTGAAGAACTCATTGCCAAACCAGAAAACAAGGCTCTGCTCTTCTGCTCGCCTCACAATCCTGTTAGCAGGGTTTGGAAGCGTGAGGAGCTCCAAAGATTGGCTGATGGTATTATAAAAAATGACAAGCTTCTATTTGCTGATGAAATTCACAATGATTTGATTATGCCTGGCCACAAGCACACAGTTTTCCAAACTCTTTCTGATGACTTGGCAGATAGGGCCATTACTTTTACATCTGCATCCAAGACTTTTAATGTTGCAGGTATGGACCTTTGCACAGTTTTTGTTAAGAATCCTGAAATGAGGGAAAGGTATGTGAACAGGGCTGCTTGCACATCTAGGCTAAGTCCAACAGCACTGGGTTACAAGACAGTTGAAATTTGCTATGACAAGTGTGAAGACTGGTACCAAGAAATGATGAAAAAGATTGAAGAAAACAGCAAATATATCAGGGACTACATGGCTAAAAACCATCCTGAAATTAAAATTGCTGACCACCAAGGAACTTATCTCTTGTGGTTGGATTTCAATGCTCTTGGCATGGACCATGAGGCTCTTGAAAAGCACATGATAAAGCACGATGTATTTTTAGATGAAGGCTATATCTTTGGCAAGGGTGGCCACGGTTTTGAAAGAATTAACCTGGCATCACCAACCAGATTTATCGAAGACCTTTGTAAGAAAATTACCGCCGCAATCGAAGATGCAAAATAAATTTATAATTTAAACTGGAGGACTCCTCCAGTTTTTTTATTGGCTTTTGATGTGATTTTAAAATAATTTTTAAACTTGAAAGTTATGGGCGCGGAGTTTTGAAAAAATAATTATATTTTATTTTAAGGAATTAAAGGCAGGGCGATTTAGAAAAATAATTGCATTTTATTTTAAGAAGTTAAAGGCTGGGAGTTTTGAAGAAATAATTGTATTTTAATTTGAAAGTTAGAGGCCTTGAGTTTTGAAAAAATTTTTTGAATTAAAAATATTTTACAAGAAAAAAATTTACCAATAAAATTCCACGCAAATCCTTGACAGATGGCTTTTTATGTGGTATTATTAGTAGGTAATCTTCCGCACGGAACAGGTTTTTAAGTGCTTATTTTTAGGCCACCTTAGACGGCGAGACTAAATCACAATGGAGGTGGATTATGTACGCAATTATTGAAACTGGTGGAAAGCAATACCAAGTCAAAGAAGGCGATGTGCTACACGTTGAAAAACTAGGCGCAGGCGAAGGCGAAATGGTAGTTTTCGACAAGGTTCTATTAGCTTCTGGTGATGATGGGGCGATTAAAGTTGGTAAGCCATATGTTGAGGGCGCAAGCGTAAGTGCGAAAGTTCTTAAGAATGGTAAGGCTAAAAAAGTTATCGTTTTCAAATACAAAGCTAAAAAGAACTATCGCAAGAAAAAAGGCCACAGACAACCTTTCACAAGAGTACAAATTGAAAGCTTGGCTATCTAATGATAGTCGTAACTCTTTTTAAGAATGAAAAGGGTTTTTACGGATTTAGGTCACAGGGTCATGCAGATTATAATGACTACGGCAAGGACATTGTATGTGCGGCTGTGAGTATTCTCACCCACACTGTCTACAGGTCGGCCATAGTTAATTGCCATCTTAAGAAGGGCGATTATACTGAAAAAATGATCGAGGACGATGACGAGAGTCTGATGGAATTTATTTCCAAGGTCCAAAGTGACGACTTAGATCTGATTATGAAAACTCTATTAGAAGGGGTTAAGAGTCTGGTGGAAAGCTATGGGCAATTTGTCCGATTAGAAATGGAGGAATAGAATGTTTAAATTAAATCTTCAATTATTTGCTTCTAAAAAGGGAGCTGCATCTTCTAAAAACGGTAGAGATTCTATTGCTAAGCGCTTGGGAACAAAACGCGGCGATGGCCAAATTGTTACAGCTGGTAACATCCTTGTTCGTCAAAGAGGAACAAAGATTCACGCTGGCAACAATGTTGGTAGAGGATCCGACGACACGCTATTTGCTAAGATTGATGGCGTTGTAAAATTTGAAAAGAAAAGTAAGAAGAGAACACAAGTAAGCGTTTATCCAAGAGAAATCGCTTAAGAATCAGCTTGACCTAGGTCAAGCTTTTTTTGTAAGTAGGTGATTATTATGTTTGATAAGGTTAGACTACAATTAAAAGCGGGCAAGGGCGGTGACGGACATATTGGTTGGAGACGCGAGAAATATGAGCCTAAAGGCGGCCCGCACGGTGGCGATGGTGGCAAGGGCGGCGATATTATATTGGTCGCAACTGACAATTTAAATTCGCTCATCGATTATAGATTTAAAACAAAATTTAAGGCAGAAAACGGCGAGAACGGCATGAATAATCTGAAAAAAGGCAAGGATGGCCAAGATCTTTATCTCAAGGTTCCCGTGGGCACTGTGGTCAAGCAAGTTGGCAAAGACGGCATCCTCTACGACTTCAAGGAAGTTGGTGAGGAGTTTGTAATTGTAAAAGGCGGCAGAGGCGGCAGGGGCAACTGGCATTTTAGAACTGCTACTCGTCAGGCACCGACCTTTATGGAGCCGGGCGCACGCGGTCAAGAGATTGAAATCGACTTGGAATTAAAATTAATTGCAGACGTGGGCTTTGTGGGTTTTCCAAATGTGGGAAAATCCAGTCTCCTCTCAATTATTTCTGCAGCAAAGCCAAAGATTGCCAATTATCATTTCACAACACTTGAGCCAAATCTGGGCGTAGTTTTTGTGGAAGAGGGCAGGTCTTATGTGGCCTGTGATATACCGGGCATCATCGAAGGGGCGTCTGGCGGAGCAGGACTCGGCTTAAAGTTTTTGAGGCACGTTGAAAGAGTCAGACTCCTTTGCCATGTAATTGACGCATCGGGCTCAGAGGGCCGCGATCCAATCGAAGACTATGAGATTTTAAGGCGGGAGATGAAAGACTATTCAGAAAAACTCAGCCAAAAAGTCGAAGTCATTGCCCTAAACAAAACTGATTTGATGACTGAGGAAGAAATCCTTGAAGTTAAGAAAAAATTTGAAGAAAAAACCGGCGAAGAGGTCTTTGTAATTTCTGCTGCAAGCTTGCAGGGGGTAAAGGAATTAAAGTACGCCCTCTACAACAAGCTGCAAGAATTGCCTGCAGAGGCTGAAGTGGAAGAATTTGCTGAGGCCGAATTCGAAGAAAGACCAATCAAGGTCTGGAAGGAAGGCGACATATATTACATTACTGGCGACCATGTCGAATATTATTTCATGGGGACAGATTTTACAGAGCCAGACAGTGTAAGGCGTTTCCAAGATTTTTTAAGCCGGATTGGCATTATGGACCAGCTGCGTGAGCTGGGCATCAAGGACGGGGACATCGTCGACGTCTTTGGATATGAATTTGAACACATGGAGTAGACGAGTATGATTACAGCTAAAGAAAGAGCATTTTTAAAATCAAAGCTAAACACCCAAAAGCCAGCCATCCGCGTTGGCAAGGGTGGGATTAGCGACGAGCTAATCGAGGCTATTGATTTATATTTAAATAAAAATGAAATTATGAAGATACAATTATTGCAAAATACAGATGTCGACGCTTACGAGCTTTTTGACGAGCTAGAAGAAAAATTGGGCGTAGAATTTGTGCAAAAAATGGGAAACGTGCTTTCTATTTATAGGAAGTCCGACAAGAATATTTATTTATAATGAAAAAGTTTGGCACGATTATTTTTGGCGGAGCCTTTAATCCGCCAACAATTGCCCATGTTTTAAATGTAAAATATCTGGTCGACAGCCTGGAATTTGACGATTTTTTAGTTATGCCAACGGGCAATCCTCCCCACAAGGACCTGGAGTGCTTGGATGATGAGACTAGGTTAGAGCTGGCAAAGATCGTCTTTGGTGAAATCGACGGCGTGGAGGTCAGCGATTACGAGTTTAGGCAGGCTGGCGAGTCCTATACCTTTAAAACCCTGGAGCATTTTAAGAAGACTCATGAGGACTTGGCAATAGTTGTGGGTATGGATTCATTTTTGTCTCTGCCCCAGTGGAAAAATGCAGAGGAGATTTTAAAGCTGGCCAAGGTTATAGTTATGAAAAGGGGCGGCTACGAATTTAAGTCCCACGACTTGTACGAAAAATACAAGGACCGCTTTTATTTTGTGGATAATCCCATATTTGAAATGTCCTCGTCCTTTGTTCGAAAGAGATTAAAGGCGGGTGAAGACGTGAGATTTTACGTGACAGATAGGGCCTATGAGTTTTTAAAAGACATTGACTTTAAGGAGCTGTGCGGATGTACGAATTAGATAAGGTTTTAGAATTTTTAAAAGATAACCTGGACGACTTTCGCTACGGCCACTCGATTCGCGTAATGGAAACGGCGGTTGAACTTGCAAAAATTCACGGCGTCGACGAGAAAAAGGCTGAGATGGCAGGCATCCTCCACGACTCTGGCAAGTGGAAGTCTAGAGAAAAAACATTGCAAAAGGTCCAGGACTGGGGTATAATATTAAGTGAGGAGGAAAGGGCAGAGTACAATCTTGTCCACGGAGCCCTGTCCACTTATATAGCCAAAAATATTTTCGGCATAGAGGACGCAGATGTTTTAAATGCAATCAAAAACCACATCACTGGCCGACCAGCCATGTCTGATTTGGAAAAGATTGTCTACATTGCGGACATGATAGAACCTGCCAGAAATTATGAATTCATTGATGACTTTCGGGCCATGGCCAAGGTCGATTTGGACCGGGCCATGTATGAAATCCTAAATGAAAATCTGGCACACCTGATTAGAAACGACCGCTATATTGCTGGTAGCTCGCTTGAGGCAAGGAACTATTACTTAAAAATTACAAAACAAGGGGAGATAAAGTGAAAGATATAGAAAAGAAATTAGAAATTATTGAGAAGGCAATTGAAAACAAACTGGGTTATGATATTGAAATCATCGATATCAAAGAGCGTTCAAGCTTTGCTGACTACTTTGTAATTGCAGGTGCTGCCAACGTAAACCAGCTAAACAGTATTGCCGACAATGTATTATATGAAATGGAAAAGGCTGGTTACAGCTTAGAAAATCCCATGTCCAAAAAATCCAGCGAGTGGCTCTTGCTAGATTTTGGAGATATAATTGTTCACATCTTCGAGGTTACGGCACGCAAGTACTATGATCTTGAACGCTTGTGGAAGGAAACAGAAGAATAAGGAGGACATTATGAAAGTATTGAACACCGATAAGGCACCGGGCGCAGTTGGCCCATATGTACAAGGCATGGCCGCAGAAAAATTTGTATTTACCAGCGGACAACTCCCAATCGATCCAGCAAGTGGAGAACTCGTTTCAGATTGCATTAAAAAAGCAACCCGCACATCTCTAACCAACGTTTTGGAAATCGTTAAAACAGCAGGCGGAGACATAAAAAATATTATGAAAGTCAACATCTTTGTAAAAGATATGAACGACTTCGCAGCAGTTAACGAAGAATACGCAGAATTCTTTGGCGACCACAAACCAGCCAGATCATGCGTAGAAGTTGCTAGACTACCAAAGGATGCCAGAATCGAAATCGAAGCAATCGCATATCTAGGATAAAGATGAGTGCATGGAGAAATCCATGCATTTTTTGTGATTTGAAATGTAAGGGCGTGTTGACAATTTGAGGCGAGTTTTATATAATAAGAATGTTAAATAAAGGATAGTATTCCTTCGAACCCTCAACCGGAGTGAATCCGGTATCGGGCCCGAAATGGTCGGGATTAACCGCGACCGCTACACCGCAGAGCGATGTTCCGAATGAATACATTTATCATACGGGTATTGTTCAGCACATTTGTAGGGGCGACTTGCAGCCCTGCCCAAGAAACGAGCCTCGAAATTTCCTGTAGAGGCGATCCTTTATGGTCGCCAAGAAATTTCGAATAGGCGAAGTTGATTGGTGTGCAGGACTCACGCAACTTGTTGCCCAAGAAAACAAAATTTCTGTAGCGTCCGATTTATTTCGGACAAAAATTTTGTTTGATTGGTTGCAACAATCTGAGGAGAATGTGGCCCGAAAAACATTGATCGCATCTTGAATGCGTGAAATGTTTTTAATTATCAGAAACAATTCAATATTTATTATGCGGGTGTGGCGGAATTGGCATACGCGCACGGTTTGAAGCCCTAGCCCAAGAGGCGAACGCGAAGCGTGAAGACGATTGGCTAGCAGGTCTCATGTCAGAGATTCCCGAGAAACGAACGCGAATGCGTGATGGTGATCGGTGAATCTTACGGCCGAGTATACGACAAATAAGCAAAACAAAATATTTTATAAGCGGGTGTGGCGGAATTGGCATACGCGCACGGTTCAGGTCCGTGTTTTTGGGAGTTCGAGTCTCTTCACCCGTACCACAATTCAATTTGCGGTTAAAATTGCGAATTTTTGCAGTGTTCGACTTTTTGCTCATTCCGACGTACACTTGAGTACGCCTCATTCGTCAAAAAGTCTCAAGCTACAAAAATTCATCAATTTTTCCTCGCAAATTATTTCTAAAAGGGTGTCGGTCGCACTCTTTATTTTTTTATCATGAATTTGCGGTTAATTTCGTGATATTCTTATGAAAAACTAAAAAATAACGCGAAGCGTTGGTAGAGGCCGGTTTATTCCGGCCATATTTTTTAGTTCCTTCAGCCAAACCTACAAAAATTCAGCAATTTTCCGTCGCAAATTATCTCTTAAAGGGCGTAATGCTCTTTATTTTTTAAAAATTTCCTCGCAAATTATTTTTTAAAGGTTTTGATTAATCTTTATTTTTTTGTCCTTATAGATTTTAAGATTTCACCGGCCTTGGTCTATATTTATTTGGCAAAATATGGTAAAATTAAACTAGGTGAATTATGAAGCTTACAAGATTTGATTTATTTATTATTATTGGTTTTTTAATTTTATCTGGCCTTGGGATTTTTTTCATGCCAAAGAAACAGGGTTCCAAGGTTGTGGTAAAGGTGGATGGCCAGGTTTTATATACTAAGTCTTTTTCGAATGAGACAATTGAGAAAAAAATTGAGACGGCTTATGGCTACAATCTTTTGGAGATTGGGCCCGACTATGTCCAAGTCCTCTCCGCTTCTTGCCCAAACAAGCTTGACGTTAAGCAGGGTAAGATAAATAGGGTTGGCGAGAGTATTATTTGCCTACCCAACCACTTGCTGGTGACTATTGAGGGCGAGGTCGATGAAAATTATCCGGATGTGATTGTAAAATGAGGGTTAAAGATATTACTTTGATTGGAACTTTGGCGATTTTAGCTGCCATGGTTTCCTTTGTAGAAATTATTATAACGCCCATCGTGCCCATACCAGGTATGAGATTGGGCCTATCAAACGTGGTCTTGCTGGTCGCACTTATCCACATGCCTGTGTCCAAGGCCATGCTGGTGGCGGCTTTAAAATCGGTTTTAGTCGCAATTTTTTCGGGTTCACCGACTTCATTTATTTATTCTTTCCCATCGGGTCTGGCTGCAATTTTACTTATGAGCCTTGCTATGAAAATGCTTCCAAGGATTTCTTACGTGGGTGTAAGTGTGATTGGGGCTTTTATAAATAATTTAGTCCAGGTCTTTACCAGCTATCTGGTCCTATCTTCATTCGTGTATTTTTATTACCTGCCTTATATAACTTTGGTGGGGACTCTAATGGGGACTTTGATTGGCTTCATTATAAATGAGCTGGAGAGAAAAAATGTTTTGGATAGGTTTTTTGTATGAGGTTTAAAATGAAATTTACTGATTTTTCTGATATATTAAAAGAGGATGCCGAAAATTTAGATATAGAAATTACAAAGGACGATTCCCTCCTGCCCAGGGAGAAACTTTTGGAAAACGGGGTCCAAGACCTGCGTGATGAAGAGCTTCTGGCGATTTTAATTGGTACGGGCTCTCAAAAGCATTCTGTTTTTGACCTGGCAAATATGCTCTATGAGATGAATGGGCGGTCTCTTAGAAAGGTCGTCTCCATGAGTCAAAAGGACCTGGCCAAGATCAGGGGGATTGGCCCTGCAAAATTGGCGACTCTAATGGCTAGCTTTGAATTATCCAAACGCGTCTACCAAGAGGAAATCAAGGTGGACATTGAGCGTTTTGTCACGACCAAAAGAGTCGGCTCATATCTGGTAAGTAAGCTTTCCCACTACAATGAAGAGCACTTTTTTGTCTTGCTTTTAAATAACAAGAACGAAGAGATTGATTCTTTGATTAGGAAGGACCAAGAGCTTTTTAAACTCTCATCCGAGGAGGCATTTGGAGAATTTTTTAAGGAAGAAAAGGTCTACAAATATATTGGCGAAGATGAAATTTCCAAGGGAACTGTAAATCAGACTATAGCTATGCCGCGCGAGGTTTTTAGGAAGGCTATTGACCTGGGGGCTAGCTCGATTATTTTGGCCCACAACCATCCCTCAGGCGATGTCCGCCCGTCCATGGACGACATCAATTTGACTAGGCGGATGGCGGATGCCGGCAAGATCTTAGGCATTAATGTGCTCGACCACTTTGTGGTGGGCCACAATTCTTATTATTCTTTTAAAGAAAATGGTGATATGTAAGTGAATTTTTCAAATAGAAATTATAAAAAATTAATAATTTGGCTGATATTTTTGGCCCTTATTGGGATTACTATTGCTGGTCCCAAGCTGGTTAAGTCCAATTCCAAAGTTTTAAATTTGATGGGTAAGGCCATCAGTCCTGTCAGCAATTTTTTTAGGGACGCTGGCCTAAAGATAAATGGCGGTGCCAAAAAACTTTTTAAGACCCAAGATACCGAAGAAGTTGACAAGCTCCGCATCAAGATTGCCGTTTTGGAAGAGGAAAACCGCAAGCTCTACTCGACTATTGTAAAGAGCGAGGCCATCAAACGTGAATACGAACTCTTGGAGACTACAAATCGCGACCTGGTCCCCGTAAAAATTGTGGCAAGGGCGCCTGGCAATTGGTTTGACCTTTTTAAAATAAACAAGGGGTCTCATCAAGGTTTGAAATTAAACGACACGATTGTAGTTGCCGCTGGTGAAGAGGGCGATGCAATCGAGGGTTTGGTTGGCAAAATTTCTGAAATCGGCTACGACTATGCAAATGTTACGACTATTAATAGCGAAAAAAATAAGGTTGCCATAAAGAATATGCGGTCAGGCGATGGCGGCATTATTACGGGCATGAAAAACGGCCTCCTTGAGGGCTACATGTACGACCGGAATTCAGATATAATTGTGGGAGACACCATACTCACTTCGGGCATGGGCGAGGTTTACAAGGAAGGCGTTATGGTTGGCGTGGTCGACCGGGTCGAAACTGACGAAAGCAATTTAAAGAAAAATATTTACATCAAACCGGCTGTTGACACCCGCAATATTACCAAGGTTTTTGTGGTGAACTAATGTATTTTGTATTAATTTTTGCCCTTACACTTATACTGCAAATTGGATTTTTGCCGGGCCTTTTCCCGACGATTGCAATTCCGGAATTATTTTTGCCCCTCATAATCGCCATAGCCATTATGTGCGAGAGAAAAGAGGCCTGCATATTTGCCCTGGTGGCTGGTCTGGTCTTGGATTTTTATTTTATCAAGGGCTTTGGTGCAAGGACCTTACTTTTCTTTGCCCTAGCGTATTTTTTGTCCGGCTTTGCAGAGACCTTTACAAGCAGGTCGGTCTTTGTAGTTTTAACTCTGACCTTACTTGCAGGGACACTTTACCAATTTTTGTATTTTTTAATTATAAATGCTGTTGGCGAGGGTTTGGAATTTCAAGTCCTCTTAAACTCAATCTTCTCTTTGGAGATTCCAATCATGATGATATATTCTATTTTTGCAAGTAGATTTATCAAGCTATATCTTGTCAGAAGGTGATTTTTTTGAAGTCTAAAAACAAGGCAAACGTAAAAAATAGGTTGGACCTAGTACTTATTGTAGTTCTGGGTTTATTTGCCCTGCTCCTTGCCAGGATGTTTTATCTGACCATAATTAAGGGCGATGAGATGAGGGAAGTCGCCGACCAAAGACGGATTAGGAAGGTCTACACAACTGCTCCCAGAGGGGAGATCAGGGACGTCCACGGCCGACTTTTGGCAGGCAATATCCCGGCCTTTACTGTTCAAATTCAAAAGGACAGACTCTTAAATGAAAGGGACAAGGAAAAGCGCAATGAAAATCTCTTGAAGCTGATCAGGTATTTGGAAGAGGACGGGGCCTTTTACCAAGGCGAATTTCCTATGGATTTAAATGTCTACATCTACAAGAATCCAGACAAGTATCTGACGACTGACATGAGTCCAACTGAATATATGATTTCCCTCTTTGAAAATGAAGATATCTTAAGGGAATTTATAAATGGCAAGATGGACCTGAAAAAATATCCGGGCCACTACAAATTTTCCGTTAAAGACAGGGCCCTAAATGCCGTTAAGGCCAAGTATGTTGACCTGCCTGTTACAATTGAAGACGGAAACTTTGTCGCAAATGAGCTCAGGCTTAAAAACTTTTTGATGGAAAAGGGTTTTGACGAAAATTTAAGCCCTGATGATTTGATGATTAATATTATTAAATCCGATACAAATATTATGAGAAAAATTATGAACCATCCGATTGCTAGGGCTATTTTATTTCAAATAGCAAGTGACCACAAACAGCTGGGCGATATTCGCATGCTGTCAATTGCCATAAAGAGCGAAATTGAAGGCTACGAAAATCGGGTAAAATTTGTGAACGCTTACGATGGTTTGGATATAAATTCCACTGCTGAGGAAGTTTATCTATACTTGGCCAGGAACTTTGCCCTGGAAGGTATACTCAAAAAGACCTACAAGGACGGCGATCTAATTCCAGGTGAAATGCTTTTGAAAAAATCTAGGAGCCAGGGGAAAAATGAAAATATAGATATTTACATTAGCCAGGATAAAAAATCAGTCTTTTATCGCTTTATTAATGATGTCAAGGGCGATCCCCTAAAGACCTTGATCGGGTCTCTAACTCCTGCTGACCTGGACAGCTTTTTATTGGAAGAGGATATTAGAAATGTCGTGCAGGCTGAACTTTTGAGCCAAGGCATAAACCCAAGGATTTCTGTGGCCAATGAAATTAAATTCACATCGGAGATTGACACCGAAAATTTATACGGCAGATTTTTCAAAAAATCTGAAATGAAAGACGGTCTTCCATCAGTTGAAGACTTGTTTGAAAGGGCCAAGGACTCCTACAAGATTCCAGAGGAGATTTCCAATTACGAGGCCAAGGCTATTTTAAATATTTACGAGCTGACTTATCTCCAAGGCGAAAGCGCTTATAAGCCCATCAACTTGTCTTACGGTATAAAAGATCAGACCGTTGCCAAGATTGAAGAAAACATTGACGAAGATGTAGGCGTCCTTATAAGTGTCGAGCCTATTAGATATTATCCGCAGGGGACTACCCTGGCCCATATACTTGGTTACATGGGCAAGATTTCTTCCAAGGCCGAGATTGAAAAGTACGTTAATGAAGGCGGCTACGACAAGAATGAGTTTATAGGAAAAACTGGGGTTGAAGAATATTTTGAAAATTATTTGCACGGGACCAATGGGGAAAAAATGGTCGAGGTCGACTATATTGGAAACACCATTGACGTTTTAAATGTGACTGGGGCCAAGCCGGGCAACACCCTTTACTTGACCATTGATAGCAAGTTGCAAAAAATGGCCGAGGATTATTTGAAGAGGACCTTGGAGCTCACGCGGACCCAAGGCGTCTGGCAGAGCAAGTGGGGTGACTATCAAATGGACGGGACCCTTGATAAGACCAGGCCCTTTATCCACGCCAACGCAGGTGCTGTTGTAGTTATGAATGCAAAGACCGGCGAGGTGGTGGCAAGTGCCTCATATCCTGCTTACGATCCCAATTTGTTTTCAACTGGAATTTCAGAAACGGATTGGAAGGCTCTTCACCCTAAGGATGAAAACGATCCTCTGGCCGCTCGTCCACTTTTAAATATTGCAACGGGGACAGCTGTTCAACCGGGTTCTGTATTTAAAATGATAACTGGTTTTGCAGGCCTGCAAAATGGCCTAGACCCTTTTGAAAGAATTTACGACGGCGGTTATGTAGAAATTGGTGACACCAAGTTTAACTGCTTGGCCTGGACTTTGTCGCACGCTAGCCACGGAGATGTGGACCTGGCTCACGCCATCGAGCACTCCTGCAACTATTATTTTTATTCATTAGCCTTGGGCGTCAACCAAAGGTTAAACAATAAGCCTTTGTCAGCCAGGATTGACATTGACGACATTAGAGAAGCTGGCAAGACTTTCGGTTTAAATGAGCCGACGGGTATTGAAATAAATATTCCCCGCGAGGCTGTGGGTGAGGTTATAGAACCTGAGAAAAAAGTCCGAACAATTAAATTTTATCTGAGGAAGTTTTTGGAAGAAAATATAGAAGACTTCCTTGAAGATGAAAAAACCGCAGACGAAATAGAAGAAGATATTAAAAATATTGCCAACTGGGCCGAAGAGGGCAGGAGCCTAACCAAGGGCGAAATTGTAAATAGGCTTGATCAGATGGGTTATATTTCAGAAAAAACTGTGCCTGGCCAAAAGATTCCTCTGGCTGATAGGATCAAATACGATTACATCAACCAGGCCGAATGGTCACTGGCAGATACCATCAACGTAACCATTGGTCAGGGGGCAAGTTCGCTTACGACCATGCAGATGGCCAAGTATGTTTCGACTTTGGTAAACGGCGGCATCAAAAACAAGGCCACCCTTTTGAATTCGGTCAAGACCGATGACGGTCTCAAAGATGTTTACAGGCCGACCAGGGAAGGCGAAAAAATAGATATTAAAAATCCTGCGGGCTACAAGGAACTCATGCACGGCATGGAACTTGTAAGTAGGTCTGGTACATCGAGAAGGCTCTTCCAAAATTTTCCTGTAAGCACGGGATCAAAAACAGGGACCGCCGAGCGCGAGGGGACAAATCCGACGACAGGACTCGAGTACGATGATTTCGCTTGGTTTGTATCCTATGCACCGGCTGACGACCCTGAAGTCGTAGTCGCATCCATCCTATTCCAAGGGGGCACTGGTTCAAATGCAGGACCTATGGCCAGAGATTTGATGGCAGAATACCTTGGTATGAACAGGGAAGAAGTCAAAGACTCCATGCCATTTGAAAACAGGTTGGTGGAATAATGTATTTTAAAATCGAAGATGACAAAGAAAAAATAATCTACACAATTATATACGACGACAAAGTTCGTCGTATTTTTGTAGAGAATAATAAGGAAATTCAAGTTGGATCCATAGTCCACGCCAGGGTAAAAAGCGTGGATGCCAACCGCAATTTTTCCTTTATACAATTAGACGGCGAGGACGGTTTTTACAATGCGGCCGACCTAAAGGCGGGCGAGGATTATTTTTTCAATGTCCGCAAAAAACCATCGGGCGAAAAGGGCTACAAGCTGGATAGGAACATTAAAATAAAAATAAAAGGTGCAATCGGCTTTCCACTTGGAAAAGAATTTTATAATAATCCCATGGAAAAAATCACAGGCTTCCCTGTAAAATCAAAAGCTGATGACCCAGATTTGGCCAGAGAGCTCAAGTCGACATGGGAGGGAATTTTAAAAGAACAATCACGACTCCCGATACCAAAAATCGTCTACAGGGAAGCGAGCGAAAGCGAAAAATATATTGAAAAGTACCAGGAGGACTTGGGCGATCACGCGGCCATGCTAAGGGCTATGGCTAATACGCCTGAGCTTACGGGAAGAATTATAGAGTGTGAAGAAGGTAGCTTAATCATAGACAGTAAGGACCACTTTACCTTTGTGGACTTTAACACAGACGACTACTCCAAGTCCTACAATCGCGACCTCAACCACTTGGATTTAAATGAAAAACTTTTGATTGAGGCCATTAGGATTTTGACTTTAAGAAATATCGAAGGCATGATTTTGATCGATATCTTGAAGCTCAAGGACTATGGAGACTTTGTAAAAAAAGCAAAAAATATTTTAAAAACTCAGGGCTATTATTTTCACGACATAACCAAGCTTGAACTAATGGAGATTACTCGAAGAAAGACAGGCCGAAAATACATTGACCAGGATATAATAAATAAAATAATGGGAATATAAATTCACAGGGGCCCGCTAATTTATGGCGGGCTTTTTGCTTGAAATAAAAGAGCCTCTATTGTATAATAAAGCTATATATAGGAGGAATTATGAAGAACTTTTGGGAGTTAACGAAATTTGGAGTAAACAAATATTTTCGTTTTTCATATCAATATATTTTACTGGCAATAGTCGTGACTGTAATCTTGGTTTTCTTGGAACCAATACTTGCAGGTCTTTTGATTGTCACGCTTGCATTTTTAATTACTTATGACATCAGAGAACACGATACAAAAATAAAGGCCTTGGAATCTGAAAAGTCCAAGGAGACTGAAGAGTTTGAATCCGTGACTATGCACGCTATATTTCGCATGCCTTACCCACTTGTCATGACCGACAAGTCGGGGGTCATCACCTGGCAAAACTCGCCTTTTAGTGAAATTGTTGGGGAAATTGACAGGAATGCAAAATTAAACGAGCTAATTCCGGCTATCAACCTTAGCGAACTCGAAAAGGAACAAAAATCTTTTAATATATCTTACAAGGACAAGTATTATTTGGTGAGGAGCGACAAGGTTTTGGACCACGGCAAGGTCGACAGGTACATCGTTTACATGTTAGATGTGACCAAGAACCGTGAGCTTGAAAAAGCTTATAACCAAGACGCCCTTGCAGTTATGGTTGTCTTTGTGGACAATCTTGACGAGGCTAAAACTGGTGGAGACGAGGCCCTGAGGACAAAGATTTCTTCAACTGTGGACACGACTATCGTCGACTACTTTACCTCCCACAATGCGATTGTAAGAAAATATGATAACGACAAGTACTTGGTCATTGCAGACAGGGATTCCTTTAACAAGATCAAGGCCAAGAAATTTAATATCTTAGATACCATCCGTGAGTTGGAATTTGAAAACACAATTCCGCTTACGCTTTCAATTGGCGTTTGCGACCTGGGCGAAAATCCTAACGAGAAATTCGTCAAGGCCAGATCTGCCATCGATATCGCCCTGGGCCGTGGCGGTGACCAGGCTGTATGCGTGGGCGAAAACGGCTACGAATACTTTGGCGGCAAGACCAAGGCCGTGCAAAAGCACACCAAGGTCAAGGCCCGCGTGATCGGCTACGCCCTCAAGGAACTTATCGACCAAGCGGAAAATATTTATGTTTCTGGCCACAAAAATCCTGACATGGACGCCATTGGATCAGCTGTGGGCATCATGGCTATAGTTCAACTCAGAGGGAAAAACGCCAGATTAATTTTGGATGATGACACAGAAGCCGTCACCTCTATAATGGATCTTATGAAGGCAGAATCAGAGGCCATGTACGATTCTATTATAAGTCCTGACGAGGCCCTGCGGTCATTTAAAAAGGGCGATCTCTTGATTTTAACCGACCACCACAAGCCATCCTTATCGCCTAGCAAAGAGCTGAGCGAAAAGGCAGACAATATTGTAATTATCGACCACCACAGAAGGTCGGACGAATTTATAGACAATCCAGCCCTTGTTTACTTGGAGCCACACGCTTCATCTGCCAGTGAATTGGTTGCAGAAATTCTCCAATACATGATAGATGACAAAAAGCTATCTCATTTTGAATCTTCGGCTCTTATGGCGGGGATTATGCTGGATACCAAGAACTTTACAACTCAAACAGGCCTTAGGACTTTTGAAGCTGCAGGCCTCTTAACTCGTATGGGCGCAGACCCTGAAGAAGTCAAACTATTGTTTAGAGACGACTTTAAAACCTTCGTCAACAAGGCCAAGGCAGTTGAATCTGCGGAAATTTACAAGAATTACTTTGCAATTTCCATGACCAAAAACGAAGGCAACGAGGCGATTTTAACCGCAGCCCAAGCCAGCGACGACCTCTTAAAAATCGAGGGAGTCAAGGCCAGCTTTGTAATGGCAAAGATTGATAACATGGTTCACATAAGTGCCAGGTCCATGGGACAGGTTTCTGTCCAACTTATCATGGAGGCTCTGGGTGGTGGTGGCCACATAGCCCAAGCAGGTGCAAGGGTTGAGGGGACCATTGACGAAGTTAAAGAAAAAATTAAAAAGGCAATTGACGATTATATAAAGGAGGAAAAAGATGAAAGTAATACTAATTGAAGATGTTAAAAAAATTGGCAAGAAGGGTGAGATCAAGGAAGTTAAACCAGGTTATGCAAGAAACGCCCTCTTCCCACAAAACTTAGCCATCGAGGCAACTCCTGAAAATATGAAAGAATGGGAAGCTGAACAAGCCGAACTAAAGAGGCTTGACGCTGAAAATAAGGCCGAGGCCCAAGAAATGAAGAAGGCTTTGGAAAAGAAAAAAATAATTATCAAATGGAAGGGCGGGAGCTCAGGCAAATTATTTGGTTCTGTAAACAGTCCAGAAATTGCCGACGCCATTAAGGAAGAGCTTGGCCTTGACATAGATAGAAAGAAAATCGATTTAAAATCGCCAATCAAAGAGACAGGCGACTACGAAGTTACAGTTAAATTATACGGGGCAACAAATGCCAATGTAAAATTGGAGGTTGTAATCTAATGCAAGATTTTACTCTGCCGGAATCTTTGGATGCGGAGATTAATGTAATTGCAAATATGATAAATGACGCCGAGACCGTGGATGTGGCTCTGGAAATTATCAAGAGCGAAGAGGAATTTTACCACAAAAGAAACAAGCTCATGTACAAGGCCATTATGTCTTTGGCCAGTCGGGGCAAGTCCATAAACAGGGTTAGCATTGCTGAAGAGCTCAAGGCCATGGACGCTTTGGATATGGCTGGCGGCCCCCAATACATTGCTGAAGTTGGTTCTTCATACGTAACTGGGGCCAGGCAAAAGGACTTGGCGGAAATTGTCCACGAAAAATACCTCTTTAGGCGGCTGGCTGGCATTGCAGATGAAATAAAAGTTCAAGCTATTGAAGCCAAGGGCCAAGCCGTGGATACCATTGGTGCGGTCGAGGATATGATTTTGGATTTGGGTTTGAAATCAGGTGATGACGACCTCAAACACATAGGCGGCATATTACAAGAATCCAGCAAGGACCTTATGGATAGGGCCAAGCTAAAGGGAGCCTTGTCAGGACTTTCCACAGGCTTCAAAGACATTGACGATATGCTATCTGGCTTTCAAAAGAGCGATCTCATTTTGCTTGCGGCTAGACCTTCTATGGGTAAGACTGCACTTGGCGTGAACTTTGCGGTAAATGCTGCGCAAAATAAAAAGACGGTTGCCATTTTTTCTCTGGAAATGTCCAAGACCCAATTGGCCCTCAGAATTTATTCGCAGCTTACCAATATTTCTTTGACAAATCTTATCCAAGGGGATTTGAAGACCGATGATTGGAAACGAATTTCCAAGACCCTAGTCGATTTTTCTCAAAATAATTTATACATTGATGACATGAGTGGAACCAGCGTTCAAGATATGCGGGCCAAACTCAGACGCCTTCAGCTAGAGCAAGGCCTAGACTTGGTTGTAATCGACTACTTGCAACTTATGGAAGCAGGCGGTCAAACTGAAAACAGGACCTTGGAAATTTCGAAAATTTCTCGTGGCCTCAAGGCCATGGCCAAGGAACTCGACGTGCCAGTCATTGCCCTCTCGCAATTGTCACGGGCTCCAGAGCAAAGGACTAACCATAGGCCGATTCTTTCCGACCTTCGTGAATCAGGGGCTATCGAACAAGACGCAGACGTCGTTTTGTTCTTGTATCGCGACGAATACTACAATCCCGATTCAGAGGACCGGGGCATTGGCGAAGTTATAATTGCCAAGCACAGAAACGGACCAACGGGTACAGTTAAACTCGTCTACAAGGGCGAAAATACCAAATTTTTACCAATGTCAAAGGTGGAAGCACCAGCTGATTTGTATCAATAATTTAGAATTTATTATGGTTGATTTAAATTTATACAAGGATCAGAGCTACGGGGACTTTACGGCAAAATTAATTCCAAATATAGATCGTGAAAAGATTTTGGGAATTAGGATGCCGGTCTTAAGAAAGCTTGCAAAAGAAATTTATAAAAATGAGGGGCTAGGTTTTTTAGAAAATCTGCCCCATTTTTATCATGAAGAAAATATGATCCACGGCCTACTTATAAATGAAATCAAGGACGGGGATTTGGCTAGGGAAAAACTCTTGGCCTTTGGTCCATATCTAGAAAATTGGGCCCAGACAGATGTTATAAAACCCAAAGCTTTTAAGAAGAATCCAACTATAGCAAGAGAAACTGCCAGAGAACTTATTAGTGAAGGAGGCGAATACCAAGTGCGGATGGGCGTAATTTTACTTATGAATTTGCAGGGGGAAAATTTTTTGCCATCCGATTTGGATCAAATAGTCCAGATAAAATCCGATTTTTATTATGTAAATATGGCTCGGGCTTGGTATATGGCTGAACTTTTGGTGAAAAATTTTGACCCGGCCTATGAGGCTTTAGAAAATAAAGTTTTAGACGGGTGGACGCAGAACAAAGCCATACAGAAGGCGAGAGAAAGTTATAGAATCCCTTCTCAAATAAAAGAACAACTGTTAGAATTTAGGGTCTAAATTGCGATATTCTCGTGAAAAAATTTTTTAGTCCTCGATGTACGCTCTAGTACACCTGCGTCCTAAAAAATTTGTTTCACTTCGAATCTCATCGATTTATCCTCCTAAATTTAGTGCCATGTTATGTATGGAGGGGAAATATTAATTTGATAATTTCCGTTCGAAAAAGAAATAACTTGTGTTACTTAATAATTTTTACATTCTCACAAAACAAAAAAGCCCCTGGAGGCTTTTTTTAATGAATAAATTAAATTTGGATTTCCTTGACCATAATTTCTGGCTTGTATTTGACTCCGAACAAAACTTTTTTATTATTAAAATCAAAGTATTCGAAGCGGAAGTCCTTGACCAGGTACTTGGTTGGGCTGGTCATATCAAGGTCAAAGAGCTGGCGGACCTCGGCCTTGTCCAAAAGCTCGTGATAGACTGGCAAGGCAAGTGGCTGGGGATTTAAAAAGGCAGGTGGATTTTTGCGGTTGTTGGAAATAAAATCCAGCCTCAATAGCTCTTTGATAAATTCTATGTCAGGTCTGCCTGATAAAAATTCGTAAAAATACTCATAAAGAGAGTCGCGGGAGTGGCCGATCTCCGTGTAGCCGTGGTCTTCCCAAAAGATGCTCATGGCCTCAAAGAAATCAAAGGGCTTGTAGTCTTTAATTACATATTCAAGGGTGTGGGCGAAGTAATCTTCATTTGAAAATTTTTCGACCAGGTCTTCGATAACCTTGATCCTCTTAAGCTCAAGGGCGGAAATATATTTGGTTTCCAAGACCTCGTAAGGGGCATAGGTCGTAAATTTTATCCCGTGTTCGGCCGCCTGGGCCTTTATTTTTGAACCGCGGAGGACTTTTAAAAAGCCTAGCTGAAATTTTTCAGCACCAAGCGAGTAAATATAATTGAAAGACTCTTTGAAGGACTTGTAGTCTTCGTAGGGTAGGCCTGCGATTTGGTCCACGTGCTGGTGGATGTTATTGAAAGAACGAATTTTTTGGACTACGTATTTTAACCTGTCTAAATCGGCCCGCCTTTCAATGGCCTCCAGGGTTTTTGGATTGGACGATTGAACGCCGACTTCAAATTGAAAGAGACCCTTGGGCAGGGTGGATAAAAATTCCAAAAAGTTATCGGAAATTAGGTGGGCCATAAGCTCCATGTGAAAGACCATGTCGGTCTTGACATTGTCCCTGATAAAGGTCATCATTTCAATGCTTTCGCGCTCGTTGGCGTTAAAGGTCCTGTCGACCAGCTTGACGATTTTGGCGCCCGAATCCATGATGTAAAGAAGGTCCGACTTGATTCGCTCGGTCGAAAAATATCTGACCCCCTTGATGGTCGATGACATGCAAAAAGTGCACTTAAATGGACAGCCCCGGCTCATCTCGTAGTAGATTATTTTGCCAGGTGGGCACTTGATATCTACAAAGGGACTTGGGATAATGTCTAAATCTTTTATAAGAGGTTTGGGCGGATTGTGGAAAATATTTTCGCCTTCCCTATAAGAAATTCCTAAAACATTTTTTAAATCTCTTTTATTTTCCAAAACTTCTAGTAAATCGGGCACAGTGAGCTCACCTTCGTCTCTGATTATTATATCCAGGCCAGGATTTTCTTTAAAATGAGTTTCGATTTCAAAATTGGATTCGATCCCGCCCCAGCCGATGATGGCATCGGTCACCTGAGATAAATCGGAAGTGAGTTTGGAAATGTAATCGATATTCCATATGTAGGTGGAAAATAAAATCACCTGGGCCTCTCTCTTTAAAATTTCCCCGTAGACGAAATTTAGATTTTGATTTATATTAAATTCTAGTTTTTCCACATCAAAATTCCCGCACATGCCGTAGATATAATCGACAGCCAGGGCGGTGTGGATGTATTTTGAATTGACTCCAACTAAAAGTACTTTCATGTAATCACCTTGATATATGTTTTTAAAATGTCTTTAAACAAGAAAAATAAACGTAATTTGAAATTAAAAGTAGGCGGCCGTAAAAAATGAAAAGTAAAACGCAATTTAAAATTAAAAATAAGCGGCCTCTAAATAAGAAAAATAAAATGCTCTTTAAAATTAAAATCCTGCGGACTTTCAATATGAAAAATAAAATGCAATTTACAATTATAATCGTGAGGGCTTGAGAAATGTAAAATAAAATTCAATTTTTAATTAAAGTTGATCGGCCTTAAAAAATGAAATAAAAAATCTTCTTAGCCTTTATTTATCATTTAAAATAGCGTGGATGACGACATCATGATACTTATCATTTTTAAAATAAAAGTCCTTGAGGACGCCCTCCACTTCCATGCCGGCCTTGTCCATTACCCGGCCGCTGGCAATATTTTCCGCCAGGTGCCTGCCTTCGACCCGGTGAATTTCACACTCATCGAAGAGATATGATATAAAGGCCGTGAGGCTTTCGCTAGCGTAGCCCCGATTTTGATAGGCAGGCGAAATAATATAGCCGACCTCACAGCGTTTGCCGGCTCCGTCCTCTGTTTTATCAATCTTTGCATGAATGGTCCCGATCATCTTCTTGTCGGACTTGTGGACTATGGCAAAGAGGGGCCTGTCCTCGGATTTTTCTATCATATTTTGGATAACGCGTAATGTCTCCTCGATTCTGGTGTGAGGAGTCCAAGACCCATAGAGGGCGAGCCTGGGATCAGATGCGTACTCAAACATGTCCCTAGCATCAAAATAAGATATGGGCCGTAAAATCAAATTATTGGTTTCGATTTTCATTTGCCGGCCGTCCTTATATGATAAAAATATAGCTGCTGGGCCAGACCTGCCAAATTGCCGTAGGCCTTTGTCCCCGCGTTTGCCATCTTGACCCTGTTTTTTTCCTGGTAAAAGCGTTCCAGGAAAACTTTTTCCATCCAGGTATCTAGGGGAAAGACGTCACGTTTGCCCATACCAAAGAGCAGAATGCAGTCAGCAACCTTTGGGCCAACGCCAGATAGGGTCAGGAGTTCTGCGTGGGCAGACCTGGTGTCGAGCTTAAGAGTTTGGGCTAAAAAGTCTGGGTTATTGGTCAAAAAATCTGCTGTATTTTTGATATACTTGTCTCTGTAGCCGGCCCCCATTTCCCGCAGGTCTTCGACCGATAATTTATTTATTTGGTCGGCCCGGGGAAAGGAATAATATTCGCCAAAGCTGTCCATGAGCTTGTCTCCAACGGATTCTCTTAGGGAATTAATAATTTTTTTGATCCGCTTGATATTGTTGTTTTGACTTATAATAAAAGAAAAAACAATCTCTTCCAAGTCTTGGTTTAAAAGTCTAATGCCGTCTGAGTATTCCAATACGTCACTGGGAAAGCCCATGTCTTCCAAGAGCTGAAAGTCCCTCTGATAATCGTAGTCGTAGTCCAGGTAATGTAAAAAAATAGCCGGATCGTGGTCGGATTTTATTATAAGCGTATCCTCGTCCTCTTCCAGATAGGCCCGCTTGTTTAAAGTCTGAATTATAAAACCCTTTTTGTGAGGGTAATACATAAAGACCTGGCCACTTTCCATAATGTCGTAGAGATTAAAGTGGTCGGGCAATTTATATTTATAAGTTTTTAAGTCCTTCATCTTGGTCGCTCCTTAAAAAAATCTATGTCCACTTGTTTTTTAAAATCAAAAGTGAAAACTTAACTCCTTTAATTATATCAAAGCTGGCGGCCTTGTGCAATTAAAAATTAAAATTCTTCCATGGACTTGTGGATTTGGGGTGTTTTTATAAGGCTCTTTGTGGTATAATGGAAATTAATTGTGGGAGGGATTATGAAGCGATTTAAGAGATTTTATATTTTATTATTTATTCTTATAATTTTCTCTGCAAGTATCATTATACACTTTACAGATTGGGGATACTTGAAATTTGACAACAGGATGAGAATCAGAAAGCCAGAGGCCTATAATCTGGATTATTTTAAGACTTTTAATGCAGATAATTTTGAAACCATGCTCAAGGATTATTATTTGCGTGATTATATGGTTTTTGCTGGAGCTTTTTTTGACAAATATATTTATAGGCGGCCTTTTGTAAACAATGTTCAGGTAAAATCGCCTAATATTTTTGATGTGGAAGGGGCACCTGCTTATTCCATAAGCTCTGGCGATTCAGAAAAAAATATAATAAATTCTGCAGAAAAATTGGCGGAAATCAGAGATAAGGTGAGAGCAAATGGCGGCGATCTACTGATAATTCCCGTGCCAAAAATTTCGGCCTTTTATCAGTATCCGTCTTATATTTTGGATCCAGAGCCTATTGATAAGGCTGCAGCTGAGATAATGTTTAGGGAATTTGATAGACACAGTCTGTCCTATGTGGACTTAAGAAAAGTTTTGGCCTATGAAGATTATTACAAGACCGACCACCACATGTCAAAGGCCGGTTCGGACAAGCTGATCCAAATTATAGACCAGCATTTAAAAGAAAAGGGCAAGGCCTTAAAGGATGCGCGAATTGATGTGGATGTTCACGAGTTCAAAGGGTCCAGGTCCAAACGGGCTGCATATCTAACGGGGACAGACGATATTTTTGAGCCGATTTATTTTACAGCTTATAAAAGATCGGGCGATGGCCACGAGGATATAAACAATTTTAAAGAAAAGATCGACTATCCATCCTATATGTATGGGGACAACAAGTACACATGCATTGAGACGGATGTAAAGGACGGGGCCGACCTAATTATTTACGGCGACTCCTATACAAATATTGTGGAGGCCTTTATATGGCCGCGGGTAAAACGCATGAGGTCCTATGACTTTAGGCCGGACCTACGAGCAGCTGATGAAAAAAGGCCCCAGTGTTTTTACGATACAGATTTGCTGGTTTTAATAGCAGATGAGACCAGCTTTAGACTTGAAAGGGGGTATATTTTTTACTCCGATGAAGATTTTGATAATTGATTCTGGCAGCGGCGGCAAGGTCGTGGAGAGGTATCTGAAGTCTTGGAACAAGGACCTGGATATAATCTACGATTGCGACATAGAAAATATGCCCTACGGCGCCAAGTCCAGAGAAGAAATTTTGAGACTAACTAAAAATATAATAGACAAACATGAGGGCGAGTATGACATACTCGTGCCAGCCTGCAACACTATGTCCGCTGCTTTAATTGAAGGGGGCAGGTTAAATCGGAGGACGGTGGATATTATTACGCCCACCATCCACGAACTGAAGAGGCAAAATTTAAGAAATTTAGCAATTATTTCAACCGAGTACACGCACAAGTCCAAACTTTACTTGCGTGCGCTTAAGATTCCGAGCCGCAGCTCAAAGACCTTGGCCAAGCTCATTGAAGATGGCATTAGTGAGAACGAACTCGCCATCAGAAATGAAGTCAAAAGACTCTTGCAACCAATGGTTAAGCGCGGCATCGAACGCGTGGTCTTAGGGTGTACACACTATGAGCTAATTGATTATATAATCAGGGATATTTACCCCCACTTGGAACTCTTGTATCCGGGTAAGTATCAAGCCAAGCAAGTCCTACGCCTAGTAGACCTTTTGGAGGAAGAAGAAAAATGGAGAATGTAATAGAAATTAAAGACGTAAGTTTTTCTTACAAGTCAAATATTTCTGGTGAGAATGTAAAAGCTATTGACGGGGTCAGCCTTGATGTCAAAGAAGGCGAATTCGTTTGTATCTTGGGCGCAAATGGATCGGGCAAATCGACTCTGGCAAAGCTTATTAACGCCCAGCTCACACCCCAAGAAGGGGAGATTAGGGTTGAAGGCATGTCCACGACTGATGAAGATAAGATTTGGGAAATCAGAAGAGAGTGCGGCATGGTCTTTCAAAATCCTGACAACCAAATCGTAACGACAATTGTAGAAGAAGACGTGGCTTTTGGTCCAGAAAACCTTGGCCTCCCATCAGAAGAAATCAGAAAGCGCGTGGACATGGCCCTGGATATAGTTGGCATGACCAAGTTTAAAGACCACAGTCCAACTCTTTTGTCGGGCGGGCAAAAGCAAAGGGTTGCCATAGCGGGGATCCTCGCTTTGATGCCGGACATAATTATCTTTGACGAGCCAACGGCCATGCTCGACCCGGGCGGTCGCAAGGATGTTTTGGATACGATTTTAAAGCTCAACAGGGAAGAAAATAAAACGATTCTTTTAATCACCCACTTTATGGAAGAGGCAATTTATGCTGATAGGATTGTTGTTTTTGAAGACGGCAAGATTGCAGAAGTGGGCACGCCAAAGGAAATTTTTAAAGACCCCAAAAAAGTCAGGTCTTATGGACTAGATGCGCCTTTTGCTCCAGAGATGGAATATCTATTGGCCGACAAGGCCTTGGGCTGCGACAGTTTGGAGCTCCACGACTATACAGATTGCACCATTGCAAAATTACAAGCCTTAAATATTCCAAAGAGCCAAGCACCTGATGAAGAAAATGTCCAAGCAGTTGAGCCTGTTGATAATGACGATGCAATAGTAATAAAAAATTTATCCCATGTTTATAGTCCAGGCACGCCCTTTGAATTTAAGGCCTTGGACGGCATTAACATGTCTATAAAGAAAGGCGATTTCGTGGGCGTAATTGGCCACACGGGATCGGGCAAGTCCACTTTTATACAACACTTAAACGCTCTCATGTTTCCAACTGAGGGAGAGATTTTTGTGGAAGGGGAAAAGATTTCCAAGGAAATGGATTTAATCAAGCTCCGCCAAAAGGTGGGCATGGTATTCCAATATCCTGAGCACCAACTCTTTGAAGAAACTTGTTTTAAAGATGTAGCTTTTGGTCCGAAGAACTTGGGCCTAGAAGAGGGAGAAATTGAAAAACGTGTCAAGGAATCCCTTGAAGCCGTTGGCCTAGACTACGAATGGGTCAAGGACAGGAGCCCATTTGACTTATCGGGTGGACAAAAACGCCGGGTTGCAATTGCAGGTGTCCTTGCAATGAAGCCGTCGTATTTGATTCTTGACGAGCCAACAGCAGGTCTGGACCCAATGGGCAGGGATGAAATTATTGACGAGATAAAAGAAATTGCAGACAGGGAAGGCCTAACTGTAATTTATGTAACCCACTCCATGGATGATATAGCTGAAATTGCAGATAAAATCCTGGTTCTTGACCACGGAAAATTAAAATATTACACAATACCTGAACGAGTCTTTGCAAATGAAGAAGACTTGGTCCAAATCGGCCTGGACCTACCAAGCGTTGTGACTTATAGAAACGCTCTTTGCCGGGCAGGCTACGGGATGGGACAAGTACTTGTGCCTGAAGAGGCCGCAGCATATTTGAAGGAGATACTATAATGAAAGATTTAACTATCGGTCAATATTTTCCTGGCGACAGCGTAATTCACAGGTTGGACCCCAGGACCAAAATCACCCTCTCCTTTATGTATATTATGGTTTTGTTTTTTGTAAAAACCTTTTCGGCTTACGCCATGGCTCTTGTGTATTTGTATGTGGTAATGAAAATTGCAAACATACCTTTCTCAATGTTATTTAAGGGGATCAAGTCTTTAATCTTTATTATCGTTTTGACACTGGCCTTAAATATATTTATGATAGAAGGGGAAACCCTCTTTACAATATTTGGCCTAACCGCCAGCAAGGAGGGTCTCAGATACGCAATCTTTATGGCCCTTAGACTTATACTAATGGTTATGGGATCAGGGGTAATGACTCTCACCACATCGCCAATCCGCTTGACGGATGGCTTGGAAAAAATCATGAAGCCACTTGAAGTTATCAAGGTTCCGGCCCATGAAATTTCCATGATGATGACCATTGCCCTCAGATTTATTCCAACACTTATGGAAGAAACTCAAAAAATTATCAAGGCCCAAAAGGCCCGCGGGGCAAATTTCGAAGAGGGATCCATTGTTAAAAGAGCCAAGGCTCTAGTGCCAATTTTGATTCCGCTCTTTATTTCTTCCTTTAGACGGGCAGACGAGCTTGCCAACGCAATGGAAGCAAGGCTTTATAGGGGCGGAAATGACAGGACAAAATTAAATCCTCTTAAATACCACAAGAGGGATTACCTGGCTTACACAATTGTAATTTTATACTTTGCAGGCATGATTGCCCTCAATTACACGGGGCTCTACTGATGAGAGTTGCGCTTCTTATCGATTACGACGGGACAAATTATAACGGCTGGCAGAGGCAAAAAAATGGCATAGGCATTCAAGAGATAATTGAAAATGCCCTGAAGGAAATAACAGGCGAAGAAATTAATTTACGTGCGGCTGGACGAACAGATGCAGGCGTCCATGCCAAGGGCCAGGTGGCAGACTTTGATACACAATCAAGTATACCTGGTGACAAGTTTCTTTATCCACTCAATAATATTTTGCCAGATGATATCAGGATAATGGCCTCCGCCCAAGTTGCAGACGATTTTTCCGCCCGCTTTGACGCCTTGGAGAAGCACTATCAATACAGGATTTATCTGGGCCAAGTTTTGCCAGCAACTGAAGGACGAAATGCGGCTCTATATGACCGCAAAATCAATTTAGAACTCATGAGGGCAGCTGGCGAAATAATGGAAGGCGAGCACGACTTCAAGGCCTTTGAAGGACCTTATGCTCAAATGCCAACCTCCGTCCGTAGAGTCAACAAGGTCGACGTAAATGTAGAAGGAAATTTTTTAATCTTCGATATCTACGGAGAGGCCTTTTTAAAAAATATGATCCGCATAATGGTCGGGACAATTTTAAAAATCAACGAAGGCAGGCTGAGTTTGGAAGGTTTAATGGGGCTTTTTCAAAGGCCGGATAGGCAGAAGGCGGGGGTGACGATGCCGGCGAAGGGGCTCACGATGATCTCAATATTGTACAACAATCTTGAATTTAGGGTCTAAATCGCGACATTCTCGTGAAAAAAATTTTTAGTCCTCGGAGTACACTTGAGTACACCTGCGTCCTAAAAATTTTGTTTCACTTCGAATCTCATCGATTTATCCTCCTAAATTCAGTGCCATGTTATGGGTGAAGGAATTTATAGATATAAAAAGGTAGAGAGAAAATAAAATAATTTTAATTTGAAAATTTTTTAATAAAGAGTGTTCGCACTCTTTATTTTTATGTAATAATTTTTATATCAATGGCATCTATTAAATGTCGCTTTGCGGTTGTAGGGTCCACTTTATGTGGACCGAAAAGTCACGCCCAAAAGAAAAAATCTTCTGCAGATGTAAATGTAGCAAAATAATGTTTGATGCAATATCAATTTCCCAAGAATGTCGCAAATTTGACCAGAAATATCAAAAAAGGAACTCTCGATTGAGTTCCTTTTAAATTTCATTTTAATCTTTAATTCATTTTTACTTCTCGATTATATTTGCCTTTGAGGACTTGTAGAGTTTGATGATCTCAAAGGATTCGACAGACCCGTCGCCTATATAGGCTGAGTCTTTGTAGCCGAGTTTGGCTGGGTGCATGAGGGCCCAGGCTTGGTCGGTGGTGGGGATTATCCTGGTTAAATCTGTATGAGATGCAGCAACTGAGCTGTAGATCTCATAGAGATTTATGGATGAACCAATTGCTATATTGAGATTTTTATTGGCTTTTAGAAGTTCGTCCAGGTCTGCCAGGGTAAATTTGGATCCGTCTTCTTTAAAAATGCCGGATACAAAGGCCTTGCCATCAAAGATATCGTATTCGAAATCGACCATAATTGGGGTTTTGTCCTCGCGTTTTAATAGCTCTTCCAAAGTATATGGAGACTTGCGTTTTATTATATCTAAGATATTAATTTCGTAGTTGACATCAAAGTCTCTGACCTTTTTAATGTCTGCTTGGTCGTAGGTGAAGATGACATTTTGGTGGGAGACTTGTTGGCTAAATGGGAAGTAGGTGATTTGCTCAAGCTCTGGATAAGGGTTGTTGTAAAAGATTAGATCTGAGTTCAGCTCGCTCATGCTTATGAGTTTGTTGGGCTCTATGTCTCCTTGTGTAAACATAATTTTGTATCCGTTTTGCTTGGCGGAAATCTTGCCGTAGTCTTCTAGATTGTCCACTTCTATAATAATATTTTTTTGCAGGCCAGGGATTTGTCTAACCCTGTTTGCAAACTCAGGAATGTTCTCGACTTTGACAATAAAGTTTAGGTCTGTGTACCTGCTTACAATATCGCCCAGGCTTATGACATTGCCTCCAATTTCATTTAGCTTGAAGTTTCCTGCGTCTTCGCGACTTACATAATAATCGTCTTCTGTTTTGTATAGATTGATTTTGAAGGTATCAAAGCCAGCTTCATAAGCTCTTAGAAGTTGGTAGGAGTCTTTGACTTCGATTGCGTTTTTAAGTTTTTGCTTGTCGCTTTCGATGTGGTCAAGATTTTCTCCACTCATCATTTGCTTGATTAGGTCGTTTTCCAGAATTGTTTTCGACATATTTATCCGCCTGATGCCTTCTTGGTGAAGGGATTTGGCTGCAGATACATCTTCGAACTCTCTGGTGTGGCGGTTTTTTAGCTTGCCGTTTTCAAAGATTCCATCTCTTTTCATATTAAAGATGTAATCATCATTTATAAATGAGCCCTTGAGCATATAGGCTTGGGGGAAGAGGGTTGCATAGTGGTTTTCACTCATGATGTCTTGGCCCATAAAGATATATTTGGAATAGTCGATGCCCATGAGATTTAAAAGTGTAGGTGCCAGGTCGATTTGGCTACGGACACCGTCAACTTGGTATTTAAAGTCTTGGCCACCCACATGAATTATGAGTGGAATATTTAAAAGTGTATCAAAGTCAAAGTCAAGACCAGTGAACTCTTCAATTCTTGCGTTAGCTTCCTTATCCATGCCTGTAAAACCATGGTGGTCACCGTAGATTGCAATAATAGAATTGTCATATAGGCCCTTGGCTTTAAGGCCTTCTATAAATTCTCCAATGGCCGCGTCAGTATAGTGGACGGCTTGAAGATATTTGCCAAAAATGTTTTTTGAATCCTCTTCATCCATTGCTAGCTTTTGTTCTTCCACTGGCATATCATAAGGCACATGGCTGGTAAGGGTTACCAAGAATGCAAAGAAGGGGCTCTTTTCATTTTCAATCTTTGAGATAGATTGCTTTAGAAATGACTTGTCACCCAGGCCCATGCCGATAACTTCATCAAGCTCATAATTGTCCTCTGCGTAAAATTTTTCAAAGCCAATGTGGGGATAGGCCCTGTCTCTAATCCAAAAATCTCTCCTGTAGCCGTGGAGGGCAAGGGGATTGTAGCCGTGGTCCTTTAAAATTTTTGGCAGACCGTATAGATAGGTATCCAGATAAACCTCGTAGGAAGGATTTTTCATGGATGGATACATGGAGTGAAGGCTTACAAACTCAGCATCAGATGTGTTGCCTGCGCCCAGGACTTCATAGTAGTCGCTGGCGTATATAGACCCCGGACTATTTACCAGAGCGTTTAAGTTTGGAGTAACCTCCTGGTCTTTGTATTTTCTATTAATAACAAAATTGTTTAAAGATTCAACTTGAATAATAATTAAATTTTTCCCCTCACCCACACCTGTGAGTTCGTTATCGTGGGATTCTGTTTCTATAACATCTGTAATATCCGACTCAGTAATATCCATCGGTTTTTCTTCAATGGCACCTGCTAGGTCCATAGTGTGGTAGGCAAAGAGCGATTGGTGGGAGGACCCCTTCATAAAGGGAGCACCCACAAAAATCAATATAATAAATATTGCCAGGCAAACGGTTAAAAATCTATAGCCGCTTGTTAAGTCCCTGTTAGGATTTTTTATATTAAAAGATCTGAAAATCCTCTTGGTGTTGCCAATAAAATCAAGATAAGTCCTTTTGATGACTCTGCCAAAATTTACAAAAAATCTCTTGATGGATTTTTTGTTTTTAGATATCCATTTAAAAAGATTGATGGGCAGGTCTACAAAGTACAAGAGCAGAGCCGGCTTTAAAACAAGACCAAGGGCATCTGTAACGTCGCCCACATTGCCTGCGTGCGAAAGTTCTTTGGCCACTGGCAGCCTGCCGAAGTAAAAGTAATAGGCTGTATCCACCACGAGAATGGCGGTGATCAGCCAATAAATAGCGGAGCTGGTCCGTTTGGCCCATTTTTCTTTCCTAAAAAATAAAAATGAGAGCAAGCTAACAAAGACCATGTCAATTGCAAAAGCAAGCCATGGAGCGTAGCTGACCTCAGTTAAAATCATAAAAACTATTAATTTAAAAGTTAACAATAAAAAGTACTGCATAAAAAACCTCCGCGATAATTATACCATTTTTACATACCTTTTACAATTATAAGAAGACTTTAAAAAGAAAATAGCGCTTAAGAATTCAAAATGAGAAGCCAGAGAAAAGCAAACAAAAATAGCATTTGCAAATTCAAATTTAAAGGCGAGGAAAACAGAAATAAAAATTGCGTTTGCAAATTCAAAATGACCGCATAAATGATAAAATTTGCAAATAAGGATTTTCAAGGCTATAATATAAGGATAGGATATATATACACATTACTGAAAAGAAGAGGTTATTATGAAAAGATTTTTTAAGTTTACCCTGCCGTCAGTTTTCTCCATGTGGGTTTACGCCCTCTACACTATGGTGGACGGATTTTTTGTTGCCAACTATGTTGGAGAAATTGAATTTGCAGCAGTAAACATTGCCATGCCGGTGGTCACGACATTTTTTGCCATTGGCATCTTGCTTAGCATTGGCACCCAGGCAAAGGTTGGCTACAGTTTGGGAGCTGGAGATTTAAAGAGGGCCAATCAAATATTTTCCACGGCGGTTTTATCCCTAATAATAATTGGCCTTTCTTATATAGCCATCATTTTTATTTTTATGGAGAAAATTATTTGTCTAATTGGAGCAACCGAGGAGACTTATGTCTACGTCAAGGATTATCTATCCGTAATCTTGCCCTTTGCCTTGTTTTTTATGACTACTTACCAATTCGAGGTCATGGTCAAGCTCGATGGCTTTCCAATGATAACGGCTTTTTCCGTTTTTGTGGCGGCCGTTTCCAATATTGTTTTGGATTATTTATTTATTGTAAAATTTGATATGGGCGTTTACGGGGCAGGACTTGCAACGGGCCTTGCCCAGCTTGTAAGCTCTGGAATGATGTTTTCGCATTTCTTTAACCGCAAGGGCAGGCTCAAATTTGTCAAGTCCTATGATTTTAAAATGCTAAAGAAAATCCTGCCCTTGGGTATGGGTGATGCCATCAGCGAGATTGCCATTGGCTACACGGTATTTTTATTTAACAGGACGATTTTAAAAATGGTTGGCCCAGAAGGCCTTATAATTTATGCGGCCATCTCCTATATATCGATCTTTGCCCAGGTTGCAATGACGGGCGTGGCCCAGGGTTTGGCTCCGCTTTTTGCAGTCGACTATGGGCGCAAAGACTACAAAAAAATATTGAAGTCCCTGTCGGGAGGCTTTGCCTTTGTTTTATCAATCGCCCTGGCCTTTAAGGTCCTCATAATATTTTTTGGAGACTCCATGGTAAATTTATTTTTGGAAGAGGGGACCAAACTCACCCAAAAAACATCCCAGGCCCTGTCGGTCTATTCCTATTCGTATTTTTTTACCGGACTCAATGTAATTATGATTACGGTTTTTGCCAGCCTTGGCAGGTCCAAGTACGCCATTTGGATGTCGCTTTTGCGGACGCCGATTTCAATTACAATTTTGATGCTTATATACGAAAACTTTATAGGAGGGCCCTTTATATGGTCGGTCCTCACATGTGCGGAGGCTTTGACGGCAATTGTATCCCTTTATTTTATCAGGCACGAAATAATAAGGCCTTTAAAAGTTGCCCAAAAAAAACAAATTAAGAAAAATGTTTAGAAAAAAATTAAAAATGGGTAAATAAATTAAGTGAGTAATAATCCTATTGCTTATAAGGAGGTATAGAATGGATTTATCTTTATTTGGAGGTTTTTCGGCAGGCTTTGTTTCCTTTATCAGCCCCTGCGTCCTACCTATGATACCTGTTTATCTCATGTATCTAACCGGGGCCATGGATGTTGATGAAATTGGTAGCAACTGGAAGAAGACCCTTGTCAGGAGCGTGGCCTTTGTCCTAGGCTTTACAGTTGTATTTGTAGCCTTGGGAATGACGGCAACCGCACTTGGCAGCTTTATGCAGTCCAACAAATTGCTTCTACAAAGAATTGGCGGAGTTGTTATTATTTTATTTGGATTGGCAATGCTTGGTCTTTTTAAACTTCCGCAAATCGGTGGCAACAGAAGAATGAAAGACGCAGGTGGATTTTGGTCCAGCTTTTTGATGGGCATGGTCTTTGTATTTGGCATGGGCCCATGCGCAGCACCAATCCTGGGATCAATTATGATGTTCGCCGCAACAAAAGCCACAGTATGGAAGGCAGCAACCTTGTTATTGTCTTACTCAATTGGTCTCGGCGTGCCATTTATTTTAGCAGGATTTTTCGCGCCAGCCCTTATGAGAGGACTTAAAAAATATGAAAAAGTTATCAAAGTTATGCCAAAGATTGCAGGAGCAATCCTAATTATTTTTGGCGGTTTTATGGTCTTTGATAAACTAGGTTTACTATTTGGAATTTAAAAACAAAAGGAGAAGTATTATGAAAAGATTACACACAATTATTATCGCACTAATGCTCGCAGGAGCCATGGTCTTTACAGCTTGCTCTAAAGACGCACCTAAGGAAGAAAAACCTGTAGAACAAACAGAAACAAAGACAGAAGAAAAGAAAGACGACAAGAAAGAAGAATCTAAAGAAGACAAGAAAGAAAAGAAAGACGAAAAAACTGAAGAACAAAAGAAAAAAGAACAAGAAGAACGCATGGCAGCTCGCACAAAGTATATCGAAACAACCAAGAATGCTTATAGCGAAGAATTCACAGAACTCGAACATGCTGACAAAGCTGAAATGGGAGGAGCTCCAGTAGACTTTACAGTTAAGACAATCGATGAAGGCAAGGAAGTTAAGCTTGACCAAATCCTAGCTTCAGGCGAATTGGTCCAATTAAACTTCTTCCAAACTTGGTGCTCATACTGCATCAAAGAAATGCCTGACCTAGTTGAACTCAATAAACGCGACGACATCAAGGTAGTACTCATTGACTCAGGCGAAAAAGCTTCTGCAGTTAAGACATTGATTGAAGGCCAACAGATCGACCTACCAGTATTTTCGGATGAAAGCGGGGATGTTAATAAGGCTTATAATATTGGATCTTTCCCAAGCAATTATTACATCAAGGACGGAAAGATCGTAGGCCAATTGTTCGGTGCTTGGAATGACAAGGTTCTAAACTTTGTTGCTGATGAATTAAATGCTGGCAACCCAATGCCAGATCCAGACAAACTTCAAGAAGTTTGGCAACAAGGCGAAGATGAAAAGGCAGGAAAATAGAATATTTTTCTATCAATAACGGGCTCAAGGCCCGTTATTTTTTAGTTGATTATTATTTTATATATGCTATAATTATAGCAATTGAATATGGCTTGGCCAAACAGGGAAGCTGGATTAAACCACACGGTCTTCGCCACTGTTAAAGCCGAGGCTGCAACTCACTTATAGGGAAGGGTTGCAACTGATTGAGGCAAAGAGTCAGGATACCTGTCAAGTCAAATTTCTTTACGAAAGATAGAGAAGTTTATTTTTAGCTTCCTCTATAAATTTTAGGAGGATTTTTTATGTACAATTTAACAGGGGGCTGGGTATTTTTGTGTACCCAGAAAAGAGTTTGTCCACCATTTTTATGCACAGGTCACCGTGTTTTAGGGCAGGGCTCGAATGAGGCATGCGGTTTAAAATTAGCATTTTTAAATCGCTTGGCAATTGTGGGAATTTACACTAACTTATTTGCAGGTGAAGGCCTATGATTACCTTGCATTTTGACATGATTCAGACAGTTGGGCTTGCAATTATGGTTTATTATCTGGGAAGATTTTTTCTTAGAATCAGCAAAACTTTAAGAAAATTTTTTATACCAGCACCAGTTGTAGGAGGCTTTGTATTTTCAATTATTAGACTTATTTTGCAGGTAAATGGGGTATGTACGATAGTCTTTGATCAAACTTTGCAGATGCCTTTTATGATGGTCTTTTTTACAGCTATAGGTGTAAGCGCAGATGTGAAAATGTTAAAAATTGGGGGCAGAAACTTTTTGCTCTTTTGGCTTATATCCATAGGAGTCATTCTTTTACAAAACTTTTTGGGAATTAGCCTTGCACAATTAATTTCAGGAGATAAAGTTATGGGTCTAATGATGGGATCTACATCGCTTCTTGGTGGTTTTGGAACAGTTGGTGCATGGAATGATATGTACATGGAAAAAGGCTTACTAAATGCAAAGACTATTGGTTTTGCAATGGCTACAATTGGATCGGCAGCATCTGCTCTAACGGGAGGGCCAGTTGCAGAACTTCTTATTAAAAATAAAAAACTTTCAACACCTAATTTTGATAAGACTAAGGAACCCAAAAAGACCTTTGACATAAAAGCTGATGGTCAACAAACAAAACCTCTAGTGGCTGATGATTTTATAAAAGTCCTAGGTTTAATATTTGTTTCTGTTGGTATAGGTGTAATACTTCAAAGGTTGATTAAAGAAAATGTCAGCATTATGGGAGTTCAGTTAAACCTGCCATCATATGTTACATCGATGATTATAGCTATGATTTATGTTAATACAATTGGAAAGGTGAATGGATTTTCTGTTAATATTAGGGCGGCTACTTTGGCTGGAAATATAGCTTTAAATATTTTTCTATGCCTGGCCCTTATAGACATCGACCTGATGCAATTAAAAGATGCAGCTCTTGACTTGGTTGTGATTATGATTGCTCAGACTATATTCATTTTCCTTTACGCATATTATGTAAACTTTTATTTTATGGGAAGAAACTATGAAGCGGCTGTTTTATCAAGTGGTCTTTGCGGTTTTTCTTTAGGAGCAACATACAATGCGCTTGCCAATATGGACTCCATTATAGAACATCACGGCCCGGCCCCTATGGCCTATTTGGTCTTGCCACTTGTAGGAGCGTTTGCAATTGATATTACAAACTCAATAATCATCACTTTATTTATAAATTTTTTATAGGAATAGAAGTTTATAAAATTTAATGGTGAAGATGAAAAAGCAGGAAAATAAAATATTTTAATTTTAATAACGGGCTTATGGCCCGTTATTTTTTATTGGAAATTTTGTTGTAAAATAAAATTTTTATAAAAAAATAAAAAATAAAATAAATTAATAAGAGTTTTTTGTTTTAATGCTTCTTAAATGGGGTATGAAGTTATTCATCGGAGGGGGTGTATTTATGAACGAAGAAATTACCAAAACCGTCGTCAGTATGCACCATATGATTGCACACATTGACTCTAAGATTGAAGTCATTGCTAAACGCTTCGGTGTTACGCTTAGCCAGTATTTTGTCCTGGAAGCCCTACACAATAATGGAGAATTGGCAGTTAACGAGCCTCAAGAAGAAATTTTGGATTCAAACGCTGCAATATCATTGGTCATCAAAAACCTTGAAAAACATAAATTAATTTCAAGACGCTTAGACGACGAAGACAGAAGAAAAAATTTATTATCACTTACAGACTTTGGTAGGGATGTAATCGAAAGGGCATATCCTAAGGTACTTGAAATGTATGAAGAAGAGCTTCAAGTATATAGTCCAGAGGAAATTCAAACTCTTAAAAAACTTATTGCTAAGTATGAGCAAGCTTAGTATTAAAATAAAATGCTCGTAGAAACTATTTTAAAATTTTAAAAATTAAAAAACTTTATTATTAAAATATTTATAAGGACCGGAAAGGTCCTTTTTTATTTGCCTTTAATAGATGGCAGGGAAATTAATCTTTTCTTGTTATTTTTGGTGGACTATGCCTTTTTATATGTTATATAAAGCTATAATATCTTGAGATGGCATTAAATAGAGTGTTTACAACATTAAAAATTAAGTTTGTAGCTATTTTGTAGTTATGAAAATATTTGAGAGGTTTTTAACCTCTCTTTTTTTATGGAAATTTACATTAAAGATAAGGAGGTAATATGAAATTAGTAATTGCAGAAAAACCTAGTGTTGCAAGTTCTATTGCAAAGGTAATTGGTGCAAATAAAAAATGTAATGGATATTTTGAAGGAGGCGATTATATTGTATCTTGGTGTGTTGGACACTTGGTAGAATTAGCATTTGCAAATGCATACGATCCAAAATATGAAAAATGGAATTTGTCAGACTTGCCTATCATACCTAATCAATACAAAACTGTTGTTTCTAGTGGCACTAAAAAACAATTTAATATAGTCAAGTCTTTGCTTAATGACAGCAAGGTTAATGAGGTAATTTGTGCAACAGACGCAGGACGTGAAGGAGAGTTAATATTTAGATTGCTTTACGATAAAGTAAATTGTAAAAAACCAATAAAAAGGCTGTGGATCAGCTCTCTGGAAGATGAATCAATCAGTAATGGCTTTAACAATTTAAGACCTGGAGCAGATTATGATAATTTATATATATCAGCCTTTGCCAGAGCAAAAGCTGATTGGTTAATTGGCATTAATGCTACAAGGTTTTATTCATTAAAATATAGAGATTATTTGAACTCCTTAATCTCTGTTGGTAGGGTGATGACCCCAACCTTAAGTATGATTGTGGAGCGAACAAATAATATCAAAAATTTTAAACCTCAAGAATTTTATGTAATTTTTTCTAAAATACAAGATTTAGTTGTTGAAAGTGATAGGTATGAAACAAAAGATGAAGCTTTTAAAGAAATAAATAATTTAAAAACAAATAAAATGAAGTGTGTGAAAAGTAATGTTGTAGAAAAAAAGACCAAATCACCACTACCTTATGATCTAACCACACTTCAAAGAGAAGCTAATAGGTATTACGGATTAACATCTAAAAAAACATTAGATATTACACAAAAATTGTACGAAAATAAGCAAGTAACATATCCAAGAACAGATAGCAGGTATGTAACAGAAGATATGATCAATAGTGTTTTGGAGCTTGCTAATAAAATAGATAAACAAGATTATAATGTTGCTAAAATAGTTAATAATGCAAATGTTAACGATCACCACGCAATCATACCAACGCTTAATTCTTTATCATCTAATAATAGAACTGAAGAAGAAAACAAAATATATAATTTAATAAAAATGAGATTTATATCATCTATGCTAAAAGATGGTGTTGATATAAAAGAATCATATGAATTTAAAGTAGATGACTTAGTTTTAAAAGCAAATCAATCTTCTATTAAAGAGTTTGGGTTTAGAGAATATGAAAACAACTTTTTTCAAAAAAGTATAGAGGCAAACAACTTTATATCAATTAATGAAGGTGAAGAATTTGAATTCTTGCCTGAAATCAAAACAGGAATGACATCTCCGCCAAAATATTATACTGAAGATACTCTCCTGTCTGCTATGGAACGAGCTGGAAATGAAGATCTAGACGATAGCCTTGATACAGAAAAAGAAGGCATAGGAACTCCAGCTACAAGAGCCTCAATTATAGAGAAACTTATTAAATTGAACTATATAGAAAGAAATAAGAAAAATTTAATATCAACAGAAGTTGGAGAGAACATAGACAAGTTGCTACCAGATTTTATTAAATCACCAAAACTAACAGCTGATTGGGAAAATAAACTTACCTTAATAGCTAATGGCAGATTGAGTGAGAGAGAATTTATGGAAGAAATTAAAGATTTAATTAATAAAATATTAAGCAATCAAGAGGAGGTGAAATTTAAAATGGAAGAAAAAGTAATAGGAAAATGCACAAGGTGCAAAGAGGGAAATATTGTTCTTCGTGGCAAAGCGTATGTATGCGATAATGATTGTGGCTGGAAAATTTATAAAGATAATATATGGTGGAACAATAAAGGTAAAAAATTGACAGACGAAATTCTAAAAGAGATCCTTGAAAAAGGTGAAGTAAGAATTGAAGGTTTTAAGTCAGCAAAAACAGGCAGTCATTATCCTGCAAATGTAAGCCTTGAGGATACTGGGCAGTATATAAACTTTAAAATGAGATTTGATTAATAGGAGGAGTTAATGGAAAAGCAAATTAGACAATGGCAAAAATTTGATGAAATGTATGAAGTAGATAATTCTACAGACAGACCGCCATTTGGGAAGTATGTAGTAGAAGTCAAAGATATATGCTTAAAATCAAGTAAAAAGGGTGAACCAATGATTTATATATGGTTTAAAATAGATGATAGTATTTCACAGATAAATGATGATATTAACGAGAATATATTTTATAACCAGGTAATTATTGGTGGCAAGCAAAGAAAAATAGCTATGAGTATTATAAGAATGCTTCTTAAGCCATTTGATTTAGATATATATTTCAATTCATATGAGGAGCTTGGCAGAACAATAATGGAATATTCTGAATTGATTAAGCAAAGAAAATATGTTTTAGAATTTAATCAATCAGAAAGAGGCAATTTAACATATAGAATAGAATTGTAAGGACTGGAGATTAAGGGTTGTGTTTTAAACATAACCCTTTTTTATTTTATAAATTTTAGGAGGTAAAAATGAAAAGATCTGAATATGTTCAAAAAGCAATAGAAATATTTAAAAACAAAACAAATCTTGAAAAGTTTTTAGATATTATGGCTTATACACAAAAGTATAGCTTATATAATCAAATGGAAATATATGATCAAGTAGAGAGCGACATAATGGCACTTGCTAGTGCTGATTTTTGGAAAAATAATATGCACTTAGAGCTTAAAGACGATGAAGTAAATAATTATATTGAAGTAACAAATAGTGACGGAAGTATAAATAGACTATATGATATTAACCAAATTGAGGAAGTATATGAAGGAGAAATCCAAAACTTGGTTTGGTCTTTAAATAATGATACTACAAATGATTATAATAAGTTACTCGATTTGCTGAGCTGTAAAGACAATAAAGATCTTGCAGCTGAATATGTAAAACTATTAAGCAGGATTGACTTTATACCAGACACTTTAAGAGAACCCATAACAAATGTTACGGAGTATCTTTTGAATAAAAGAATGGGTTTTTCTAATAATGCTGATTTAGAGAAAATATCCAGTATGGATATAAATCTATTGTCTTTTGTGTTTAAAGCTTCTTCAAATATATTAACTCAGGTTATAGAAGATTTGAAAGATCTAGGGGTAGAAAGAAGAAAAAATGTATCTTTAGAAGATTTAATAGCAGATATAAACTCCCAAAGACAAGAAAGCATAGAAGATACAGTTGCATATTTATTTAAAGAAAAAATATTATCAATAGATGGTTTAGAGATTCACGCTAATGAAAATCAACTAGAAAAATTAAAGAATTTTAATAACACTATACAAAAAAACAATGCTATTGATATTCCTGAAGAAAACAGATATGAATCAATAAATGATCCTAGGTTAAAAGAAGGGATATTAGACAAATTAAAAAATAACGAGGATTTAATAAATGAAATCATCAAAGCGAGAGAAGTTTTAGGAACCGATACCTTGGCAAGCTTTAATGGCATTTTTCAAATGGAATATGCAAACGCTATTAGACAGATATCTAAAGATCAAAATCTCCCAGATGATATGAAGTCAATAGATTCTGTTAATAAATTCAAACAAGAAGTTGAAACAGAGTTTAGAATTTTTATAGACGATAATATTAATCTAAGATCAATGGAAGAATCCTCAAAAGATAATTTAGATGAAAATTTAAATGTAGAAGAGGTTTATGAAGAGATTAAAGATGATGAGGAGCTTGAAGAAAACACGTATGTAGAGTTGAATAATGTGCCTTCAGATGAGCCTGATATTATGGAATTAGAGGAAATTGAAGAAGCTGATGAAGCAGATGAAGCTGTAAGTAAAGTTTTAACTCCACAGCAGGAATTTGTGCAGTCAGAAATTTATAAAGGTTTAGAAAATATATTTGATAAACACAATATTGAAAGCTCTGGCATTGTAAAAAGAGAAGATCTTATTGTTAGATTATTTAGAAAAGCTTGGGAGCTTGATAAGTATCAAACAGAAGATCCTGATTCTATAAAGTTAAATATGCAACAAGCTATTCAAAGAGATGATGTGCTAAGAAGTAGATTGGTCAATAAAGGCTTGCCAATTGCAATGAATCAGGCAGATATCAATAGTTCCAATTCAGATATAATTAATTATATCGTTGAAAATATAAACGAAATTAAAGATGATAAAAACCTTTTTAATATAATACATTCAAAAGGCGGAATAGAATTTAATTCAAAGAATGTATTTATAGATGATGTAAAATACGGAATCGAAGACAGAGTATCTATTGAAGATGAGAAAGGCACTCGTGAATATTATCTATTATTAGATGGTTCTTATAATAGAATTATTGTAAATTCACAACTAGAAAGAGTTGACGAAGAAAACACAAACTCTGGTATGGGATTAATTTTTCCAAAAGCCGCAATACAGTATGATAATAAGGTCTATGGTGATAATTTCAAAATTAAATATCAAAATAACAACAATGATATTAGGTTAATTAAAGGCGAAGAAGATATAGCATATTTAAGTATCAAATATGATGGTTTAAAATATTTTGATTATCAAATAAAAAAGTTTGACGATTGGCAAGACCTAGATAATTATTCTATAAATACCTTTAAAAAAACAATTAAAAACCTTCAATCAAAGCATAAGCAAGCCATAGAAAATTGTTACGAACAATATAGTGCTGGAACTTATTCTCTGTATAAGGAAGGTCTGCCAAATATAGATCTACTGAATTCTATAAAATTAGAAAACAATGAATATTATTTGATAGCAAGAAACTATGGAATTGCCAAATATTATTTGTTAAATTCAAATATGGATCTCATTGGGACTTTACAAGATATTAATTTTAGAGATTTTGAATCGATAAAAGAAAGCATAAGACCAATTGTGTCCTTGTATGAAAAAAAGACAGAAGTTACATCTTCTAAAAATTACGAAATTAATGATGATAATTTGGGAGAAGGAACAGAATCTCAAAGAATACAAAATAATCTTAATGCTCTAAAAATATTAAATATAATAGAAGAAGAACAAAGAAATGCCACAATAGAAGAAAAGGAAATATTATCTAAGTATGTTGGCTGGGGAGGACTGCCCAGTGTATTCAAAGAAGATAATAAATATAACAATGAGCTTAGAAGTTTGCTAAGTGATGAAGAATATAAAAGTGCAAGAGAATCATCTTTAACAGCTTTTTATACACCAGCAAAGGTAATTGATGGTATGTATGGAGCTTTAGATAAAATGAATGTTAGAGGCACTAGAGATTTTAAAATATTAGAACCATCTGCTGGCATAGGTAGCTTTATAGGTAAAAAGCCTAAAAGCTTAATTAATGCAGAATATACTGCTATTGAAAAAGATGGGTTAAGCGGAAGAATAGCCAAGGCTTTATATCCAGAAAGCAATGTAATAATAAGTGGGATTGAAGATACAAATTTAAATAACAATAGTTTTGATGTCGCCATAGGCAATGTTCCTTTTGGCGATTTTAAAATTTATGACAGTGATTATGAAAATAATAATTTTTTAATCCACGATTATTTTTTTGCAAAAGCATTGGATAAGGTAAAGCCAGGCGGAATAGTCGCACTTATAACATCTAGTGGAACAATGGATAAGAAAGATGATAATGTTCGTAAATATTTAGCTGAAAGAGCTGAATTGGTTGGTGCATTAAGACTTCCAAATAATACTTTTACAAAGAATGCTGGAACATCAGTAACTTCAGATATAATATTTTTAAAAAAGAGAGAAAATAAAATTGAAATTACTGATGATAATAGACCAGATTGGCTGGATCTTGATGAAGAACAAGGCGAGGAAATTAATAAATACTTTAAAAACAATAGATCTCATGTATTGGGAGATTTAAAATTAATTTCCACTCAATTTGGGAAAGCTTTAGCTTGTGTTGATGATGGATTAAATACAGATATAAGAACAAGAATAAATGAAGCAGTTTCAACATTTCCTCCAGCTTTTATATCTACTCAAAGTCATTCAAATAAGGTTATAGAAAATATAGCTGATTTAGCTGATATAAAAGCTTATTCTATTACTCTGTATAATGATGAATTATATATAAAAAAATCAGAGGGTATAGAAAAGCTTGATCTTAAAAGTGATAAAGATAAGGACAGGGTTATTCAATTAATAAAAATTAGAGATGATGTTCAAAGGTTGTTAAATGCACAATTAGATGACAAGTCTGAATCTGAAATTAAGTCTTTGCAGCTATATTTGAATGCAGATTACGATAACTTTGTTAAAGAATATGGAAGAATTAATCAAAATAAAAATATTAAATTATTTGAAGATGATATCTCTAGTCCTGTCTTAAAAGCTCTAGAAGTATATGAAAAAGGAGAATTTAAAGAAAAAGCTAAAATATTTTCTGAAAGAACAATAAGAGGAAAATCAGAAATAACTAAAGCCGATAGTCTGGAAGAGGCTTTATTAATATCTTTAAATACTAAAGCAGAAGTAGATCTTGATTATATATCCAGCCTAGTAAGTAAATCAGAAGATGAGGTAATAGATGATCTTTATGGTAAGATCTATTTTGATCCTCAGCTTGATAAATATGTTCCAGAAGATGAATATTTAAGCGGAAACATTTTAAATAAAATGGAAGCGTTGGAGCTTTTTGATTTTAAATATAAAAATATAAATGAAAGAGCTTTAAAAGCTTCCTTGCCACCATTATTAAGTCCTGAAAACATCACAGTAAAACTTGGGGCAAACTGGATACCAGTTGAGTATATAAAAGAGTTTGTTAGCTATCTGTATGATGGTGACTTTGTGCCAGATATTTCATACAACAAAGAAATGACCGAATGGAACATAGCTAATAAATCTTATTATTGGTATGCTATTGATCCTGTCGGAATAACAGATGTGTATAAAGGTATGAATTTAATTGAAGATACTCTAAATGGTAAAATTGCAGTTGTACGCAAAACTATTATAGATGACGAAGGAAAAGAAAAGAGGGTAATAGACGATCAAAAAACCATAGAAATACAAGACAAGCAAATGGATTTAAAAGATAAATTTAGTACTTGGATATGGGAAGATGAAGATCGCTCTAAACACTTAATTGATATCTATAATAGAAAGTTTAACTCAGAAGTTAATAGGGAGTACAATGGAGATTGGCTTACATTTCCTGAAATGAATAGTAATATTCAATTAATGAAGCATCAAAAGAATGCTGTTGCCAGAATTATTCAGGGCGGCAATTCATTGCTAGCTCATGTAGTTGGATCTGGAAAAACATTTGAAATGATTGCTAGTGCTATGGAATCAAAAAGATTGGGTCTTTGTAATAAGTCCCTAATCGTTGTTCCAAAACATTTGACGGATCAAACAGGAAATGAGTTTTTAAACCTTTATCCAAATGCAAATATATTAGTTGCTACAGCTAAAGACTTTTCGCCAGCAAATAGAAAAGAGTTTTGTGCAAAAATTGCTACTGGGAATTTTGATGCAATAATCATAGGACAAACTCAATTTCAAAAAATACCTATGAGTAAAGAATTTCAGCAGGAATTCATGCTTGCTGAAATAGATAATATAGAAAAAGCTCTTAATGATTTAAATGGAAGGTCTGAATCCAGCAGAATAACTATTAAAAATTTAGAGAAGGCCAGATTGAATAAAATTGAAGCATTAGAAAAATTAAATGATGATAAAGATAAGGATGATGTAGTAACATTCGAGGAGTTGGGAGTAGATAGATTGTATATTGATGAAGCACATTATTATAAAAATCTATACATTCCAACAAAATTAAACAATGTTCAAGGTATCGGACAATCTAATTCAAAAAGAGCTAGCGACTTGTTAATGAAATGCAGGTATATGGATAAGATAACCAATAATAAAGGTGTTATTTTTGCGACAGGTACACCAATCAGCAATAATATATCTGAGATGTATGTTATGCAGACCTATCTTCAAAACGATAAATTAATAGAAAAAGATTTTCATAGTTTTGATGGTTGGGTAAGCAACTTTGCTGAGGCTGTTTCAGAAATGGAACTAACTCCAGAGGGGACAAGTTTTAGAATGAATACAAGGTTATCTAAGTATATAAATTTACCTGAATTACAAACAATCTTTAGAGAAGTCGCTGATATTAAAATGCAAGATGATTTAGATCTGGACATCCCAGATCACAATATTCATACTGTAATTACTCAGCCATCCTTAGAGCAAAGAGCTTTTATAGAAAGTTTAGGCAAAAGGGCAGAGCAAATAAGAAATGGTACTGTTGACAGGAAAAAAGATAATATGCTTGTGATAACCAATGAATCCAGGAAGGCTGGACTTGATATGAGGATGATCGATCCAAATGCAGAAGATGATCCAGATGGCAAGGTAAGTAAATGCGCTGAAAATATTTATAAAATATGGAAAGATACAACAGATATAAAAGGCACTCAATTAATGTTTTCTGATATAGGAGTTCCAGGTGGAGCTAATTTTGATATTTATCAGGTAATAAAAGATAAGTTAATTGATTATGGTGTTCCAGAAGATGAAATCGCTTTTATCCACGATGCCTCAACAGAATCTCAAAAAGATAAACTGTTTGAAAAAGTCAGGAGTGGAAAAGTGCGAGTTCTTATGGGATCAACAAGTAAAATGGGAACTGGAACTAATGTTCAGGATCATTTAGTTGCTATGCACGATTTAGATTGCCCTTGGAGGCCATCAGATTTAGAGCAACGAATGGGAAGAATTGTAAGACAAGGCAACAAAAATGATGAGGTGGACATATACAGATATGTTACAGAGAAAACATTTGATTCTTATTTGTGGCAAATGATATTAAGAAAACAAAAATTTATTACACAGGTAATGACTAATAAAATAGGAAGCAGAGATGTATTTGATGATCCTCTAGTTATGGAGGCTAGCGAAACAATAGCTCAATGTGCTGGAGATCCTATTATTAAAGAAAAATTTGAACTTGATATGGAGGTTAGAAAACTTGGAACGCTTAAAAGAAGCCATCAACAAGAGCAAATTAAATTGAATAAAATAATAAACATAACAGCACCTAGCTTTTTTGAAGAAGCTAGCGACAAAATAAATAAAATCAAAAAGGATATACAAACAAGAGATACTAATACTCTTGCAGATGATTTTTCAGGATTGAGTATAAACGGAGTATATTATAAAGGAAGAAAAGAAGCTGCAGAACAACTTCAAAAATGTTTGTATAGCTTAAAAGATAATAAAATAGTATATAGAGGCTTTGGCATTAAAATTTCTAAAGATGGCTTAGCTGGAAATAATTTGTTTTCTAATATTGCAACAGTCAAGGGCGAGTATAATTATAGCGTAGATTTAGGAACTGATGGGGCAGGTAATATAACTCGTATAGATAATCTAATAAACAAAATGGAAGAAAGATTAGATAGAATAAATAAAGAGGTAAAAGATATGGAAAAAACATTAGAATTAGCAAAAGAAAAGCAAGGGCAACCATTTTTAAGAGAAGATGAATATAGAGAGAAGCAACAAAGATTAAATCAAATAATGGTAATGTTAAGTGATAATAGTAAGGTTTACAATGAACAAGAATTAATAGATATAGAAGATTCTATTAATAGATTGTTTGAAAAAAATCTTGGCATTACTCCTTCTTCAGAAGCCTTTAATAATCCAGCAAGAGTTGTATTAGATGAAAAGTGTATTGATGATAACGATGTTGCCTTGTATGTCAATATAGATACTCTGTCAATAAACAAAGAGGTTAACAATCAAATAATAAGTAGCATTAATTGTAATTCTATTGAGGATTTCAAGGGCACTTTAGAGAAAATTATCTCTAGAGAATATATAGATTATAATACAAAAATTGCATTTGATCCTTTAGAAAAAGACATTGATAATGATGGAGTAATAGCCAGATATGATATAAATGATCTGGACGATAATGTTAAAGATACTCCAAAGATCAAAAGTGTAAGCTTTGTATCAGAGATGAGAGATTATGACAAACAAGCAAAAGAAAATAGCAGTTATAAAGGTACTCAAGAAAGAGATGACATTTCTATTTAATTTATAATGTTATTTATTGCAAAAACACTTGATAATATATTAAAGTAATGATATAATAAAGCCAACGAAAGGAGTTGTGATTGATGAAGCAATTAAGCAGAGAAAAATATTATGACTTACTAAAAAAGGATCCAGAGGAAGCTGAAGAAAGATTAAACTTTGTATTAGATGGTTTTAGAGAAGTACAAAACGAAAAAATGAAAATGGGAGAAGATATTTCTGATAATGAAGCAATGGATCTTTATTTGCAAAGAGAAGACTTGCCAAATAAAATTAAAGAATTGTTGATAGAGGTTAATAAAGGTGCAACAGTTACTCAAGATTCTGACAAAATGAAGATTCTTGAAAATGCTAATAAGCAAAATATAAGAACGATAGAAGTCGAATCAAGAGGTGAGTATAATTACAGTATGGCAAGTAGCCTATTTAATGAAATATTAAGAAGAGTAGACGCTGGAGAAATATAAATAATAGCCGCTGAATTTATCAGTGGCTATTATTATGTATAAAATTTAATTTTAAAATGTAGGGAGAGAATTTTAAATGGAAAATGAGCAAATAATTAATAAAAACAAAAATGTAGCATTTGATAAAGAAAAACAACGCTCTAAAAAGCTCGTAGAACAATTTGTTTTAGAATCAGGGCTAATTGTATATGATTACGAGCAAAGTTCAAATATAAGCCTGTTAAAGGTCATAATTGATGATGTCGTTTTAAACGCTATTGTTAATATAGAAAAATCTGCATATTTTGTAAAAGCTAATGATTTAATAGTGAAATTAGATGTATATCAATCATTAAAAGAAATGAATGATTTATTTTTATCTAATTTAACAGAAGATTTTTTAATTGATGATCTAACCAGGTCTTATAATTTTTATATTAGTGGCGGTGATATAAGAGATCAAGATAAGGTTATTTATAATGAGATGATAGAAAAATTATACGGAACTAAAGAGCGAGAAATAAATATAGAAAGATAAAGAGGTGAGTTTTAAAAAATCTCACCTCTTATTTTTTTATCTAGATTGCTCAATTAATGGTTTAGATTTATCTAAATCTTTATCAATCTCCATAAAGTCCTCTAAGCTTTTCTTTATTTGATGAAGCTCATATTTTTCTGCATCTAGTTTATCTATTTTTTCTTCTATTGAATTTAGTTTATTTTTCCTCTTATTTAGTTCACCTATTAAATTTTCTAAGTTAGCATTTCTTTGTCTATCGTCAAGTGCCTTATATGCTTGCATATATTGCTCAATTTCTTCACTGTGTTTATTATAAAATTTAGAGGAATTTGATTTCTCGTATTCATCATAAATTTTACTATATTTCTTAATTGTATTTAAATTCTTTGCCCAGGTATTTAAAACACTAACTTGTGATTTTAGCTTATTCTTTTCTACATATAATTGATCTGTATTTTCATCTATTTCTTGTAATTTGACATTGATTTCATTTATGTTTCTAATGTCAAGTTCGCTCATTCTAATAAAAATATCAGATATGTTTTCTAGATTTTGCTTTATTGCCCATGACATATAAGCTTCGTTATCAATAGCTTTTTGATTTTTAGATAAATTAATAATTCTGGACTTGGTATAATTATAACTTTTTTCTTTTCTCTTTTTATTATTATGTTCAATTCTATTTAGTATACCTTCAAGAGTATATTTACTTTTATCCTTATGCTTACTTGAATTGTCAATTGTATATCCTCTGATAAATCTTTCTTGTCCAGAGTTTTTTAATCTAAAAGCTAAGTGCTTTCCTTCTTTAATTTCAATATTATTATCAAGTAGAAATTTTTTAAAATCTTCATATGATTTTGAATTTTTAATTGCTAAATCAATAGTAGATTTAATAGTTTTCTTATATGATTTTCCTCGGCTTTCAGCATATTTTTCGCCTTTCTTTTTAGAGTATTCAGTCTTATAACTTTTTGTAAAAGTCTTGCCATCTTTCTCAATAGAAAAGTTTTTCTCATCACGATTGTTCTTATCATTTATTATTACACTTAAACCATATTTTTTACATAATATATCAGATTTCTCTTTTGCACCAAATATAAAAGCATTATCTACCACAGGGGATTTTCCTGTTATATGACTTACATTATTATAAATAACATGAGCGTGCAAATGATCTTTATCTTGATGAACAGCAATTAAATATTGAAAATTTTCTCCATAAACTTCTTGCATAAAATCTTTTGTGAATTGCATAACTAATTCTGGGGTTACATCTTTTTCCCAATTTGGAAAAGAGATCATCCAACTTCTTGCTAAATTTTTTCTAAGTGGGTTAGGGAATTCTTTTTGAACTTCCATAAATTCCCAAGCAGCAAATTCTTCCGAGCAAGCGTGAGAATATGTTAAGCCTTTTGTTTTTTCTTCGTTTAAAATGTAATCAATTGCGTGTTGCAAATTATATTTTATTGTTCCTGCATAAGCTACTGCCATAAATTTATTTCCTCCTTTCTTTAAAATTTAAAAATAATTTATCTTTTAATATTTATCTCATTTAGAATTTCTTTTTGAGTTTTCTTGATCTCTTTTATACTATTTTTAATAAAATCAATATCATTTGCGTCTGCATAATCGTAGGTATTTATTTTTCTAGCAACTTGATTTAAGTTATTTCCTATTGCATTAATTTCATTATTAAACTTAAATACTGATGATAGATTTACTTCGAATATTCTTCCATTAATAGACATTTTTCTTAAAAAATCGCTAAGAGAACTTGCCTTACTTTGATTATAATTTTTCATAATTAAATCATATTCTTCATCTGTAACATAAAATTTTACTTGCTTATTTCTAATTCTATTAGCCATAAATTTATTTCCTCCTTTCTGTAAAATTTAAATAAAATAATTCTAACAGCTGTGGCAGTTAGCTGAAATTTTTTCTTAAACAAAAAATTTTAGAGGGGGTTTGGGGGAATTCCACCAACCAGTTTTTTAAAAATATATTTTTAAAAAATGACAACTTGATTGCCCTGTGTGAAAAATCTTTTTGAAGAAAATGGTTTTGAGATTATAAGCAATCCGAGGTAAAGTTGTCACATATTTTAAAGTTTTGGTATTTAATATTGAGTAAATTTTTATAGACGAGTCTGTAAAAATCGAAAATATTAATTGCATAAAAAACTTTAAAATGGTGGGGGTGAGTACTCATCCCCGAAGCTGGCTAATCAGGAGAGCGACAAAAACAATGTTTCATAATTTACTCAAAATTTTCTAATTATGATAATAAATTATAAAAATTGTTTTGAAAGCTCTCCTGCACGCCCGAGCTAAAACCACAACACGAAGAGTATGAGTGTTTGTGTTTTAGACAGTGCAAGCTTGCACTGAAAAACTTAACTGGGACAAATAAATTGTAAAGAGTATGAGCAATTTATTTGTTAAGTTAAGTGACAAGCTTTAATACTCTACTATAATTATATCATATATATTACATATACGCAATTTAGCAACTTATCTATTGTAATTTTAAGATTTATGCTTTATAATTAAGTTAGATATTAAAAAATATATTTTTAAATATACAATTTAGGGTATATAAACAGTGAAGAGTTTTATAAAAATATAGGAGTATTGAGTGAATAAATTTTCAGCAGAGCTTGAGGAACTTTTAAAACAAGGTATAGTCAAATTGCCTGGTGAAGCAAAATTTGAGTACGAAAAATTTAAAGCTTTTAGAGGGATAAAAATTGAGGGCGACCAGTATAAAATTTCTAAAAAAGATTTTGTACCAACTAATGTTGGCTTTAGACAAAGGGGAGCCACAAGAAAAAATATTTTTAGTTATTCGACTTCTTTATATTTAAGCGAAATTAACCTATATAAAAATTTTAATATGTCATCCCCTAAAAAGACAGCAGCCTATGGATATGTATGTGAATTAGGAGGCCCTCATATGATTGAGGAGAACGGTCATGTTCATTGGTGGATTTATGATAATTATGATGATTTTTCAAGTTTTGAGATTAGGAAAAGGAGAGAGGAATGGATAGAATGAAATGCTTTAAAATAAATGGAGAAATTTTGTTTCTTGAAAAAATTTTATTGTATTTTCAAGAAACACCTTTACTTTTTATTTGTAAAAATAATGAAGGCAGAAGGTATTTAGTTTTTTGCCAAGATACCGATAAATTTATTTATTTGGTGTGTGAAATAAGCACATATAATTTAATTAAGTATTTAAAATCTGAACTTAGTTTTACATCTGTTTATGAATTCCAAGACTTTTTTTATAAAGTTGAAGCAGGAGATAAAGAAGATTTTTCTGAAGATAAAATTACCAGTGTTAAGGGAAGCGAAATTAAAAACAATATAAATTATGATGGAGAAGTTTTCTTTAATTCATATACATCAGATTTGAAATCTTATATTAAAGAACTAGAAAAAGAGTTTGGTAAATTTATTGATGTTAGAAGTGAATACGTTTTTGTAAAAAGAAAAAACACATTTTCGTCTTTTGATATAAACGAATTTGTTTTTAGTGATAAGATAAAAATTTATAAAATTGCATAGGTGAGATTATGTTAGAAGAAAGCAAAAGTTGTCTAATTCTTGAAGAAATCTTTATTGACGACCTAAGCCTTAAAAGATCTGAAAATGTTGAAGAAGAAAGTAATGATACAATTTTTTTCAAAAGGTCTGATTTCATAGGTAATAATTTTATTGCTAAATTAGGTTGTGAAGGTTATGTAAATGGATATTCATTTTCAGTTACTGTTAATGGTATATTTACATTAAAAATTGATAAAGACAGTATAAGCGAAGATGAGGAAAGGGATCTTATTACAACAAGACCTGTGTCTATATTGTTTCCATGTTTGAGATCAGAGGTAATGAACCTAACTATGAAAACAAATGGTAAGCCAGTTGTTATTCCAATAGTAAATGTTGATATGTTCTTAAATAATGAAACAGAATAATTAAAATCGATCATACAAAAAACAGGTGTCGAGCTGTAAAGCTATTGGCACCTGCTTTTTTATTTGAGGCCTTATATATGAAAAGCTATGTTTGCTTATAAAACAATTCCAAATCTATCGTATTGATCTCTTTTTTCGGGATCAGATAAAATATCATATGCTTCATTAATGAGCTTTGTAATTTCTGTTGAGTTGGTAGATCCTGAATTTTTATCAGGGTGATATTTTGCAATTTGTCTTCTATATGCAAGTCTGATTTCTTCAATGCTTGCATTTTTTGATACATCTAAAATTGAATAATAGTCTTTTGTATTTGATTCATTTTGTCTATGATTTTGTTCTTGATTATGATTATAATTATAATCATAATCATTATCATCTTCAAAGCTAAATTCAAATTCGTCTTCGTTTTCAACTTCATTTTTCTTTTTGATTTTAAGGATATCAACATCGAAAATCAAGCATTTTATAAAATATGCAATAGCAAAGATACCTATGAAATAGATAATATTAATAAAGATATTATCTGAAAATAGATCTATTTTAAAATTTAAAAATTCTCGACTAGCTATTTCTCCGTGCTTAGTTATGACTTCTGGTATTGGATTTTTTTCGTTTAGATAACCCTTTTTAGTCATGGCTCTAAGAGATGGCATTATATATTCATAATATGTTTTAACTGATGTTAAAGATATCCATACCGATGAGATAAATGTCATAATATGGAATACCAAATTACTTTTATCAGCTATTTTTTTTACGATCTTATATATTATCCTAAAGACGGTTATGGTTATTGCCAAAAAAACTACTATTTTAAAAAATGTAGTTGATTCTTTCATTATTTTACTTTCGACCATCTGGATTGATAAAAATATAGGTATAGCAAATAAGTCTTTTAAAAAGATTATAGCTAGACCAAAAATTGGCATAGCAATAAATTGGAAAAATGAAGCGAATATTATGAATAAAATAATTGCTAAAATAATTAAAAATATTGACGTTATTGTCATTTTAAAATCCTCCTTAAAAAAATTTGTTTATTAAATCCACTGTTTGCGTTTTTTTATCTTTACTTACATGTAAGTATATTTCATTTAACATTTTGAGGCTACCATGACCCATAAGATCTGCAACTGTTTTAAGGTCTGCACCTGCTTCAAAAAGTCTTGTTGCATAAGCGTGCCTAATTTTGTGTAAAGTTTTGTTTTTGCTTTCAATTCCTATGTCATCTAAAAGCTTTCTAAAATATTTTAAAACTGTATCCTTGCTCATAGGAATAGTTTTATATCTTGGAGATGGGAAAATTAGTCCTTTAGTCATATATGGTTTAAGTGTTTTGTAAACATTTTCTGGCAAGGGAACTTTCCTAATTGAATTTTCTGTTTTTGGTCTCGAAAAAAAACTTTCCATTTTATATGATCCATCTTCTTGTCTAACTGCTACTGTCGTCCATTGTCTTGTTATGTTGATTTGATTACCTTCGATATCCTCCCACCTCAAGGCTAATAATTCTCCAATTCTTAATCCTGTAGAAAATAATAAGTATACAGCCAAGTGGTAGTTGTTATCTAAATCTAAGCTATTTATTATTGTTTCCTGCTCTTCGACAGTGAATGTATAAAATTCATTTTTTAGATTTATTTCTTTTTTATCAGGCTTAAACTCTTCTATACTTTTTGCTGGATTTTTAGTAATAACATCTAATTTTACTGCTTGATTAAATACTGTATTTAAAAACATCAATTGGCTATTTAAATTTGTAATTGTTTCCCCATTATCTCTTTGCCTTTTTAAGTGTATATAAATATCGCTTGAGATTATTTCACTCATTTTTTTATTAGCTATAAAACTTGGAAGAGTTTTATTGTAATAATAATATTTATACAAATTGAAAGTTGAAAAAGCTCTATTGTTTTTAACATATAAATCAAGCCAATATTCAATAAAAGTTCTAAGAGTTGTTTCGCCAGATTCTGAAAATTTACCACTAGCAATGTCTGCTCTAATCTTTACCAACCAATCAACGCAATCAGATTTTCTCTTTTTTGTTTTGGTCTTTTTCTTCCATTTTTCAGTAATAGGATCTTTATATAAATAAACTTGTGCTGTCCAATAAGTTTTGCCATTTACAATTCTTTTATATACTGATCCTTCTCCTGCATAATGACTTGCCAAAATATATCTCTCCTTTAAAATATGTAGTCCCTAAAAAAGGGGAGAGGGTTAATTATTTTAAACCCTCTACTGTGTATTCAACAGTTTCTTCTTTGATTCTAACATCAATCTTTGGTTCTGTATCTACAAGTTTAATTTCAACTTTAACTTTATCGCCATTCTTAAGCGTTCCGTTTATTTTGTCTTTGTCAACGATTATAGCGTCATATTTGTTAACAACTGATTCTATCTCAGAGATTATACCAAGCGGTTTTTTATTCATATCTTCCATAGTCAGCTCTTTTCCATATATAGCCTTATAGATCTTTGAAGATAGTAGGTCATAATCTTGAGTGATGTTTACAGTTCCTGATCCATTTTCTCCGTAAGTTTTAATTCCTATGCAGTCACTAATACTTACTGTGGTTGTTTTCTTGCATCCGAATAGTAGTAATGCTAACGCAAGTACGATTAATAAATAAGTTGCTTTCTTCATATTTTTTCCTCCTAATATTTTTCATAAGTAGTGATTTGTAAAAAACAAGTCATCACTTTAATGTAATTATACAAGATGTGTACACATAATTCAAGCTAAATAATGAAAAAGTTTAAATATTATATAAAATTAATAATATTATTACAATACGAAATAATTATATTACTATTTATTAACAATTAACCTCTTTAAAAAGATTTATTCTTTTTTCTATTAAATCAAATGGGATTCCAAATTTGTCTGCTAACATTTTACTTGTATAATCATTTTCAATACATAATTCTTTTATGACTTCATCATTTATTATTAAACAAGTTGCAAAAAAATCAGCTTCTGTTTCATATCGATCTAGTCTGTGGTATGTGTTAATCTTGCTAAAAGCCATATGCAGGCTCTCGTGTAAAATTGAATGTCCCAGTTCGTGGGCAAGAATAAAGTTTCGTTTTTCAAATGAAAGATCAGAATTTAAAAAAATTATTTTTCTTTTATTCCTCTTTATATAAAATCCATCTGTTCCAGATAGTTTTATTTCTTCAATTTGAATGTTCATATCTTCAGCTACTTCGTCTAATGTTTTATTGTTAAAGATGATTTGATTGGTTTTCTTGTAAATATTTAGTTCGTTCATATCTCACCTCAATGAATTTAAACTTCGTGTATCGATAAAATTATTATATCACAAATAAAATATAAGTCAACAAAAAAGACCTAGAAATTTTTCTAGGTCTAATAATTGTTTTCTTTATTAACCATTGTATTTGTCATATCTATTGCGTGTTTTATGGCACTTTTAAGTATGTCTCTTTGCTCTTGATTTAACTTTGTTATATCTCCATAAAAAGCTATTGAATCTTCATCATCAAGAAGTTCCAGTATATCATCGAAAGCTGATCCAATGTCTTCTTTTAGTAGTTTGCTATTAACATCTTTTCTTCCAATTAAATAATCGGAATCAACATTAAAAATTATACACAATTTTTTAATGATGTCAAGATCTGGGGTGCGTTCTCCCCTCTCATACATACTAATAGCAGAAGAAGAAACATTTAGTTTGTTAGCTAGGTCTCTTTGGCTCATTTCTTTATTTTCTCTAAGTGTCTTTAAGCGTTCTGAAAAATCCATTGGTTGCTCCTCCTTTTATGTGTTTATAATAACACACTACGTGTAGATTTACAATAATTTTTTAATTTTTTAGAAAAAAATAACAAAAAGTGTTTACAAATGATAACAAATCGTGTATAATATATATACGGAGGTGAGTTTGAGTGAAAACTGTGGGAGAAAGGCTTAAAAAGTTACGATTGGATGCCAATATGTCGCAGGCTGAATTTTCAAGAATAATAGAGGTAACTCCGTCTGCCATAGGTATGTATGAACAAGATAGGCGAGTTCCAAGAGATGATATTAAAAAAAGAATATCAGATTATTATAATTTAAGCGTTGATAGTATTTTTTTTACCTAAAATATAAACGAAATGTTATATTTATAGTAAACAAATTGTTAATACAGGTGTTTAGGAGGAGAAAATGACTTGTAAAAATTGTAAGAATTGCAAATGTAAGAAAAAAGTAGATAATGGTGAAATTTATTTAAAAATCTATGAGAAACAAAAACATATAGACGAGATTGTTGAAGCTGAGCGTAAGAAATTTAATAAGGCTTGGCTTGTTAAAGAACAACATTTTTTATAAAAATCAGATAGTTTACAAAAGATAAATAATTTGGAGGCAGAAGAAATGAATAAGAAGTTAATTGAAAAACCTAGAGGAAATGCAGAATATGTAGAAATTTTAAATCCTAAATTTCAAAAAATGTTTGGTAGAGATACAAGCGTATTAGAGATTAGGCTTTTCCCATTTTTAATGTTTAGTTTGACTGATCAATACTTAGAAAGAGGAAAAGTTAGACCAGGAGAAAGAGAACTTCTGGATGAATATCAATCTAGAGGATTGCTGGTAACAAATGGTGCAGACATTGGATGCACAAATGAGTTTTGGAATTTCATATCTTCAATAGTATATGAATCATATATTCAAGAATTAAGCACAATCGAGTAAAAATTATGAAAAAGTTTTTAGTAACAATCAGCTATGAAGTAGATACAAATTTTGCAAACAACAAAATGGTTTTTGAAGCATTTGAGGATCTACTTAATAAAGAAAAAGATGAACACGAGAGAGTAGAAGTTGTTAGTGTTATATCGACTAAAGAAAACAGGGGTTGAATATGAAAAATTTAAATTATGAAGATCAAGATATTTATGAAGGTGAAATTATTTATGACGATGTAATTGATACCGAAAATATCAATTACAAATTGGGAAGAAATGAAGTTTTAACCTTGTTATCTGAATTAATCAAAGTTAAAGAATACCCAGAACTCTTAGATATCCCAACTTTATCAGATTATTTGGGAGTTACTGAATATAATGCAAGGCTTTTAATGGAAGATCCATACTTTCCTGTAATCAAACAAGGCAATAGGAAATATGCTATTAAATCAATGATTAATGACTTCTTGCAAGAATTTAGAGGTCAGCAAATGTTGTTTGTTAATCGTGGAAGATAATGGATAAAATCATATTCTTAATATGTTGTATGTTAGCATATGTTTTTTTGAAGAGAATAGAAGAGGAGCGGAAATGCAAATGAATGTAGATAATCCTGTTATATGTGAAGTAGTTAGTTACTTAGAATCAATAAAAGATTTGGAGTTTAAAATAACTGTTTTGGAAAATCAAATTGATGAAGCTGAGGCTAGACTTACATCGTTAAAATCTTTAACAAACTATAAAGAGGTGAGTGTTAAGTCAATATATATTTCCAATGATCAGATTCCAAATGCAATAATTCGAATTGAAGAATTAGTAAATGAAAAAGAGGCTTTATTAAACAAGCTGATATTTTTAAAGGACAGAATTATAAAAGAAATATTTCAACTAAACAATCTGAACCAATCTAGAATTCTGTATTACACATATGTAGAAACTATGCACCAAGAAGATATAGCTATGCTTATGAACTATTCTGTTAGGCACACAAGAAGAATTTTAAGTGAAGCGCTGACTTCTTTTGCAAGAATTTATTATGAGGGAAAGTATGAGTTTGAATAAAACAGATGTTCAAAGGATCTTTGCGGAGCTATATAACACTCCATTTACATTCTATGGCTATAGATGTAAGCATTGTAACGATGAGCTTTACACATTGAGATTAGGAGAATCTTTATACGCTCTTAGATGTAAGGGTTGTGATGATATAAGATTTGTCAGAGCTGGAAGTATAAAAGAAGCCTCTGAGAAATATGGAAATAAAATTGAAACTAAATCTGTAAATGGTTTAATTTACAAGGTTTAATATTAATATATACGAGGTGTTTGATGATTATTAAAAGAACTGGAAACGAAGTTGTTGATAAGATGGCTAATATATCTTTTAGAGGAGATGTTGTTCCCTTTACTTGGTATAGTACATTTAAAGATGAAAAAGGCAAGATAAATGCAATGGCTCTTTTGATGTTAGCTAATATAGTTTATTGGTATAGACCCACCATTATTCGTGATGAAAATGGTGAGGTTTTTGTGAAAAGATTTAAATCAGATTTATTACAAAGATCATATAAAGAATTTTGTGATATGTTTTCAATCGGAAGAATGACTGCAACAAGAAATTTAATTTACCTTGAAGAGCATAAGGTTATTGAAAGAGTTTTTAGAGATGTAGAAACTCCTGATGGACAAATTTTATTTAATACAATGTTTATTAAGTTAAATTTTGATGTGTTGATGGAAAAAACTTTTCCAGAAGAAAACGATTATTCTCCAGCAAACGAAAATGAAAAAATTAGTGATGATTTAAATTATGAAGAAACAAATATTCAACAAGAAAAAATAGAAATCGATGAAAGTATTGACAACAAGCAATCTGCTTTATCTAAAGAAAGTGTGGTAGGACCTCCTATCAAAAATGATAGGAGGGGTCCTAACAAATTTGATAGGAGGGGTCCTATCAAAAATGATAGGACATATACAGAGAATACACATACAAATATTACACATACAGATAATAGTTTTAGTAGTTATAATATTAATAATAATATAATTAATAAAGCTACAAATAAAAAAACGATTAACAAAGAAATTAAAGAAATTATAAATTCCTGGAATCAGGAGATGGATAAAACAAATGGACAAAAAATAATTGTTGCGACAAAAAATATACAAAACACAATATCAAACACCTTGGAAGTTTATAGCAAGGATCAAATTAAAAAAGCTATAAGCTTGATTGCTGAGAGCAATTATTTAAAAAACTATGCTGGAGGAGTTAAATTTGATTGGTTTTTTAAACCAGATAATTTAGCTAAGGTTCTTAACGGGAACTACAGGAATATAAACAATCACAAAGCAAACAAATCAAAAAAAATTGAAGTATACAATCTTGGCAATACTGTTCTAGCGGATAGCTATACAGAGCAAGAATTGAATGAGCTTTTGAGCTATAAGTTTAACGATGAACAACCAATTAGCAATGATAATCCAAATAATTCATTTGACATATCTGCAAGCATTTAGGAGGTAAAAAAATGATCACTACATCAATGTTTTTCTTGCAATATTTATTAATTTTCTTAACAAGGGGAGTAAGCGTGTCGGATAAAAACAAACTTTCAAAACGAAATATAGCTATAACATTCACCAGTCTTGCGATTATTGCATTGTTGCTATTTGTTAGAGATATCAAGCTAGAATGGATTTATACAGGTATAGGCCTAATAATGTCGGGTTTAGTTACACTCTCAATTCACAGGGTTACAGACGAGCAAATATTCTATGACTTTGGCTCAATTCTCTTTATTGCAGGTCAATTAGCTATGATTTATGCGTGCATTTAATTAAAACTCAAACCAAAATAAGCTGAAGTTTTTAGGATACAAAACAGAGGCTTATGCGGTAGCATTGCTTGTTATAAACTCAAAGAGTTTTTAATAGGCAATGGAAATAAAAAAAGATGTCCTTTAATGTCCGCTCAAGGTATGATAAACTTAAATTAGTGAAATATACTTAAAAATACAAAACGGAGGTGTAAAGTATGGACTTAACAGAACAAGTCGCTAAAGACGTAGGTAAATTACCAGAGGCTATGATTGAGATAGTAAAGCTGGCACTAGATATGACTCAAGATTCAGGAAGATTTTTATATACAGTCGCAGAAATGATATACAACCTGGATAAAATGTTTTCAGACAAAGAGGGCAGACCAAATCCAGAAGATCTATTCAAACGATACAACGGAAAACTGGATTGCATACAGCTGCCTGATGATTTGGTTGAAAACTTTAAAATTCTCGCCAATAAAAATGGGGTTGAATACCAGGTTTTAGATAAAGATCAAAAGACGGATATATCTAACAAAATCTTGTTTAAGGCTAAAGACAGGAAAAAAGTCAATGAAATTCTTAAAGAAATTCAAAAGTCTAGAGAACGAAATCAAGGTAAAAGCTTTAGACGAGAAATGAAAGAGTATGACAAGCAAGCTAAAGAAAAGCAAGCAGAAAAAGAGGACAGGGCAAAAATAAAGAACCAAGAAATTTCAAGGTAATATTGGAGGTAAATATGAGAAAATTAACTAAAAAGCAAAAAGAATATTTGACATTTATTTTTACTCTTTTATTTGAGTTAACTTTTTTGGGAGCGTTTGCCTATGCGGATGACATAAGAAAATTTGCAGCTATGATGCTTAGTTCAGTAATATTTACTTCTTTAGCGTATTTTATTAATTTAAGTAAAAACAAATCCGATGAAGAAGAAAAAGAAAAATAAGCTCTTGCAGAGGACAGGGCAAAAATAAAAAATCAAGATATTTCAAGGTGATATCAGGAGGATAAAATGAATGAACTAACTAACTTTAATCGTAAAAAAATAAGAAATATAATTTTTATAGTTTTTGCAATATTGCTATTGCTCGTATATCGAAATTTGATACTTGATAAAATAAAGATTGGAGATACAGAATACGGAGAAAAGTTATTAGAAAATATTAGTCAAAATATGACTATAAAAAAAGATAAAAATTACACAAGCATAACACTCCCACCGTATATAACGAAAATACCATCGTATGAAATTCCACCAAATACAATATATATGAGGGTATTTGTTTTACTCACTCCACTTACCATTTTTACAATGTTATTCTGGTGTCCTTATTATGATCTCGTTGAAGAAAAAAAGGGTTTAAAGATAGGGATAGCTACATTGGCTATACACATTTTTATATGCTTATGTGCGTTGCCAATGCAGAAAAAAGAAACTAATTTAATAAAAGAAGTTGCAAAAGAGTACTCTTCAATCGAAAATAAAAATAAAGACGAATTCATAAATATAATTGAAGGCAAGAAAATTTTTGAAGAATCAACAGAATTAGTTGAGATAACAATTAGCAGCAACATTTCTAACGAAAAAAATGGCATTGAATATGTAGTAAATTTAGTAATACCTGAGAGGGTGGCTATACCAAATTCTGAAATAAGATGGAAAACTAGCTTAATACCAGCAGAAGACTATTTCAGTTACATTAAAGCTTATGCTGAAAATTCTGGTGGTAAATATATAAACAAAGAAAATGAAATAGAAATTTTATATAAGTACATGGGAAAAACATTCAACACAAAAGAAGATGCCAAAGATTACATTGACAAACTTGGTTTCAGTGCAGATGAATATAAAAAAATAATAGAAGAAAATCTCACCAAAGGTAACATTGTAATAAAAGTTCCAAAAACAGCTTTAGCAACTACTGAAACAAGGCTAAATGAACTAATATTAAAATATGTTTTAGAAAAAGAAAACTATAATAATATAGAGGTAGTTCCTGCAAAAACATTATTTGGATATTGAATATGTAGGATATAGAAAAATAAAAGCGTTTCAAGTCTGGGACCTGATGATTTAAGATAATTCCCGCACACGCATGGGTGATCCTAGATTGCTGGATAGAGTTCAAAACGAAATAAAGGATCAAAATATTTTTAAGTAATACGAGGAGGAAAACATGAAAAAAACAACAAAAAATATTAAAACAGTTAATATTAATACAAAATATGATGAGGCGGTACCAAAAGAGTTCTATGATATTTTGTTAACATTTATATTTTTATTATTTGATGTCACAGTGATAGGAGGACTTGTTTATTTTATTTCTATAGACAAAAAAGCTCTTACCTTGGAAAAACTTGTTATCCTTCTTCTTGTTTGGGTAATACTTGGCTCTATGGCTTTTTTAGTTCGTTCAAAGAAAAATAAATCTGGTGAAGAGCCTGTTGTGGAAAAGTAAGAATATGCTATAAAATTTGACAACACACTTATAACGTGATAAAATATATTTACAGTCTTTTAAGATTGTATTCCAATCAAATGAGGATTGAAGGCTATGCTTGCCTTTAGCCGAGCGAGGGCGTCGGAAATATTCGTCATTGGAAAAAGCATATCCGTTAAAGTTAATCGGAGGACTTAGGAGCTAGGGTAATCTTTGTTATTTAAAAGCAACTAAAACTTATAAAAGAGTTATGAAGTGATTCATAGCTCTTTTTTATTTACAAAAAAGGAGGAGTAAAATGAGCCACAAAGTTAATGATTTATACAATTGGTTTAGTCAGTTTAATGATAGGACTATTAAAATAAAAAGTGATAGTTTAGGTTTTGAAATAGATTTAAACAAGCGTTCATTGCTGCACTTAATAGGAGCACATTATATATTTAAAAATCCTAAATTTCTTCGGGGAAGCGATTTAATAAACGAAGTAATTAATAATAGATATGATGACAAAAAAATTATTGGATTGATTGCAAAGAATAACCCCAATATGGTTAGGGCATTTAAAGTAAGAACAAAATATTTAAGACCATTTCTAGAAAATCTAGAAAATGCAAGATTAGTAGAAATGACTAAAAATAATACAAAAATAAAAAGTAATTATCTAGCTATGCAGTCAAAGGATAAAGATTTCTTATTGCTGGGACTAGCTAGCAATGACTATGAAGATTATTTTGAAACTTTTATAGTCAGGCAAGATGATTTATATTTTAAAAACACAACAATAAATGAACCAGTAAAATCAATTACAGAAATTTTAGACGATGGGACGGAGGTCCCTTTTTCATTTTCTGAAGAAAAACAAAAACAACATCAATTAGAAAACAATAAAAACAATCAAACTATTAATAAGAAAAAATCTTTTAGAGATGAAATGATAAGTTGGCAAGAAAAAGCAAATGATTCAAATAAAACAGAAATTAATATTAACAAAAAAGATTTAGATCAAGGACGAGATTTATAAGGAGGTGAAAAATGGAAAACTTTAAAAAAGCAATAGATAAATACGTAACAAGTAAAACTGCAATAATAGTTATTTTTACAACATTAATATTTCATTTTTTCAGCAAAATAAGCTATATATTTCGTCATCAATTGTTTGGGAACATTATTGAAAAATTTGTATTCACTCTATCTAAGATAGATCAAATTTATTCAGAACCCTTGTTTACATTTAATATAAAAGATTTAATTTTTGCTTCTATGTGTACTTTAATATTTATTTTACTAATAAGAGCAAGGGTAAGCAAAGACAAAAGAGAAACCAGAGAGGGAGAAGAATACGGCTCTGCCAGATGGGGAACCAGCAAAGAAATAGCTGGCTTTATGGATAAAGATAAATTTCAAAATATTCTTTTATCAAAGAGCGAAGGTCTTACAATGAATTCAAGACCAAAAAATTGGAAAACCGCAAGAAATAAAAATGTTTTAATTGTAGGCGGATCTGGCTCTGGTAAAACAAGATATTATGCCAAGCCTAATATTGCCCAAATGCACTCAAGCTATGTTATTACAGATCCAAAGGGAACGCTTTTAAACGAGCTTGGATATATGTTAGAAAAAGGTGGTAGAAAAGAAAAAAGAGATAAAAATGGAAACATTCAAAGAGATAATAAAGGAGAAGTTATATATTTAAAAACACCAGATGGAAAATATATGAGAGATCCATACAAAATAAGAGTGCTAAATTTAATTAATTTTAAAAAATCTATGCACTACAATCCATTTTCATATATCAGAGATGAAAAAGACATTATGAAATTAGTTAATACGATTATTATTAATACAAAAGGAGAAGGAGATAAAGCTGGTGAAGATTTCTGGGTTAAGGCAGAAAGACTTTTATATATGGCTTATATTGGTCTTATATACTATGAAGCTCCTCCAGAGGAACAAAACTTTGAAACCTTAATAATGCTAATAAATATGAGCGAAACTCGCGAAAGTGATGAAAATTTTGAAAATGGAGTAGATCTAAAATTCAAAGATCTTGAAAAAAAGGATCCTAATCATTTTGCAGTGCTTCAATATAAAAAATACAAGCTTGCAGCTGGTAAAACAGCAAAATCAATTTTAATATCTTGTGGTGCAAGGTTGGCACCTTTTGATATTAAAGATTTAAGAGATCTAATGAGTTATGACGAACTGGAGCTTGATAAAATTGGAGATAGAAGAACTGCACTTTTTGTAATTGTGCCAGATACAGATTCAACATTTAACTTTATAGTCGCAATGATGTATACACAAATGTTTAATTTACTATGCACAAAGGCAGACGATGTTTACGGAGGCAGATTGCCTTATCACGTGCGATGTATTCTAGATGAGTTTGCAAACATAGGGCAAATACCTCAATTTGAAAAGTTAATTGCAACAATAAGATCAAGAGAGATATCAGCAAATATTATATTACAAACAAAATCACAACTTAAAGCTATATATAAAGATAGTTGCGACACAATTATAGGCAACTGCGATACAAGCATATTTTTAGGTGGTAAAGAAGAAACCACTTTAAAAAGCTTGTCAGAAGGACTTGGAAAGCAAACTATCAAAGCTTACACAAAAGGAGAAAGCAGAGGACAGTCACGTTCATCAAGTACAAATACTCAAGGCATAGGCAGAGAGTTAATGACACAAGATGAATTAAAAACAATGGAAGGAGATGAGTGCATTGTAGAAATTAGAGGTCTAAGACCATTTAAATCGAAAAAGTATTCTTTGGAAAGTCATCCAAATTATAAACTGATGTCAGATTATAGTGATAAGAATACTTTTAATGTAGAAAAAATACTAAGCAGTGAAAGAAAATTTATTAAAAAATAGGAGAAAATTATGAACACGAAACAATCGAAGAAAGAGCTTACAAAGGATATAAGTATATTGTTAAATATGTTTATACAGAGGCTCTTTCAGAAGAGTTAGCTAAGCTATATCAAATTGAAGAATATCCTGCTTGGTATTGTGGATATGTAGTAATTCCAAAAGATCATATTCTTTATGGAATAAAAAGATTTGATGATAAAAGGCTTATAAACCTAGATGTTCATGGAGGCATTACCTTCTCTGGAGTTTTAACAACGCTTAATGGTAAGAATGAGTTTTGCATTGGATTTGATTGTGCTCATTATAACGATAGTCCATTTCTTCAAAATCAAGACTACTTAAGAGAAGAATGTAAAAGCCTGATTGATCAAATAATTAAGAAAGAAAATTTATTAGAAAAATAGGAGGAATTAAAAATGAGAGAATTTGAAGGAAGATTAGTTGCAGCTCCAACTGTAAAAACTCAGGTAAGATCTTCAGATGGACAAGAGTTTCCAGTTGCATATTTTACAGTTGCAAGAACTGGAGAAGATGGACAAACCATATATGCAGATTGCAGAACTACTGGCAAGCTTGCAAAAGCCGCAGGTAAGTTTTTAAAAGGTGGAAAGGTAAAAGTATATGGTGAAGAAAAAGAATATACAAATAAAGATGGGAAAAATAAAAAGTTTTTGTCAGTAAATAAGGTTGATCTAATCAAAAAAGAAAAAGAAAAAACGAAAAACTCTTTTGTTAATGAAATGAAAGAATATGACAAACAAGCCAAAAACCAAAGTAGCAAAGAGGTTAATCACGACATAAAAAGAAGTGAAATGAAGGAAATTTAAAAATAAAAAAGATGTCCTTTAATGTCCGTGCAAGTTATGGTATTATATAAGTGTAGAAATAGGTTATGGGATAAAGCAGTCGTTGGCGGCTGCTTTTTTGCTAACAAAAACAGGAGGGATACCAATGTAAAAACAACTAACAAAACATAATGATTAACTCAGCACCGAAAGGTGCTTTTTTTATGCAAAGAGGTGGTTAAAATGATTTAATTAAAAAATTATTTTAAAAATTTTATTAAAAAAAAGTAATGTTAAAAATAATAAGGAGGAAATAAATAACATGAAAAATTTTAAAAACATTTTATCAGTAGCATTAGCAGTATTAATGCTTGTAGCACCAAACTTGGGAATGATTAAGGAAATCAGTGCAGCTGGTGAAGGATATGTAATTCCTGTAACTACTGAAGAAGGATATACAGTAACAGGATTAGATACTGCAATTGACGGCGAAGTAGACAATAGACAAGTAACAATTTCCGTAGACAATCCAGAAGAATTAACAGTTTATAATTTTGAACTTGAAATTACTAACCCAAGCAAACCAAAAAGAATAATTTTTTCATCGATTATGTATGGAAAAGATAATAAAAAAGAAATTGATTCTTCAACATACAACTTAGTTGTATTTAAGGAGGACAAAATAAATCTTAAAATTAATAAGGAAAAATTTATTTTTAAAGATTCCACTTTTAGTGACTCAGAATCACCAGAAACAAAATTTATTACTGACAATACAAAGTATTATGGTGCTGTAAATGGTACTATTAGATCTCATTATCATCCTTATATTCTTAAGGATAGAAAGCTAAGTATTACTATAACAAATAGAACAGTAACAAACAAAGCTGAAATTAAACTTTTTGCTAAACCTATAGAAGTAGAGGGATATGGTATAAAATTCTCTGAACTTTTTAAGTCTATGTATCAAAAAGACGGAACTTATAAAGCTAAAGAAGTTGCTATTGACACAATTAAATTGGCAATAGGTACTGAAATCTTAGATAAACAAAATCCTTGGTGGGAACCAGTTTCCAGTGTACTAAAATTCGGCCAAATACAAAGAGACGGAGCGCATGGTTTTGATCTAGATGTACTAGTTAATCAAAGCTATACTAAAAATTTTGATATTCCAAATGATTTGGAATACAGATATTTCTTAGAAAGAGGCGCTAGAGGACCTGTTAAATTTAAATCAAATGTTCCAACAACTATCACATATAGTATAAGCAAAGACTCTAAGGGCGATGTAATCAAGAGTGGTCGATTAAATCCTACAGAGGAAACTACATTTGATTATTCAAATGGAACTCAATTCAAAGTCGTAGTTACTGGAGCTGAAGCTCTTGAACCAAAAGATGGAGAAGATGATACCAAGCCATCAAATCCGTCTGAAGATGAAGAAATCACAAAGAAAATAACAATTCTTGAAGAAAAGATTGTTAAATATGAAAAAGAAATTGAAGAAAAGGATAAAACAATTTCAGATAAGACAACAGAAAATGACAATCTTAAAGAAGAGATTGATAAGATTAAAAAGGAAATCGAAAATCTTAAAAAAGAAAGAGATGAGCTCAAAAAACAACTTGAAGCTGGCGGAACAGCTGATGAAGCTACTAAAAAAGAACTAGAAGATACAAAGAAAAAATTATCTGAAGCAGAAGATGACCTAGAAAAAGCTAAAGCTGAATTAGAAGCTCTAAAGAAAGCTGACGCTGAATCACTAGAAAAAGCAAAAGAAAATGCTAAAGATCAAATTTCAAAAGACGAAAATCTAGATGAAGCACAAAAAGCTGAAGCAACTACAAAAATTGATAACGCACAAACCGTTGAAGAAGTCAATAAGATTGTTGGCGATTTAGCACTAGCTGATTTAGAAAAGAAATTAGCTGAAAAGGATAAGGCTCTTGAAGAAAAAGAAGCCGACCTTACAAAAGCTAATGCAGAGCTAAATAGACTTAAAAAAGAAGTTGAAGCTTTAAAGGAAAAACTAGCAACAAGTTCAGGCAGTGACGAAGAAACACAAAAACTTATCGAAGAAAAGAATAAGCAAATTAAAGACTTTGAAGATAAACTTGCAAAAGATGAAGAAGAATTAGAAGCAGTTAAAAAAGAAAATCAAGATCTAAAAGAAAGAATTGCTGACTTAGAAAAATCTATCAATGATAGCGATGATGAAAAGCTAAAAACAATTGCTGAGAAAGAAAAAGAAATTACTGACCTTAACAATAAAATTGCTGACCTAGAAAAAGCAAAAGCTGAATTAGAGGCTCTAAAAAACGCCGAAGCTGAATCACTAGAAAAAGCAAAAACAAATGCCAAAGATCAAATTTCTAAGAATGACAATCTAGATGAAGCACAAAAAGCTGAAGGAACTACAAAGGTTGACAATGCTAAAACAGTTGAAGAAGTCAACAAGATTGTTGGCGATTTAGCACTAGCTGGTCTAGAAAAGAAATTAGCTGAAAAAGATAAAGCTCTTGCAGAAAAAGAAGCTAATCTAGAAAAGTCTAACAAAGAACTTAAAGAAGCTAAAGAAAAGCTTGAAGGAAATCTAAAAGAAAAAGTTGAAGAACTTGAAAAAATTAAAAAAGAATTAGCTGATTTAAAGAAAAATAAATCTGATGAAGAAGCTAAAGAAAAAGAAGACAAGAAAAATGAAAATGATCCTGCTTATCAAAAGAAAAAACTTCAAGATTTAGTTGAATCAGCAAAGAGAATCAGATATCCATCAGAAGACCTTGAAAAGGCTATCGATCAAGCATACGATGTTCTTTATAATAGATATTCAGAACTTGAAGATTATAAATGGGCAATTGAAAACCTTGAAAGAATTCTTCAAAACATGAAAGATAATAGAAGAAATCGTTATAAACTAGAAGTAGAAGATATCAATGTCTCAAATAAAGAAATTACTGGCAAAACAGAAACTAAGTGGTATATTGATATCTACAATGGCAAGAAGAGAATTTTGAGCGGCCAAGCAGACTACAAAGGCAACTTTAGCATTGAAGTTAAAAAAGACAAATTTAAGGCTAAAGATAAGCTAAAAGTTGTAGCAACAGATCCAATGGACAACAATAAATACAAAGAAGTTGAAATTGTTGTAGGTGGAGAAACTACTTCTGTTACAAATCAAGAAGGAACTGTTATTACTCCAGATATGCTAAAAGCTGAAGGTCACGATCCTAACGAAATGGCAGTGTTCCCAATCAATAAGAGTTATTACAACATTATTAAGAATGGCGAAAAAACAACTGTCTATATGGATGTAAATTCATATGCAGTAAATGGAAGGACAATGCTTCCAATTAGATTTGCAGCTAATGCTTTAGGATTTAATGTAGAGTATGATGAAGTAAATAAAGAAGCTATCTTTACAAACACTTCAAATCCAGTATTGGCTAAGGCAACATTTAGGATGAATGTATACACAGGATACATTTATGGATCAAATGGCACAACTTACCAAATGGATCAAAGACCAGTTGTTAACAATCAAAGAACATTTGTTTCTATCTCTAATTTAGCGAAAGCTTTTGGAGGCTCACATGGAAACATTAACGATGGTGTTAAAAACACAATTGAATGGGATCAAGCAAACTACTCTGCAATCCTATTTAAATTTGCTAAATAATAAAATAATAAACTATTGCAAAAGCTATAATCCTCGTGGTTATAGCTTTTTGCTTATAGTCTTAAATTAAAGGAGAGAGTTAATGAAAAGCAAAAACAAATTATTAGCGTATATACTCCTAGCAGCAATTACACTCAATATAAATTCTGGCATAAGAGCTGAAGGCGAAATAACAGATATTTATAGTGAAAATAAGGAATCAGAAGTTATTTCTGTAGAAACTTATACTCAACCTGCAAGTGATTATTGGAATGCAGATCCACAAGATTTTAGACCGACAAGAAATGAGGATAATATCGTAGATCCAAATCCAAACAACTCAATACCTTTAACAGATCTAGATACTCAAAATGTCATTAAAAAATTACCAAGGGTTGAGGGTCGAAATATAAAGGCAACAAATATTCTTGCAACCAAGCCTAGCAAAGCAAGGGCAACAGTTATAGAAAATGTTGATCAAAATGCTGAGGACGTAACACCTAAAGTAGAAGAAAAACAAAAACAACCAGAAGAAAAAACTGACAATGAAATTGATATGCGTCAATTTATGAGGATTAAAACAGCTTCTGGAAAAGAATTTTTAATTGTAGTTGATCATGGAAAAGATAAAGAAAATGTTCAAATGCTTACAGAAGTCAGCGAACAAGACCTTTTAAACTTAATTGAAGGTCAAAGTGTTGAAGATAAAATGAAAGCCGAACAAGAGGCTGCAAGACTTCAACTTGAGCAAGAGAGAAAAGAATTTGAAGAAAACAAAAAAGCTGAAGAAGAAAGACTAAAACAAGAGAAAAACAAAAAGCCTGAAAAGACTAAGTCAGGCAGTTCAAATTGGATAACATTTCTTCTAATAGCAATATTTGCAGGCGGATTCGTATATTACAAGAAGAAAAAATCAGAAGATTATATTTCTGATGAAGGCAATGACGAAGATGATGACTATTATTCAGATTCAGATGAAATAGACTATGATGAATATTTTGAGGAGGAAGATGATGAATAGCGTAACGTTAATTGGAAGGCTTGCAACTAATCCAGACATAAGAAGTATTCCCTCTAATGGACAAATCTTTACTAGTTTTATCCTTGCTGTTGATAGGGGATACTCGAAAGAAAAAAGACTAGAGTGTGAATCAGAGGGTCGGCCTACAGCTGACTTTATTAAAGTAACATTCTGGGGAAAAATTGGAGAAACAATCGCAGAATACTTTTATAAAGGCAGAAGAATTGCCATAAAAGGAGAGATAAGAACTGGAAGGTATGAAACTGCTGAGGGAATAACCAGATATACAACTGAAATATTAGGACAAACTTTTGAATTTGTTGACTGGGCAGACGAGGATAAATTGCTAAGTCCTCAACCATACGCATCAAGAGAGTTGGACAACAAAAGAAATAGAAATGAAAATGTAGTGGAAGATTTTATTCCACGCAATGATGACATTCCATTTTAATAGGAGGAAAATATGAAAACATTTAAATATATATCGCTAGCACTAGTGTTTATGTTAACAATTTTTGCCATACCAACACTAGCAGAAGGAGCTGGCATTGGCGAAGCCGCGCTTAAATACATCGAAATATTATTTGATGATGTAATTAAAAACGTCGTAGCACTTTTTGGCGCTGGATTTTTGTTGTCAGGTGCCATGCAAATGATTGAAGGAACACAACAAGAAAATGCAGCTGCAAAAACACAAGGCTGGAAAATGCTAGGCGCTGGAGCAGGTATACTGCTAATAGCTTTTACTGCTGTTCCAGGACTTAAAAATCTTGTATTAGAGTTATTAGGTGGAGGAAGCTCAACAGGTGCTTTAATTATCAATAGTAGTGTTCAAAAAGCAATGACCAATGTGTTATCACCTCTATTTTAGGGGTGATAATCACTTTCAAGAGGTGATTAGATTATGAATATAATTACAATGTTAAGCTCTTGGTTTATTAATAATATAGTTATTGGAATACTTGGCATTGATACTTGGTTTGACAACTTAGTAAGAGGTGCTATAAAAAACAACTTAACAAATATTACGGCAGGTGATGGAATGGTTTCAATAAACTCCGTATCCGAACAAGTTAAGTTTATTCCTACTGACTATGGCGGAGTTTACGACATACTAAATAGACTTAATAAAGAAGTAATAATACCAATAGGTATAATAATATTATCATCACTGCTTTTTTATACTCTTATAGATGAAATATTAGAAAAAAATAAAATACAAGAGAGCATTACAGTTGAATTTTTAATAAAGCTTTTTTTAAAAGCTACATTAGGATTGTTTGTAATAAATAATGCTTGGAATATATCTGTTGCAATACTAGATTTTTCTGCACAAATTATAGAAAAAGTTGCAAGTGTAATATCTGCTGGAAGCACATCAAGCGGAACAGATTTCCAAGCTTTTGAATCAATGATAGATAGTATGAGTGGCGGTGAATTAATGTGGCCTCTTGTTCTTTCTATGATAGCAAGTCTTACCTTATCTCTTGGAACCATGTTTATGTATATTTTAATTTACTCAAGAATTATTGAAATTTACCTGTTGATATCTACATCTGCTATACCTATTTCGACATACATGAATAAGGAGTGGAGTCAAATAGGAAATAATCACATTAAAAAGATATCAGCAAAGGGATTGCAAGGAGTTTTGCTAGTAATGGTATTTGGCATAATGGGAGGACTACAACAAAGCATTCTTCAAAGCGTAGGATCAGGACAAACTGGAATTTCAAGTGCAATGTTGCAACTACTTGCCTTTTCAATAGTAACTATAATAATGCTAAGTAAAACAGGAAGCATAGCTAATTCAATAGTTGGTGCAAACTAAAAAGGAGGGATTTAATGGCGTATGTAGAAGTGCCTAAAGATTTAGGCGAAGTAAAAACAAAAATTATATTCGGACTAACAAGCAGACAACTTGTTCACTTGTTAGCGGGTGGACCTTTAGGAATAGGAACCTATTTAATAGCTAGAAACAAGCTGGGAGATTCCGCAGCATCGCTTTTATTAATGATAGTTAGTGGTCCTGTAATTGTATCAGGTTTTTACAGTAAAGATGGAAAAACTTTAATGCAATATTTAAAAATGATACTACAAGACAATTTAACACCAAGAAAAAGAATTTATCAAACAAATAATAAATATAAAATAAAGAAAGGAAGAGAAAACAGTGGCAACAAAAACATCAAAAACCGCAAAAAAGGCACAAGGGAAAAGCGTTAAGAAATCTACAAATAAAAACAGAGATATACAAAATAGAAGCAATAAGCCTAATTTTTTTCAAAGAATGTTTTTAAGTGGAAATTTGCCGTTAACTGTGCAGGAAACAATTCCGTACAAAAGAATGTACCCTGATGGTATTTGTGAGTTATATGATGGTACTTTTTCTAAAACTCTTAGATTTCAAGACACAAACTATTCCTTGGCTCAAGATGATGAAAAATTAAAAATATTTAATACCTATTCAAAGTTTTTAAATTACTTTGACGATTCTGTGCCCTTCCAACTTACTTTTTTAAACAGGAAAGGACAGGAAAAACTTCAAGGTGTTAATTATAAAGAAAAAGATGATGCTTTTAATGATATAAGAAAAGAAAGAATGCAAATGATTGACGATCAACTAAGCAAAGGAAATTCTGGAATCATTAAGCATAAATATTTAACCTTTGGAGTAAAAGGAAAGAATTATAAGCAAGTAAAACAACGTTTGCAAAGAATTGAAACAGACGTTATGAATAAATTCAAAAGAGAATTAAATACTGTTGCCGAGCCTTTAAACGGAAAAGAAAGGCTAGAGGTAATGTATAAAATAATGAATGTAGATAAACCATACAATCAATTTGCTTTTAATTGGAATAATATTAAGGGCGGAGGACTAGATACAAAAGATTTCATAGCTCCTGGCTCTTTTAACTTTGAGAAAAGATATTTTGAAACTGGAAATGCTTTTGGGTGTACAGTTGCTTTTAATATAACAGCACCTGAACTATCTGACGAGGTTTTGCTAGATTTTTTAAATATTAAAAATGATTTAGTTGTAAATATTCACGTTCAATCAATAGAACAAAGCAAGGCAATTAAAGAAGCAAAAAAGAAGATAATGGATCTAAATCAAACAAAGGCAGATTTACAAATGAAAAATATGCAGAAAGGCATATTTACAGATATTTCTTCGCCAACATTAAATAAGAATGTTGAAGAAGCTGAAAATCAATTAGATGCTTTGCAACAAAGAAATGAAAGGCATTTTTTAACCACTTTTATTATTACAGCTACTGCTGATACTAAAAAAGAGCTAGATGATATTATATTCTCTATCAATGGTGTTATGCAAAAATATAATTGCAATATGAGAAAATTAGATTATCAGCAAGAAAATGCTTTTATGTCATCTTTGCCCTTGTGCTATAACGAGGTAAGAGTTGACAGAAGATTATCTACATCTGCTCTTGGAATATTAATTCCATTTTCAGTACAGGAATTATATGATGCAAATGGAGGTCTTAGCTATGGAGTAAACGCACAATCAAATAATATTATCTTGGCAAATAGGCGATCACTAACTAATCCAAATGGACTAATAATTGGCATACCAGGTAGTGGTAAGTCTGTTACTGCTAAACTAGAAATAACAGATGTCTTTTTAAGTACTAATGATGACATTATTATTTCAGATCCTGAAGCGGAATATAGACCACTTGTAGAAGCTCTTGGAGGACAAGTAATTGAAGTTTCGATGAGTTCTAAAGATTATATTAACCCTATGGATATAAATGTAAACTATGGACTAGACCAAGATCCAATAGCTGTAAAATCAGACTTTATTATGGGTCTTTGTGAGCTTATATTAAAAAGGAACAATGTTGGAGGATTGAACCCAGTACAAATGTCTGTTCTAGATAGATGTGTTAGAAAAATATATACAGAATATTTTACAAATCCAACAGAAGAAAATATGCCGATACTTGAAGATCTATATAATGAACTTTTACAACAAAAAGATAATGCTCTAGACGCAAAAATAATCGCTGACGCATTAGAAATTTATGTTAAAGGTTCATTGAATGTTTTTAACAACAAAACGAATGTTGATCTAAACAATAGAATTGTTTGTTATGATATTAAGAACATTGGTAGAACTCAAGAAAAAATTGGAATGTTAATAATTCAAGATAATGTATGGAATCAGGTATCTAAGAATAGAGATGTAGGTCGTGCAACTTGGTTTTACCAAGACGAATTTCACAAACAATTAAGGGACGATCAGTCAACAGCCTACAGCTTAGATTTCTGGAAACGTTTTAGAAAATGGGGAGGAATACCAACAGGTATCACTCAGAACATAAAAGACTTATTAAGAAATTTTGAGACAGAAAATATTTTAGATAACTCTGACTTCTTGATTATGATGAATCAAGCAGCTGGGGATAGAAATATTATAGCTAAAAAATTACAAGTATCAGATGATCAACTTAGTTTTGTTATTGATTCTCCAGTTGGAGAAGGACTTATTAAATATGGATCTCAGATAGTTCCATTTAGAAACAAAGTTCCTAAAGACACAAAATTATACAAATTAATAACAACCAAACCAGGAGAATCTGAAATATAAAGTTTGAAAGGAGTTTGCTATGTCAAATGAAAAATTTAAAAGAGATATAGAAGATAGCTCTAAGTATGACCGAAGTAAAACAGAAAAATCTTTTGATAGTCAAAAGAAGAAAGCTGAAAACTTTAACGAGAATAAAGATAAAAAGCTTGACACAATAAAAGAAAAAGTTACGTCATCAGGTGCTAAAGGACAAGAAAACAAAAGCAATCAAAATAGCGACTATTCTTTTGACAAATATCAAGAGCAATGGGTAGCCAAGACGAAAGCAGAGGGTGTTAAGAATATGACCCCTCTGCCTTTTTATGATGAAGAAGATAATAGCCAGCCATCTTATGATGAGCAAAATAAAGAAAACTCAGAATCGCAAAAAACTAAAGAATCAAATGAAAATAAAGCTGAAGATCAGTTTTCTAGAGAAAAGTCATCAGAAGCTTATAAAAGCAAACAATCAGCTAACTGGAGTGAAAAAGAACAAAAAAGGTTTTTAAAGAAAAATAAAAAATATGGACAAAAAAGAGCTAAATATGCCAATAAAAAAGATAAGGCTGAAATAGAAGAATATGAAGCCGATTTAAAAAGGCCGCAATTCAACAGAGGTAGCATAGCTGGCGAAAGGTATCTAAATAGATCAAAAAAAATTGCCAGAACAATTGAGGGAAGAGTTGCTGAAGAATATGCAAATGACGAAGTAAACGAAGAATTCGAAGCAAAAGTAAAACATATCGCTGGAAAGACAGGAAGATTTACAATTATGATCCCTCATAATTTAAATGTTTTAAGTGAGCCAATTGAAGTATTTGTTAGAAACAAAGAAGATGGAAAAATCTATGCACTTAATGAATCTATGAAATGGAGCCATTTAGGCTATGCATTAAAATCATCTCCATTTTTAGCTGCGGACTATGCTCTCAATAAAACAGACGATAAATTTAAAGAATTAACTGCAACCGAAATAAAAAAAGATGAAGTTTATGAAGAGGTAGTTAATAAAGCTGAAGCTGTTGGCAGGTATGGTGAAGCAAAATTTAGACAAAGAAATGCCATTAAAAGAAGAAACAAAAATCAAGAAAAACAGTATTTCGAATTTAAAAAGCAACATTTTGAAGAGAAAAAATACATCAATCAAATGATGTCAGAAAATCCAGTTGCGGATAAAGCTAGTAAAAGTAAGCTAAAAAAGAAATATAAAAAAGAGTTTAATCAAAAAGCAAAAAACAATTTATTTAAAAGAATGAAAAATAGCTTTAAAAAGAAAACTCTTGCTAGGAAAATATATTATAGAAAAATTAGAAATATCACTCTATTAATTGCAGGGGGAATTTTAATTTTTATATTCTTGCTATCAAGTGCATTGTCTTGTCTAGGATCTTCTGGACAAACAGAATTTTCGGCTTTTAAAACTGACGATTCAACTGTTAGTGAAATAGAAGATAATTATAGTTTATCTACTATACAGCTATATGAAAATTGGACTAAAAGTGTTGTAGAACAATACCCAGAAGCAAATGAATTTAAATTTGATTCAGATCCTGGTGGGCATAATATTATGCAAATGCAGGCTTATTTTTCTGCAATAAACAATGGAGATTATTACGATTATAATTATGGAAATGCTCTAGCTGAGCAGCTATTCAACGAACAATATTTTATTAAAACTAATAAAATTATTGAAACAAGATATAAGCAGGAAATTAAAATCAATCCTGATGGCAGTGCAAGTTATGAACAAGTGCCATATGATTATGTCATAGTAGAAGGTTATTTACAAAATAACTATTTTGCACAAGGTGAAGAGTTTTATACTTCAAAACTGAATGATGACCAAAAATTTATTTATGAAAACATTAAATTTGGTTTAGGTTCCTTGGCGATGTTAGCTCAGCCAGGCGATGTAGAATTTGAAGATAGTATAACTTGGGAATATGGTTGGCATGGGCCACCAGCTACATTTTATGATCATATAACTGTATCAACAGGTAAAAATGTATACGCTCCATTTGATAGCTATGTAAAAGAAGTCAGCGGTGGAGAAATTAAATTTGAACACGCTGTAAATGATGGACCCACTTATGAAGTGACATATTCAGGATTAGGCAGTATAAATGTTAATTCTGGGGAGCATGTTACAAAAAAGCAAATCATTGGACAAGCAAGCAGTATTAACATAAAAATAGTTAAAAAAGATGAGAATGGGACTAAAACTATCAATCCGTATTTTCTTTTTTCCAGAACTTCTGAAGATATATCGGCATATTCTAAAACTCCTAGCTCTAAAAATTTAAATAGCTATGTTTATGGTAAAGGTGGCAATGTAGAGCAGCTAGAGCCAACAGATGGAGAGTTTGAATGGCCTTTGCCAGGTCATTATAAAATATCATCTGGATTTGGATATAGGATTAATCCAATCTATGGTAACCAAGAGGGTCATTTAGGCACAGATATACCTGCACCTAATGGAACAGAGGTTAGAGCTGCAAAAGATGGCAAAGTAATTTATTCTGGCTGGATTAATTCCTATGGATATATAGTGGTCATAGATCATGGAAAATATCAAACAGCTTATGCTCATTGCTCATCACTTATAGCTAGGGTAGGGCAAACAGTTAAGGCTGGTGATGTTGTATCGCTGGTTGGAAGTACAGGAGATTCTACTGGCAATCACTTACACTTTGAAGTTCGGATTGGAAAGCAAAGATTTGATCCAATGCTTTGGTTTAAAACAAAAAATTAATAAGGAGGAATATATGAATGCAATAGATAAAAAATTAGAGCAATTAGAAAAGAAAGAAGCTAATCTAACAAAAAAACTAGACAAAATTAAAAATGATCTAAAAAAAGTTCAAAATGAAAAAGAAAACTATATGAAAGATATGCTTTATAAAACTTTCGAAAAAACCGAAATAAGCTTATCAGAATATATAGAATTGATTGACTTAAATTTTGATGATATAATTAGTAACAATGAAGTTGATAAAAATGATTATATGAGCAATGACAAAGAAGCAGAATCAACATCATATAATATAGAAACTAATTAACAATTTTTGTAGTTATTTTGTAGTTATGAGAACTAAATAAGCTCATTTTTATTGAAAAATAAGAAAAATTTATAAAATACAGAAATTCAAGAATGGCGCAACATCAATGTATTAAAAGATATTATAAGATATTTTTAAAACACAGCACATTTGAATTTTACATGTTATAATAATGGATAGGAGTGTGAATATGGTTTTTTCATCGATTATATTTTTATTTTATTTTTTGCCTATCACATTGATAGTTAATTTACTTTTGCCAAGGCGGTATAGAAATGCCTGGCTACTTTTGATGTCCATGGTTTTTTACGCCTGGGGCGAGCCAAAGTACTTGGCAATCATGATAGTAAATATACTTTTAAATTATTTTTTGGCCCTCATGATGGAGGGGAAATCTCCAAAGACTCGCAAGGCCTTGCTCATTATTTCAATTTTATTTTCTGTGGGCAATTTATTTGCTTTTAAATACGCAGGACTCATTTCAAAGACCTTTGCAATTGACCTGCCAAAGCTGACCCTGCCACTGGGCATCAGCTTTTATACCTTCCAGACAATGTCTTATACTATCGATGTCTACAGGAAAAAAGTTGCAGCTCAAAAAAATCTGATTGACTTTAGTTTTTACATTGTATCTTTTCCACAGCTTATTGCTGGGCCGATTGTCAAATATACTGACATTGAGGAAGAGTTAAAGGCTCGGGAAGACTCTCTTGACGCGGTCTACGATGGCATGATGATATTTTTCCAAGGGCTCTTTTTAAAGGTCCTCTTGGCCAATAATTTTGGAGTGATTTTTAATTTGGTCGAATTTGAGGCGGCCAATTCTGTGGCCATGCTTTTAATCAAGCTCTTTGCCTACGCCTTTCAAATTTATTTTGATTTCCAAGGCTATTCTCTTATGGCAATTGGCCTTGGCAGGGCCTTGGGTTTTCACTTTCCAAAGAACTTCAACCATCCCTATATGGCGCAGTCGGTTACGGATTTTTGGACCCGCTGGCACATGACCTTGTCCTCTTGGTTTAAGGAATACGTCTACATTCCCCTGGGCGGTAACAGGGTAAAGCCTATTCGCCACATCTTTAACTTATTTATAACTTGGGCCCTAACTGGCCTTTGGCATGGGGCCAATTACAATTTTATTTTGTGGGGGATTTATTATTTTCTGGTTTTAATTATTGAAAAATATATTTTGTCGAAAATTTTTGCCAAAGCCCCAGTGTTTTTGAAGAGGATTTACACGCTCGCCATAGTTCTAATCGGTTGGCTAATCTTTATAGCCGAAGACTTTTCGATCCTAGGGACATTTTTTAGTGGCCTAGCTAATCTGCCCCTTACAGATATAAAGGCGGCGACGACCATCCTTCAATACGGCAGTCTCTTTGTCTTAGGATTTATTTTTGCCACGGACTGGCCAGAAAAGCTTTATGACAAAATGAGACCATGGGTAAGACATATTGTATTTTTAATTCTATTTGTAATTTCAGCCGCCTTTATAGTTTCGGGCAGCTTTAATCCATTTTTATATTTTAGATTTTAGGTGAAGAATGAAAAAGAAAATTGCTATAATTATTTTAATATTGCTTGCAGGCCTGCCTCTAATCTCGGCGGTTTTTCCTAGAGATTACGCGGATTATTTGCAGCGGCCGCTCAAGGACAAGGCAGAGTTTACTTTTGACAACCTGTCGACCGGGATCTATATGTCGGCCCTGGAGGATTATTTGTCCGACCGCTTTGCCTTTAAGCCGGAGTTTTTGTCTGTCCGCGCCTATACTAACTATATTTTTGGCGTCCGCGAATACGATAATATAATCGCCGGGAAGAATTTATATCAAAGGCCCCTGGCCAATGACCGGGCGGAGAAATTTATAAATGCCAATGACCAGGCCAAGGTCTTTGCCATTCCCTACAAGATGGTCTACGCAGAGGACCTGCCCAAGGTTATTCAGATGAATAATTTGCAAAGGCAGATGACCAAAAAATATTATAGTCTGGTCGGAGAAAATCTCTTTAAGACCTTTGACACAGAAGACTATTACAGGGGCGACCACCACTTAAACGAAAATGGAGTCTTGAAGCTCCTTGATAAGCTGGGCCTGGATGGAGATTATAAAAGAACAGAGGCTCACGATTTTCGTGGTGGCCTAAGTCGTAAGACTGGTTTTATAAAAAAAGATGACTTTGTTGGCATATATATCGAGGATTTTAAAAATAAAAAAATCATGGCCGATGGCAAGGAGATAAATTTATACAATTTTGATAAGCTGGATTCTGCTGACCCCTATTTATTTTATTTATCTGGCAACTACGGGGTCGTAGACATCGAGGGGACTGGCCAAGGATCTGTCACAATTATTAAAGACTCCTTTGCCAATCCGACTTTAGGATTTTTTGCAAAAAAATATAAGCATGTTCGGGCTATAGACCCTAGGTTCTTAAGAGAAAAAATTGAGGATAAGGTCTTGGATGGCGACATTTATGTAATCGGAGGATTTTAATGGATAAATTTTTAAAACAATACAATATTTATGGGGGAATTATGGCGGTCCTAGCCCTGGCCATTTATACTTTAAAATTTATTGTCTTTGAAGGCCTGATGGCGACGATTTTTGCTATAGTCTTTGTAAAATATTTTTTGGAAGTTATAAACGCTTATCAGAAAAAAATAAGCCCTCTGCCAAGTCATATTATCTTGGCCCTTGCATCGGGTTTTATGTGCGCTGTAAACATAGGAAGGCTGATCAGGTGATTTAATGTTAATACAAGTTAGAGATTTAGAATTTTCTTACAATATAAATGAAATTTTTAAGGACGTAAATTTTGTCATCAACGAGGGCGACAAGATCGGCATGGTCGGTGACAACGGGTCGGGCAAGTCGACCCTGGCCAAGTGCTTGGCTGGAATTTTGGAAGCCAAGGGCAAAATTTTTTACAAGCCTGAAATGAAAATTTCCTATTTGAAGCAGCAAATTTCTGTAAACGAAAAGCGGACTGTCATGGAATTGGCCCTGGAAAAGTACCAGGATGTTTTGGATTTGGAAAAATCAATGAGGGCTATGGAAGGGCAGATGGCGGACTTGGCAGAGGACCCAGACGCACTTGAAAGATTGATGGAAGACTACCAAGCGGCCCGAGACGCCTATGACAACTTAAACGGCTATGCTTATATGTCAGAAATCAAAGGCTACTTGGCCATGGTCGGCATGGGAGAAGATTTTTTTGACCGATCAGTCCATTCCTTATCGGGCGGGGAGAAGGCCAGGTTGGAACTCGCTTTAATCTTTATGGAAAAACCCGACTTACTTATACTTGACGAGCCCACCAACCACATGGATGTGGAAATGATCGCCTATTTGGAAAGGGTTTTGACCGATTTTAAAGGGGCGGTTTTATTTATTTCCCATGACCGCTTGCTCTTACAAAATGTTGCCCAAAGAATTTTTGATGTCAATAACGGGTCCGTCGAAGTCTATGACATGGGCTATGATAAATATCGTGAGGTCAAAAGGGCACGGATTGAAGAACAGCAAAGGCACTATGAGAGTTTCAAGGAAGAAGAAAAACGCCAGCTGGAAATCATCAGACGCTACCGGTCTTACGCCCGCGACAGATTTTATAGGCAGGCCAAGAGCCGGGAGAAAATGCTGGCTCGGATGAAAGCTGAAGAGCCACCCAAGGTCGACCAGGCTATTCGCTTTAGGTTTAAAGAACCACAGCGGACGGGTAACGACGTCTTGACAGCTGTCGGCTTGTCCAAATCTTTCCCTGACAAGAACCTTTTTAAGGATATAAATTTTGAAGTCAAGGCCCAGGACCGGCTGGCAATTTTGGGGCCAAATGGATCGGGCAAGACGACCCTATTTAATATTTTAAATGACAAGGCGACTTACAATGGGGAATTTTTGTGGGGAACTGGGGTAAAACTCGGCTACTTCAACCAAGAGCTAAAGGTCTTGGACGAGGAAAACACAATCGTCGACGAAATTTCAGACGAATATCCGCGGATGAACATTTATGAAATCAGGACCCTCCTTGGCAGTTTTCTATTTACTGGTGACGATGTCTTTAAGGAAATGAAAGACCTGTCGGGTGGTGAGAGGGCCAGGGTTTCCCTTTTAAAATTAATTTTGAGCGGGGCCAATGTCCTCATGCTGGACGAGCCGACCAACCACTTGGACTTGACAAGTAAAGAAGTTTTGGAAGAAGCCCTCTTAGCATTCAAAGGGACACTGATTTTTATTTCCCACGACCGGTACTTTGTAAAAAAACTTGCGACAAAAGTCCTTGACATGACTCCGGACGCCCAGCAAATTTACATGGGCGACTTTGATTATTATATGTCTAGAAAATACAAGAAGGACCAGGACGAATACGAAGAGGTTAACAAGACCCAAATTCAAAAGGACCGCAAGCGTGAACGCGAAGAGATCAGAAAGTCCCAGGCCATCCGCAGAAAAATTGCAGAGGTCGAGGCTGACATAGAAAAAATCGAAAATGAAATTGACCAGATCGACCAAGAACTTTCAAGGCCAGAGATTTACGAGGACCACGAAAAAGTTTTGGACCTGGATATGAGGCGGAAAGACTTGGCAGATAAATTAGAGAAAAAAATGGACGAGTGGACAGAATTATCTGAATAAAAGGAGGAAGCTATGAGGACAATTACAGTTACTGGCAAGGGACAAGTTTCCGTCAAGCCAGACACGATCAAGCTAAGGATCACGACAGAGGGGACCTACTATGAATACGAAGATACGATTAGGATTTCCGCTGACCAAACGAGGATACTGAAGGAAACTCTGGCAAGCGCAGGTTTGGACCCAGCGGATTTAAAAACAACGAGCTTTGACATTAACACGGCCTACGAATCCTACAAGGACAAGGAGGGTAATTACAAGTCCAGATTTGTTGGCTACAAATTTTCCCACAGGACCTATATTAAATTTGAAAATGACAACAAAATTTTAGGCAGGGTCCTCTATGCCATCTCCAAGTGCCCAGTAGATATCAGCTTTGACATCGACTACACAGTCTCAAATCCTGAGGACGCTAAAAATGAGATGCTAAAAAATGCCATCGCAGACGCCAAAGCCAAGGCCAAGATTTTGGCGGAGGCAGCAGAAGTTGAATTGGGTCAAATAGAGGACATCAGTTACTCTTGGAGCGAACTCCACTTTACGTCCAGCCCCATAGAGAACTTTGTCTTGGAGAAAAGTGTGATGGCAGCACCTGATGCTTACGACATAGACATCGAAGCCGACGACATAGATTTATCTGACACAGTGACCGTGGTCTGGGAGATAAAATAAAAAAATATTTGATTAAAATTTGCGTGGAATGTAATTAAAAACATCTCACGTCCACGAGGGACGATTGATGTTTTTCGGTCCACATAAAGATGGACCATACAACGCAGAGCGTTATAGAAAATGAAGAAATTTAATATTAATAGGGTTGCGTTATTATTTGTTTTTCGGCGTGGATGTAAATAATCATTTAACACAAAAACACTCATAACACACAAAAAAACCAGCGAGGACTATCGCTGGTTTTTATATTGGGAAAAAACGAAACACTTCTTATTTTTATTTTACACTGAGCATGGGGAGTAGCCGCAGGAGGTGCATTCTGCACAGCCGCCTGAGTGGATCATTTTGCCCCCACACATTGGGCAGACGTCTGGGTTTTGTTTGAGTTCTGTGCTGGCGATTTCGTCGATTTCTTTTTGGAGTTCTTGGATTTTGTCAGCAGATGATTTTTTGTTATCTGTGATTAAAATTCCTCCGCGTGCACAGCCATCACGATAGATTGTGACGCCCTTGAGGCCCATGTCATAGGCATACATATAGAGGCCTTCGACATCTTCGATTGTAAATTCGTTTGGCACATTTACGGTTGATGAAATTGATGCGTCTATATATTGTTGCCAGGCTGCTTGTACTTCGATCCTGTCCTTGTAGTTCAAGGTTGAAGTTGTAATTACATAATCTGGTAGGTCTTCTTCTTCGTAGATTTCCAATTTATCCATGAGCTCTTTGACAATACCTGTGTAGACTTTGTAGTATCTGTCTTCTGAGTGGATGGATTCAGTTTTTCTGGTGTAGGAAATTTGGAAGATTGGTTCAACTCCGTTGGAGCATCCGAGCAGGGTTGAAATGGATCCTGTTGGTGCAATGGTGAGGAGTTGTGAGTTTCTTAGTCCGTGCTCTTTGATGAGTTCTAGGACGTCTTCATCTGCGTTTGCTTGGATGAATGGTGAGGCTAGAACTGCTTCTGCGTCATACATTGGGAATGGGCCGTCTTCTTTAGCAAGTAAGGCTGATTGTCTAAGAGCAGAATTTATTAGAGAACGGCCGATTTGATGGATGAGTTTGATTGAGGACTCAGAACCGTAGGTGATGCCGAGTTTGATAAACATATCTGCCAGGCCCATAATGCCCAGGCCAATTTGTCTGAGGTCATCACTCATCTTCCTTTGTTCAGGAAGTGGGTGGAGATTTGTATTTTCATCCAGGATTCCATTTAGATAAATTACTCCAGCTGTTGCCATTTTTTCAAAGGCTTCAAAGTCAAAGCGTGCATAGTCTGTGAATGGGTCTTTGACAAATTCACTTAGGTTGATGGAGGATAGGTTACATGATCCAAAGGCTGGGAGCGGTTCTTCAGCGCATGGATTTACTCCGGCGTAAGAGAAGTTTTTGTCTTCGCTCATAATGTGCCAGGAGTTGATGCGGTCCCAGAAAAGTACGCCAGGCTCAGCCATATTCCAATTGTTTTTGGCTAGCTTGTGCCAGAGGGCACGGGCATCAATGGTCTTTTCGATTACTTCGCCTGTGGATTCCACTTGGAAGTGGAGGGTGTAATCTGTACCGTCCTTGACAGCCTTAATAAATTCGTCATTTATATTTACAGAAATATTTGCAGATGTAACTTTTTCCAGATTGTTTTTAACATCGATAAAGTCTTCGATGTCCGGGTGGGATACATCCATGTTTAGCATGAGGGCTCCGCGGCGTCCACGCATGCCGATTAGGGATGTGGTTAGAGAAAATAAATCCATAAAGGAAACTGCACCTGTAGTTGTGTTGGCAGCATTTCTAACGTGGGCTCCCTTTGGACGGAGCTTGGAAATGGTAAGTCCGCATCCACCGCCGTAGCTGTAAGTCCTGGCCAAGTATTTTGCAGTATCAAAAATAGATTCGATATTATCTTCAACTTGGGGCATTACATAGCAGTTGGACAGGGTGATTTTCTTGCCAAACTTGTCTAGGCCACGGCCTGCAAGAATTCTGCCAGCTGGCATAAATTTCTTGTCCTTGATGGCCTTGCCAATGAAATCGTCGCCGCCGGAAACTCTTCTGATAAATTCTTCAAAGCTTTCGCCGTCGTAACGGTATTTGTTGTTGTAGATATCCTTTTGCAGGTCGGACATTTGCCAGCCTTCTTCACGGAGCTTGGTGCGTTCTTCCCTGTAAAGAATATATTTTTTTGCAGCTTCTGGGCTGTGTTTCATGAGTTCCAATTCAACAAAGTCTTGGATATCTTCTATAGTAACTGATTCCTTGTCAGTAAAGTTGTCTTTAGCAGCTTTTGCCACCAGGGCTGCGACGTCTTCTTCAATTCCTTTTTGAGTTTCAGCCATGGCTTTAGAAACGGCTATTTCTATTTTGCCTTCATCAAATGGCACATTGCGGCCATCTCTTTTTATTACACTTGTCATGTCTTCCTCCAATTTTATTTCTAATAGATTGCACAATATCTTGTGCACATATTTCATTATACCCCTAAATGTACAAAATGTAAATGGATTTTGTAGGCAAAAATAATTAAATTTTAGTCACAATTAGAAAAAAGGCTTTAGACCAATAAAAAAAGCCTTAAAAATTTTTAAGGCTAAGATTTTAAAATTATTTGTAAGTTTTTATTTCAAACTAGACTTGGCATATTCGTCAATAGATGCTCTAATCGATGAGGACGCAATCAGCAATATATAGTCAGCGACCCTGTCCTTGTCGATGTTATTGTAATAGTCCTGCTTTTTGTTGAAATAATCTATAATCATAGTGGCTGTGGCCCCTGAAATCATCTTACACAAGAAGTCTTTGAACTCATCATCAACTTTTATATTGGATTCAACCAAGAATTTATTTAAAATTCCTTCGGAAATCTGATAGAAGTCTTTTAAAAATAACTTTCTCAAAGTCTCCCTACCCACGGAATTGTATGCACAGTTTAAAACTGTTTGATTGCTTTCGATATAGTTCATGGCAAAGATTATCGCTTCTTTGTAATCATTGGACTTATCAAAATTACGCAACCTTAACATTGCCTCGTCTTCTAGAGTCCATAAAAGCAGGTCGTCTATATCCTCAAAGTGATAGTAAAAGGTCTTGCGGTTGTAATTTGAAAGCCTAGTTATTTCAGATATGGTTATTTTATTTAGGTCTTTTTTTTCCATCATCTCTTTTAGAGCGAGCGACAAAGCTTTTTTTGTATTGTAAGAAATTTCTTCGTTTCTCATAATCCACCCCATTTTTATTTTTCTTGTGTTTATATACCCATTTTAGACTTATTAATCACATGTGTGTAAACAAAAAATATTTATTACACATCTGACCAACAAATGGCCATTTTAGTTTTCAATTTATGGGGGTATAATGAACTCTACAATTTATTTTTAGGGGGGATATTTTTGAACAAATATATCAAAAAAGTTTTGGATCATCCAAAAATGGTTGTTAGCATTTACGTTTTGCTTTTGATATTTTCAATTTTTTCATACACAAAAGTAGATGTTAACTACCACATAAACGATTATTTACCTTCAAAGAGCAAATCAACTATTGCCCTTAAGACAATGGAGGAAGAGTTTGATGAGATGATACCAAATGTTAGAGTTATGCTCAAAGACGTAAGCATCAATCAAACATTAGAGACTATAGAAGAATTGAAAAATGTTGACGGGGTTATGGATATTATTTGGTTGGATGATTTTGAAAATCTGATGAAGCCATCTAGCTTTATGGATGAAAAACATCTGGATAACTATTATAAGAACAACAGCGCCCTGATTGATATTACAGTTGACACTGACAAGGAAATTGATGCGGTGGAGGGCATTAGAGAAATTATTGGACCAGATAACGCCATGACGGGCTCGGCTGTAAATGCGGCCATGTCAACTACATCTTCTATCAAGGAGATTGCAATTGTAACGGCTATAGGATTTTTATTTACTATTTTAATTTTAATTCTAACAACAGATTCCTACATAGAACCATTGATTATTTTGATTGGTCTGGTTGCAGGGATTGTGATAAACGCAGGGACCAATATTATCTTTGGACAAATTTCATTTGTAACTAATGCGGCGGGCAATATTTTACTGCTGGCGGTCTCGCTTGACTACACGGTGTTTATCTTGCACAGGTACAAGGAGGAAAGAGGCAAGTACGACAACTACAGAGACGCCATTGAATCCGCAGTTGTAAGTAGCTATTCGTCAATATTTTCCTCGGCCTTGACTACTATAATTGGTTTTATAGCCTTGGTCTTTATGCAGTTTAAAATTGGTCAGGACATGGGCTTGGCCTTGGCAAAAGGGATTTTTATTTCCCTTATAACAGTCTTTACGCTAACGCCTGTAACAATTCTTTATATGGACAAGTTTATAGACAGGACTAGTCACAAAAATTTTATGCCAAGTTTTGACAAGCTGGGGAACTTTGTTTTGAAAAAGAAAAACCTTTTGGTAATTTTATTTGCACTTGTCATGATACCTTGCTTTTTGGCCTCACAAAACAATGATTATTACTTTGGCAACTCCCATGTTTTTGGTGAGAACACCCAAGTTGGTAGGGACAAAATTGCCATTGAAAAAGAATTTGGCAAGGGAGACAATTATGCCCTGCTTTTGCCCAAGGGGAATTTGGAAAAGGAAAGGGAACTTTCAAATGAACTGAAAAGTTTGCCTGAAGTTAAGTCCATAGTTTCCTATGTGGATAGCGTTGGCGAAACTATACCAGAGGAATTTTTGGACAAGGATTTAATCAAGAAGTTGAACTCAGACCAGTACACCAGGATGATCCTTTCAGTCTTGGTCGACTACGAAGGCGAAAAGACTGAAGCTCTTATTGAAAAGATTGAGGACATTTGCGAAAAATATTATGGAGACGATTACCATTTGGCAGGCGAAGGCATTTCGACCTTTGATCTTAAAAATACGGTTATAAAGGACATGGCGGTCGTAAATATTATTGCCATATCGGCAGTATTTTTGGTCCTCTTGTTTTCGCTCAAGTCCTTGCTCTTGCCAGTCCTCTTGCTTGCAACAATAGAGGCGGCAATTTTAATCAATATGTCTGTGCCGTATTTTAGGTCCAGTCCGATATTTTATATTTCATATTTGATTATCTCGTCTATCCAACTGGGAGCTACGGTGGATTACGCCATACTTTTGACCGAGAGATATGACGAGAACAGAAAGCTAATGGCCAAGGACTTGGCTGTAAAAAATACGATTTCCCAAGTTGCTGTTTCCATTATGACATCGGCTTCAGCCATGATTATAGTTGGATTTTTGCTGGGTAAATTCTCCAGCCACGGGATGATTTCACAAATTGGCTACAGGTTATCTGTGGGTGCTACGGCATCCTTTGTAAATGTACTCTTTGTATTGCCTGGCCTCCTGTACTTGTTGGACGGGGCAATTCAAAAGACGACAAAGGATACAAATTTTGTTAATGAAAGGTAGGATAAAATGAAAAACATTAAAAGAATAGGTGCAGGACTTCTTGCAGCTACAATGATTTTTACACAAGGCGCTCTGGTATTTGCAGAGGGCAAGGATTATAAAGAAGAAGTCGTTTACATCAATACCAATCAAAATGGTGGGATTGAGGATATAAATGTTGTAAATATATTTCCAAAATCTGAAGTAGAGGACTTTGGCGACTACAAGTCTGTTAAGATTTTAAATTCCTCTTTGAAGCCAGTGGTGGACGGAGATAAGATACAATTTACCAGCGACAAGGATAGGATTTACTATCAAGGCGAATTGAAATCCAAAGAGGCACCTTGGAAAATTGACATCAAGTATTTTCTGGATGGCAAGGAAATTGATCCAGCAGATTTGGCGGGAGCCAGTGGCCAGGTCAAGATTGACTTATCTATAAAGGAAAATAAAAAAGTCAGATCGGATTTTTACGACAAGTATGTCCTGCAAATTTCCACCAAGCTAGACACAAATAAATTTAAAAATATAGAAGCGACCAAGGCCACACTTGCAAATGAAGGTGAAAACAAGGTCCTGACCTTTTTGGTCTTACCAAAAACCGACTTTCACACATCTATTTTGGCAGATGTAGAGGACTTTGAATTTGCAGGTTTTTCCATCAACGGCCTTGAACTAAATGTGGATATCGATTCGGAAGAATTGGGTTTTAAAAATGATTTTGATAAATTTAAAGACGCAGTTTTTAAGATAAACGATGGAGCAAATCAATTAAAAAGCAATGGCGACAAGCTAATTCACGCAGCCGAAGAATTAAAGGGCGGCGTTCACGCTTATGTGGATGGTACTGGAATGATAGTTGGTGCCATAGAAAAATTAAACGAGGGCAGCGAAAAAATTTCCACTGGAGCCAAGTCCTTGGACGAAAAATCCGGAGACCTCATAAAGGCCTCAGAAGAATTTTACCAAGCCCTGAGACAAATAAGCGAAGCCACTTCTGCCATGGCTAATATGCCAGAAAACATCAAAGACTTGGCAGGGGCCACAGGAAAAATTGAAGGCGGTATGCAGGAACTAAGTCAGGGCTCAAAAAAATTCTCCGCTGCAACTAGCTTTGAAGCTTACTCGGCTGCTATGGCCCAAAATGGTTTGGATATTAGCTCTTTAGAAGCAAATTATAAGAATGAACTTGCCAAATTGATCGAGCAAATTAAAAGAGGCCAAGAACAATTGCAAAATCCAAAATTATCCGATGACCAAAGGCAAATTATCATGAGCCAAGTAAAGGCTGCTGAAGATGCATCAAAGATGATTCAAGCAAATCTTGGTCTGATTGCAGGCACAAGGGCATACTTTGATGGTCTCCAAACTTCTTACAAGAGCCTTGACGAAAACATTGACAAAGTCGCCATGGGTATGGGACAAGTAAATAAAAATCTCCAAGGCATTGAAAAATTAGCTGGCCAAGCCAAGAATGAAGGAGCAAATACCCTAAATCAAGCGCTGACAACTCTGACAGAAAAGTATGGACTCATCCACCAAGGCTTAGAGGCCTACACAGATGGAGTCGGCAGCCTGGCAGCAGGTCTTGGCGAACTCAAGGCTGGTTTGGATGAATTGACCAACAAATCCAAAGACCTCAATGAGGGCGGACTCAATTTGCAAGATGGGTCTGATGAATTTTACAAGGGCCTGAACGAATACATGAATGGCGTTTTGAAACTCAAAGATGGGACCAATAAATTTTACAAGGAAAGCCTTAATATCGATGAGGAAATTAAAAATAAAATCAGGGAAAAATTGCCTGCTGAAGACCATGAGGCACTTTCCTTTGCCTCAGAGAAAAATAAAAATGTAAGGTCAGTTCAATTTGTAATTAAAAGTCAAAAGATTGAAAAGCTAGAAAAAACTGTTAAAATCGAAGAAGATCCAGTGCAAAAGGAAAACTTTTTTGAAAGACTGACTGACTTATTTAAAAGATAATTTACAAGATGACCTGCAAGCCAGCAGGTCATTTTTTATTGGACGGACTTTACTATTTTTTCCATAAGATATATACTAGATTTATTAAGGAGGAATATTATGACAGTTATTGCTACTTGGGAAATCGCCTTTCAGGGCGTAAAGATTGCTAGAGATTTGCTTAGAGAAGGCAAGAGCGTTGAGGATGCGATTTGCGGCCTCATAAATCAAATTGAACTGGAACCCAGCTTTCACAATGTGGGCTATTCGGGTTGGCCAAATCAGGATGGAATTGTAGAGCTGGACGCAGCTATTATGAACGGGGACACCTTGTCCTACGGATCAATTGCATCCATTCGCAATGTCAAGACACCGGTGTCTGTCGCCAGACTTTTGGTCGATGAGCCTTACAATAATTTTTTAGTGGGCCCAGGCGCCTATGAATTCGCCATGAAAAATGGCTTTAAGCACGAAGAACTTTTGACAGAGCCTGCCAAGAAACGCTGGTTAGAAAAATTGGCTGAAGGCAGGAATGAAATCGAAGGGCACGACACAGTTGGTGCTGTAATTGCAAGTGGCGGAAGAGTTGTATCGGCCACATCTACATCTGGACTTTTTATGAAGTGGAAGGGGAGAGTTGGCGACTCACCAATTGTTGGGCCAGGCCTCTATGCTGATTCAGACATTGGCGGTGCAACCGCTACTGGCGTTGGCGAAGATATAATAAAAGGGACCTTGTCCTATGAAATCGTTCGACTCATGGGCGAAGGCAAGAGTCCAATGGAAGCTTGCGGGATCGCAGTAAAAGGCCTGGATGATAGGCTGAGAGCCAAAGGCAAAGAGCCAAGAGAATTTAGCGTAGTTGCAGTAAACAAAGATGGAGAATTCGGCGCCGCATCCAACCGCGAAGAATTTCCATTCGTCGTCTGCACAGGAGATGAAGTTGAATTTTTAATTTCAAAAGACTTTGGCAAGACCGTAGAAAAGAGAAAAAATAAATACGATATTTAATATATACAGCTGGGCAAAAAACCCGGCTGTTTTTTGTTTAAGTTAATTTGCAGGGAAACGGTAGCAGAGCACACAAATTGGGTATATGAAAGATGAATACATATTGTATTTTAAAATTAAAAGCGGTTGACAAAAACAAGGAACAAAAGGAGGACGGAATGAAAAAGAATAAAGGTTTTTTGAATTACAACACCCTAAAGGGCAGATTTATCTTTGCCTTGGTATTTGGACTGGCCATTGTAATTGGCTTTAGTATTATCAATTCAGAAGTTTTAAAGCCTGATGGACTTGAAAGCGACTTGAGGCAGATGGATCAATTTTTGAACTCCATGAGTATTTTAGCTTTTGTTTATGGGGTTGCCTTTACTTTTTATGCAGCCATGGGCGCCTACGATGGGATAAATTTTGTGGGATCTGAAAAATCCTACACACCCTGGATATTTTCTGCTTTGATGTTAGCCCTTGGATTGGCACAGACGCTTACAGGGTCCAATATGATAGTTAGGCTCCTGCAAATGTATGGAATTTTGCACAGTAGGGAGGTAAGCATCTTCAACAGCAATTATATTTTTGCCCCTGCTATCACTTGCTTGTGCCTGTCACTTGCCATGTATTTTGTCAGGTATTTAGCTGATTTAGTCAATAGAAAAAACCACAATAGAATGATGGCTGAAGACGATCATTTAAGGGCCAAGCAAAATCAAATGAAAGATTTTTTAAAAAATTAAAAATAATCGATAATAAAATTTTTATGGGGCTTTTTTAAAAAGGCTCCATTTTTATTTGCCTTTTGCAAAATCCATAGGAAGTTTTGCCTGTTTAACTGCAAAAATCATAGGAATATTTGACCACTCAGCTGCAAAAATCATAGGAATATTTATAGCTTTGTCTACAAAAATTATATGAAGCAAAAAAATAGAAAAAACAAAATTTATTTTTTACTTTCTGCTTGCCGGATTTTAATTGATAAATTTAGCTGATATCTTGTATTAATGACCGCCAACTGTTATAATGTATCCATAGAAAGGTGATTTTAATGGGAATGTTTAAAAAAATGTTTGGAGGTTTATTTAGTGATTTATCCACTAAAGAACTCAAAAAAATAGAACCCATAGCCGACCAGGTTATGGCTTATGAAGAAGAATATAAAAAACTAACTGACGATGCCTTAAAGGAAAAGACAGGTGAATTTAAAGAAAGATTGGCAAAGGGCGAGACCCTTGACGATATTTTGCCAGAGGCTTTTGCAACTATGCGTGAGGCCTCGGCTAGGGTTTTGAATATGCGTCCCTACAGGGTTCAAGTCGTTGGCGGTATTGTCCTCCACAAGGGGATGATTGCAGAAATGAAAACAGGTGAAGGTAAGACCTTGGTCGAAACTATGCCTGCTTATTTGAATGCTCTTGAAGGTAAGGGCGTGCACATCGTTACAGTTAACGACTACTTGGCCAAGCGTGACCGCAACTGGATGGGAAAAACTTTTGAATTTTTGGGCCTATCTGTTGGGGTTATTTTAAATGGCCTCGACAAGGCCGAAAGGCGGCAGGCTTATGCAGCTGATATAACTTACGGGACCAACAATGAATTTGGCTTTGACTATTTGCGTGACAACATGGTTATCTACAAGGAAAACATGGTTCAACGCGGCCAACATTACGCCATCGTTGACGAAGTCGACTCGATTTTAATTGACGAAGCTAGGACGCCTTTAATTATTTCTGGTCAAGCTGACAAGGCTAATGACTTATATGTTAGGGCCAGAAATTTTGCCAACACTTTATCATACAGGGAAGTTGATCCAGATGAAAAGCCATACAGCCCCTTGGATTTTGACACAGAACCCAAGGAAGAAACTGTGGATTATCTGGTGGATGAAAAAAATAATACGGTTTCCATTACAGAAAAGGGAACCAAGAAGGCTGAGTCATATTTTGGAATTGAAAACTTGGCCGATATTGACAATATAGAAATTATGCACCACATAAATATCGCCCTCAAGGCCAGGAGCCTGATGAAACGCGATGTCGATTACGTGGTTAAGGACGGAGAGGTCTTAATCGTTGACGAATTTACTGGGCGTATTATGTACGGCCGCAGGTATTCAGACGGCCTCCACCAAGCTATCGAAGCCAAGGAAAATTTGAATGTGCAAAACGAATCCATGACTCTGGCTACCATTACCTTCCAAAATTATTTTAGAATGTATGACAAATTATCTGGTATGACCGGTACGGCCATGACCGAAGAAGCAGAGTTTAGAGAAATTTATGATATGGAAGTAATTGCAATTCCAACCAACAGGCCAGTTCAAAGAATTGATTACGATGACGAAATCTATGCAACAATTGATGCCAAGGACAGGGCAATTGTTAGAGACATAAAGGCAGCCCACGAAAAGGGCCAACCAGTTTTGGTTGGTACAATTACAATCGAAGACTCAGAACACTTGTCCAAGCTCTTGAAGAAAGAAAGAATTGACCACAGGGTTTTGAATGCGAAATTCCACGAGAAGGAAGCGGAAATCGTTGCTCAAGCTGGTCGCTACGGGGCTGTAACTATTGCAACCAACATGGCCGGCCGTGGTACGGATATTATGCTGGGCGGCAATCCTGAGCACTTGGCTATAAATGAAATTAAAAAAGAAGTCGACGATGAAAATATGATAATTGCCATCGAAGGCTACGAAGAAACCCAAGATCCAGCTCTTATCGCTTACAGGAAAAAATATCATGATTTGATCGATAAATTCAGAGACGAAATCAAGGAAGAAAAGGAAAAGGTTATCGCAGCTGGCGGCCTTCACATAGTTGGCACCCAACGCCACGAGTCAAGGCGTATTGACAACCAGCTCCGCGGTCGTTCAGGCCGTCAAGGGGACCCGGGTTCATCCAAGTTCTTTATCTCAACTGAAGACGACCTCATGAGGCTCTTTGGTGGGGAAAGGCTAAAGGAATTGATCCAAAGATTTTCTGGTGAAGATGAAGAACCTCTCAAGCATAGCATGATTACCAAGCGTATTGAAACGGCTCAAAGAAATGTTGAAGCCAACAACTTTAGGTCGCGTAAACACGTTCTACAATACGACGACGTCATGAACCAACAAAGGACCATTATTTACGGTGAAAGAAAGAAAATCCTTGAAGGGGCTGACTTTAAAGATACGGTTAAGTCCATGATCGACACAGTCCTAGACAGGATGATTAAGCTTTATTCCTTTGAATTTGAAAAGACTGGTGAATGGCAAAAAGAAAAAATTAAATCCGAAACTGAAGGCATCTTTGGCGTGCCAATGCCTCTGGGAGATAATCCTGAGGACATGAAGGCCAAGATGAAGGATGCAATCTTAGATGAGTACAAGAGAAGGGAAGGGGAATTCGGCCCTGAAAACTTGAGAAACATCGAACGCATTTTGCTCCTTAGAGTTGTAGACGAAAAGTGGATGGACCACATAGACGCCATGGACCAATTAAAAACCGGAATTGGTCTACGGGCCTATGGGCAAGTTGACCCAGTTCGCGCTTACCAAATTGAGGGCTCGCAAATGTTTGAGGCCATGAATGAGGATATCCAAGAAACTTTCTTGAAATACCTCTTCCATGTTGAAGATCCACAAAAGGTTGAACGCAAGCAGGTAAACAAAAATATCCAAGCTGGGGCACCTAAGCAAGATACAGTTGTTAGAAGCGCTCCTAAGGTTGGAAGAAATGACCCATGCCCATGTGGATCTGGTAAAAAATATAAAAACTGTTGTGGGAGATAAAAAATATGGAGATTTTACAGACTGATTATAATTTGATAGATGAGATGATAGAGAGGGTTAAGAGAATCGGAGAGAGTCTTTGACCCGGAAAAAAAGAAGCTTAAGCTTGAAGAGTTAAAAAAAGAAAGCCTGGCGCCCAACCTTTGGGATGACCAGGAAAAAGCTTCAGCTTTGATGAAAAAAATAAATGATTTGGAGTCGGAGATAAATGAGTATTACGAGCTCTTAAATGGCTTGGAAGACGCCAGGGTGTTTTTGGAACTCTGCGAAGAGTGCGACGACGAGAATGAGTACAAGCTTTGGCAAAAAAGAGTTAAAGACCTGGCCAAGGAAGTCGACGACTATTCACTGACCCAACTTTTAACGGGTGATTACGATTCCCAGTCCGCTGTTATGCAAATTCACTCTGGTGCAGGCGGCTTGGAGGCCCAAGACTGGACCGAGATGCTCATGCGGATGTACAAGCGCTGGGGCGACGACCATCATTACAAGGTAACGGTCTTGGATCTTTTAAACGACACCGAGGGCGGAATAAAATCCGTCACCATGCTCTTTGAAGGCCGCAATGCCTATGGATATTTGAAGGGGGAGAAGGGCGTTCATAGATTAGTCCGCATATCGCCATTTGATACGGCCCGCAAACGCCACACGTCTTTTGCAAGCGTGGATGTCATGCCAAATCTTGACGACGACATTGTGGTAGACATCAACGAAAATGACTTGGAGATAAATACCTACAGGTCAAGTGGTGCCGGCGGCCAATCGGTCAACACAACTGACTCAGCAGTCCGCATCAAGCACATACCGACGGGCATTGTAGTCAGCTGTCAAAACGAGCGCAGCCAACTTAAAAACAAGGAAGTTGCCATGAAGATTTTGACCGGTAAGCTGATTGCCCTCAAGGAAGAAGAACGCAAGGAGAAAATCGACGAGCTGGCAGGAAACTATTCAAAAATTGAATGGGGCAGCCAGATCAGGTCCTATGTTTTTCACCCTTACCAAATGGTTAAGGACCACAGGACAAATGTGGAAACTGGTGACACCAAGGCCGTTATGGACGGAGATATAGACGAATTTATTAAGGGCTACTTGCTCATGAAGAAAGAAGACCATGATTAAATTAAAAAATCTTGAAGATACAAATAAATTTGCAGAAAAAATTGCAAGCCTGGTCAGTCCAGGCGCAATTATATTTTTGAAGGGAGATCTGGGGACGGGCAAGACAACCTTTGCCAAGGCCTTTGCCAAGGCACTGGGGACTGATGCCAAGAGCCCTTCTTTTGGCCTGGTAAATATTTATGAAGGCGACCAAGTGATTTCACATTTGGATTTGTATAGACTGAAATCTTACGAGGAAGCCCTTGGCATTGGCATAGAAGAAATTTTGGACGATGATTCAATCAAGCTAATCGAGTGGCCAGAAATTTTAGGCGATGAGCCCTACGATTTATCCATCACTTTTAGCCGGGAAGGAGAAGACGGCAGACTGGTGGAAGTTGACGGGCCATTAAAGGGAGAGGTCTTATGATTATTTTAAATCTTTTAACGGGGACAGCCGGAACGGGCGTTAGCGTGACCAATGATGGCGAGAGCCTAATATCAATCGGTATAGAAGGCGGCATCAGACAATCGGAAACGATTTTTAAAATGATTGACGATGCCTTTACTTATATAGATTTGGACATGAAAGACATAGACGCCATAAGTATTTTAAATGGGCCGGGGTCTTTTACGGGCCTCCGTGTTGGCATGGCTGCGGCAAAAGCCATCAGCTATTCCCTAAAAAAACCCATCATACCAGTGGACACTCTAAAGGCGATTATCGCTGAATCCTACACTGAAAATGCTTGCGCCATGATAGACGCACGCAGGGACAGGGTTTATTTTTCTGACGGCAAAATCGATTCGGCAGTTTATGAGATAAATGAATTGCCAGATGGAGAAGGCCGCTTAGTCTTTGGCGAAGGACTTTTAAAATATAAGGACAAATTAGAGGCCAAGGGCTACAAGCTAGCAGTCGATAAGGATATTTATTTGTCTGTCAAGGGACTGGCCAGAGCCAGCATTGACGTGGACGAAAAAGATTACGAAGACTATATGTCCTCAACTTTAAATTACCTAAAGACCAAGGAAGAAATTGTCAGCAAATGATTGAAATTTTAAATGAAAACGATTTTGCCTGGGTAAATGCAATTCACCATGAGGCCTTTGGCAAAAATTTATCCTCAAAGGATTTTAAGGCCCCTTATAAAATTATCGGCATAAGAAATTTGGCCTATATGATTTATACGGAGGTCCTAAATGAAGTGGAGATTATTTTTATAGCAGTCGATGCGGCCCACAAGAGGCAGGGATTAGCCACAGAAATAATAAATGCAATTGACGGTACTATTTATTTGGATGTGAATGAAAATAATTATGGAGCGATTAATTTTTACAAGGCCTGCGAATTTACAGAATATGCCAGGCGAAAAAATTATTATCCTGACGGGGATGCGATTTTGATGAAGAGGGAAGAGAGATGTTAACTTTAGCCATAGAAACCAGCTGCGACGAAACTAGCGTTGCGGTCGTAAAAGAAAATAGAGAGGTGCTTTCAAATGTAATTGCAAGCCAGATTGATACCCATGTCGTCTACGGTGGAGTGGTCCCGGAGATTGCTAGCCGTATGCACATTGAGGCGATTTCTCTTGTAATCGACAAGGCACTGAAAGACGCTGATGTCACTTTGGATGATATTGATTTTATTACTGTCACCCAAGGACCAGGACTTATTGGCGCACTTTTGGTTGGAGTTTCGTACGCAAAGGCTCTTGCCCTTGCAAACAATATTCCAATCGTGCCGGTTAACCACATGAAGGGCCACATAGCTAGCAACTACATTACACATAAAGACTTTGAGCCACCTTATATTGCACTTGTAATTTCCGGTGGCCACTCATATATAATTGACGTCAAAGACTACGATGACTTTGACAAGATGGGCGAGACCAGAGACGACGCTTGTGGCGAAGCCTTTGACAAGGTTGCTCGTGTAATTGGTTTTGGCTATCCGGGAGGAGCCCAGCTTGAAAAGGCAGCTCTGGATGGTCAAGCGACTATAGATTTTCCCCGCGTCTGGCTGGAAAAAGATTCCTACGACTTTTCTTTTTCAGGCCTCAAGACAGCTGTTATCAACCACATAAACACAGAAAAAATGAAGGGCCATGAGATAAATGTAAATGACCTGGCCAAGAGCTTTCAAGATGCGGTTATAGATGTCCTTGTTGAGAAGACAATTCGGGCCTGTCTAGAAAAAAATAGAAAGATAATTGCAATTTCAGGTGGGGTTTCAAACAACAAGGCCATACGTGAGGCCTTGCAAAAAGAGGGGGACAAGCACGGTATAAAAGTCTTGTATCCTCTACCAAAGTACACTTCAGACAATGCTGCCATGATTGGCATGCAGGGATTTATTAGCAGAAAATCAGAAGGCGATGGCGATTTGATTTTCACAGCCGACGCCAATCTGGGCTTGTAAGTTCATTACTAATGGATGATTCATTCATCCTTACATAGGCGAGAAAAATCTTGCTAAAAGGAGGTAGACTATGAAATTAATGAAAAAAATTCCAGGCGGGACCCTTTTGATCCCTATGCTGATTTCAGCTTTGATAAACACCTTTGTGCCAAATCTGTTTCATATAGGAGGACTGACTGAAGGATTTTTTGCGGGCGGGTCTTTGAACTTTGTCCTGGGCGCAGCCGTTTTTATGTCTGGCTGCGGGATCAAGCTTTCACTTATAAAAAATATTGTCAAGCGCTATGGTCTGCTTTTGATTTTTAGAATTTTAATTAACACCGTCTGCGGAGTTTTATTTGTAAAAATCTTTGGCCTTGAAGGTTTTTGGGGCCTAAGTGCAATCGCCTTTATCTGTGCACTGACATCCATCAACCCATCACTTTTCCTCGCCCTAAGTGAGGACATGGGAGATGAGACCGACCAATTGGCCTTTGGCTTTGTATCGATCTTTGCCCTGCCATTTATTCCAATGTTTATCTACGGACTTACCATGCCAACGCAAATGGATTTTATGCCGATCATTTCGACCTTAATCCCACTTATCGCAGGGATTGCAATTGGTAACCTAGACCCAGACCTTGGGAAATTTTTATCAAGCGGTATGAGCTTTATGATTTTGATGCTGGGTTGGTCAGTGGGAGCAAAAATTCACTTGATTGAAGCCGCCAAGGCTGGTATACCTGGTTTAATCATGCTGGTACTTTTCTATCTGTTATCAGCCCTACCTATGTATGGCTATGAACGCTTGGTTCAAAAGAGAGACGGCTTTTCATCAATCGCAATTTGTTCGGCTGCAGGTTTGTCTGCGAGCGTGCCTTTCCTAATGCTGGATTCAAATCCTGAGATTGCAGAGTACGCTTCACAAGCGAGCGCCATCGTGGCTCTTTGTGTAATTGCAACAGCAATAATCACTCCACTTTTGGCTAGACAAATTAGGCCAAGCGAAAAAAATAAATAAATTTTATGAATTTCAAAGAGGGTTAGCCAACCCTCTTTTTAATTGCATATGAGCCTATAATTTGTTATAATTACATATAAGTTATTTTAAAAACCAAGTCCCACTTACTTTTGTGGAGGCTTATTTAATTAGAAAGAGGAAAAGTATGAAAGACAAGGAACATGGACTAGGGACCCAGCCCATATCCACTTTGGTCTGGAAACTCTCCATACCGAGTATAATTGCCATGCTGGCAAACGCCCTGTACAGCGTGGTCGACAGGGTATTTATTGGCCAGGGAGTTAACGAACTTGCCATTGGCGGAGTCTATTTGATCATGCCCATACAAATGATAATCATGAGCGTGCAGATGCTAGCATCAAGCGGAGGCAGCACGCTTATGAGTATATCCTTGGGTGAAAAAAATAAAGAGAAGGCGGAAAAATATTTAAATATATCCCTTTATCTTTTAATAATTTTTGCAATCTTTATTCCTATAATTTTATTTATTTTTAAAGAGCAAATAATTAATCTATTGGGACCGACCGAATCCAATTACAAGTATGCAGCGACATATTTTGATTACACAATTCCAGGTATACCGGCAATTTTAATCGGCTTTGGCTTAAACAACTTCATCAGGGCGGCCGGTGATTCACGGGCAGCCATGACGACGATTTTGATCGGAGTATTTTTAAATATTATCCTGGACCCAATATTTATTTTTGTTCTTGATATGGGAGTCAAGGGCGCAGCTATTGCGACTGTCATCAGCCAATATGTAAGTATGATCTGGGTTTTAATGTACTTTATAAAGGATAAGCACATTTTAAAACTCAGCAAGCATTATATGAAGCTGGAAGGCAAATTGGTCGGAGATATTTTTGAAAACGGTCTGCCCTTATTTTTAATAAATGTGGCCAACTCATTTTTGATGATGTTTATAAACTTAAATCTAAAGAGATACGCTGGAGCCACAGGGCTTTCGGCCATGTCAATAGTCATGGGGATTTCGAGCGTTTTATTTATGCCCCTTTACGGAATCAACCAGGGCATCCACCCCATTATCGCCTACAATTACGGGGCCAAGAGCTATGATCGGGTTAAGGAAGCCTATTTAAAGGGAACGATTTACGCATCGATTGTAAGCGTCACGGCATTTTTGGCTATTATGATCTGGCCTTATGAACTGTGTTCGATTTTCTTTAGCGAAAAAACTGGACCGGTCCTAGAGCTTGCAGCAAGCGGATTAAAAAAATCTATGTATGCGTCCCCATTTTTGGGTATATCTATAGCAGGAACGGCATTTTTCCAAGCGGTAAAAAGGCCAAGGACAGCATCAATCACATCGCTTTTGAGGCAATTTATTATTTTGCTACCACTTATTTATATCCTGCCGTTATTTTATGGCATAGATGGATTTTGGTGGGCCTACACAGTTAGCGATGTCTTAAGCTCGATTATAGTATTTTTTGCAGTTATAAAAATAATGAAGCAAGTAAAGATGGAATGCCTTGCTAACAATAATTTAGGAGAGAATTATAATGAGAGAATTTAAAATTTGCACAACACCAACAGCTGATGTTTCAGCAGATTACATTTATGGCAACGATTGCATAGTGGTCGCCAATCCAATTATTCACGGCTCTGAAGTTTACATGGACGACTTTAAAAATTTTGACGCCATGAATATTTACAAGTGGATAGAGGAAGGGACTTATCCGACTACAGCATCCAACAATGCCAACCAATACTTGGAAGTTTGGAAACCATATTTGGACCAAGGCTATGATATTATCAATATCGATATTTCATCAGGACTTTCTCAAACTCAAACCAGCGTTCAAAGGGCTGCGGATATTTTAAATGAAGAATACGGCGAAACTCGTGTTTACCCAGTGGATGGAACTTCGATTTCAGGCGGACAAACCCTGCTCGTTATGAAGGCCGTGGAATTAAAAAATCAAGGCTGGTCAGCTGAGGAAATTTACAATTATTTAAATGAAAACGCTCTGAAGGTAAATCACTTATTTACATCAGGGGACCTCACGAGCTATTATCGCGGAGGTAGGATCACAAAAGCCCAAATGGTTCTTGGTAGCTCCTTAAATATATATCCCTTTATGGACGTGTCTGACCAAGGGAAACTCGTTCCCCGTAAGAAGGTAATGGGCAGAAAAAAAGCTTTGAAGACCTTGGTTAGCGTAATGGAAGAAAGGGCAGACAAGGGTTTGGATTATGATGATGCAGTTGTAATCGCCCATTCAAATTGCATTGATGACGCAGAATTTGTAAAGAAATTGATTGAAGAAAAATTCCCCAAGATCAAGAGCCTAGACATATATATGATTAGATATATCGGTGTTCATACAGGCCCAGGCACAACAGCTCTCTTCTTCTGGGGCAAGGAAAGAGATCCAGAATAAAAATAAATTTATGACCAGTCAGTGTAAATCACTGGCTGGTTTTTTGTTTGTGTTGTAATTGTGCTTATAAAATGTTATAATATAAGCACAGATACAACAGGAGGTGGGAAAAATTATTAGCAAGGATATAAATAATAAAATAAAAGAAAAGGGTGGAATAATAACAAGTGAAGACCTTCGTGTTGCTGAAATTCCAACGGTATATCTATCACGGATGGTGGAGGATGACAAGCTAATAAGAGTTGATAGGGGGATATATATAGATAAAAATGGAGACTATGACGAGTATTATTTTTTTAATAAAAGATACAAGGTCCCAGTTTTTTCTTATATGTCTGCTCTTTATATTCACGGCCTTAGCGATATAATCCCACAAAAAATGGAAGTGACTGTTTACAGCGGATATAACGCCCACCGCTTTAAAGATTATGTGGATGTTAACTACTCAAAAAAAGACATTTATGAGCTGGGTATAACATATAAAGACTCAATCTATGGCAATCCTCTCAAAGTTTATAATATCGACAAAAATATTTGTGACCTTATAAAGAAGAGAGAGGAAATGGACGCAGAGGTTTTTTCAAAGGCTTTAAAAAAATATATTGCTCATGAAGAAAAAGACCTCAAACAGCTGTATTATTATGCGAAAAAAATGAAAATATATGAAAAAGTTCAAAAGCTAATGGAGCTTATGCTATGAATAAAAATAAATTAAGAGATATTTGTCTGAATATTTCAGAAGAGACAGGTTTAAGTTTCAATTCCATACAAACTCATTATTTTTTGGAGTCAGTATTGAAGCGGATTGGAGAAAGTGATGATAGAGAAAACTTTATTTTTAAGGGTGGATTCTTGTTATCCAATGTAATTGGCATTGGTTCTAGATCTACAGTGGATATAGATTTTTCTATAAAGAACTTTTCTTTAACAGAAGAAAATATCAAGCAGAAGTTTGAAAAAATATTAGAGGCAAATTCAAATAGTGAGATTATATATAAAATTAAAAATATAGAAAAGATTAAAGACCAGGATGAATACGGGGGATTTAGAATAAAAATCCTATGCAAGCTCGATAACATTGAGCTTACTGTACCACTTGATATAGCAACAGGAGATCCAATTACTGGTGGTGAAATTGTATATGAATATAAGAGTATCTTTTCTGATGAATCCATAAATATTTGCGCTTATAATATAGAATCCATACTTGCTGAAAAATTGCATACTATTTATAGTCTGGGATCTTATACAAGTAGGTCTAAAGATTTTTATGATGTCTATGCTTTATATAAATATGAAGAAGCTAATATTGATTTTAAAAAATTAAGTCAAGCATGCATAAATACTTTTAAATATAGGCAAACGATTTATTCACCAAGTGAAATTATAAATACATTTGAGCTTATTAGAACTGATGGACAGGTTAAAAAGAGATGGGATAATTATCAGCGTAAAAATGCCTATGCACAGGGAATTGCATTTGATGATATAATTGACCAGGCAATTGATCTTGTTAAAAAAATGGAAAGAAATTAAAATATTACTCAAATCAACCAGCAAGTGTAAATCACTGACTGGTTTTTTCTTGCAAGAGTGCTTATTTTTTTGTTTCTATAAGCACAGATGCAAGATATATTAAAAAATACGAAGTTAAAGGTAGGACCTACTATCTTTAGCGTATGATTTTTTAAAAATAGTTTTATACACATAATATGGGGGTAATAGTAGGTGAGAAATAAAAGGAAATTAAAAAGGAGTTAAGCCTATGATTAGAAAAATTGAAAACAAAACTCAGGGTTTTGAGACCAGAGACGGAGCTGGGGTAAGACTTGTTCGTGTTTTGGGTAACGGGACTAAAGATATATACGATCCAATTTTGATGTTGGATTCTTTTGATACAGAAAATTATGACGATTACAAGGGAGGTTTTCCTGAACATCCTCACAGGGGGATTGAAACGATTTCATATTTAAAGCACGGCCGCATGCTTCACAGGGACAGCATGGGTTTTGAGGACGAGATTACAGACGGCCAGGTCCAATGGATGACCACTGGGTCGGGAATCTTGCACGAAGAGATGTTGCCAGAATCAGACAGGATGCTGGGAGTTCAACTCTGGTTAAATCTGCCGCAAAAACTAAAGATGGTAAAGCCCCATTATCAGCCGCTAAAAGACTTGCCAAGAGTCGAGGGCCAGGGCTTTAATGTGGATATTATTTCAGGTTCATACAAGGGAACCGATGGATATCAGGCGCCAAATCATCCATTAACATTTTATGCTATTGAATTTACAGACGAGGCTGAATTTAATTTGGGCGTTGAAGAAGATGATGTGGTAATTTTATTTACACTTTTGGGATCAGTAGACCTTGACGGAGAAATTTTAGAAGAAAAAACTGCAGCTACCTTATCCAAGGGAGACAAGGTCAGCTTTACAGGTAAAAAAGGCGACATAGTTTTACTTTTAAAATCCATCCGCCTGGACGAAAAAGTTGCCTGGGGTGGACCAATCGTGATGAACTCCATGGATGAAATCTATCAGGCCTTCAAGGAATTAAGAGAAGGGACCTTTATTAAATAATTTTAAAAAAATTTAATTTTTGCCATAAAAAAGTGACTGGAAATGTATCCAGTCACTTTCGTTTTTTTATTTACTTTTGATGACCAAGAGGTCGTCAGACACGCCATTTAAAATTCTATTTCTGTAGGAAATAGCCGCTGGGCTGTCCTTTGTCCAAAGCTGGTCGAACCACTCGACCATGGGCGCCTTATCATATTCTAAAGGCATGAGCTCTATATAAAGACCATTGATTTCCTTGGAATAAATTGCATGGGCAGATTTTTCCTGAGATACTTTTGTGTAGAGGCCATTTCCTCCGCCTTTTACACTATTCATGCCGCTGGCACCGTTGTTTACAAGGACCTGGTCTTCCCATTCGAAGATGACCTGGCTGCAGGTGTGGGTGCAGAGGACAGCATCAATGTTTTTCTTTTGGCAAAAGTCCTTGAGCTCTATTTGCCTGTCTTCGTCCACCAATCTCGACTTGTCGTTGTCCCAGCCGGCAACGGATTTTTCGTCACCGTGGATAATTAAAAATCTCAGCCCATAGTTTTCAATTATAAAAGCCTTGGGCCTATCTTTTAAAAATGCCTTAAGGTCCTTGTGGCCTACAAATATGGTCTTTAATTCTTTGTGGATTTGGTTGGACCTTTCGACTGATGCATCAGATGCAAAAGTCGGATAAGCACAACCGCAGCCAGCACCGATATCGTCGTTCCTTCTGAGCTCGCATTCAACATTGCCGACAATTTTTAAATCGTCTGAAATTTTTTCCTCTACATATAAAAAGTCCTCGTAATCTTTGTCAAACCAATGGATATCTCCGTTTAAAATCATCTTGGCTGACAGCGATTTTTGTATTGCCTTGAGCTCATCAAGGGCAAAGCGGTTGCCGTAAAGTCCGCCCACTACAAGCATGGGCTGGTCATTTAATTTTATTTCTACAAAGTCTTCATCGATTAAGTGGTAGTCGATGGGACAAGTTCTACCTGCTATCATCTTAGCGGTCCTTGTAGCAATCTGTGCAGGTGGATGGGAAGATAAAGCTGGCTAGTATATATAGGCCAAAGCAGATTAACGAACCGTAGAGGTTTACACCGAGGAGCATGGCGCTATCGCCTGTGCCAATTGCAAAGGATTCTGGAATTAATTTAAAGGTATAGAGGATACCGATGATCATACCAGACCAGAAGGACAGGTGGAAGCCTGCCTTGGTCGGTTTAAAGATTCCGTGCAAGAGGAAAATTGGTGCCAGACCAATGACCATGGTGCCGGAAATTGTGGTAGCAGCCAAGATATTTGTACCAAATAAAGTTGGGATGTTACCGATAATTGCAAATAAAATAATAATTAATTTTCCAAGTTTAAAGGCTTTTTCTTCGCTTATGTCTCTTTTTAAAAAGTGTGGAACGTCCACAGCCAAAAGTTTTGAAAGTGCTGAAAATGAAGAGTCAAGGGTTGAACCAGCAGAGGTCATCATTACGATTGACATAAATAAAAGCATGAGCTGACCGATTTGACCGGCAACTTGAACTGGGATATTGCTTGTTAGTGGCAGGCCCTCAAGTTTAGAATAAACGCCGACCAGTGAGAATAAAACGATTACTATAAAGCCACCGATACCTGAAATGAAGAAGGCCTTTAGCATTTTCTTTTCATCTGTTAGGAAGGCCCTGTCTGTTAAAACTGGGTCGTGGAAGGGGTAGGAGAAAATTTGTATAAAGGATACAAGAATCAAGTCAACTCCGTGTTCCAAAGTCCAAATGCCGCTTGATAGGTATTCTCCAAAAGGTCTCTTTGGCAGTATAACCCCAAGGGCAATGATGATAAAAATTACAAAAATAATTGTCTGCACAAAGTCTGTAATAATTGCAGATCTCATGCCGCCCTTAACCGAATAGATTGCAGTAATTGCGGTAAAGAGAATAGCAGCGACTATAAAAGATGTTGATCCGCTGGCGCCAAAGTATTCGCCAACAACTGTTGTGTTTGACCAAACTTCATTGAATAGTCTAATGAAAATTGCCAGTGAGAAAAATGCAGCAGCTGCAGCCCCATAATTTTGTGTGAGAAAGGGAACCAGGCCCTTGGCTTGATAATTTTTTCTCAAACGGTAGATCATAAGCCCTCCCAGAGGAATGCAGAGCCAGTAAACTCCGTAGGCAACACCGCCTACAATCCCATATTTTGCGCCGAGGTTGGCAGCGTTTGTAACGGATTTTGCAAAAATCCATGATATAAAGGTGCTGGCTGTGAGCATTGCAAGAGAAGTTTCCTTACCCTTGTCGTCAACGCCGTGGAAAAAACCAGCGAAGTTAACTGTTTTTGGTGAAATAACAAAAACTAAAATTGCATATAAGACCAAAAAAATCCATGTACTCATAAGTACCTCCTAAAATATTATTACGAGTCTATTATAGCATAGTGATTTATATAAATGATAAGTTTTTAGAGATAAAAAGCCCTTATAAGAATTTCTAATAAGTGTAAGCTGCCTTATAGTTTTTATCTATAGCTATAAGTAGATTTTATCAAAAATGGGTAAGAAATTAGTGGAGGCAATATGAAAGACAGATATAAAAATGGAATTTTTTCTTATAAAGACCTCCTGCCAATAAAAGCTGGCCACACTTTATCTTTGAGCCTATCAAAGAGGAACGACATAAATATTTACCTCTTTGGCCTGGCCAAGGGGACGGATATTAGTGAGGAGCTTTATGACAATATGAGTCTTTATATAAACTTGGACGGGTCTATTAGGATTGGCGACCACAAACTTTCGGCCGACCAGGCGTTTTTTTCTGACGACCTAAATTCTTACGCGATTTTTGCAGATGAGGATTCTTATTTGCTGGAAATTTCTTATAATAAAAAGGAGGACAAGATGTTAAAATTAGAAAATATGGGACAGGTTTTTTCACTCAAGGATGTAATTACTTATTTAGACGGGGGGATTTCAAATTACGATGTATTCTCACGTGATGATTTAAAGATTGTCTTAATGGCTTTTGATGCAGGCGAGGGACTCACTCCCCACACAGCACCTGGCGATGCACTTATCTTTGCCCTGGAAGGCGAAGCAGACATGGAAGTTGGAGATGAAATTCACAGGATCAAGGCAGGAGAGCAAATTGTTTTCCCTAAGGGCGTCCGTCACAATGTAACAGCAGTGACGAAATTTAAAATGGCCCTGATACTTGTAAAATAATCAGAGTTAAGATTATGAGGATATACAGACCAAAATTGGAGGACCTATGGTTTAGGCAAGAGATGATGGAAGACCAGGCAACCATGTCCTACAATCACGCTTACGGTGGAACGATTCCCTTTCCAAAAGATAAGTGGGAAGAGTGGTACAATCGCTATATGTTTGACGACAGTAAATTTTATGCCTATATTAAAGACGAGGATAATAATTTTGTTGGCAGCATGTCTTACCGCTATGATGAGGAAGATAAAATTAATAAGGTCTCCATACTTATCCATGCCAAATACCGGGGCAAGGGCTACGGTGACTTTGCTTTAAAAAGTCTTTGTGAAACGGCTAAGTCAAAAGGAGTTAAAGAGCTTTACGATGACATTGCAATTGACAATCCATCTATAAAATTATTTTTAAAAAACGGCTTTGTCGAAGACTACAGGACCGATGAATATATCATGGTCAAAAAAGTCTTGTAGGTTAAGATTTATAAAATGTCTGATAAAGAAAATTAAAATGAAAAAAATCGCCATGTAAAATTTGCATGCAGAAAAAATCATGACTTAGAATTTATATGTAAAAGATTTTTGTGATTGATAAATAACAATCAAATAATTTTTGCCAACAAAAAACCAAGGGGTGGAGGATTCCACTTGCCTTGGTTTTATTTTTATGAATTTAATTTTATAATTTTGGTTTAGCTTCGTAGCTGGTGTGGAGGAGTTCGTGGGCTAGTGGGCCGCCAACTTCTCCCAGATAGTCTTCGTAGAGTTTTTTAACTTGTGGATTTTCGTGAGATTTTCTCAAGTGCTTGCCCTCGTCAATTGAGTAGATGCCTTCAGCCCTTCTCTTTAGAACTGAGATGTCTCCGTGGTGGTAAGGCTGTCCGCCGCCGCCAATACATCCGCCTGGGCAGGCCATGACTTCTATGGCGTCAAATTTTTCTTCGCCGCTTCTAACTTTGTTTAAAAGTTTTCTGGTATTGCCCAGTCCGTTTGCAACTGCAATTCTCACGTCGCGGTCGCCAATTCTAACTGTGGTTTCCTTGATGCCGTCAAAGCCTCTGAGAGCTGTAAACTCAAGTGCCTGTAGTTCTTGGCCGGTGATGGTTTCATAAGCAGTCCTAACTGTCGCTTCGATAACTCCGCCTGTGGCTCCGAAAATTGCACCTGCACCTGTGGATTCGCCGAGCGGATTGTCGAACTCTTGGTCTTCGAGTCCAACAAAGTCTATGCCAGCTTCTTTGATCATGGCTGCAAGTTCACGAGTTGTAATTACTATATCAACATCTGAGTGACCATTTTTTTCTAATTCAGGACGGGCTGATTCAAATTTTTTGGCCACGCATGGCATAACTGAAACTACGCACATATTTTCTGGTTTTACATTAAGCTTCTCGCATAAATATGATTTGGCAACGGCCCCGAACATTTCGTGTGGGCTCTTGCATGAGCTTGGAATATCAATCATGTCTGAGAATTGTTGTTCCATGAAGTTAACCCAGCCTGGGCAGCAGGAGGTTAAGATTGGAAGTTTGTCAGCCTTCATTCTATTTACAAATTCGTTTGCCTCTTCGACTATTGTAAGGTCGGCTGCAAAGTTGGTATCAAAGACCATATCAAAGCCGAGTTTTTTGAGGGCTGCAACCATTTTTCCCGTAACGACAGTGCCCGGCTCCATACCAAACATTTCTCCAATGGCAACACGGGTTGCAGGAGCGGTTTGTACGACAACCAGTTTGTCGGAATTTAATTCGTCCCAAACTTTTGTTACATTTGAAACTTCAGTCAGAGCTCCTGTTGGGCAAACGCTTACGCATTGGCCGCAGAAGGTACAAGTGGTTTCAAACATAGACCTGTTAAAGGTCGAGCCAACGTGGGTGTAAAAACCGCGGCCGACTTCTGCCAGGGCGCCGACTGTTTGCACTTCATTACACATGGTTTCACAACGCCTGCAAAGTATGCACTTGTTTGGATCGCGGACAATTGAGTAAGAGTCCTTATCAATTGGCAGCTGACGCATTTCACCAGTGTATGGGATTTCGCGGACGCCAAGATCGTGTGCAAGGGATTGCAATTGACAATCCAAGTTTTTTGCACATGTTAAACATGAATTTGGATGGTCGGATAGCAGTAGTTCTACAATGGCCCTCCTAGATTTAACAGCGCGGGGTGAATCGGTTTTGATATCCATACCCTCTTTAACTGGAGTTGCACAAGCTGGGAACATCTTGCCGGACTTTAAGTCTTCGACAACACATACCCTGCAGGATGCAAGTTTATTTAAAAACTTTATATCGTGTAAGTCCAAGTGACAGAGAGTTGGAATTTTTATATTTATTTGATTTGCAGCTTGTAGGATTGTCGTTCCCTTTGGAACTGAAAGCTCAATATCATTTATTTTAAAATTAATCATTAACTGACCTCCTATTCGAATACTATTGCATCTACTGGACAAGAAGCCATACATTCGCCACATTTAATGCACTTGTCTTGATTAATTACGTGCTTCTTCCTTGCTTCACCTGCGATACATGAAACAGGGCAGGCCCTCGCACACTTGCGGCAGCCAATACACTTGTCGGTGATCATGTAGTGCATGAGGCCCTTACATCTGTGGGCTGGACAAGTTTTATTTTCGCCAATGTGGGCATTGTATTCGTCTTTAAAGTATTTGATGGTGGATAGAATTGGGTTTGGACTTGATTGGCCTAGACCGCATAGACTTGTGTCGACAACAATATGTGAAAGCTCTTCGAGTTTCTTGATTGTCTCTTCGTCGCCCCTACCTTCAGTTAAATCTGTGAGGAGTTCAAAGAGTCTCTTGTTACCGATCCTGCATGGTGTGCACTTGCCGCATGATTCGTCTACGGAAAATTCCAAGAAAAACCTGGCAACGTCGACCATACAATCGTCTTCGTCCATTACAACCATACCGCCAGAGCCCATGATCGATCCGATTTTCTTTAGCGATTCAAAATCGCAGCCGGTATCAAAGAGGTCTGTTGGTATACATCCGCCGGATGGTCCACCGGTTTGAACGGCCTTGGCCTTTTTGCCGTTTTGAATGCCTTGGCCAATGTCGTAAACAATTTCATTTATAGTCGTACCCATAGGAACTTCAACCAAGCCTGAGTGAGCAATCTTACCTACAAGGGCAAAGACCTTTGTGCCTGGAGAATCCTTGGTACCAATTGATGTAAACCAATCTGCACCCTTGTTAATAATTTGTGCAATATTGGCAAAGGTTTCTACGTTATTTATAACGGTTGGCTTGCCCCAAAGTCCGCGTTCAGTTGTGCGGAATTCTTTGTTCCTAGGCATGCCGCGTTTGCCTTCGATTGATTCCATCAGAGCAGTACCTTCGCCACAAACAAAGGCTCCAGCACCCAGTCTTAATTCAATGGTAAATGAGAAATCGCTTCCCATAATATTTTCACCAAGGAGATTCATCTCTTCAGCTTCTTTAATTGCGTGCTTCAAAGCTTCGACTGCCTTTGGATATTCGGCACGCACATAGATAAATCCATGGTCAGATCCAACGGCGAGCCCTGCTATGGCCATTCCTTCAAGGACACTGTGTGGATCGTATTCCAAGACAGACCTATCCATAAAGGCACCTGGGTCGCCTTCGTCAGCATTGCAGATTATATATTTTTGTCCTTCCGGTTGAACAAAAGCAGCTTCCCATTTTCTTCCAGTTGGGAAACCTGCACCACCGCGTCCGCGCAAGTTGGATTTTTTTATTTCGTCAATAATTTCTTCTTTAGTTAACTCGTTTAGGCATTTTTCTAGGGCGAAATATCCATCGCGAGCTATGTATTCCTCAGTTGATCTAGGGTCTATTACTTGACAGTTTCTAAGTACGATTCTTTTTTGCTTTTCATAAAAGTCGCCTTTAAGTTTAATATCTTCTCCATCTACGATGTACTTTTCTGGATCCAGTCTATCGATTAGCTTTGGAAGAGTTTCCTTTTTTATAGATAATAATTTTTCTTTATTCATTTGCACCTTCCTCCGCATCAAATAGTATTTGGTGAACCTTGTTGGTGTCTACAAATGGAACGTTTGTGCCGTCTACTGTAACGACAGGAGCGTCGCCGCATTCGCCAACACATCTGGTTTCTATAATTGAGAAAAGTCCATCAGCAGTTGTAGAACCAGCTTTTACGTTAAGGGTCTTGCAAAATTCATCTAGGAGTTTGTCAGCACCCTTTACATAGCAGGCTGTGCCCATGCAAACGCAAATTTCGTGTTTGCCCTTAGGTTCAAAGGTAAATTGTGAATAAAAACTTGCAACCCCATAAATTTCACTGGAAGGTTTTTCAAGTTCAAGGGCCATATAGTCAACGATTTCTTCTGGTATGTAGCCGAAAATTCTTTGTGCCTCTTGGAGGACCGGCATTATAGCACCAGGAGTATCCTTGTTGTTTTGGACAAATTTATTGAACTCATCAAACTTGTCCTTATCTTTTTTTAAACAAAAACTCATTTAAATCTCCTTTCAAAATGTAATCCTAATCACATTATATAATTAGTTGCTCACTTTGTCAAGGTAAAACGTACAATCATTAAAAACTTTTACCCTCAAATATAAATAAAAAAACTTATCATTTTACTTTGCTTTTTTGATGGCCATGGTCTATAATTATTCTATACAATAAATTCTTAAGGAGGATTTACAATGAAAAAAAGATTTTTATTAATAATTGCCATGCTTATGGCTTTTACAATTTGCCTTAAGGCAGATGAAGGCAAGGAAGCAGTTAGTACTTACCAAGCCTTTATCCTTGACGGAGAAAAAGTTGAAATTGCAGGTTATTTAATTGAAGGAAATAATTATTTTAAATTACGTGACATGGCTGCAATTTTATCAAACACAGATAGGAAATTTAATGTTGAATACGAAAAAGGTCAAATTAAAATTAAGACCAATGAATCCTATAAAAAATTGCCAACAGACCTACAAGTGGCAAAAGATGAAAAGCTAAGAGCTAGTATGGTAACCAACAAGGTTCTCTTTGACAACGGGGTAGCAGAGAAACTTGTCGACTTGGATGCTGCCCTTATAAAACAAAATAATTATGTAAAGTTGCGGGACCTGGGAAAATATATTGGCTTTGAAGTTGGCTATGACAAGAAAACACAAGATATTATTGTAAATACCAAGTCTGACAAAAACAAAAAAGAAGAAATGACAGAGAAAAAAGCAGATGATAAGACTGAGCAAATTAAAGCTCTAAAAGTTTTGGCTATGAATGGGCCAACAGCTATGAGTCTGGCTCCTTTAAAGGATGTCTTGGGAGAAAATTTAATTATTTCTGCATCTATTCAAGAGCAGATCGCAGCCCTTAAGAAAAATCAAGGTGATATTTATATTATCCCATCAAATTTATATGCTAAGCTCAGAAATTCTGGTGAAAACATAAAGGCCTTGTCTTCAAATGCGGGTCTTGTTGTAGACTTACTTGGCATGAATGAATTGAAATCAGTTGAAGAGCTTAAGGGTAAAACCCTGGCCATTATGGGCAGGGGAGCTATTCCTGAAATCATTTTGAGAAAGCTTTTGGAAGTGAACGGCTTAACAATTAAGGATATCAATTTAATTTATTTGGGTAGCCCAGAGGAAGCAGCTCCAATTCTAAAGAAAAACAAGGAAGCTTATGTTTTGGTTCCTCAGCCATTTGCGACGGTTTTACCAGCTAAGATTAAGGGATTAAAATCCGCTTTGGATATTGACAAGGAATGGAAGGATAAAAAATTACCAGAAATTATCACAGCTCTTGTAGTTGTTAAAGAACCAGTATATAAGGAAAAACAAGATGCTATCGACGCATTTGTTAAGGCCTACAAGGATGGGGTAGACAAACTACTTGCAGGTCCAAAGGATTACTCCAAAACAATTGAAGAAATTATGGGACTCAAGGCTCCAATTGCTGAAAAAGCCCTAGGAAAAATCAAATATATAGACCTACAAGGAAAAGATTTAACCAAGGCCCTTGATGATTTCTTCTCAATCTTGCTAGAAAATAACGCAGAATTAATTGGCGGAAAATTACCTATACATGAGTAAGAATATAAAAAAGATAATAGGAGCCGCAGGCCTTGTAAGTATATGGGCTATAGCGGCTCTTCTTATTGATGATGAAATAATTTTGCCATCAATTTATAGGGTGGGTCAAAGAATAGCTTTTATGGCCAAGGAGACCATGCTGGTAAATCCTATACTGACAACGACTTATAGGGTGCTTCTGGGGATTTTTTATTCTTTAATTTCAGCAAGCCTTTTGGCCTACATTTCCTACAAATTTTCTTTGGAAGATTATTTATCTCCCCTCTTGTCCTTTATGAGGGCGATTCCTGCGATTAGCATGGTCTTAATTGTTTTGTTTTTTACCAACAAAAACGCCCTCTCAATGATTGTTATATTTTTTGTATGCTTTCCTATTATTTATGAAAATGTTTTAAATGGACTAAAGTCAATCCCAAAAGAAAAAATTGAGTTGGCGGAAATCTTTGATTTAAAATCGTCAAAAATTTTTGAATACATTGAGCTTCCTGCCATTATAAAGTCGATTTTGTTTGCGCTTACAATTGCCTTTGGCCTGGCCTTTAAGGCGGGGGCGACTGCAGAGGTCATTGCTGGAGCGGCAGGAGGCTTGGGCGACCTGCTTTATATGGCCAAGCTATCTTTTGAGATGGCCGACCTTCTCGCTGTGACTTTTATAATAATCATTTTGTCCTTTGCCTTTGAAACCCTGGCTAAATATTTATATAAAATCTTTGGTGAAAAATATGCTTAAATTAAACTTAAAAGAAAAAGCCTTTGACGGCAAGCTAATATTATCCGACTTGCAAATCGAAATAAAAAATGGTGAAATTTTTCATATAATAGGTCAGTCAGGGATTGGCAAGACCACTCTTATGAGGATCCTGATGGGGGTGGACCGGGACTTTGAAGGCGAATTTGAAAATAATTTTTCCTCCATGGCCGCCACTTATCCAGAACGAGTTTTTATGGGCGGAATTTCGGTTTTGAATGAAATTAAAATTTTCACCGGCAAAACAAGGGAAGAAATAAAAAGTGCTCTGGAATTTTTAAATATGGTCGATGCTAAGGACAAAAAGGCCAGCGAATTATCGACGGGCATGAGGTCCAGGGCTTCTATTATACGGGCCATGTTAAAAGATGTGGACATAGTTTTCTTGGACGAGCCGCTTTTGGGCCTGGACCCCAAGACCAAGGACTTGACTATTGATTTTATCAAAGATCATAGCAATGGCAAGGCCATTGTATATACTGGCGATCAAATTTTCACCAATGAAAATCGGCTTTGTCTGCAGGAAAACAATTAATTTATAAAAGGTGTTTATAATTTTCTCAACTGGGGTAGATATTAATCGTAAGGAAAACAAACATTATTAGATAATAAAGATCTCAAGGAGGAAATTATGATCGAATTAATCAAATTACCATATTCATACGAAGCACTAGAACCAGTTATCGGAAGAGAAACTGTTGAAACACACCACGACAAACACCACCAATCATATGTTGATAACCTAAACAAACTTATCGAAGGTACAGACCTTGCTGATATGTGTGTTGAAGAAATTCTAAAGGACTTAGACAAGGCTCCAGCAGACAAAAAGCAAGCTATCATCAACAACGGTGGCGGCGTTTACAACCACAACCTATATTGGGAAGAATTAATTCCTGGCGGAGCAAATGAACCAACAGGAGCTTTAAAAGAAGCTATCGACAAGGCATTCGGTTCATTTGAAAAATTCAAAGAAGAATTTGAAAACGCTGGTAAATCACAATTTGGTAGCGGTTGGGCATGGCTAGTAAAAGATGGCGATGCAGTTAAAATCGTAAAGACTGCTAACCAAGATTCACCAATTTCTCAAGGCCTCACACCACTTCTAGCAAACGACGTTTGGGAACACGCATATTATCTTGACTACAAGAACAAACGCGCAGCTTACCTCACAGAATTCTGGAAGATTGTAAACTGGGATAAGGTTGCTGAAAGATTCTAGGATAAATTAAATAATTATTTAAGGTCGCAAATGAGCTTGCGACCTTTTTTTTATTTATAAAACGTGTTATAATGTTCATATATATAGGAGGAGATATGGAATATACCCTTACTGCTACCTGTCACTTTGGTGTGGAGGCAGTTTTAAAAAGAGAAATTACAGATTTGGGTTTAAAAATAAAATCCACTACAGACGGCCGAGTTGAATTTTACGGCCAAGCCGAGGATATTTTTAGGGCCAATCTTTTTTTAAGGACCGCCGAAAGAGTTTTTGTAAATCTAATTGAATTTGAAGCTTTTACCTTTGAAGATCTCTATCAAGGGATTTTTGCATTTCCATGGGCGGATCTTTTGGAGGAGGACGCCAACTTTATAATTAACGGCAGGTCATACAAGTCAAAATTATTCTCTATCTCCGATTGTCAAAGGGTGACAGAGCGGGCTATTATCGACAAGCTAAATCTGTCTTACAATAAATCTTATTATGAAAAAACTGGCAAGATTTATTCCTTTGAAATTTCAATGCTAAACGACCAGGCGACTTTGTACTTAAACACATCTGGCCCTGGCCTTCACAAGCGGGGCTACAGAAAAAAACAAGGGGCAGCGCCCATCAAGGAAACTTTGGCCTCTGCCATGATTCAGTTGTCAGTTTGGAATCCCGATAGGGAACTTTTGGATCCCTTTACAGGTTCGGGCACCATTCCAATTGAAGCGGCCATGATTGCAAAAAATATTCCATCAGGAATTTTAAGAAGATTTGACTGCGAGCATTTTTCTTTTATGAATGAAGTTGATTTTAAAGCTATCAGAGACCAGGCCTTTGCAAATATAAATCAGGACCGCCAGATTAATATCAAGGGAAGCGATTACGACCGCAATATGATTATGACTGCACGGGAAAACGCTGCAAGCCTCAAGCTGGACGATATATTTTTCTTTACAAAAGAAGTTAGAAAAATCGAGGACCTGGGTGAATATGGGGTTATTATTACAAATCCACCCTACGGGATCAGGCTCTCGGACGAGACCTTAGACAGGACTTATGAGAATTTTAATTCGCTAATAGAGAGTATTCCTACTTGGTCGATCTATATGATTACAGATTACGACATTAAAGATGTTATAAATAGAGAGATAAACAAGAATAGAAAATTATACAACGGCAAAATCAAGACCTACTTTTATACAATGCTAGGCCCAAGGCCGCCGAGGGAGGACCATGTTTAATTTAATTAATTTGGAAAACAATGTAGAAATATTGGATCTTATCCCCGACTGGATTAAAATCACTAGCATATCGGGTGTGGTTTTGTATGCCAACAAGCCCCTTAGAAACAAATTGGGCTTTAATCCTCAGGGAATGAGGATAGGCACGCTTTTAAATTCAACTGCAGCTGGACTTTTCAGGGAAGAGCTGGCTGAAGAAGATTTTAAGGGAGAAGATTTGCCTCGGTCAGATGTATTTTTTGAAGGCAGGCACTACAACAAATTGTCCTCGCCTATTACAGATGACGAGGGGACAATCTATGCCATAGTAGATATTTATAGGGACGAAACCGATCGCAAGCATATGGAACGCAAGATGTCTATGACAAACGAGATGATGAAGAGGGATCTGGAATTTACCAAGACCATTCAAGAGTCGATACTGCCTAAGCAAAGTCAATTTGGACATTTGAAGGTGGATTATCTATACAATCCTTGTGAGCAGCTAAGCGGAGATATCTTTGACGTAATAGCTACTGGTAAGAACAAGGTCTCAGCTTACATTTGCGACGTGAGCGGTCACGGGGTTCCTGCAGCTATGATTACGGTTTTTGTCCGTGAGACCATGCGGAATATGGAAAACTTTTATTCCTCAGCCCACGATCTTAAGGAACTTCACAGGAGGTTTTTAAATCTCAGGCTGGATATAAACCACTACTTGACTATGTTTCACATTCTTATTGACACAGATGAAAACACGGTTTCATATTCAAATGCTGGCCACAATTGCCCTATGTTTTTGTATAGGGACGGGGGTGTGGAAATAATTTCCATCACCGGCAAGCCAGTTACAAATTATTTTGACGAAGTCAACTACGATGAAAAGATTGCAGAATTTAAGCCAGGTGACAAGATCCTACTTATTACGGACGGAATCACCGAGTGCAGGAATATAAATGGAGAAGAATTCGGAGAGGAGAGAGTTAGGGACTTATTTCAAAAAAATCCAGATAATATTCTAAAGGCCATTGAAGAAGCGGTTTATGAATTTTCTGGAAATGATAAATTTGACGATATGTGCGCCCTACTGATTGATTATGAGACTAGATAAGTTTTTAAAAGAATCGAGAATTATAAAGAGACGGACTGTTTCCAAGGAGGCTATCTTAAACGGAGCCATCAAACTAAATGGCCTGGAGCCAAAGCCAGGAACAGAGGTAAAGGTTGGAGACGTTATAAGTTTTCAGACGCCAAGGCAGCTTATGGAATTTGAAGTTGTTGGCTTGGACAAGGAATCTGGATATGTGAGGTCGAAATGAAGGTTAAAAAAATGGCAAACGCTGTGTTTACAGGGATTTTGGTTTTGGTCCTGCTCTTTGCAGGTCTAAATCACTTTAAGGTTCGCAGCGAAATCAATAAATTAAGAGTGGTAGAGCGTGAGCTGGACCAAAGGTCTATGGAATTAAATGACAAACTCAAGTCGCTTAATTACGATTTGGAAAATTCAAATACTTATGAGTTTATAGAGAAGGCAGCTCGCAAGCAAGGTATGATAAAGCCAAGGGAGATTATTGTCTACGACTTGGATAAGGATAAAAAATAGGAGGACTTATGGAACTAAGAATATTGTTAAATGATTTTAAAGAGTACGACGGCAAAGAAGTGGTTGTGGAGGGTTGGATTAGAAACCTTCGCGATTCAAAAAATATTATGTTTATTGAGCTCAGTGATGGAACGGATTTTAGAAACGTTCAAGTAGTTGTGGATGCTGATCTTTCAAATTATGATGAAATCAAAAGGCAATCTTTAAGCGCCAGCATTAGCGTACGCGGTTTAGTGAAGTTAACTCCTGAGATGAAACAGCCATTTGAAATTGCGGCTAAAGAAATTACAGTCCTTGGAGAAAGCGACCCAGACTATCCACTGCAAAAGAAACGCCACTCCAAAGAATACATGAGAACTATTGCCCACTTAAGACCAAGGGCAAATCTATATAAGGCAGTATTTAGGGTTAGGAGCGTGCTTTCATTTGCCATCCATCAATTCTTCCAAGAACGTGGCTTCGTTTATGCACACACACCAATCCTATCCGCTTTTGATGGAGAGGGCGCAGGCGAAATCTTCCACGTAACAAGCATGGATTTAAATAATTTACCAAAGACTGACGAGGGCAAGGTAGATTTTTCCAAAGACTTCTTTAACAAGGGAGTAAACTTGGCAGTAACTGGCCAACTCGAAGGCGAATGTATGGCCCATGCCTTTAGAAATATTTATACTTTTGGACCAACTTTTAGGGCTGACCATTCAAACACAAGGGCTCACGCAGCAGAGTTTTGGATGATTGAACCTGAAATGGCCTTCTGTGACCTCTCAGGAAACATGGATGTGGCAGAAGCCATGATGAAGTACATTATCAAATATACACTTGACAAGTGCCCAGAAGAAATGGCCTTCTTTGACCAATTTGTTGAAAAGGGCCTACTTGACAAGCTAAACAAGATTGTAAACTCAGAATTTAAAAGACTTACCTATACAGAAGCTATTGATATCCTACAAAAATCCGGCGTAGAATTCGAAGCCTATCCAGAATGGGGCGACGACCTTGGCCGTGAACACGAAAGATACTTGGCAGAAGATGTATTTGACGGCCCAGTATTTTTAACCGACTATCCAAAGGAAATCAAGGCCTTCTACATGAAGTTAAACGAAGACAAAAAGACTGTTGCAGCTTGTGACTTGCTTGTCCCAGGCATCGGAGAAATCATTGGCGGCAGCCAAAGGGAAGAAAACTTTGAAGTTTTAGAGCAAAAGATGAAAGACTTTAACCTCTGCCCAGACGATTACTACTGGTATTTGGAACTTAGAAAGTACGGCACAACAGTCCACAGCGGATACGGACTTGGTTTTGAGAGAATGGTCATGTATATGACAGGCGTTGACAACATCAGAGACGTTCTCCCATTCCCAAGAACAGTTGGCGTTTGCGAATTTTAGGAGATAAAAATGGAATACAATCATTTACAGATAGAAAAGAAATGGCAAGATATTTGGGATGAGAAAAAAGTTTTTGAACCTTCAGATGACTTCTCAAAACCAAAATATTATATTTTAATAGAATTCCCTTATCCATCAGGAGAAGGCCTCCACGTTGGTCATCCAAGGTCATACACAGCCCTTGACATAGTTGCAAGGGTCAAACGTATGCAGGGTTACAATGTGCTTTTCCCAATCGGCTTTGACGCTTTTGGTCTGCCGACCGAACGCTACGCCATCAAGCACCACGTGGACCCAAAGGAAGTTTCCAAGAAAAATATTGCAAACTTTACCAAGCAATTGAAGTCACTCGGAATTAGTTTTTGTTGGGACAGAAAGGTAACCACCTGCGAGCCAGATTATTATAAGTGGACCCAATGGATTTTTAAACGCATGTTTGAAAATGATTTGGCTTACAAAAAAGGCATGACCATTAACTGGTGCCCAGATTGTAAGATTGGCCTTGCCAATGAAGAAGTTGTGGATGGTTGCTGCGAAAGATGCGGCCACCCAGTTGAACACAGGGACAAAAACCAATGGATGCTGGCTATTACCAAATACGCAGACAGACTTGTCGACGGTTTGGACACAGTAGATTTTCCTGATCGGGTAAAATCTCAACAAAAAAATTGGATTGGCAGATCTTACGGGGCTGAAATTGATTTTAAAACTACAAATAATGAAACCCTAAGAGTTTATACAACCAGACCTGATACAATTTTTGGGGCGACCTTTATGGTTATCAGCCCTGAACATGGTTTCTTGAATGATAATAAAGATATTAAAAATATGGACGAGATCAAAGCCTACCAAGCTGAGGCCAAACGCAAGTCCGATTTTGAAAGGGCAGAGCTCAACAAAGACAAGACTGGCGTTTTAATAGACGGGGTCAAGGCCATTAATCCATTTACCGGCAAGGAAATTCCAATTTTCGTTGCCGACTATGTGCTCATGACTTATGGCACAGGCGCCATTATGTCAGTGCCTGCTCACGATACCAGGGACTACGACTTTGCCAAAAAATTTGGCGTGGAAATAATTCCAGTTATCGAAGGCGGAGATATAGAAGAAGGTCCTTATATTGAGTCGGGCGTTTCAAAACTCATTAACTCAGGCGAATTTACAGGTCTCACTTCAGATGAGGCCAAGGAAGCCATTATTAAAAAGATTGAAGCAGAAGGCATTGGCGAAAGAAAGACCAACTTTAAATTAAGGGACTGGGTCTTTAGCCGTCAAAGATATTGGGGAGAACCAATTCCTGTTGTAAATGTGGACGGCAAGTGGGAAGCAATCGATGATAGCGACCTGCCACTTACCCTGCCTGAAGTTCAAAATTATGAGCCAAATGACGAAGGCGAAAGCCCTCTTGCAGATATAGATAGCTTTGTGAATACCACTTGGCACGGAAAAGCCGCTAAACGCGAGACAGATACCATGCCAAACTGGGCGGGTTCATCTTGGTATTATCTAAGATACATTGACCCACACAACGACAAGGCTTTGGCCGATATGGAAAAATTAAAATACTGGTTGCCAGTTGACTGGTACAATGGAGGTATGGAACATACAACCCTCCACTTACTCTACTCCAGATTCTGGCACAAGTTCCTCTATGATATTGGCGTTGTGCCAACTGAAGAGCCTTATCAAAGAAGGACCAGTCACGGTATGATTCTGGGCGATAACGGCGAAAAGATGAGTAAGTCCAGAGGCAATGTTGAAAATCCAAATGAATATGTAGAAAAATTTGGCGCTGACGCCCTGAGATTATACGAAATGTTTATGGGCGACTATGAACAAGTAGCCGCTTGGTCAAAAGATGGCCCAAAAAATCTTAGAAAATTTATTGAACGCGTAATCAGACTTGAAAACATGATGATAGATGGAGACATTCGTGAAGACATGCGGACAATTTTCCACCAATCCATCAAGAAGGTCACCTACGATTACCTAAATATGAAATACAACACAGCTATTGCTCAGCTAATGACTTTGGTAAATGAAATCTATCTGAAGGAAAGCGTGACAAGAGGAGAATACAAGGTCCTCTTGCAATTATTAAATCCAGTTATCCCTCATATTACAGAAGAGCTCTACCAAAGAATGGGTAACGACAAGATGATTTTGGAAGAAAAATGGCCAGAATACGTCGAAGAATACACAGTTGAAAATGTAATTGAAATACCTGTTCAATTTAACGGTAAGGTCCAAGCCACAGTCAAGATTAAACGCGACTGCGACAAGGACGAGGCCTTAGAAATTGCAAAGACAGATGCCTTTATAGCTGAAAAACTCCAAGGCAAGACAATCGTAAAAGAAATTTACGTTCCAAATAAAATTATTAACCTGGTTGTGAAATAATATGAGATTAGAAGTTAAACCTGTAATAGAAGATTATGTAAAATTTACTACCATGGCTATGTTTAAAGAGCCACAAACCAAGAGGTCAATGTGGCTTCAAACCGCAATGCTACCTATAATTGCCATGCTCCTAACCCTTTTGGCCAAGCCAATCAACTGGCTAAATGTAGTAGTAGCGGCTGGCTTGTCAGCCTTGTGGATCTTTATCTATCCAAAATTATTTAAAAGAATGATTAGAAAGAGAATTGAAAACGCCTTTAAGTCAAGGGTCATTAATAACGAAAGTTTCCTCATGCCCTATGTGGTTGAAAAGGTCGAAGGCGGCCTCAAGGCCACCAGGAATGGCGAGGAGTTTACGGCCCTTTATGACTGCTTGGACATGTATGAGTCAGACGATGACCACCTGCTCTTAACAGGCGGTGGCTTTGACTTTATCATCCCAAGAAGGATTTTTGATAGCCAGGCAGATTTTGAAAATTTTAAAGAACAAATCGACTTTGCAATTCAAGTTGCAATCAAGAAGCAGTAGGTGAATATGTTTAAATCTATTATTTTAGCAGCAGGAGAAGGCACTAGGATGCGGTCAAAAAAATCCAAGGTCCTCCACGAAATTGCGGGCAAGCCTTTGATTAAGCACGTCCTTGATTCGGTGAGCCATGCTGGTTTTGATAAGACCATTACAGTCCTGGGGAAAAATTACGACCAGGCAAAGGAAATTGTTGAGGCGGCTGGTAGTGAAATCGTCATCCAAGAAGTGGGCCCAGGCAAGCCCTATGGAACGGGTTATGCGGTCAAACTTTGCAAGGACTTTGTAAATGAGGACGACGACCTCCTGGTTATCTATGGAGATACGCCACTCATTGACAGCGATACAATCAAAGAATATTTTCTTTACCACAAGGAAAATAAAAATGACATTACAGTTTTGTCGGCAGTTTTGGATGATCCAAAGGAATACGGTCGCATAGTTCGCAAGGATGGAGAGTTCGAAGCCATTGTCGAGTACAAGGAGATGGAAGAGGGACTTTCGTATACCAATGAAATTAATTCAGGCATCTACCTCTACACTGGCAAGGCTTTCTTGGATACCATCGACAAGATTGACGACAACAATAAAAAGAAAGAATACATGTTAACAGATACCATTCACATAGCCAAGGACATGGGCTACAAGGTGGATTCATATATAAGCGACAACACAGACATAGTGCTGGGAGTTAACGACCGCGAGGACTTGCTTCTTTGCGAAAGAGTCTTGGTGGCCAGGGAAAACAAAAAGCGTTTAAAAGCTGGAGTTATGATCCACAATCCTGAGACAACTTACATCGACCCTCAGGCTATTATCGAAGAGGATGTTGAGCTTTGGGGTTTTGTAAAAATTATTGGCGCTTGCGAAATTAAATCCGGCACAGTTATTTACAACAGCATGATAAAAGATATGAAAATCGGCCACGACTGCACTTTAAAAAATGTGGACATGGAAGACTCGATTATTGGCAACAATGTAAGCTTCGGGCCCTTTGCAAGGGTTAGACCGGGTTCAAATGTCGAAGACAATGTCAAAGTTGGCAACTTTGTTGAAATAAAAAATTCCAATTTTGGCCAAGGTTCCAAGGCCGGCCATCTTGCTTATATTGGCGACGCTGATGTGGGCGCGGATGTAAATATTGGTTGCGGAGTGGTTTTTGCAAACTACGACGGAAAAAACAAACACAGGACGACAGTTGAGGACAAGGCATTTATCGGTTCCAATTCGACTCTTGTGGCACCTGTTAAGGTGGGTGAAAATGCTTTTATCGCAGCGGGAACTGTTGCGACAAAGGATACAGATGATTTCGCTTTAAAAATTGAAAGAAGCGAAGAGAGAGAAATCAAAGATTGGGTTATAAAAAGAGGACTCAAAAAGTAGGTGGAGGTAAAAATGAGTATTTATAAGGGGATTAAAATTTTAACTGGCAATTCCAACAGAGAATTGGTTAAAAACATTGCATCAAGACTTGGCTTAGACCTTGCCAATTGTGATGTAACAACATTTTCAGACGGAGAAATCAATGTTGAAATTAATGAAACAGTAAGGGGTGCTGACGTATTTATTATTCAGCCAACTCACGCACCTGTTAATGACAACTTGATGGAGCTATTAATTATGATTGACGCCTGCCACAGGGCAAGTGCTGGCAGGATAAATGCAGTTATTCCTTACTATGGCTACGCTAGACAAGACCGCAAGACCAGACCTAGGGAACCAATCACAGCTAAGCTTGTAGCAAATTTACTTGAAAAAGCAGGAGCAGACAGGGTTGTTCTTATGGACTTGCACGCTGGACAAATTCAAGGTTACTTTGACGTACCAGTTGATCACTTGTCAGCTATTAGAATTTTGGCTAGATATTTTAAGGACAAGGTCGATGAAAATTCTGTTGTAGTAAGTCCTGACTTGGGCGGTGTAACTAGGGCAAGAGAATTTGCAAATTACTTAAATCTCCCAATCGCTATTATAGAAAAGAGAAGACCAAAACCAAACGTCTCAGAAGTTATGAATATTATCGGTGACATTGAAGGCAAGACTTGTATTTTGGTTGACGATATTATCGACACAGCAGGAACCATTTGCCAGGCAGCCAAAAAGCTTGAAGAACTCGGCGCCACAAAAGTTTATGGGGCAGCCAGCCACGGTGTATTAAGTGGTCCAGCTATTGAAAGAATTATGGATTCATGTCTGGAAGAGTTTGTAATTACAGATTCAATTCCCCTACCAGACCTACCACAAGTTAGAGAAAAAATCAAAGTTGTTTCTGTTGCAGAACTCTTTGCAAGGGCCATTAGGATTATCCACGACAACGATTCCATAGCCACAATTTTTGACTAATGAAAATAATAATTGGCTTGGGTAATCCCGGCAGGCAGTACGAGGATACCAGACACAATGCTGGCTTTATGGTTGTGGATAAGTTTGCTGACAAACACGGGGTCGACATTTCAAAGGCAAGATTTAACGCTCTCTTGGGCGAGGTCTTTGTAAATGGAGAGAAAGTTGTTTTGGTCAAGCCCATGACCTATATGAATAACAGCGGCCAGGCTGTGGGAGAGGTTTTAAATTTCTACAAGCCCGACTTGGAAGATATAATAGTTGTGGTTGATGATATAGAAATTGAGCTTGGTATGCTTAGGATTCGTGCGAAAAATGGCAAGGGAACCCACAATGGCCTAAAGAGCATCTATGCACATTTAAAGACAGATGATTATGCAAAGATGAAATTGGGCGTTGGAAAATTTAAAAGAGATATGGATCTGGCTGATTTCGTTTTGGCTCGCCCATCAAAAGAGGACGATGAGATTATTGACGATTTAATCGACAGGGCGGTCGAGGCCTTGGACGAATTTACAGCCAGTCCAATAGACATAGTTATGAATAAATTTAACGGATCGGTGTTGGAAAAGTAAATGAAGGTACTGGAAAAACTTTTACACGATAAGAATATTAAAAATCTAATTGAGTCCATTGGGAGTAATTCAAATGGGCTCTTTTGTGGTGTAAGTGAAGAAGTTTTTCCAAACCTCTTATACATATTGGACAAAAAATCTTATTTTGTAATTATGCCCACAGAAAAAAAGGCCATGGACCTGGCAAAAACTTTGGACATGTACAAGTTAAACGCCGATTACCTACCGCCACGCGACAAGGTTTATTATAATTTAAAAATTATAAATGACGAGAACATGAACGACCGTTTGCGGATCATCAGGTCGCTCATATATGACCAAGTGGACTTTGTTGTCATGAGTCTCTCGACCTTTTTGGATGAAAATCTAAGGGTGGATACTTACAAAAAACATATTATAAAATTCGAGCCTGGCAAGGTTTTTGATTTGGAAGAATTGTTTAGCTCTTTTACTGAAAGCGGCTACAAGAGAGTCAGCTCCATAGAAACCAAGGGGGAATTTTCCTTTAGGGGAGGAATACTTGACGTCTTTCCACCGAGCAGCGAGGAAATTTTTCGGGTGGAATTTTTTGACGACGAAGTCGATACCATAAGAAAGGTTGACCCTGAGACTAGGTTATCGACCGATTTTATTGATGCCTGTGAAATTTTTCCAGCCCTTGAAATAATTCTTGACGATGAAGATAAAAACAAAATAAAAAAACAAATGGAAGATGAAATCTCTGGGAAAAATCCAGAGGACACTATTAAGTTTAAGGGCCTAATAGAAGGACTTGAAGAGGGCCTCCAAGGCGAGCGAGAAATATTTTTTGCTTATTTGGACGCTGACAAGAGGTCCTATATATATGAAGACTTCAAGAGGCCAGTAATTTTTTACGACCCGGTCTATGCCCACAAGGAATACAAGAGCAAGAATGAATTCTTTGACTTTGAATACAAAAATCTCTTTGAATCGGGCGAGGTTTTAAATGCTGGCCCAATTGAAAATAGGCCAGAAGATTTTTATAGTCTAAATCTAAATGCGACCTACATTCAGTACATGAACCAAGAACTCCCACTTGATCTTAAGGCGGTCGAGATAAATTTACGAGACGGGCAAAGATATTCCAGGGACTATTTGGAATTATTTAAAGATGCGGCCGACCTTAGAGACAGTGGCTATGATGTCAGCCTAGTTGGGTCTGACAAGGCTAAGTACGACGCCTTGATTGAAGCGGCTGAAGACTTAGGGATAAGATACAGTGGCCAAGAAGACGACGAGGAAAATATTAAAATTTATTTGGCCGCCTTAAAAAATGGTTTTATAAATGAAGATATTAAGCTGGCTGTTTTTGGCGATTTAAATATTTTTGGCGCTTCCAATAAAGGACGAAAAAAAGCCAAAAAGAAATCGTCCAAGCACAGGCTCCAAGATATTTCCAAGGGCGACTATGTCATCCACGAGGAACATGGGATTGGCGTTTACAATGGAGTAGCCACTCTTGAAATCAAGGAAGTCAAAAAAGATTATCTGGAAATTCTCTACAAGGGATCGGATAAATTATATGTACCAGTTGAAAATATAAATTTAATCGACAAATACATGTCCAAGGAAGGGGCCAAGCCAAAAATCTACGGCCTCTATTCTGCCCAATGGAAAAACACAAAATTAAAGAGCAAGAAGGCCATTGACGAAATGGCTCGTGAGCTTATCGATCTTTATGCTAAACGTACAAGTGAAATCGGCTACCAGTTCTCCAAGGACACTCCTTGGCAAAGGGACTTTGAAGACGCCTTTAAATACGACGAGGCAGATGGCCAGCTGATAACGGCCAGCCAAATAAAAGAGGATATGGAGTCGCCTCATCCAATGGACAGGTTGCTTTTGGGTGACGTCGGTTACGGGAAAACCGAAGTTGCCTTTAGGGCTGTCTTTAAAGCGATTATGGATGGCAAACAGGTGGCCATGCTGGCGCCTACAACCTTGCTTGCCGAGCAGCACACGCAAACGGCAATGGAAAGGTTTAAATCTTTTCCAATTAGAATTGGAAATTTAAGTCGCTTTAGGACTAGCAAGCAAATTAAATTGACTCTTGAAGAATTGGCGGCCGGCAATATTGATTTTGTAATTGGAACTCATAGATTGTTGTCTAAAGACGTTCACTTTAAAGATCTGGGCCTTCTGGTAATTGACGAAGAGCAAAGGTTCGGTGTCAAGCACAAGGAAAAAATCAAGGAGATGAGCCAGGGGGTTGACGTTTTGACCTTATCGGCTACGCCTATACCGCGGACTCTGTCCATGAGTTTGTCGGGCATCAGGTCCTTGTCTGTAATAGAAGATCCGCCGCAAAATCGCTTGCCAGTACAAACTTATGTGGCCCAGTACAATGATTCGATTATTCGGTCGGCCATCTTGCGTGAGCTAAATCGGGGCGGTCAAGTTTACTTTTTATATAACGACGTAAAAAGCCAAGCTCGTATGTTGGAAAATTTGCAAGAGCTTGTGCCTGAAGCGAGTATTCAAATTGCTAATGGCCAAATGCCAGAACGTCAATTGGAAGACATATTTATTAAATTTAAAGAAAAAGAATACGATGTCTTAATCACATCGACCATCATAGAGACGGGCATGGACATACAAAATGCCAACACCCTTATAGTCTACGAGGCCGACAGGCTTGGACTCTCCACACTTTATCAGCTGCGAGGCCGCGTTGGTAGGAGCGAAAAACTTGCCTATGCTTATTTCACTTACAAGGACGAATCAGTTTTAAATGAAAAAGCCATCAAGAGGCTCATGGCCATGAAAGAATTTACAGATTTCGGTAGCGGTTACAAGATTGCCATGCGGGACTTGGAACTCAGGGGAGCCGGCAATGTTTTGGGCCTCAAGCAAAGTGGCCACATGATGGAAATAGGCTATGAACTCTATATGAAATATTTAAATTTGGCGGTCAAGGAAATCAAGGGCGAAGAAATTATCGAAGAGATCAACACCAAGGTCGACTTGGAAGTTGAATCCGCTCTGCCAGAAAATTATTTGGACGATGCTTTAATTAGGATGGAAATTTACAAGCGCATAGCCGTACTTTCTAGCCTAAAGGACATGGATGATTGGATTGATGAATTGGTCGACAGATATAACGAAGTACCGAAGTCACTTGAAAATTTGATGTATATTGGTATAATTAAAAATTGGGCGTCCAAAGTTTTCATAAAAAGTATTAGTCAAAAGGGCGAGTGGGTAAGAATAGAGTATGAACCGAGGATGCTCGAGAAGATTGACATGCAATCTTTTATGGAAAACTACAAGGATGACGCTGTCTTTGATAATGTAGTTCCGGTTTTAAGATTAAGAGTAGATAACCCCTTGAGGGATTTGATAAAGTTTATGAAAATTTCTTTTGAAGGATTGGAGGAAAAATGAAGAAGAAAATATTATTGATACTTGCCCTTGTCCTCTCCTTTGTCGGCTGCAAAAAGCCGCCTGAGGGAGCAGTGGCAGAAATAGATGGCAAGGTGATAAGCCAAGATGCCTATGATTTTGAATTTAAAAATTACAAAAATATTTACCAGTCCAATGCCGATGAGGAATTTTCAAAGCTGACCACAGACCAGGCTGAAAGCCAAGACCTAATTTTAAAAAAAGGCGTCTTGGAGCAATTAATTATGCGGGCGACCATTGAAAAGGAATATCAAAAAAATCATGAAGAAATCGATGAAAAAACCTTTGAAAAAGTCTTTGAAGCCAAGATAGAAGACCTGGGTGGCCACGATAATTACAATAAGTTTTTGGAAATGAATAAAATTGACGAAGAGTTTTTTAAGGCCAGCATTATAGAAAATATGATGGTCGACGCTATAAAGGCCGACTATAAAAAAGAATTTAGTCCCGCTGATGAGGACTTGAAGGCCTATTACGAAGACCACAAAGAACAACTTTATAGATACGATATCTCAATGATACTGACTGACACAAGCGACAATGCTTACAAGATTATGAGGTCGCATGATTCCTTTAGAAATTTGGCGATTTTAAATAGCAAGGACCCATTTTCAGCTGTAAATGGTGGAGAGCTCAAGGCTGTTGACCCCGTGGATTTGCCTGATGAATTGGTGGACTATGTAAAGAATGGTCCTGTTGGCGAATACGCAGATCCAATCGAAAGTCCAGAAGGCTTTTATGTCCTTAGAGTTGACAAGGTTTACAAGGACTATGACAGCCTGATTGAAGTCGTCAAAGAAAAGTTATTTGAAGAAGAATTCAAAAAACACTTGGAAGAATTAAGAGATTCCAACCATGTAAAAGTATATATGGACCTAAAATAATTATTTTTATTTAAAAATTTGCATACTTTAAAAAAATGTGGTATAATAAACGCTAGGATTAAATAAGGAGGCACATTATGGCAAAAATAAAAATAGATGCACAAGAAAGGGAAGGCCTCGGCAAAAATAAAGTTAAGAAGATTAGAGCCGAGAAGAATGTCCCTGCTGCAATATTTGAAAAAGGTGAAGAAACTCACCCAATCACAGTTTCAGCTAGAGATTTTGACATTGTCTTTAACGAAGCCGGCTTTACAAATATTGTAGATGTTATGATTGATGGAAAAGCATATCCAACAATTATCAAAGAAATAGATAGACACCCATTCAAAAACCAAGTTTTACACGTAAACTTCCAAGGTATTAAGATGGACGAAGCAATTAGAGTTGAAGTTCCTATCGACTGCTTAAACAGAGACGATATCAAGGTTCAACCATCTGTATTTATTCAAACATTAAATACTCTTCACATCGAATGTTTACCTGGAGACCTACCAGATGTTATTACTCTTGATGTAATCGACATGGAAATTGGCGACCAAATTACAGTTGCTGACTTGGATATTGTTAAAGATGAAAAGATCACTGTACTTACAGATTTAGACGAAACAGTATGTCTTCTAACACATGAAACTGAAGAAGCTGAAGAAGAAACTGAAGAAGCAAGTGCAGCTGACGTACCAGAAATCGGCGAAGACTCTGAAGCTGAAGAAGAATAATTTTTGAATGTTTGAGACTGAAGGATTTCAGTCTCTATTTTTTTATATTTTTTATTAGAAAGAGGAAGTTATGGAGAAAAAAGTAAAATCCATTGGCAAAAATGCAGCCATGCTGGGCATAGCGGGAATTATTGTAAAGATTATCGGAGCCATTTACAGGATCCCAATCACCGCTATGATAACCGACGAGGGCCTGGGCTATTATCAAACGGCTTATCCGATCTACGAGATGATGCTGGCGATCTCAACGGCAGGACTCCCCGTTGCCATTTCAAAAATGGTGGCGGCAAGCGTAGCCCAAGAAAAATTTCGTGAGAGCAAAAAAATATTGAGGTTGTCTATGTATCTTATGGGAGCCTTAGGAATATTTTTTGGCCTGATGATTTTTATCTTTGCTGAGAGATTGGCAAATTTTTATAAAAATCCCGCCGCCTATTATTCTATGGTGGCCCTTGTACCAGCAATGGTTGTTTCACCGATGCTTGCTGGCATCAGAGGATATTATCAGGGCAGGCAAATTATGGGGCCAACGGCTATCAGCCAAGTCTTGGTACAAGGCTTTAGATTGATCTCTGGCCTTGTCCTTGCCAAGTTGCTCTTGCCAAGGGGTTTGGAATTTGCAGCTGGCGGCGCAACTTTGGCTGCTGGTATTGGCTCTATAATTGGACTTTTATATATGTTTGCTGTTCATTTTAGATACAGGGCAGACTTAAACAGCGAAGTTACTATTGGTATTCAAGAGACATCTGAGTCCAAGGAAATTTTAAAGGAAATGATAATGATCGCCCTGCCAATTTCTATTGGTGCGGCCATCGTTCCAATTATGGACTCCATTGATATTTATTTGGTCATGGATGGCCTCCAAGCAATTGGTTTTAGTCCAGAAGAAGCCAACTTGCGTTTCGCCTGGCTCAAGGGTATGGCCCAAACTTTAATTAATATGCCCCAAGTTTTTGCAGTTGCCCTTGGCGTTTCAATTATACCTGTTATTACAAGCTTGATTGAAAAGAAAGAGCATAAGGAATTGGAAGACAAGCTGTCCATGATTTTTAAGCTTACATTTTTACTGGCCTTCCCTTGTATGGTTGGATTATTTTCCCTATCTTATCCAATCATCTCTTTGATTTACCCAACCACCAGCGCCATGGCCAAGGAGGGGACGGCTTTAATTTTAAAAATCTTATCACTATCCACTCTCCCGCTTATGCTAATTACAATTACCAGTTCAATTATGCAGGCCTTTGGCAAGGAGAGGGTACCAGTTTTAAATCTTTTAATTGGGGCAGTCGTTAAAATTATTTTGACAATTTATTTGACCAGGATTCCAAGCGTGAATGTCTACGGGGCAGCCATCGGATCAGTTGTAGGCTATTCTATAACGGTTGGACTAAACATTGCGTCGGTAAATAAGTACATGTCCTTTAGCCTGGATAAAAAAATTATAATTTATTTTATAGCTTCTATTATAATGGGCTTTGCCGCTTATTACAGCCAGGCTCTTGCCAGCGGATTTATAGGCCCAAAGCTTGCGACCCTAGCTGCAATTATAGTGGCAGTGGTCATCTACTTTGGAATTTTACTTGTGACCAAGTCTTTTACAAAAGAAGACTTTGAAATGTTGAGGAGAAAATAATGATTACTATAGCAGGGATAGGTTTCGGAGAAAAAAATGCCGTTACAATTGAAGCCATAGGGGCCATGAAGGAGGCGGACAAAGTAATACTTAGAACTGTCCACCACCCAAGCGTAGACCTTTTAAGGGAAGAGGGCATTGACTTTGAAGCCCTAGATTATATGTACGAGACAATTGAAGATTTCGAAAAATTATACCAGTCCATAGCTGAATACGTCTTTGACCAGGCTAAGGACAAGAGCGTCTGCTATGTTGTACCGGGCAGCCCGTCGATTGCAGAGTCCACAGTTAAGAGACTTAGAGAAATGACCGACGACATCAAATATATAGAGGCAGTTAGCTTTATAGAGCCGTGTTTTTCTTTGGCCAAGATTGATCCAGTTGAGGGGGCCCTATTTTTGGACGCCATGGATGTGGATATTGCAAATATAAATCCTAGACTCAATATAATGATCACCCAAGCTTGGAATGAATTTTTGCTAAGCGATGTCAAACTCAAACTCATGGAAATTTACGACGACGAAAAAATTGTCTACGCTATTAATAACGCCGGCATAAAAAATGAAGAGACTTGCGACAAAATTTTCCTCTACGAGCTTGACAGGAAAGTAAAGGCAGATATCAGGCTCACGATTATTGTTCCAGCTGAAAAAATTAGCGGGCCCATGGATATTATTAAGGCAGCCATGGAAGGCAAGGCTTTGAAAAAGACAGGCTTTGATGAGGTCGACCGAGATAAAGAAAATTTATATAAAATATTATTTGAAATTGCCGAAAACATTAATGAAGGCTTGTATGATTTTAAAGATCTATTTACAGAAGACTAAGTTCGTAAAAACGCAAAAATTTTTGTAAATTTAAATTTATTATTATTAAAATTGGCTAAAAGGCTTGATATATCCAACAATATGGGGTAAAATATCAATAGACGAACAGGGAAGCTGTTCGCAAAGCAATAATAGGAGGTAAATTTATGAATAAATCCGAATTAGTTGCAGCAATTGCTGAAAAAACTGAAATGACAAAAAAAGATTCAGAAAGAGCATTAAACGCTACAATCGAATCAATCACAGAAGCTCTATCAAGTGGTGACAAAGTACAATTAATTGGCTTTGGTACATTTGAAGTAAGAGAAAGAAAAGCTAGAGAAGGCAGAAACCCAAGAAACCCAGAAGAAGTTATCAAGATTCCTGCAACAAAAGCTCCAGCTTTCAAAGCAGGTAAAGCTCTTAAAGAATCAGTTAACACAAAGAAAAAATCAAAAAAGAAATAAGAATCTAAAATTGCTCCCTAGGGAGCTTTTTTATTAGTTAAAATTGGGGTATATTAGAAATACAGTTTGCATATTAATATTATAAATGATAAAATATTTGTATAGTAAAAAATAAGGAGGACTTATGAAACTTGTACTTGTAAGACATGGCCAAAGCGAATGGAATTTGCAAAATAAATTCACAGGCTGGGTTGATGTTGATTTAAGCGAAAAAGGATACGCCGAAGCTAAACATGCTGGCGAAATCCTAAAAGATCATGGTTTAGAATTTGACAAGGCTTATACCTCGGTATTAAAACGCGCTATAAAGACTTTAAATATAATATTAGAAGAAAGCGACCAACTTTGGTTGCCAACTGTCAAGTCCTGGAGGTTAAACGAAAGACACTACGGTGCCCTCCAAGGTTTAAATAAGGCAGAGACAGCCGAAAAATATGGAGATGAAAAAGTTCACATTTGGAGGAGGTCCTACGACACCCTACCACCACTTATGAATGCAGACGACGAGTTGAGTCAGATGAACGACAGACGTTATCTCAAAGACGTGGTTCCTATGGCAGAAAATTTAAAGATCACCCTTGAAAGGGTAATGCCTATTTGGCAAGACCAAATTGAACCCGACTTAAGAGATGGAAAAAATATAATTATAGCAGCCCACGGCAACTCTCTAAGAGCCCTTACCAAACACCTGGAAGGAATTTCAGATGAAGACATTATGGGCCTTGAGATACCGACAGGCAGCCCAATTATTTACGAGCTCGATCACGATTTAAAAGTAATTGATAAAAAGACATTTAAATAGGAGGACAATATGTTATTTTGTATTACAGGAAACGGGAAAGGCAAGACCACCTCATGCCTAGGCATGGCCATAAGGATGCTTGGCAATGGCGGCAAGGTATTTTTTATGCAATTTATGAAGGGCAGCGAGTACAGCGAAATCAAAGCCCTCAAGACCTTTGAAAATATTGAAACACATTTGGCAGGCAGAAAAGGCTTTATCAAAAGAAACGCCGAAGAAGAAGACAAAAAAGCAGCCCGCGAAGGTTGGGATTTATTTGTCAAAAAGCTTGACGAAGACTTTGACCTTTATATTCTAGATGAGTTAAATGTTGCAATGTTTTATGAACTCCTGCCAATGGACGAAGTCAAAGGCGTCTTAGAAAAGGCAGCAGAAGAAAAAGATATAGTAATCTCAGGCAGGTATGCACCAGAAGAACTCCAAGAAATCGCAAAGATGGTTTCCAATGTTCAAGAGGTTAAACACCACTACCAAGAAGGAATTCCTGCCAGAAAGGGAATTGAATTTTAATGGAAGAAAATATTAAAAAAGCCAGTATATTAATGCTGCTATCTGCATTTTCCTTTGCGATTATGCAGATGGCAGTAAAATATTCTGCGCAGACAGTACCAGTTGTAGAGCTTGTTGTAATGAGAAACTTGTTTTTGGTATTTACATCTGTAATATCATTAGAAAAACAAGGCAAGCCATATGTAAGGGATAAAAAGAATATACCAAAACTATTTTTAAGAGGATTTTTTGGCATGCTTGGCGTGCTTTTGTATTTTATAGCTACCAAATACCTGCCAACAGCTGAGGCGGCAATCTTACAAAAGTCTAGTCCATTTTTTGTAGTGGTCTTTGCAGCCATACTATTAAAGGAAAAAGTTACAAAAATCGATGTAATCTCATTGCTCTTAGCCTTTGTGGGCGTGGCCATAATCACCAAGCCAACAGGGGACTTTAATATCTATTCTATAGTCGCATTTTTATCAGCCCTCTTTGCAGCCATGGCCTATGTAATAATTGGCATGCTCAAGGGCAAGGAAGAAGGCGAGACAGTAATGTTAGCCTTTGGTTTGGTAACGGTTGTACTCCTTGCACCATTTATGGTCAAGGGCTTTAAAATTCCAAATGCCAAAGAAGCACTGGGTATGTTAATGGTAGGAATCGGCGGAGCTTGCGGCCAATACTTTTTGACCAAGAGCTATCTCATGGCGCCTGCTTCGAAGGTAAGCATTTACAATTACTCAAGTGTAGTCTTCTCATCAATCTTTGGTTACTTCCTATTCGGAGATAAGATTGATTTCGCAACAGGAATTGGAATGATCCTTGTATTTGTGGCGGCATTCATATCTTTTAAGTCAACACAAAAGGCATAAAATCAAGGGTTAAATATAAAAATAATAGTAGAGAAACTCTTTTAAAAATTTTTAATAAATATATAAAAAATGCTTGACAAAGTATTTTTATTAATGTATAATATATTTTGTCAGTGGTTGAGACACCAGAGCAAGCCCCATTTGCGGGTGTAGCTCAATGGCAGAGCGTCAGCTTCCCAAGCTGATTACGAGGGTTCGATTCCCTTCACCCGCTCCAACCCAAGCATGGTGGATGTGGCCGAGTTGGTTAAGGCGCCAGATTGTGGTTCTGGAGATCGTGGGTTCGACTCCCATCATCCACCCCATTTATGACCCATTAGCTCAGTTGGCAGAGCACTTGACTTTTAATCAAGGAGTCCCGCGTTCGAGTCGCGGATGGGTCACCAATTTTTTTAAAAGGTGTAAAAAGTAAAGGGACAATAAGCTAGCTCAGTTTGAGAACACTTGCCTTTAATCAAGTAGTCGCCGCGAACGAGCAAGCGAATTGGTCACCAATTTTTTAAAAAAGATATTTTCGATGATATAAGTTGCAAGCACTGACAAAATTTAATATGCGGGAATGGCGAAATTGGCAGACGCGCTGGATTTAGGTTCCAGTGCCGCGAGGCGTGGGGGTTCAAGTCCTCTTTCCCGCACCAGAAATAAAAAACCGATATGCAAAAGCATATCGGTTTTTTATTTCTCTAGTGCGGGGACTGATTGTGAGTGAACCCCCACGCCTCGCACTTCAGTACTTGCAAATATCGACAGCTAACCCTAAGCACTCTGCTCGTAACTTAATCGCCCTAGAAAAAAACGAAGAATTTTGCGAACTGCAGATTTTTTTCGACTGAGGCGTATGCCTATACGCCGCAAGGAGAAAAGAAATCGAAAGGAGTGAAAGGTGAGTTTTTAGCAGGGCGAGGGTCAAGTCCTCGCCACCTGCACCAAAACAAAACCGAGGTTTTATACCTCGGTTTTTCTTATAAACAAAAGTTATTTATCTTCTTCTTTGCCGAATTTATACATTAAGTATAGCTCTCTTGCCATTAATATATAAAATATAAGGGCAATTATATTTGCTATTACACTAACAACTATCAATTTAGAATTATGTTGAAATTCTAATGCAGGATTGTCACTACCTATAAGTCTAAAAAGATTATATGGCCCTAGAATTTCTCCCCATGCAAAGCTATTTAGACCTTGTAGGGTCAGTATTAGCATTATTAAGAGAGCGATTAATCTTTGAAATGACTTCATCATACAAATTACACCTCATTTTATTTAAATTCAACTGTATGATTATAAGCTCGCCTTAAATGATAAACCTTACCAGAACTATGAGTTATTGAAAATCCAACACTTTCTAAAAATTCTAATGAAAATTCACCATTATCTTCTTCATCTATATCAATTTCCATTGTCCCTGAGCATTGAATTAAGCTATTATTTATCTTAGTTGTTTTTTTATTTTTTAACTCAAAGTAACCAGATGATGATATATAGTGATCAGATGATAAAATTTGTATGACATGAGTTACATTTCCAGAAGAGCTGCATTCATCATAGACCTTACAATATGCTCTAACTGTAACCTCTACTGGATTGTCATAAAATGTTGCAGTTATATCCCTATATGAATATTCACCACATCCTGCTAATTGAATGCTATTTGGCTTTTGTTCTTTGTAGCTAACTAATATATCTCCTGTTTCCCTTGAGTAAACATCAACAATATAGTAATTATCATTTTCGTGTTTAACTAAGTAATTCTCGCTCAAATCGTATGGAGAAACAACTGTTATACTTCCTACTTTTATTTCACTTTCTTTTGCGTTTATTATGCTTGTGCTGATTAATAATGATAGAATCACTATTATTATAGCAGATACTTTTTTCATTGTATCCCTCCTTATTTATATTTAGTAAATTATTTATTTTAATTTACTATAGTAATTGTATACCCTAAAAAATCAATTTTAAACATCTAATTCTTAAATGGATACTATATACAATAAATTAAGGTTATTAAAATAAATAAGAATATAAACTAAAAGTTTAAAAAATTGTACCTATCTGAAAAATCAAATTAATTAAAGCAAAATATATACTTAAATAATTTTTTGGGTTAAATATATTTTTATTAAATTTCCTTTACCTATTCTTATTTACTTCTTTACCTAAATAGTTTATAATAAACTTAAGGAGGTTTGTATGGTTGTTGAGATTAGAGATTTAGTTAAAAAATATAAAGACCTGACTGCTCTTGATCATTTTGATTTGTCGATCAATGAGGGGGACAGGCTGGCTCTTTTGGGGCCCAATGGTTGTGGCAAGACTACTGCCATCAACTGCATTATGGGTTTACTTAAATTTAATTCGGGCTCGGTCAAAGTTTTTGGTGAAGACATGGGGCCGGATAAAAATGATATAAAGGCGAGGATTGGTTTGGTTCCTCAGGATATTGTGGTGTCCGACAATTTAAATGTTCGTGAAAATATCGATTATTTTTGTGGCCTTTATGAAAAGAATTCTGTCAAGAGAAAAGAGATGGTGGATGAGGCTATTCGTTTCACCCAGCTCAAGGACTATCAAAAGTTTTTTCCAAAGAAATTATCGGGAGGTCTGAAGCGGAGGTTAAATATTGCCTGTGGCATTGCCCACAATCCGGACTTTTTAATTCTGGACGAACCGACTGTTGCTGTTGACGCACAAACCAGGAGTTTTATTTTAAGCGAGATCAAGACCCTTTGCGACAAGGGGATGACTATTTTATACACCACCCACTATCTGGACGAAGTTGAGCAAGTTGCGGAAAAAATCGTCATTATGGAAAAGGGAAAGTCAATAGCATCGGGCACAGCTGATGAGCTCAAGGATATGATTTCCACCAAGGAACTCATCAGTATAAAGTTAGATACTGACCAAGACATGACAGAAGCTTTAAAATCTATTGTAAATGTAAGCGAATTGACAAAGGAAAATGGCCTTTATAAGTTGGCCTTTAACAAGGGCAAGGATAATTTAAAACATCTGATGGACTTCTTGGAAGGCAAAGGCTTAAAATACGATGCAATTTATTCTGAAAGGCCTAGTTTGGAACATGTTTTCCTAGAGCTAACTGGTAGGGATTTAAGAGAATGAAGTATGCATTTTTAAATTTTATTAGGGACAAGGTAACAGTTTTTTGGATGATACTCTTTCCCTTGTTTTTGATGACCATATTGATTTCGGCCATGCCAGACGAGGACACAAAGCTTGAAATCAAGGCTTATATGAGTCCCGAAAATGTGGCTGCAAATTATATGGAGGAGACGGGAATTTTTAAATTCACCCTGTCCAATGACTACAAAGACCCGCTAAAAAATGGCGACATAGCTGGTTATATTGACAAGGATTCCAATGTAATCTTGGCCGGCAATGGTTTTTCTGATAGCTTACTAAAGTCCTTTGCAGATAATATTTTAAGGGCACAAAAAGATCCTCAGGCCCTTCAAGTTGCAATGCAAACAAATCCTATAGAAAATAAGAGCAAAAATGTTTCCTATAAGGCGTCATTTTTCTTTGCCCTTATGGCCATGATCTCATATATGTGCGCCTATAGCGGGGTGTCGTCGGTCGAACTTTACCAGGCCAACATCACCAAGCCTGCTATGAGATTTTTAATAAGTCCGTCTTCAAAGCTAAAGGCCATTGTAGATCAATTTATTATCGCCATGCTTATGCAGGCTGTGGTTCTCACTATATCAATTTTTTACGCCAAGTATGTCCTCGGCGAGGATTTTATTTCCAATTACAAGATGACTTATTTGATTTTTATGGTTGGATCAATTTTTTCTTATTCCTTGGGCCTAATGACCGTGTATCTGGGAAATATTTCTTCCAACGCTCGTGGGGCCATAGTCCAAACAACTATGATGATTTTATCTGGAGCAGCTGGCTTATACGGAATTTATTTTAGGCAGGTCTTAAACAAAGTTTTTGGCAGATTTGCAGACTACAATCCTGTTAAGATGGTTGGGGATGGAATTTATCAGGCCAACACCCTGGGAAGCGTGGAAGGGATAAAATCACAAGTCTTTATTATCCTTGGGATCAGCCTGGCCTTTATATTACTCGCCGCCCTTAAGATGAAGGAGAATCGCTATGATAGTATTTAAACATTTTATGAAAGCGGTCAAGAAAAATATTTTTGCAATTTTAATATATGCTTGCATTTTTGCGGGAGTTATTTTTAATATGGCAAATGAATTGGACGTCTCGGCTTTCAAGAAGGCCAAGACCGATATAATAATCGATGATAGGGCAAGTGATGAGGTCTCCGCTGCTGTTAAGGATTTTTTGGCAGACAACAATATAAGCTATAAAAATTTGACTGAGGTTGAAAAGGAAAAGGCGATCACTTTAAAAGATACGGCCCTCATTGTGACCATAAATGAAAATGCCAAGGACTTGCTCTTGTCCGATTCGGGTCCAGCCATCTCCACTTATACCAACAATGAGTCAGCCGGCCAGAGTGCGGCCTATGATTTGACCCAGTTCATGGGCTATCTCAAATACTATGACTTGGATGTGGCCAAGGCCAAGGAAATGATGGATGTATCTTCAAATGTAAGAATCGAGTCCAAGGGCGGAAGTGAAGTCGACATTAATTATATGTACAAGTTTGCTGGCTTTATTATGATTGGCATGCTCATGTTTAATATAAGCATGGTAAATGCCGAGTTAAATAAGATCGATTTCTACAAGCGGTCCATTGCTTCCCCGATTACAAGTGGATCTTACAACGGGCAAATGTTTTTGGGTCAGGCGACTATTGGTCTTGCCTTAAATCTTATTATGCTAACGGTAATTGGCCTTTTGATTCCAGAGACCAGGGCTCACATGGGAATAACAGCTGTAAACTTCCTAGTCTTTACACTTTCAATCTTAGGCATGGTAAATCTGGCCACGGCGATTTCCGATAAAAAATCCGTCTTGGCTGGAGTTACCAATGTATTTTCTATGCTCCTTGCCACAACTGGCGGAGCCTTTATACCAATGGAATTTTTACCAGACTGGATGATAAATCTGGGCAAGGTCTTTCCATATTATTACTTTGGTCAAAACGCAGGCGTCGCAGACTTTGATAAGAAATTTATAATGAATCTGGTTATTATGCTTGCCATGGGTTTTGTATATTTCTTAATCTGCAATTTGGTTTTAAAGAAAAAAAGAACTATAGAATAAAAATTTTAAAAAAATATTTTTTTTCTGGCCGTCATGGCCAGTTTTTTTATTTGCAATAAAAATATTTTTTAGGAGTTAATTGGTCTTTTTGCGACTGGCTTTTGTTGTTTAAATCCCGCCTTTATGGTATAATTATGATAATAATGAGGAGGAGTGTTTATAAATGAAATTAGGTATTGTTGGTTTGCCAAATGTTGGCAAGTCTACTCTTTTTAATGCGATTACAAAGGCGGGTGCAGAAGCTGCAAACTATCCTTTTTGTACTATAGATCCAAACGTGGGTTTGGTTAACGTGCCTGATGAGAGGCTGGAGGTTCTTCACAAGCTGGGCAACACCAAAAAGGTTGTGCCTGCTGTTATAGAGTTTTACGATATAGCAGGTCTCGTCAAGGGTGCCAGCAAGGGCGAAGGTCTGGGTAATAAATTTTTGTCAAATATCAGGGAGACAGATGCAATTGTTCATGTTCTAAGGGCCTTTGATGATCCAAATATCGTCCACGTTGACGGGGATGTCGACCCTATTCGCGACATCGAAACAATTGATACTGAGCTGATTTTATCAGACATGGCTCAGATGGATAATATTTATACAAAACTTGAAAAGCAAGCTAGGGCTGACAAGAAATTGCAAAAAAATCTGGAGATTTTAAAACGCGTCAAGGACCACTTGGACGAGGGCAAAAATATCCGTGAATTGGAATTTGATCAAGAAGAAAAAGCTCTTTTAAACCAATACCAATTCCTAACTGCCAAGCCTTTAATTTACGTGGCTAATGTTTCCTACGACGACTTGATTGCAGGCGGCAACAAGTATGTTGAAGATATCAAGAAATACGCGGCTGACCACAAGGAAGAGGTCATCGAAGTTTCTGTTAAGATTGAAGAGGAAATTTCTCAGCTGGACGACGATGAAAAGAAGGAATTTTTACAAGAAATGGGCCTGGAAGAATCAGGACTCGACAAACTTGTCAGGGCTTCTTACAAGACTCTTGGCCTCATGAGTTTTATAACAACTGGGGAAATGGAGACCAGGGCTTGGACCATTAAACAAGGCACTCGTGCCCAAGACGCTGCAGGAAAAATCCACACTGATATTTCACGCGGCTTTATCAAGGCTGAGGTTATTTCTTATGATGAGCTGGTTAAACTTGACGGGTCCATGGCTAGGGCTCGTGAAGAGGGCAAGATTCGCCTGGAAGGCAAGGATTATATCATGCAAGAGGGCGACGTAGTTTTATTTAGATTTAACGTATAATGAAAAGAATAAGAAGAATTTTAATTTTATTTTTTGCCTTGCTTTTAAGTGGCTGTTCGATTGTAGACGACTACTCAAAGGGGACCTACGAAAACGAATACCAGGTCCAAGGTCAAGGGGCTGAGCCTAGTAAGGACGCGTCTGCAAGTGATCAGGCGTCCACTAGTGAAAGCACGTCCACCAGTGAAGACTCGAAGGAAGCTGAAAATAAAAAGGACTTAGCCGATAAAAAGGACCAGCCAGAAGAAAATACAGATAAAAAAGAAGATTCAAAGGACAGTCCAAAGGTCGAAGAAAAGCAAGAAGAAAAGACCGAAGAGAAAAAATCTGAGACGATCGATCTACTTGTAGAGGATAAAAAAGATTCTGACAAGGACGAAAAGCCTTCTGAGGATCCAAAAAAAACAGAAAATAAAGACAAGGTAGAGGACAAGAAGGAAGAGAAAAAAGATCAGACAAAAACCGAAGAGAAAAAATCTGAAACTACAACAATTGATCTCACTCAAAAGTCTGAACCGCCAAAGGCTATTGAAAAATCCGATATAAATGTAAGGGGGCTTTCAAACAAGGCTCTTTCTTGGTGGTATAGGCCAGGTCAACCCAAATCAACAATTGATGAGGGTATAGCAAGTTTGATTTCAAAATACGGGGCCATCTGGCAAAGGCCGACTGGCGCCAACAAATTATATTTGACTTTTGACGAAGGCTATGAATACAATAATAATACAGCCAAGATTTTGGATACTCTGGCAGAGAAAAATGTCAAGGCCCTCTTTTTTGTAACTGGCCACTATGTAAAGAGCCAGCCAGAACTTGTTAGCCGCATGGTTAACGAGGGCCACTATGTGGGCAACCACACCGTGAACCATTTAAATCCACCAAAAGCTTTGGCAGAAAATAAATTTGTGGCCGATATCCAAGGCCTAGAGCAAATTTATGCGGATATTATCGGGGGAAACATGAGTCCCTTCTACCGTCCGCCTGAAGGTGGATACAGCGAAGCGACCCTATCAGCTGCAGAGAGTCTAGGTTACAGGACAGTTTTTTGGTCCTTTGCCTACAAGGATTGGGAAACCAAAAATCAACCAGGCGAGCAGGCGGCTATTGAAAAGATCACTTCGAATTTTCACGACGGCTCCATAATTCTCTTGCACGCAGTTTCAGATACAAATACAAAAGTTTTGGGCCAAATTATCGATAAGGCGCGCGAGATGGGCTACACTTTTGGAGACATAAGCGAACTTAAATAAAATTTTAAAGAAAAAATAAAAAAGCTAAGGAGGCTTTGGTAAATAAATGCAAATTTCCGGTATAGTTGAGAGAGTAATTTTTACGAATAGTGAAAACGGATACTCCGTCTTTGTAATGGATACAGAGGACGGTTCTCTGACCTGTACCGGAATTTTATTTAACCTTTATCCGGGCGACGCACTCGAACTGGAGGGGGATTTTACTTACCATGACCGCTACGGCGAGCAATTCCAATTCACTTCTGCCGAAAGGGACAAGGAATACAGTTCAGCCGGCATGAGAAATTATTTGATGGCTGGCAATGTGAAAAACATTGGACCGGTAACTGCAAAAAATATTATTGACCATTTTGGCGACGAAACGGCTGACATAATTGAAAATAATCCTGAAAGGTTGATTGAAGTCAGGGGCATTGGCCCTGCAACCTTGGAAAAAATCTTGGATTCTCTTGAAGAAAGCCAAGCAAGCCGCAAGGTTTTTGTTGAGCTGGCCGAATACGGAATTACGGGTTTCGTGGCAAAAAAACTCTACGATAAATTTTCGGGGGACGCCGTAGATATTTTAAAGGAAGATCCATACAGGGTCTCAAGGTCTGTGCCTGGTTTTGGTTTTGTGAGGGCGGACGCCCTGGCAAACAAGATGGGCATAGAAAAAAATGATCCGCGCAGGGTAAAGGCAGCCATTGTTTATATCCTGCAAGAGGCCCAGCTAAATGGGGACATGTTCCTTTATGAAGAGGAGATAAAAAATTCAGCGATCAGATTGGTCGATGACCTGGGCGACATAAATAGGATTTTTACTGAGCTGGTAATTGGCGGCGACATAGTCCGCGAGCCGACTGAAAATGACACCAGGGTTTATTTGTCAGATTTAAATTATCTGGAAAATACAGCTGCAAGGTTTACGGCGGATTTAATTATGCGGGACCGGGAAGAAAATCCAATTATTGACCAAGTTATAAATAAATATTTGGCTGAGACGACTCAGCCCTATGATGAGACGCAAAAGTCTGCTATCAAGATGGCCCTTACAAATAATATTTCCATTATAACTGGTGGGCCGGGCACTGGTAAGACCACCATTGTCCGCGCTATTATGGATATCGCTCATAAGATGAAGCTGGATATAAAACTTTCGGCTCCAACTGGCAGGGCGGCCAAGCGCCTGGAGGAAACTACAGGTGGCCAGGCAAAGACCATCCACAGGATGTTGGGATTAAAGCCGAGGTCTGAGGACGATTACGATTTGCCAACTGAGGAACTCGAAGCCGATATTATTTTGGTGGATGAGATGAGTATGGTGGACACAGAATTATTTGCAGGGCTTTTGACTGCCATGCAAGACCACACGTCTTTGGTCCTTGTTGGCGACAGTGACCAGCTGCCAAGCGTTGGGCCGGGCAATGTCTTAAAGGACTTGATCGAAGTCGACGCTATTCCAAAGACCAGACTTACAAATATTTACAGGCGGGTTGACACATCAGAGATTTCAATCGCCTCATCTGATATAAAAAATGGCAGGATTCCTGAATTTAACAAAGAGGCTGGCGACGTATTTTTTATGGGCCAGACTGATGAAGACGAATTTTTGTCGACCATCTATGAACTCTTATCTGAGAGACTGCCATCTTACTATGGCTTTGATCCAATTAATGATATACAGATTTTGGTTCCGACCAAAAAAGGCAAATTGGGCACAGATAATTTAAATGAATTTTTGCAAGAGCATTTAAATTCTGATTCTCAGTCAAAATTAAAGACCAAGCACGGGATCTTTAAAGTCGGCGACAAGGTAATGCAAATAAAAAATAATTACGAACGCAAGATCAGATACAAGAGCCTGGTCAAGGACGAGGACATGGGCGTTTTTAATGGAGATATTGGAATCGTAACAAACATTGACAAGGCCCTAAGGACCGTTACGGTTTTATTCTCTGACGACTACTACGCTGAGTACGAAGAAGAAGACTTGGGCGAACTAAGGCTAGCTTATGCAATTACAGTCCACAAGTCCCAGGGTTCAGAATTTGCCTGCGTAATATTTATAGCATGGAAGTCCAATTATCTTTTGAACAACAGAAACCTGCTCTACACTGGCTTAACTAGGGCTAAGGAACTCCTCTTGGTAATGGGGTCTATGGACACCTTTAAGCAGATGATTAAAAACACAAATATACAAAAGAGAAACACCTCTTTAAATATAAAAATTGAGGAGGCACTTGACTTTGCAAGGGAATTGTCCGATATGTAAGAGGGGTAAGGGCATGGTCTGTGACCAGTGCTTCAGCGAATTTAAGAGAAATGATGCCCAGGTAAAATTAAAATATGTGGACCAAGTGATAACGCCTTTTACCTATGACGGAATTTTAAAAGACATAATGCTGGATTTTAAGTTTGGGAAAAATTACGCCTGGGGAAAAATTTTGGGCGAGATTTTGTACAGGGCTTTGGCAGAAGAGGATTTTGATTTTAAATCTTATGATTTGGTGACATTTATACCCAGCGATTTTATTCGCATGGCCAAGCGGGGCTTCAACCAAGCAGAGCTTATGGCAGAATCTTTTGCAGAGTGCGCAGGTTTGACGTGTAAATCCACTATGCGGAGGACAAAAATTCAAAAAGAGAGCCACAAGGTCACTGGAAAGGTAAGGGAAAACATAGATCACAAGTTTAAGGCCAAGGAGTCTGGACTTAAGGGGGCAAAAAGGGTTATAATTATAGATGATATAATTACGACTGGCAGAACCATTAGTGAGGCTGGCAAGTGTATCAAGCTTGCTACAAATGCAGAGGTTTTGGCCCTGGCATTATTAGGAGATTACAAGTGATGAAAAAAATATTTATATTATTAATTGCAATTTTATTATTATTTACAGGCTGCAAGAGTGAAGACCGTTTTGAAAAAGTCGACATGGAATACTACGATTACTTTGATACGGTTATTACTATTACTTATTATGGGGACTCCCGCCGCAAGGACGAAGTCAAAGAGGCAGTCGAAGAAAAATTAAAATACTACCATAATCTCCTCACTGATTACGAGGGCGAAGGCGTGGTTGCTACCATCAATCGCGAAGGTAGGGGAGACAACAAGGAGCTTGTCGCCCTCACTAAGCAAGTCCTCCAAGATGAAAAAAATGTGGACTATGTGGTCGACCTGTCAAAAGGAAAATTATTTAGGCTTTGGAAGGATGCGATTTTAAATGAAGAGCTTCCTGACAAAGAGAGAATAGTAGCAGCTATGAAAACTGGCGGCCCTGATTCAGTTGAAATTGTTGATGAGGAAATAATTTTAAAAAATTCTGCCCAGCTCGATTACGGGGCATTTTGCAAGGGCTATTTAAATGACGAATTGGTCAAGCTTATGAGGGATTTAAAAATAGATAATTATATTTTAAATTCCGGTGGCAATATTACCGTTATGGGTAAGCCTGCCGCTAACCGCGATAAGTTTACAATTGGTATCCAAAGTCCCTTTGATACCAATGACTATGTGGACACCATTACAACTAGCAATATGTCCGTGGTTACATCTGGCGACTACCAACGCTATGCTGTAATCGACGGTGAATACTACCATCACATTATTGATTTAAAAACTGGATATCCAGCCCACAATCACAAGAGGTCCATTACAATTTTAGGGCCAAGTGCTTATGTGTGCGACTTTTTGTCCACGTCTTTATTTTTAAAATCCGAGGACGAGGTAGAGGAAATTTTAAAGGCCTATCCAGATTATTATTACTACACGGTTTATGATGATCAGACTTTTACATGCTCTGAAGAATTAAAGCCTATACTAGGGAGTTTTAACAAATGAAAAAACTGACCAAAGAAAATTTTATGAAGCTCTTTATCATCTTTGCCATACCAGTTATTTACTCAATGATCTATGATTTTTTGATGAGGATTACGACTTACAAAAGCTGGGTTGGCATTGGGCTTTCTCTGATTTTTTTAATCATTTGGTATTTTGCTGGCAGATATATTGGCAAACAAAAGATAGATTACAAGACTGCAGTTTATGGGATTCACGGCCTTCTAATAATTGGCTCGGTCCTATCGCTAATTGCAGTTCTTATGTACCCACAAGCGCCAACTTTTTTAGAGATGATAATGGTTTATACAAACTTGTATACCTTGGCACTCGAGGCCATCACAACGCCTCTTATAATAATGTTAACATACTTTTTTGAAGTAGAAGATTATTTTATATACTTGAATCTGGCCTGCATTATCTCATGTATAACTATGATGGGGATTTTTACAGCGGGCTATGAAAGAACCATAGACGATTAAAGGAGGATCAATATGGAAGACAAATTTGAAAGAATTAAAGAAGAATTAAATGCAAAAATCGATGGACTTATGCATAAATTAGACACAGTTTACACACCAGTTGTAAAAGAAACTCGCGTTTTAAAGACTGTTGAGGCAGAATCAGTTAGCGAAGAGCCAGTCATGGACCACAAGGAAGAACTGCGTATCCGCCACCAACAACAAGAAGCAGAGTTAAAAAACAAAGAAGAGGAAAACTAACCTATAAAGATGAGTAAAAAAGACAACACCAGGAAGTGGGCGGCCGTTGTATCCTTGTTTTTAATGATTTCAAAAATCCTTGGATTCGTCCGCGAGGTTTTGATTGCCCGTGGTTTTGGTGCAAGCCAGGACTCTGACATCTATTACACAGCCACCAATGGTATAATTATTGTAATGGGACTTTTGGGCGGAGGTTTACAGACGACCTTGGTCCCAATCTTTGCTGAGGTCAAAAGAAAATACGGCAGAGAGGGCAAAAACAATTTCTATTCTAATATTATGAGCATAACCCTGGTCATAACGCTGGCGCTTATGGCCCTTGTTTTCGTGCTTGCAAGGCCTTATGTAAAATTATTGGCAGTTGGTTTTGAAGGCCGTGTCTTTGATGCGGTTGTCTACCTGCTAAGACTGGGCCTGCCCATGATTGTATTTTTATCCTTCACCTATGTGTCGAACGCTTACCTGCAGTCCGACCAAGTCTATGGACCTCACGCATTAATGGGGATTCCCTACAATTTTATTTTTATAATCTATTTGTTGGTTCAAAAAAATCCTTCTGTAACAGGACTCATGGTCTGTACACTTGTGGCTTCGTCCAGCCAATTTTTTATACAAATTCCAGCCCTCAGAGAGCGGGGGCTCAAATACAAATTTAAACCGCAAATTCACGATGAACACATAAGTGAGACCTTTAAATTGGTCATGCCAATAATTTTATCCAGCGCAGTCTACCAATTAAATATGCTAATCGACCGGTCGCTTGCTTCAAAGCTAGTCGAAGGTTCGGTTTCATCGCTTGGCTACGCGTCAAAGGTAAACACCATGGTCATCTCTGTTTTTGTTGTGGCCATCACTTCGGTTGTATTTCCTAAACTCGCCAAGGCTGTTGAAGAAAGAGATGTCAAAAAAACTGGCGACCTCTTTGAATCATCCATGAGCTTGGTAGCCCTTGTAGTTTTGCCGGCGACCGTTGGCATGATGATTTTATCCACGCCAATTGTCAAAGTCCTCTTTGAAAGGGGCCGCTTTGACCAAACGGCTACGATTTTAACATCGGGTGCACTTTTATTTTACGCACCGGGACTTATAGGGCAAAGCTTTAGGATGACCCTGGAAAATATGTACTACTCAATGAAGGACACTCGAACGCCGATGATTACGGGAATGATTTCTGTCGGCATAAATATCCTCTTGAATTTTTTATTGATAGGATTTTTGGCCCACAGGGGTCTTGCACTTGCAACTGCAATTTCATCTTTGTTTTCAGCGGTGACTCTTTATGTACTCCTTAGAAAAAAAGTTGCCTTTAATGAGGCAAATGTCCTCATAAACATGGCCAAAATGGCTTTAGCAAGCCTTGTTATGGGAGTATTTACCAGGTTGATTTACGATGCCATTATAGTTTTTGCAGTGGGCAGGGGCATGCAAGCCTTGATGCTCTTAGTAACAATTGCTTTGTCAGTTATAATTTATATTCTAGCCTGCAAGGCGCTAAGGGTAAGGGAAGTCCACTTGCTAATCGAAACTGTAAAAGCTAAATTCAAAAAATAAAGGAAGTTTATGCGTAAAATAAAAAGAACAATTTTTTATATGTTTGGTCTGATCGCTGCGGTCGTAATGATTTATATAGTCCTTGAGGACAAGTATATAGCAAGGACCGAAGGGAGCAAACAAAATATAAAAATAGTAGAAGATACAAGAACAAATACAGAAAAAAACGGGGACATTGAGATCGTAGAAAAGAAAGATGCAGATGTCCAGCCAATTGAATTGCAAGAAAAACTTGTCGATAACAAGGAGGCGGCTCTTCAAAGGCTAAAGACTTACGGAGAAAAATCCGATGACGCCAAATACATTTACGACCACGCCGACCTTTATCCGGATAGCTTTTTAAAGCTGGGAGCCAATCGGCCAAGGGCCCTTGCCTTTGTGCGTGGATACGCTGATAAGAAAAATACCTTTGAAAACATTTCGTCAAAGCCTGAGGAGACCTACGAATTAAATAGGAAATTTCCTTTATACATTCTCTGGGATGAGCGTTGGGGCTACAGGGAATATGAAGAGCCCTACGCTATTATTGGCTGTGGACCAACAACTGCGACCATGATTATAAACGGCTACGGCGGCTCGGAAAATCCTCTTGCAATAATGGATGAGATGAGGGAGAAGAATTATTATTTAAAAAATATTGGGACTTCCTGGGAGGGCATTCGAGATCTTCTAGCCAGCCGGGGTATAGGTTCTGACAATTTGCCAACAGTAGAGTCCAAGTACAAGAGGCACTTGGATACGGGTAATCCCATACTTATAAATATTGGCAAGTCTAAGTTTACAAATATTGGCCACTATATGTTAATAGTTGGCTACAATGACAAGGGCTTTATAATAAACGATTCCAACTCAATCGAGTATTCGCTAAGGGAACTCCCATTTGATGAGCTAACTCAAATTGTAAAAGGCGCCTGGACAATTTATAAAAAATAAAGATTATAACTGCATGGCTTTTTAAAAGTTAATGCAGTTTTTTTGTGGGTAAATTTTCTTAATCAAAAACATTTATCAGAAAAAATTTATTTTTTGCAAAAAACAAAAGAGACTTTTGTTAAATAAAATTAATAAAAATGAGTGAAAATTGCAATTTAAAGGCTTCTGCTGTTTATAAAATTTTAAAGCTGGGTATAAAAACTCTAGGAAAGGAGTGAGTCTATGAGTTTTGATTACTATGCGTCGGTTAGCTCAAACATTGATGACATAAAAAATTTTAACCGCAATGTCATAGACCTGATTAGCAATTACATAAATGATGACGAAGAGCTTTTTGATATTAGGCTCATACTTAACGAACTCATGATTAACTCGGCCATGCATGGGAATATGATGGATGAGAGAAAAAATATTTGGCTAGCCATCCACATTTTGGACTCGCAAATCACCATTGCAGTCAAGGATGAGGGCAAGGGAATTACAAGGCCTCTAAGGCCAAGGTCAGACGCGTCACTTATGGGTGGCAGGGGACTTGGCATTGTGGGAGCACTGACTGATGAGCTCCAGGCTTGTGCAAATATTGTCACTTGTATTAAATATATTAAGTAAAAACTGATTATAAACGCTTTGGCACTTGTAAAGAGTGCCTTTTTTGTTGTATAATTACGGGTGAAAGGAAGTTTTTATGGAAGATATTAGAAATATAGCAATTATCGCTCACGTTGACCACGGCAAGACAACTTTGGTTGACTCCATGCTCAGACAATCTGGGATTTTTAGACAAAATCAAGTTGTCAAAGACAGGGTCATGGACTCGGGCGATATTGAACGCGAACGCGGAATTACAATTACAAGTAAAAATACAGCGATTTATTATAATGATACCAAGATTAATATTATTGATACACCGGGCCACGCCGATTTTGGTGGCGAGGTTGAGCGGGTTTTAAAGATGGCAAGCGGAGTTCTCTTGCTGGTAGATGCCTACGAGGGACCAATGCCACAAACCAAATTTGTTTTGAAGAAGGCACTTGAACTGGGCCTCAAGGTTATAGTAGTTATTAATAAGATTGACAGAAAAGATGCCCGCATTGACGATGTCATTGACGAGGTTTTGGATTTATTTATCGAACTGGGCGCCAGCGACGATCAATTGGATGCACCATTTTTATTTGCATCAGCCAGGGACGGTTACTGCGGCTACAGCGCTTTAGAGCCAGCCAAGGATATGAAAGATCTCTTTGATGCGATTATAAAATACATTCCAAGGCCAAACGGAGATGTGGATGCAAATCCAAAACTCCTTATCTCTACCATTGACTACAGCGATTTTCTGGGCCGTATTGGTATTGGTAAAATCGAAAGCGGGACTATTAGCCAAAAGCAAAATATGGTCGTTATCAACAAGGCTTATCCTGATAGGCACGCCAAGGCAAAGATCAGTGGACTCTTTGAATTTGATGGCTTAAATAGAGTTGAAGTCGAAAATTCAACAGCCGGCAATATTGTAGCTATAAGTGGCATTGAAGATATAGAAATTGGAGACACCATAACAGTTGAAGGCGAAGAAGCTCTTGAATTTGTTAAAATTTCAGAGCCAACAATTTCTATGACCTTTAGCGTAAACGATTCACCATTTGCAGGTCGCGAGGGCGATTTTGTAACCAGTAGGCAGGTACGTGCACGCTTGATGAAGGAAATAGAAACCAACGTTTCCATGAAGGTTAAAGAAACTGACACGACAGATAGCTTTATCGTTTATGGTCGTGGTGAACTCCACATCTCAGTTTTAATTGAAACAATGAGAAGGGAAGGCTATGAATTCCAAGTTTCAAAACCCCAAGTTATCTATAGGGAAATCGACGGCAGAAAGTGCGAACCAATTGAAAGGGTAACGATTGACGTTGACCAGGCCTACATTGGTCCTGTTATGGATAAGCTTGGCCAAAGACGGGGCGAGCTCCGCAATATGACCGAGTCAAGGGGCGGCTATTCTAGATTGGAATTTGATATTCCTGCTCGAGGCCTCATCGGTTACCGCCAAGAATTTATGACAGACACCAGGGGCGAAGGAATTTTAAATACAGAATTCAAAGCCTATGAACCTTACAAGGGTGACATTCCAAAAAGACAAATGGGATCTTTGATTGCATTTGAAACGACAACTTCAACTTCTTACGGCCTCTACCAAGCCCAAGAACGTGGCAACTTATTTATTGGACCAGGCGTTGAAGTTTACGAGGGCATGATTGTGGGAGAAAACCCAAAGGGCCTTGACATTGAAGTAAATGTCGGCAAGGAAAAACAAAAGACAAACATGAGGGCAGCTGGTACTGATGACGCATTGAGGCTTGTGCCTCCAATCGTTATGAGCTTGGAAGAAGCCCTGGAATTTATAGAAGACGACGAATTGATTGAGGTAACTCCAAAATCAATTAGACTTAGAAAGAAAATTTTATCAAATCAAAAGAGATACAAGAGTAAAAAGTAAAAGGATTTAAAGAGATAGAAGATGACTGCTGCAAAAATTTTTTCTAACTTATTGTGGATAAATACAGTTTTAGCCATTGTAATTATAGTTATGGAAAGGCGGAACACCAGGTCGACCTGGCTGTGGATCATGATTATGGTCCTCTTGCCAGGCGCCGGTTTCTTTTTGTATTTGTGGCTGGGCCGTGACTTTAACAAGCGGAAGATGTTTGAATCGAAGGGCATCAAGGACCTAGGCACTAGTAAGGGGCACTTAGATGTAAGTGAGGATTTTCTGCTTTCATATAATGGGGCTCTGGCTAATCGAGATTACATGGGAAGATACGAAAGCCTCTTTCAAATGCTCTATCTAAACTCTCAAAGCAAACTCACTTTTAACAATGAAATTCAAACTGTTTTTGAAGGTGAGGAGCTCTTTGACCAACTTTTTGAAGATATCAGAAATGCCAAAGAATATATTTACATTCAGACTTATATTATGAGGGCGGACAAGATTGGCCAAGAACTTGTTGACCTGCTTATCGAGAGGGCCAAAGACGGCCTGGATGTTAAACTTTTATCAGACGGCATGGGCGCCAGAACTTTTTGGAAAAAGCATGTCAAAAGGGCTAGGGCTGGCGGAGTGCAAGTTGAATTTTTCTTTCCCTTCTTTATTTCTTTTATATCGCCGCGAATCAACTACCGCAACCACAGAAAAAATTATGTAATTGATGGTAAAATCGGTTATGTTGGCGGATACAATATTGGCGATGAATACATCACTGGCGGCAGGAAATTTGATGGCTGGAGGGACTCGGCCATTCGCGTTATGGGAGATGCTGTTCAAAAATTCCAATATCGTTTTGAACTGGACTTTTCATTTGCAGCAGGCAAGGAAGTTCAATATAAAAAACCAATTAGAAATCCAGAAGCCTCAGGTAAAATCCCCATGCAAATCGTAAGTGCTGGGCCTGACTCCATTTGGCCTAGTGTAAAAGACGGCATGCTAAAGATGATCTCTTTGGCAGAAAAAACTATTTATATAGAAACGCCTTATTTCATTCCTGACGATTCGGTCCTTGAAGGTCTTAGGGTTGCAAGCCTATCTGGAGTTGACATCAGAGTCATGCTCCCCTACAAGGGCGACCACCCATTTATCTACTGGGCCAACCTGTCTTATGTGGGAGATCTATTGAAGGCGGGAGTCAAATTTTATTTTTATGAAAAGGGCTTCCAGCATTCCAAGGTCATGATAATTGACGACGAAATTTTAACGGTTGGGACTTCCAACATGGACGAACGCAGTTTTCATTTGAATTTTGAAGTCAATGCCTTTGTCTATGATAGGGAAACCGCCCTTAAATTTTCTAATAAATTTTTGACAGATATAGAAAAAAATTCAAGCGAGATTACCAAGGAAATCTACGACAAGAGATCTAAGATTGTCAAGGTTAAGGAAAACTTTTCCAGATTGTTAAGCCCATTATTATAAGAAAGAGGAGGACCTTAGTGGACTTTGATAGGCTATACTATATTTTAGAAATAATAGGTACAATTGCATTTGCATCATCTGGGGCCCTGGTTGCAATCAGAAAGGGCATGGATATCTTTGGCATAATTGTCATCGCAGTTATGACTGCAGTAGGTGGGGGCGTATTTAGAGATATAATCTTAGGGATAACACCACCAACCGCTTTTATAAAAACAATCTACACCAGCGTTTCAATTGTAACCGCCATTGTACTCATATTATTTTTTATGCACAATAATAAATTTAATAACAAACAATTTATGGTTATGTATGTAAAAGTAGTATCGGTCTTTGACGCCATTGGCCTTGCCATCTTTACAATAAATGGTATTAGCATGGCCATGAGAATGGGCCACGGGCAAAATAAATTCCTCTTGATCTTTGTGGGCATAGTCACAGGATGTGGCGGAGGATACATGCGGGATATATCATCAGGTTTCATCCCAATTATTTTTACCAGAAATACAATTTACGCCATGGCATCCCTTGTGGGCGGACTTTCATTCTTGTACCTTAGACCAATAATCAGAGAGCCCAAGGCTTTTTTAATCAGCGTAATAATAATTATCCTGATCAGACTTCTGTCAATAAAATATAGGTGGAGCCTGCCAAATGTCAACAGTGACCTACTTGATGGCAGTGTCAATAATTGACAAGGAAAAATGCCAGTGCTATAATGAAAAAGTTGTCGGGATGTAGCGCAGGTCGGTAGCGCGCGTCGTTCGGGACGATGAGGCCGCAGGTTCAAATCCTGTCATCCCGACCATTTTTGTTTTTGGGAATGAAATAAAATGAAAGAAATGTATGAAAGAATAAAAGAGATAATTGATAACTGGGATCCGTATGATTTGTTAGATTTTGCACCTGATGATGAGTATAGCGGTGAAATTAGAGAAATAGCAGAATATCTAAATAAGAATAAAAGCGTAAATGAAGAATCTTTTAAGAAATTTATTGAAAATCTTTTTGATTTTGAAGATATAAAAGAGGATAAAAGAAACATAGAAAATCTTATTAGGCTAATATTAGACATAATGGACAATGTCACTTAATTCCGCCAAATACTAAAAGGAAGTGACTTTATGAAACTTGAAGAAATTAATAAATTATTGGATAGAATTATAACTATAAAATTAGATGACAATAGAAACTATTCGGGATATGCCAGAGAGATAGTTATGCCTGAAGAAGATGATGAAATACAAGAACCAATATTAGTGCTAGAAATATATGGTCGAAAAGATGGAACAATTGACGGTTTTTATATCAAGGATATAATTTGGGCAGAAATTGTATAGCGATTTTTATCTAAAGAAAATAGTCAACAATGTATTGGATATATATACTAATGAGGTGATTTTATGGAAAAATTATCAAGCAAAGAAAAATATGAAGCTTACAGGGCAAGGATAGACTCAGAAAGCTACCATAAACTAACCCCTGAACAAATTAAGCGCAGTGAAGAAATTGCAAAAAAAGTTCAAGAGCATGGAAGAAAATTATATGGCAAGGATTGGCTAGGAGACAAAGCACGCTAAATAGATTTTAGAGGTGCTTTTTTAATAATAAGGATGTTTGTATGGGCAAAATAGTAGATATAGTTTTATTGATAAGATTATGATAATTGAAGATTATGTACTAAGAGGTATTTACAAAAGAAAATAAACCAGGATAATTCTCAGTATAAAGAGAAAATCCTGGTTTATAGACTAAGGCCCACCCCCTCAAACTAAAGAAATTACTATCAGTAGCCTTTGGTGGGAAGAGGACGACCTTTTGTATATGTATTATACCCATTTTTACAGAAAAAATCAAGCAGGATTTAATGGAAGAAGCAATGATTCCAACATTTAAATGTTGGTGTTTAAAGAATGAAAAAGATATAAAAAATACAATAGAATCATCTATATATTGATATCTGCAATTGCGTACTATATAATGCACATATAAGGAGGAGTGGTATGCATAATATAAATGTCACTAATTTTAGAAAAAATATTTTTGAGCTCTTGGATGGGACTATAAAATATAATGAGGTTATTAATATTAGCACTAAGTCTGGCAACGCAATTGTGATGAGCGAAGAGGACTATAGGGGTTTAATGGAGACCTTGTATTTGAATTCCCTTCCTGGCATGAAGGAAAAAATCGAAGATGGGCTCAAGGTTGATGTCGAAGATACGATAAGGGAAAAAGATGTCGACTGGTAATTATGTATTTTTAGTGTTTATGAAATGGCAATGGAACACAATATAATTTTTTCCCAGGTCTTACAAGAGGGTTAAAAAAGAGTTGAATATTAAATAGATTTTAAAAGATAAAAGTTCTTTGCACGCTTAGGCGTGCTTTTTTATTGGCAAAAATTAATTTTTGTTTTTATATGGCTAAGAAATTTCGAATTATGAATAGAAATTTATTTGTTATCTAATTTTTTGTAAATTTTTTTAGGATTTTGCCTGAATCTATGGTATAATGTAGGCTATGAACAATTTTTTTGAATCTATAAATAAAAATGCAATATTAAAATATTTGTCCTACAGGTCTGGTGAAATTCCTGGGGAAATTATGGATGAGATTGATCGGGCTTTGGCCATTGTAGAGAAGGTTTCCCGGCCCAAATATGTTTACAGGGTCTTTGACAAGGATGATCCCACTTTAAAAGATATTCTCATGGGCCAAGATATAAATGACCTGGTAAAGGATTCTTTTAAGATCATTTTGCTGGCTGTAACTTTGGGCCAAGAGATTGAAATGGAGGTCCGCCGTTTATCTTTCACAGATTTGAGCCTAAGCGTGGTTACAGATGCGGCGGCCAGTGCTGCTGTGGAAGCATTGGTTGACCATGTGGCTGAGACCTTGCAAAAGGACTTCGAGGGTTTTTATTTTACTGATATGTTTTCACCGGGCTATGGCGACCTGCCAATTGGCATTCAAGATAAATTTTTGACTTTGATAAATGCAAAAAAAGAATTGGGACTTACGACTACAAGAGAGGGGATTATGGTTCCCAGGAAGTCCATAAGTGCACTTTTGGGAGTATCTAAAAACAAACAGATTCACAGGCACAGGGGCTGCGAGTCTTGCAGGTTATTTATGGATTGTGAATTTAGGAAAAGGGGGGAAGATTGTGGATACCAAAAATAAAGTTGTGATTTTGGATGGGGCCATGGGAACCATGCTGCAAAAGGCCGGCATGGAAGTAGGCGAAATTCCAGAATTATTAAATATAAAAAATCCTGATATGGTAAATGGAGTTTACCAAAAATATATTGACGCAGGGTCTGATATAATTTACGCTTGCACTTTTGGTGCCAACAGGCGGAAGATAGGATCTAAAAAAACCCTAGAGGTGGTCAAGGCTGCGACTGCAAACGCCAAAAATCTTGCCCAAAAAACTGGCGCACGTGTGGCCCTCGACATAGGACCAATAGGGGAAATGCTTGAGCCCATGGGGGCCTTGAAATTTGAAGAGGCCATTGATATTTTCAAGGAAGTCATCAAGGCTGGCGAGGAAAATTCTGATCTTATTGTAATAGAAACCATGACCGACCTTTTGGAAGTTAAGGCGGCAATTTTGGCTGCCCACGAAACTACTGACAAGCCTATTTTTGTAACCATGACTTTTGAAGAAGACGGTCGAACTTTTACAGGCGTGAGCATGGAGACTTTTGTTAACATGGTCCAAGGCCTGGGCGTGAGTGCCCTTGGCATCAACTGCTCCCTGGGGCCGGCTGAGATGGTTAAGATGGTAGAAAAGCTTGCTGGCTTAACAGATATTGATTTAATAGTTAAGCCCAACGCTGGTTTTCCAGACATGGACGGCAATTATAATTTATTGCCCGAAGATTTTGCCAAGACTATGGGGCAAATTTTAGACTTGGGCGTCAAATACATTGGTGGATGCTGCGGTACAGACCAAAGATTTATAAAAATCTTGGCTTATTCATACAAGGGCAAGCCAGTTAAGACAAGAAAGATAAATAAAATTTCTGGTCCATCATCAGCCTTGAAAATTTTAAATAATTATGCCTTTAAGGTGGTTGGTGAACGCTTAAATCCAACTGGCAAAAAAAGATTCCAAGAGGCTCTCAAAAACGAGGACATGGACTTTTTTATCAGAGAAGCAATCGCCCAAGTAGATGCTGGGGCTCAAATTTTAGACGTAAATGTAGGTTTTCCTGGCATTGACGAAGCGGCCATGCAGGCAAAAATAGTGAAGGCCTTACAAGGAGTTTTGGATACGCCCCTGCAAATTGACTCGACCAATCCTGCGGCCATAGAATCTGCCCTTAGAGTTTATAATGGCAAGGCTATCGTCAATTCAGTTAACGGTGAAGAAGAAAAACTCACCACCATCTTGCCACTTGTAAAAAAATACAATGCCCAAGTCATCGCCCTCTTGATAGATGAAAAGGGGATTCCAGAGAAGGCCGAAGACCGTTTGGCCTTGGCGAAAAAAATTGTAAAGAGGGCCGAGGCTGAGGGGATTGATAGAGAAGATATATACATCGACTGCCTGACCTTAACCGTCTCTTCTAATCCTGAAGGGGCCATGGAGACCATTAAAACCATGGAATTAGTCAGGGATGAGCTGGGCGTAAAAACCCTACTTGGCGTTTCAAATATTAGTTTTGGTTTGCCGAGTAGGGATATTATTAATGCCAGCTTTTTGACTTTGGCAATGAATGCCGGCCTCAACATGGCAATTATAAATCCAAATTCCGCCAGGATGATGGAGGCTATTGCCGCCTTTAAAGTCCTGACCAACCAAGAAGGGGCTGTTGATAATTTTGTAGAAAAGTTCTCCCAAATACAGGCGACTGATAAAGAAAAAAATGTAGACATGGATGTTCAAACAGCCGTCTACAAGGGGCTCAAGGAAAATGTTAAGGACCAAGTGAAAGTCCTCTTAAAGGAAAAAACTGAGCTGGAAATTGTGGATAATTATTTGATTCCAGCCCTTGATAAGGTAGGCGACGATTTTGAAAGGGGAATAATTTTTCTTCCCCAACTAATAAAAAGTGCCAGCGCAGCTGAGGCTGGTTTTGAAGTTATCAAGGCCTCAATTGTCAAGTCCGGCAAGGAAACTATTTCCAAGGGCGATATCATAGTCGCAAGTGTTAAGGGGGACATCCACGACATTGGAAAAAACATTGCCAAGGTCATATTAGAAAACTACGGCTATAATGTCATCGACATGGGCAGGAATGTGGACCCAGAGACAATTGTGGCTGAGGCCAAGAAGAGAAATATTAAACTCATCGGCTTAAGTGCACTTATGACGACGACCTTGGAAAACATGAAGATAACAATTGAGCAAATAAAAAAAGAATTGCCCGATGCCAAGATAATGGTTGGTGGAGCGGTCCTAACCGAAGCTTATGCAGAGGAAATCCAGGCGAATTATTATCTCAAGGATGCCAAGACAAACGTAAGCGTGGCGAAAGAAATTTTTGGTGAATAAAATGACGAATGTAAAAAATATAAAATTTCCCCTGGTCTTTGACGGGGCCATGGGGACCTATTATCCGGACAAATCGACTAGGGTCATGCCCGAGTGCGAGATGGCAAATCTCTTTGACTCTGAAGTGATATATGAGATTCACAGGGAGTATGTGGACGCTGGAGCCATGGCCATTAAGACCAACACCTTCCAGGCCAACACGGTCTCACTGGGGACGGATTTTTCTGTTGTAAAAAATGTAATAGAAGCTGGGATTGATCTGGCCAAACGGGCGGTGGCAAAGACGGACACACTAGTCTTTGCTGACATTGGCCCAATTCCTAAGACCAAAGAACACTCGATTGACGAAGACTTGGCTGAGGGCAAAAAAATTATAGATATATTTTTGTCCAAGGGAATTAATGATTTTTTGTTTGAAACTTTTTCAGATTTAGATAAACTTTTGGACCTAGCTAAGTATATCAAGGGCAAAGATTCTGATGCCTTTATCATCACTTCCTTTGCGGTTGGAGCTGACGGACTCACGCGGACTGGGGAAGTTGGCGAAGATTTGATTTTCAAAGCGGCCGAGTCCAAGGACATAGATGCAGTTGGCTTTAACTGTGTGTCCGGGCCTTTAAGACTTCGTGAATACATTGAAAAAATAAATTTGCCGGATAAAATTATTTCCATTATGCCAAACGGCGGCTATCCTACAGTTATAAAAAATCGGACTTATTACAGTGCTAACAAGGATTATTTTTCAAATGCAACCCTGCAATTCTTAGAATACGGTGTGCAAATTATTGGTGGCTGCTGCGGAACCCGTCCTGAATTTATTAAGGAAATTACAGAGAGGATTTCTGAGTATCGTTACACAAAAGTTAGACCGACCAAGAAAAAACAGTTTCGTCTTGATACTCCATACACAGAAAATCTCTTTAGGAACAAACTTGAGCACGGGAAAAAGCCAATAGTCGTTGAGTTTGATCCGCCCAAGGATTTAAATATGAAAAAATATATGGAGAATGTAAAGGCACTGGCCAATGCTGGGGCCGACGGAATTACAATTGCCGACTGCCCAGTTGCCAGGGTCAGGGTGGACGCCAGCCTCACTGCATATAAAATAAAAAATGAAATTGGTATTGAGCCTATTGTCCACATGACTTGTAGAGATCGAAATGTAAACGCATCCAAGGCCTTGCTTTTGGGATTAAATTTGGAAAATATTTTAAATATTATTACCATTACAGGCGACCCAGTGCCAACGGCAGAAAAAGACGAAGTCAAATCGGTCTTTCAATTTAATTCCACCAAATTTGCAGGCATGGTAGCGGACATGAACGAGAAAGTTTTTACAAATGAGATGAATATCGGCGGCGCCTTAAACTTAAATGCCAATAAGTTTGATTTGGAAATAAAGAGGGCCCAGGCCAAAGAAAAAGCTGGAGTAAAGGTCTTTTACACTCAGCCAGTCATATCCAAAAATGCTGTGGAGAATGTAAAAATTGCCCGCCAAGAGCTAAGCGCCTATATAATGGGCGGTGTCATGCCAATCGTTAGTTACAATAACGCAATCTTTATGAATTCAGAAGCCTCGGGCATTAGACTTGACGATGAAATTATCGACCGTTACAAAAACTTGGATAGAGACCAGGCCTCAAAGCTTGCAGTGGAAATCACCGCAGATTTTATGAAAGAGATTGAAGATCACGTAGATGGTTTTTATATAATCACGCCTTTTAGTAGGGTGGATATAGTGGGCGAGCTTATAGGAATATTTAAAAATTAAATTTAAAAATTTTGGGAGAGTCATTTAAAAATGGGTCTCCTTTTTTATTTTATAAAAAATTGCTCTATGAAAATGAATATAAAATTTGTTTTAATAGATATTAATATTTTTTGTTTAGTTTTATAAAATGATCTTATTTTTGCCTAGAAAAAACTGAACAACTATTTAATTTTGTTGCTTATTTCTTACTTTTAGCCTATAATAATAAGTAGATTTAATTATTTTTGAGAGGTGGTTATTCAATGGAAATTGGTATCGATTTAGGCACGACAAACTCATGCGTGGCTTATATAAACTCAGATGGTAAGCCAGAGGTAATTCCCAACAGCGAAGGCGGACGCACAACTCCATCTGTTATATTTTTTGAAGACGAGAGCGTTATAGTTGGGCAAGCCGCTAAGGAAGAGGCTTTGATAAATCCCGAGGACACTGTGAGCTATATCAAAAGACATATGGGGGAACCATCCTTCAAATTTAGCAATAAGGATAACGAGCTCTTTACACCTGAAGAGCTATCGGCAATTATTTTGAAGAAAATGAAAAAAAGTGCCGAAGATTTTTTAGGGGAAGAAGTTACAGAAGCAGTTATTACTGTTCCAGCTTATTTTAATGATGCTCAGAGAAAGGCAACTCAAGACGCTGGAAATATAGCAGGTCTAAAAGTACTTAAAATAATTAACGAACCGACGGCTGCAGCTCTTGCCTATGGGATCAGTCAGGATTCGCAAAATCAAAATATAATGATCTATGACCTGGGTGGGGGGTTTCGTGTCATAATAGTGATAGAGGCAAATAGTTATGTAAATATAAGGAGTTCAAGACTTCTACCAAAGTTTAAAACTCAAAAAATAAATAGTTGGTGTGCTGCTTAGAGTATCCATTTTAACAATGGGTATTGTAAATAGCATACCAATAAAACTAAGGATTCTTTAAAGAGTCTTATTTTGTGATGAAAATTTAAAGCGGTTTGGATAAATTAGTATTTGTCAAGGAGGGAATATGGATTTTAGTAGGATGATTCCTGAATTATCAGTTTTTGATATTAATCTGACTAAAAAATTTTATAGTGAATTAGGATTTAAAATTGAATATGAACGTGTTGAAGATAAATTCGTTTTCATGTCTTTTCAAGAAAGTCAGTTTATGTTCGAACAAATTCATGATGATGGTTGGAATATAGGTGAGCTAGTATATCCTTTAGGAAGAGGAATAAATTTTTCAATAGCTGTCGATGATATTGAAGAACTGTATCAATTAGTGAATAATTTGAATATAAAATTATACAGAGAGCTAACCAGAAACATATATCAAGTTAATGGAATAGAAAAAATGCAAATAGAGTTTTTAATTCAAGATCCCAATGGGTATTTGTTAAGATTTACAAATTAACAAATACCAGTTTGTCGAGCTAAATAAAACTAAATACTAAAGATACAAGACGATAGAAAGTAATAATTCTATCGTCTTTTTTATTTCAAAGAAAGGAGGA
>NZ_JCBCEO010000020.1:0-240 GCF_059862345.1 Ezakiella massiliensis
ATGCCGGGGTGGCGGAACAGGCAGACGCACAGGACTTAAAATCCTGCGGTGGTTAACACCGTACCGGTTCGATTCCGGTCCTCGGCACCAATGCTTATCTATTATAATAAGCCTTGTGAGAACATCCATTATGGCGGCGTAGCTCAGTTGGCTAGAGCATTCGGTTCATACCCGAAGTGTCAGGAGTTCAAATCTCTTCGCCGCTACCAATTTTTTTAATGTAATTCCGAAAGGATTTTG
>NZ_JCBCEO010000003.1:0-245943 GCF_059862345.1 Ezakiella massiliensis
TAAGGAATATGGATCTGCAAGATGGGGAGAAAGCAAGGATATTGCTCCATACATTGACCCTAAGTTTGAAAACAATGTTCTTATAACTAATACCGAAAGACTAACAATGAACTCAAGACCTAAAAATCCTAAATACGCTAGAAATAAAAATGTATTAGTAATAGGTGGTTCTGGATCAGGTAAAACGAGATTTTATGTAAAGCCAAATCTAATGCAAATGCACTCTTCCTATGTAGTAACAGACCCTAAAGGCACACTTGTGTTAGAGTGTGGAAAAATGCTATATGAAAATGGATATGACATAAAGATTTTAAACACAATAAACTTTAAAAAATCCATGAAATACAATCCCTTTGCTTATTTGAGAAGTGAAAAAGATATTTTAAAGCTTGTTCAAACCATAATTGCTAACACCAAGGGAGATGGAGAAAAGGCAGGAGAAGATTTCTGGGTAAAAGCTGAAAAGTTATATTACACTGCCCTTATCGGTTATATATATTATGAAGCACCAGAAGAAGAAAAGAACTTTAAGACACTTTTAGATATGATTGACGCAAGTGAAGTTAGAGAAGATGATGAAACCTATATGAACCCAATTGATAGGCTATTTGAAGCTCTTGAAAAGAAAGATTCAAGTCATTTTGCAGTTAAGCAATATAAGAAATACAAGTTGGCAGCAGGAAAAACTGCCAAGTCAATTCTAATATCTTGTGGAGCGAGACTTGCACCTTTTGATATAAGAGAGCTTAGAGAACTAATGAGCGAAGATGAATTAGAACTCGATAAAATTGGAGATAGAAAAACTGCTTTATTCGTAATAATATCAGATACAGATGATACCTTTAACTTTGTAGTTTCAATAATGTATTCTCAATTATTTAATCTACTATGTGATAAGGCAGATGATGTATATGGTGGAAGACTTCCAGTTCATGTAAGATGTCTACTTGATGAGTTTGCAAATATTGGCTTAATTCCTAAATTTGAAAAATTAATTGCAACAATTCGTTCAAGAGAAATATCAGCAAGTATAATACTACAAGCACAATCTCAATTAAAAGCAATCTATAAAGACCATGCAGATACAATAGTTGGTAACTGCGACTCTACACTCTTTTTAGGAGGGAAAGAAAAAACAACAGTAAAAGAATTATCAGAAACCTTAGGAAAAGAAACCATAGACTTATATAACACATCAGAAACAAGATCCAACCAAAAATCTTTTGGTCTAAATTATCAAAAAACTGGTAAGGAACTTATGAGCCAAGATGAAATAACTGTAATGGATGGTGGTAAGTGTATATACCAGCTAAGAGGAGTAAGACCTTTCTTATCTGATAAATTTGATATTACAAAGCATAAGAATTACAAGTTGTTGGAAGATTATGATAAGAAGAACTTGTTTGATGTGGAAGAGTATTTAACAAATAGAGATAAAATAAAAATAAACAGGAACAGTTTGATTACAAGACTATGAATTAAGCCTAGGATAAAAATATTTTTGGTATAATATCTATATAAACCATGGAGGTAGGCATATGAGGTCTTATGAAAGTAAGGAAGAATTAAAAAATGAGATAAAGAAAACTTTTGGAAAATATATTTCAGAGTTTGATAATATCCCAGAAGAATTAAAAGATAAAAGAGTAGATCAAGTTGATAGGACACCAGCTGAAAATCTTGCCTATCAAGTAGGTTGGACAACTTTAGTTTTGAAATGGGAAGAAGATGAAAAAAAGGGAATTGAGGTTAAAACGCCATCTGACAAATTTAAGTGGAATCAACTTGGAGAATTGTATCAATGGTTTACAGATACCTATGCTCATAAATCGTTAAAGGAATTAAAAGAACAACTATCACAGAATATAGAAGATATTTACTCTTTGATAGATAATCTTACAGAGGAAGAATTATTTAAACCACATATGAGAAAATGGGCAGATGAAGCAACAAAAACTGCAACTTGGGAAGTATATAAATTTATCCATGTAAATACAGTAGCACCATTTGGAACATTTAGGACTAAGATTAGAAAATGGAAAAAACTTAATAATTTTGTGAATGTAATTAAATAATAAGGTTGGTGCTTTAATTGAATTATGAAAAATTTAAAAAAATAATAAATAGAAAAACCTCTATAATAGTATTAGATACAAATGTAATACTTGACTTAGCTCGATATTCATTATACAGTAGCAAAAACATATTAGAAATTTTCAAGGAGTGTAAGGATTTAATATGGATTCCGAATCAAGTGTATAAAGAATTTAATAAAAATAAATATAGCGTATTCGGACAATTGAAAAAAAAGTATCAAAATTTTGAAAAAGATTTACTAAGAGTAATTGAAAGGAGTCAAAAAAATTTAGAGAGTGTCTTGATTAAATCATCTAAATATAATTATTTTGGAAGAAAAAATTTGGAGAATGATTTAAATAACAAGTTAGTTGAATTAAAACAAATAATCAAATCTTATAAAAATAGTGTTGGTATTGAATATGATGAAATAACAACAGATTCTCCTGAAATAATTAAAGATATAGATAATCTTATTTCATATTTAGAAAAAAATAATAGGATAGGTAATAGGATAAGGTTTAGTGAACAATTAAAAATTATTAGAGAGGGTGAACTTAGGTATAAATATAAAATTCCGCCTGGATATGAGGACATTAATAAAGATGGAGTTGAAAAATTTGGAGATTTATTTGTTTGGAAAGAGATATTAGATTTACCAGTTGAAAAATCAGTAAAAGATATTATTTTTATTACGAATGATATAAAAGAAGACTGGTGGAGTAAGGATAGTCAAGATAATTTAGTAGTTCACGATAAATTATTAAGTGAATTTAAAGAAAAAAATCCAAATGTAAATATTGAATTTTTAACAACAGGAATGTTTCAGAATTTCGCTTCAAAAGTATATGATAGATATGATTTTAATGTTTATGTAGATTTAAATAGAAAAGATGTGTCATATGTAGAAAGAGTAAAACAAGATATTTCTAATGATATAGTTGACAGTATTTATAATAACAACTATTATTATCTAGAATCGTATGTTATTGGAAGTGAGGGTATTGAAGAATTAGATATAAATAATTGTGAATTCAATGAGATATTAGATACTTATGAAGAGTTTACAGACGAGATTGTTAGTATAACTTATGAGCTAGAATATTTAATAAATTTAAGTTGTGTATCCTTTGATTATTGGGGACGTGATGATGATACAAAAGAAGTCATACAATCACCACCAATAGAACAAGAATTTAGTGGAAGTGTCATAGTTAATGTCACAAGATTAATTAATAAAGATGATATCGAAGAAGATTCTTTTTATATTAATAATGATAAAGAATATACAGATATTGAAATAATTGAAATTCAGATAGATCAAGATTCTATAAACAAAAATGAAGAAGACTACGATGACTCTTATTTAGAAGAGGAGAATTACAATAATGATTATGCATTTATTTGCTCTAAATGTGGAAAGGGATTTAAGGATAGGCGAGAAGATGTAGGTGGTATTTGTCGAGATTGTTCATTTAATGATTAATAATATAGGATATTTTATTAAAGCAGTAATTATAAAGTTTACTGCTTTTTTTATACTCAAAATTAGGAGGTAAAAATGGTAAGGATAAGAAGCCCCACTTAAATAATTTAATATATTAGACATTTAGCGATTGAAATATAAATTCAGTCGCTTTTTTAATTGGAATTTATAGATTAAGGAGAAGAAATTAATGGATAGAGAAATGATAAATATAAATGCAAATTTAGTTAAGGAAGCTGAATTTTCAGAATTTGAAAAAGATGGAGAAAGTGTTCAAGTAGCAAATTTTGCTCTTGTTAAAAATTATGGAAAGGGCAAAGAATATACAAATTGCTCAGTATATGGAGAAAAGGTAGAAATTGTAAAAGAATTTGAAAAAGGGGATCTAATCCATGTCTTTGGATATTTCAAAGAAAACAAAAAAGGAGATAAGATCTACAAGAACTTTATAGTTAAATCACTAAACAAAATAGAAAAAAGACAAGAAAACGAGGAGGAATAATATGGAATTTTTTACAGCTGGAGTTGGAGTTTTAAAGACACTTGTAACTGCAATTGGTGCAGGTTTAGGAGCATGGGGAGTTATTAACTTAATGGAAGGTTATGGTAATGATAACCGTGCGACACGTTCATAAGTGAAAAGCTTATGCACTAAGTCGAAGGACCGAAAGTTCAAAACTTAGGAGAACTGGCAATCTGATAGGTAGAATGACGGGGTAACGCCCTGAAATGCCTACACTGATACTCCGATTGGCAATGAATATTAGACTATTTCATTGTCAAAAGCTCGGTGAAGTCGGCAGAGAGTAGCCGTAAGACTGATATTAACATCAGACACGAAAGCTGTTCAGAGGTGGACGGTGCTACCTATATGTCGGGTGTCGAATACGCATGGTGAGAATGTGTATACCAAAGCACTGACGTACTTCCGAATGTACAAGTCTAAACGTTTGAATTTGCCTAACGGCAATTCCCATCAAAGATGGGGTGTTTGTGGATGAGTAAGAATGGTTGTTATAAAAATCCATATATCGTTACAGGCGATATGGTGAAAACTAAACACAGGCTTAGAGGAAGAACCTAAACGTATTCAATGATAAGATTGTCGGAACGTGGTAAGCCAAGAACACGGAAGCAGTCTAATGCTAAAGAAGTGTTGAATGGGAAAATGACTGTAAAAACAGCATATAACCGTTCTTTATCTTGGTGAAAGCGGTGGCACAGTACCTATGAAGCGGAAATAATAAGTTCGTGGAGGGATAGCCACCAGTCACAGGAAAGTACAAGAACTGAAATTAAGACAAACACAGCTTCGAGTATGACAAAGAAAATCAAATCCGAAAGGAGATGGTGACTGTGTCCACTTCGAAACAAACACTGAAACAAAGCAAAATCCGTTATACGGAATACTATGACTTGCAAAAAGTCCTTGATGATTTATATGAAGATAGCAGTAAGAATAAAGTATTTTCAAATTTAATGGAGTTGATAACTTCAAGAGAAAATATAAAACTTGCCTATCGCAGTATCAAAGGGAACAAAGGAAGTCATACAGCCGGAGTAGATGGTAGAACAATAAAACATCTATCAAGGCTAAATGAAGAAGAATACATTTCTCTCATACAAAAACAGTTTCATTGGTATAAACCACGCCCTGTAAAGAGAGTGGAGATACTAAAGCCTAATGGGAAAATAAGACCTTTAGGAATACCGACTATTGTAGACAGAATTGTACAACAATGTATCTTGCAAATATTAGAGCCGATATGTGAAGCCAAGTTTCATGACAGCTCCTATGGGTTTCGACCTAACAGGAGTACGGAACACGCTATTGCAGAATGTGCGAGACTAATGCAGATACAGCACTTACACTATGTAGTCGATATTGATATACAAGGATTTTTCGATAACGTATATCATGCAAAGCTCATAAGGCAGATTTGGAATTTAGGAATCCAAGACAAAAAGTTACTTTGTATCATTAAGGAAATGCTTAAAGCAGACATAGTTATGCCCGATAAAAAGGTAATTACACCAACAAAGGGAACACCACAAGGCGGAATATTATCACCGCTACTATCTAATGTAGTCTTGAACGAATTAGATTGGTGGGTTTCATCTCAATGGCTGACAATGCCTACGCATTATCCATATAAACAGAGAACGAACAGTCAAGGAACAGAGATAAAAAGCCATACTTACAGAGCTTTAAGAACAAGCAACCTAAAAGAAATATACATTGTAAGGTATGCTGATGATTTTAAGATATTTTGCCGTAATTACTACGATGCAAAAAGAACCTATCAGGCAGTTACAAAATGGTTGCAAGACAGATTAAAACTAAATGTAAGTGAAGAAAAATCTAAAATAACAAATCTAAAACAAAAGTATTCGGAGTTCTTAGGTTTCAAGCTGAAGGTTAAACCAAAAGGCAAAAAGTTTGTTGTACAGTCGCATATAAGTGATAAGGCACTGAAAAATGCAAAAGAAGATATTTCTAAATGTGTTGCGGATATAAAAAGACCTGCAAACAAAAAGGAACAGTACAAAGCAATAGCCAAGTATAATGCCACTGTTTCAGGCTTGCATAATTACTACCAAATAGCAACAAATGTAAGTTTGGACTTTGCTAAAATAGCCTTTCACATTAAAAAGCAGATGAACAACAGACTTGATATTAAAACCAGTGGAACGCTAAACAAAGGATTTATCAAAGAAAAATATGGAAAAAGTAAACAGCTTCGCTTCCTTAATGGACATCCGCTAATTCCAGTTGGATATATTAGGACAAAGGACGCAAAACACAAGAAAAAGGTTGTAAATAAATACACTGTAAAGGGCAGAGCTTTTATTCATAAAAATCTGCAAATTGATGTAGATACACTTGTTTGGTTGATGAGACATCCTGTACTTGATAAGAGTATAGAGTTTGCAGACAACAGAATTTCGCTCTTTGCAGCTCAATATGGCAGATGTGGGGTAACAGGTGTAAAACTTACACCAAACGATATACATTGCCATCACAAGATACCGCTTGAACAAGGCGGTACAGACAGTTATAGCAACTTAATTCTTGTTACAGAAGCAGTTCATATACTCATCCATGCAACAAAAGTAGATACGATCCAAAAATATATAAAAGAGCTTGGGTTAACAGTCAAGCAGATTGAGAAATGTAATAAGCTTAGAAAAATGGCAGAACTGCCACTAATTTAGAGAAAAAAATAATTTGTTACGAAGTGTGTAAGTCTTAGTTAAAACGTGAAAATCTTTCTTGTGATGGAACGCCGTGTGCGGTGAAAGTCGCATGCACGGTGTGAAGTGGGGGAAAATCCGGAGATAACATCAAAGGATTACCTATCACTATCTGGTGCTAAATCTCAAGGTATTAAGCAATTTATGGCAAAATAAGGACGGAATAACACAACAAATTCTCTAAAACAAAACACTAAATCAATGTAAGCTTGAATGAAATCAATATTTATGCTATAATTAAATAAATCTAATGAAGAGAAAAAGAGGAATATTATGGCATTAAACTATAAACCATTATGGATACAGTTAGCAAAAAAAGGATTAAAGAAAACAGATGTAATAGCTATGGCAGGACTAACAACAAATGTTATGGCACAAATGGGCAAGGATAAACCAATTACATTTAAAAATTTAGAAAGAATATGTAAGGCTCTATCTTGCACTCCTAATGATATTATTAGTTTTGAAGATAATTTTAGTGACGAGGAATAGAAAATGACTTTAAGGACAGAAGATCAAGTTAGGGATTATGCAAAAGAAATATTAGGCTTTGATGAAATTGAAGAAAACATCAATCAAGGTACTGGACAAATAACCACTTTTAATCAATTAGGCTTTAAGGGATATTCAGATAAGCCAGATGTTGGTATTTGCCTAAAAATATGAATGATGTAGCAATAATCCCAACAAATGAAGCCAATAGGCTTAGAAAAGGCAGAAAATAGGGATTTATCAAAAGAAACTTACGAAACTTACGACAAACTTACGACAGAAGAAATTGACTTTTCAAAAGTTAAAGTAGAGCCATTATTTGAACATATGGTTGATTTTGATACATTCTTAAAATCTGATTTTAGAGTTGTAAAAGTTAAAAACTGCGAAGAAGTTCCAAAGTCAAAAAAACTATTGAAATTTACATTAGATGATGGTTCTGAAAAAGAAAGAGTTATTTTATCTGGTATTAAGGAATATTACAGTGCAGAGAGCTTAATTGGAAAGACACTACTTGCAATTTGTAATCTTCCTCCTCGTAAGATGATGGGAATCGACTCAGAAGGAATGATTATATCTGCAATTTGTGAGTACGATGGAGAGGAAAAACTTAACTTAATAATGTTAGATGATAATATTCCAGCAGGATCAAAATTATATTAAAGAACACGCTAATATAAAACTGGGGTTTGTTATGAATCCCAGTTTAATTTTTATAATGAAGATTGAAAATTGATAAAAAACGTTAATGACTCTACATTGAAATAAATTAGCTGATCTAAGCAGGGCAGGTTTTATGTTGCGGTCATAAGTGCTGCCATAGTATAGCTATTGTGTATGAAAAAAATTTTTTAATAGATTTCAAAGGTTAATGTATGAGAGGGTTAAAATGAAGAGTGTTTTGATTATAGAGGATAATAAAGAAATTGCTTTACAAATGGGAAAGTATTTAGTTAATAATGGTTATGAAGTAGAGCTTGCATCATCTTTTTACGAAGCGACCTATATGATGAATGTAGACACTGATGTGGCACTACTTGATATAAATCTACCAGATAAAGACGGTCAACATTTGATTAAAAAGTTAAAAGATAAGGACATAAGGGTTATAGTTACTACTGTTAAAAATGATGAAGATTTTATAATTGCCGCCCTAGATCAAGGAGCAGACGACTATTTAATAAAGCCATTTTCCCTTGCCATATTAAGGGCAAGAATTGATGCGGTTTTAAGGACAATACCTATATCACAAGATAAAAATATATCTTATAAGGATATAAAAATAGATTTAAATCAGTCAAAAGTTTATTTTAAGGGAAACCTAGTAGATTTAACTTCGCTAGAATATGAAATTTTGCTCTTATTTATTAGAAATCCCCACAGGGTTTATACCAGAAGTCAACTTCTTGAATTGTTTTGGGAAGATAGGGATAAGTTTGTAAACGACAATACTCTCACATCAACTATTAAAAGAATTAGAGAAAAACTTGATAAAAAAGTCATTTCAACCGTCAGGGGAATAGGCTATAGGATGGATTAAATGATGTATATATTTTGGATAATAAGTTTAGGATTACTTTATTCTTTCTTAGAAAAAAGAAAGAAAGACAGGATAAATGAGCTTATAGATCTGATAGAAAATATGAAAAATCAGGACTACAAAATTCCTATGAAGCAAGATGATTTTTCAATTTTGGAAGATAAAATTTATAAGCTTTTTATAGAAATAGTAGAAGCCAAGGAGACAAGTAGAAAAAATAGCGAAAAGCAAATCGAATACCTAGAAGACATCGCCCATCAAATCAAAACTCCTATTACATCTATGCTTTTTTCCATAGAAAATTTGGAGATGAACTTTCCAAATAATGATGAGATAGAGATTTTAAAAAGACAAACTATCAGATTAAATTCTCTATCAGATATTTTACTTAAACTATCAAGCCTTGATGCTAACAAAAATCTTATGAAAAAAGAACAAGTTAATTTAGGTGAGTTAGTAGATTATTCTTTGGATAGTTTGAATTTTAAAAAATTTACCAATGTAGAAATAGAAGAGACTTTAAGGGAAAATAGTATTTGTGGAGATTTTTATTGGCTAGCAGAAGCTTTTATCAATATTATCAAGAATGCTGATAATAGACCGATTTGTGATAAAATCGTGGTTTCATCATACAAAAATCCTCTCTATACAAGCTTAATCATTGAAGACAATGGCGGAGGAATAGAAAAAGAGAATATGAAAAAAATCTTTAAACGCTTTTATAAAACCCCCGACTCAAATGGTTTTGGAATTGGACTTGCCATGGCAAAGACAATTGTAGAAAAAAACAATGGGGACATATACGTTTCAAATACAGATGATGGAGCAAGATTTGAAATAAAATTTTATAATGTCACCTAAAAATCACTTTACTTTTATATACTTACCTTAAATTAAGGAGGAAAGTATGGAAATATTAAAAGTAGAAAATTTAAGAAAAGAATACGGCGAGGGTAATTCTAAGGTCATTGCCTTAGACGGTGTCAACCTTGAAATTGAAAGAGGAGAATTTGTCGCCATTGTTGGACCAAGTGGGTCTGGTAAATCAACCCTCCTACATATCATAGGAGGAGTGGATAGTCCAGATGATGGTAAGGTTTATATAGATGGTAACGACATCTCAAAGTATTCCTCAAAAGAATTAGCCTACTTTAGAAGAAGAAAAGTCGGACTAATTTATCAATTTTATAATTTGATTCCCAACTTAACAGTTCGTCATAACATAGAACTTCCATTAAAACTTGATAAAAGGAAAATCAATCAAGATGAATTCTCAGATATAGTAAAAAAACTTGGTATAGAAAGTAAACTTGACTCTTTTCCAAGTGAGCTTTCAGGAGGTCAGCAGCAGAGAGTTGCCATAGCGAGAAGTCTTATCTATAATCCATCTATCATATTGGCGGATGAACCAACAGGTAATTTGGACAGAAAAAATTCTAAGGAAATTATAGAAATCTTTAAATACTTCAATAGAACAATGAAACAGACGATTATCTTAATCACCCATGACGAAGAAATAGCCTTACAAGCTAATCGTATCATTACAATAGTAGATGGAAAAATTGTAGGAGCTGAAAGAAATGAATAAGAAGAATTTTCCTATTTTTATTTCCTTATTTATTGTAAGTTTGTTTTTTACTGTGGTTTTTTATTATAGTTATACAATTGTTAAATATAATAATGAAAGTTTCATGACCGTAAATTTTTATGATGCAGAACTTGAAGGGAACTTAACAAGTAATGATATTGAAAAAATAAAAGATATTAATAATATAGAATTTGTAGGTGAAATGTCCATAAATCCTGAATCGGCAAAGTACAAGAATGATTTGATTGCCGTAAATTATCAAGATAATGATATAAATAAAATGAGAGAGCATTCAGATTTACTTGAAGGACACTTTGCTAAAAGTGATGGAGAAATAGTATTATCGAAAAGTCTAGTCGAAAAAAATAAGCTAAAATTAGGAGATAAAATACAGCTTGATTTTGGGCATAGACTAATAGAGGGTAAAGAGATAGATGCCATAAGTACTTTTACTGATAAGGAGTCTTACAATCTTAGTTTTAGCAAAGACTTTGAGCTGGTTGGAATTTATGGAGATGTCTATAATAAATATAGTAGAGTTAATTATGCTTTAGCACTGAAAAATGAAGAGGATCCAGGCAAAGTAGTTTTAAAGTTTAATTCTTTTGAAAAGGCTTATGATAACAAAGTAAATCTACAAAATGAAATCAATAAAAAATTAGGTAGAGATGTTCCCTTAACTTTCAATTCTAATTTAATAGATTATTACGGTGTTGAGTATGACTTTCCCCATAATATTTTAACTGAATTAGGAACCATTCTTTCTGTAATAGGGGCTATATTACTATTTGTATTTTTTGTAAAAAATATATTCAAGGTGTGGGCTTTTAGGAAAATCAAGGAACTTTCTGTATATAAGTCTATAGGCACTACGGACTTTCAGATATACTTGTTACTATTAAAAGAAGGTATTTTCCTATCTGTTCTACCTATATTAATTGGACATATCCTTGGATACTGTCTTATCTTAAAATTGTTTAGGCATCTTGAGATTGATCAAGGGGTAGGAAAACTAGTATCTAGTTATTTCAGTCCTTTACTTAGCCTAGCGATTGTTACAGTAGCTCTTTTAGTAGTAGTATTTTCTATTATTCAACCAGCAAAGAAAGTTTCAAAAATACCTATTATTGAAGGTATAAAGGGAAATTTAAACTTTGATAGCTTTAAGAAAAAAAGATCTAGGAATTTATGGAAAGAATTAAAATTAAACAACCTTGATAGTATTAAATCACAGCGTTATATTTCTGCTATTGGTGTCATTATAATTTCTGTTTTAGTCATTATTATTACAGTGACTAAATATAACAGAGATTTTTCTTACTATGATTCAGGCTACAATGTAATAGCTAGTTACTATAGTGAAAATAGGAGCGTTCCTAAAGTTTTTAAAGAAATTGAAAAAGAAATTCCAAATGATAAGTCCTATATTTCAAAAGAAAGTTATATTCAGGTAGATAATGATTTAGAATTGTCCAAAGAAGCTATTAACATGTCTCTAGATCAAAAGTTAGAGTATTATTTGAAAAAGAGTCATTCAAGCCAGTTGAATGGGATGCTTATAGCTTTAGAAGATGAAGACTTTAGTAAATTGGGGGCAAGTAAGGGAGAATTTATTCTTTATAATATGGTACAAGAAAACCCAAACACTCCAGTAGCTAAAGCAAATAAAATACCATATTTTAATAATCCGAAAGATATAAACTTACAGATAGGGGAGAATTTTCAAAAAAGTATAAAAATTTCTAAAACTATAGATGATTTGGGAAACTATGATTCAATAACTTTACCATTTTATGTAAAAATCTACACAGATTTCGATACCTTCTTCCAACTTATGGATGAGTCAAAAGATGCAGAATTTATTAATGCTCCGTATGTATTAAATATGAATGTAAAAGACACAGAGATGAGAAATGTAAAGGATTATTTGGATAATAAGATAAGAGAATCGATAATGCCAAATGAAAAGTACGATATTAACACAAAAGCAGATATTGAAATGAATCGAAAAAGTGATCTAGAATCTTTAAAGAAAGTCGCATTTGCGATGGCTTTCATTATTTTTATTCTTAATGTAACAAATGGTTATTCATCCATTAATTTAAGTCTTATGAGTAGAAAGAAAGAAATTGGCAGCCTTTATTCATGCGGTATGGACGTGGATGAGTTAAAGAATATTTATCGAAAAGAGTTTATAGAAGAGCAAATAAAATCATTTATTGTTGCGGGAATAACCACATTAGGGGTCATGCTTGTAATATCTCGTATAGCACCTAATTTAAGTCTTAATATATTAATAAGATATTATGACTATAAATTGTTTCTTGGATTTTCTATTGTAGTATACGCAATCAACTTACTAATCTATAATTTTTCTTTAAAAAGAATTCTAGACAGACCGACTATAGATTTAATAAGAACAATATAATTTCAAAAAAAGTGGAGTATATGAATAAAAAGATTGAGTCAAATTTCTTAAAGTGCCTATAATTTTAGGCACTTTTTTCATATCTGACTTTAGAGATGATAATATAATATTTTTAATAGTTAAACTTTGAAAGGGATAGCAGAAATGTTATCTCTTTTTATTTTAAGAAAGGAGTTTTATGTGAAAAAATTAGAACAAATAAGACAAGAGTCAAAAGAAATAAAAGATAAAATTTATGATACAGAAGAAAGATTAAGGCAACTAAAAAATCAAGAAAAGAAGATATTAAAACAAGACATAATAAAAAGAAGAAAAGAAAGAACGCATAGGCTAATAACAAGAGGAGCAATCTTAGAAAGCCTTATAGAAAATGCAAAAGAACTAACAGATGAAGAAATAAAAATTCTACTAGAAGAAGCAACAAAGACAAAAGAATTTAAAGAAACACTAAAAATAATGAGAGAAAATTAAAATAATAAATAGGAAGATTAGTATATTGCATAACTTATTTTATTTGAAAGTTTCAAGAAATATCTGAAAGAATACTTAAGAGAAACCACGATCTTAAATATATTCAAACGGAAATCAAAAGTTGCCAATATGAGGAAAGATAAAAATAACCTTTACAATCAAATATTAGAAATACGAAAATAAGTAGAGCAAGCAGATAAAGTTAAGACTTGCATAGAGCATTTACTAGAACAAGCAAAACGACTATCACAGGTAAAGAGGAATGAGTTAGATTTATAAAACTAAGTGAAAAAATGGTATAATTGTATATAATTATTTGATTTTGGAGGTTTTTAAATTTATGAATGAAAGAGAAAAAATCATTCGTTTATGGTTTGATATGTGGCTCACACAACAAGACTTAGGTATAGATGATATTTTTTTAGATAATGTAATTTATATTGAGTGCTGGAGTCCTAAGTATGAAAATTGTCAAACAGTAAAGCACTGGTTTAATGAATGGAATACAAGAGGAAAAGTGCTTACTTGGGATATAAAGCAATTTTTTCATAAGGATAATCAAACTATTGTAGAATGGCACTTCAAAAATAAAATGAATGAGGGGAAAGTTGAAGAATTTGACGGTATTTCTTTGATTGTTTGGACAGCCGATAATAAGATAAAAGCATTGAAAGAGTTTGGCTGTAATTGTAATAACTACAATCCTTACAAAGAGAGTGAAACACCATTGTTTAGAGATGAAAAAGTGAATTGGTTTTAAGGTGATTACTATGGATATAGATAGATTTTTCAAAACAGTTTTATCACAAGATGCAGAAGAACTTAGGAAACTTTTTCAAAAAAATGCCGTTATAAAATGGCATTGCACAAATGAGGTATTTACCTTAGATGAGTATATAAAAGCAAATTGTGAATATCCAGGAAACTGGAATGGAGAAATAGAACGAATCGAAGAAAATGCAAATACCATTATTCTGGCTTGCCGAGTCTTTCCAAGAGATAATAGTGAGTCTTTTCATGTAGTAAGCTTTATCCATCTTAAGGATGATTTGATTATAGAAATGGATGAATATTGGTCTGATGATGGAATAGCACCAGAATGGCGTAAGAAAATGAAAATTGGGAAACGCATTAGGTAAATTGGTTTAAGGAGATAAAATATTGATAGAAAGTAGACCTGAGTTTGATAAAATCACATCGTTTTATGAGTTTAATAAATACTATTGGTATCATGAAGAACTTTCACAGATATGCAAGTCATTAGGATTAGAATACAGAGGTACAAAACAGGAACTCAATTATATTATTGAACAGTACTTTAAGGGTGATTTGATTAAAAAGTCATCAATAAAAAATGAAAAGAAACAAGTAGAAACTATTACCTTAGATACTCCATTACTTGAATGCGGGTTCTCCTTTAACACACATTTCAGAGAGTATTTCTCAATTTTAACAGATGTTTCGCCATTTAAATTTACTGCTGATATGGCTACTGCTTGGAGAAAAGTAAAAAGAGAAAATGATTTGAGTTTTACAATTCAAGATATGCTAAAAGTTTATTATGGGAAATCAAATTATGCTAAGTATGATAATTCGGTTTGTCAATGGAATAAATTTTTAAAGGATTTCTGTGCAGACGAAAATAGTTACAACTACTCTAATAAATTAAAAGTAGCCTCCATTCTTTGGAAAGAAGTTAGAGATTCAAAAAACAAAAAAGTTTATTCACGAGAACTTATAAAAAAATATGAGGATAAAATAAAAGAGTATTGCAAGTAGGATATTCTTATCTTACTAAACTAACAATTCAATAAAAGCTAACACGAAAGCAGTAAATCAAAAAAGGTTTACTGTTTTTTCTTTGTCTAAAAGCGGAAAGGAGGACTTATGGAAGAAAAAAGAGATATAAAAGAAACACTAAAAATAATAAGAGAAAATTAGAAAAATAAAATAACCAAATCTCCCTTAGATTTTCTAAGGGCGCAATTATACACCCTAAAGGGTGCTTGCGTCCTGCGGAGCTAAACCCTTGCAGGGAGCAAACAACCATTCGCTTTTTAAAAGTCAAGGGTAAATAAACTCGCTAACGCTCGCCCTTGACTTTTAAAATTTGAAATGAACAAAACAATTAAGCCGACATACTGAAACAACAAAAATTAATTCAGTAGTCGGCTTTTTCTATCTTATCATTTCAAAACGCTCATTCACAAAGTGGATATAAAAATCTATTAAGCCTCCACCTAAAACAACCAAAAAAGAAAGGAAGTGATAAAAATGGCAGACAGTTTTCATTTTTCAGTAAACATAATATCAAGAGGAAAAGGCAAAAGTGCAGTAGCAAGTGCAGCATATATAAGTGGAGAAAAAATAAAAAATGAATGGGACGGTGTAACCCATGATTATACAAAAAAACAAGGAGTAATTAGCAAAGAAATATTTTTACCAGATCACGCACCAAAAGAATATAAAGACCGAAAAACCTTGTGGAACTCGGTAGAACTATTTGAGAAAAACTCTAATGCCCAACTTGCAAGAAACTTTATCATATCCTTACCAAAAGAATTAAGCATAGAAGAAAATAAAAAGATGCTAGAAGAATATATACAAACCAACTTTGTAAAAGAGGGAATGATAGTAGACCTAGCAATCCATGATGAAAGTAGAGAGGGAAATCAAAACATTCATGCTCATATAATGACCATAGTAAGACCAATAAATGAAGATGGAACATGGGGGCAGAAAAGCAAAAAAGAATATATCCTAGATGAAAAAGGGAAAAAGATTTTAAACAAAAATGGAAAACCAAAGACAAGAAAAATAGAACTAACAACCTGGAATGATAAAGGTAATGTAGAAAAATGGAGAGAAAATTTTTCAGACCTTTGCAACGAATACCTAGCAAAAAATAATATAGAAAAAAGAGTAGACCATAGGAGTTTTAAAAGACAAGGCATAAAACAAATACCAACAATACATCTAGGAGCAAGTGCTAGTGCAATGGAAAGAAAAGGAATAAGCACGGAAAAAGGAGATATAAATCGTGAAATAAAAAAACAGAATGAACTATTAAAAAACATAGGCAATGAAATAAAGAAAATAACATCTTGGTTAGCAGACTTCAAAGATAAGCTAAAAGAATCATATAGAGAATACAAATACCAAAGTAAAAAGCAAATCGAAAATGAATCAGGACTCTTTAACCTCTATGAATATTTAAGCTTTTATCAAGAAATGCAAGAAAATAATAGAGCTGAATTATCATTTTATGGTAAAAGAAACAAAGCAATCTATGATCTAAAAAGATATGCAAGTGGAATAAATTATCTAAGAGAAAACAAAATAAAAACCATATCAGACCTACAAGGGCATATAAACACCCTAAGAAGTAAAAACTCTGAAATATATAAGACTATAAAAGAAAACAGTAAAAAGATAGAAGACCTTAACAAATGTTTAGCCTATGCAAAGACTGTAAGAAAAACAAAAGCAACCTACCAAGAATATGAAAGCAAGAAAATATTCAAAGAAAGCTTCTACAAGAATAATCAAAAGGAAATAGACCAACATATAAGGGCAAGAACCTTAATTGAAAAAATCAGCGGAAAGAAAAATTTAAGAGAAAAAGAATGGTTAGGAGAAATCAAAAACTTAGAAGATGAAATCAGTAAATTAAATACAGAGTCAGAAAAGATAAGGGAAAGATACAAGGAAATAAATCATATCAAATATGCAGTAGAGGTAGTTAATAGAGAATATGATATTGACCTATCAATAGAAATTGACAAGGCAATTAAGAGAGGAGAAAAAGAAAGTATCATAGAAAAGATTAAAGAATATAAGCAAGACAGTGATAAGTTTAATAAAAAAAGACAAATGACTAAAGACTATTACAAAAATCAAGAAAGATAAGACCTGGTAAAAATATCTTATCCAAGCTATAATATGACCAAGAAAATAAAGACAGGTCTAGGAGGTAATAGAGATGAATAAAAGGCAAGAGCTAATAGATGAACTCATAAATGCAGATCAAGATGGAATATACAAAACATATAAAAGCACAGAAGAAATAAAAGCAATGAACAACGAAGAAATACAAATTATATATTCCAACATGAAAAACTATCTATCAGACAAAAGAACACACATAAACTACTAAAGGTGGAAAGGTATTGTAAGCTATTTAAAAGTATAAAAGGTACAAATACCTAAGAAAGATATAAAAACATCAAAATAAAGCATTCCACCACCAAGAATAACCAAATAAAAACAAACAAAGGGAAGTATAGAAAAATTAAAGCCTATACTTCCCTTTTTTTAATTTAAACAAAGGAGATAAAGCATGATAAACGAAGAAATAAGCAAAGAAGCAGGTCAAGCAGCACAAACCATAATAACATACACAATAAAGGCAGCAAAAGAATCAATCAACTTAGACAAAGAAATAAGAAAAAAGATGAATGATACTTTAGAAAAAGCAAATGAAAACCTAAAAAGCCTTATGGGCGATGAAATGAAACTAAAAGACCTCTACAAGAAAGGACAACTAGAAAATATAAGCGTAGATCAAAGCGATCTCAAAGACTTAAAAAAAGAACTAAACAAACTTGGAGTAAGTTTCTCAGTAATGAAAAACAAAGAAACCCAAAACTATGAAGTATTTTTCCAAGCCAAAGACATAAAAGTAATGGAATATGCCTTTAAGCAAGTCATAGTCAAAGAAAATAAAAAAGAAAAAGAAAGTATCCTAAAGCAAATAAAGAAATACAAAGACCTATCCAAGAACAAGGATAAGACAAAAGAGAAAGTCAAAAGGAAAGTAAAAGAAAAAGTAAAACCAAACAAAAAAGATATGACCAGAGAAATCTAAAGGGAGTAACGAAAAGTTACACCCTTAAATAACTATAATAACAAGACTTCCGAAAATCGGAAATCAAGAATTTCGATTATCGAAAATCAAGAAAGGAGCAGATATGGCAACAAACAAAAGATATTATTGGATAAAATTAAAAGAGGAATTTTTCACAGACAAAATAAACAGAGGACATTGTCCTTAATTAGTCCAACCCATGTCCGACAAGAGATAGAGATAGAGAAAGATATAGAGATAGATAAAGAGAGAGAGGGAGAGATAGAAAAGATTTAACATTTTTGGTATAATCACATTAATTAAACTAAATGTGTAATGATAAAATGAGCTTGTTTACTGTAAGCTGATTGTGATAAAAAGATTAAAACTCCCACCATTGGTGCAAGAAATAGAATAAAATAAAGAATTAGATTGGAGTGATTAGAATGGATAAAAAAGATTTAGCTATTATAGGAGATAGTGAATATATAAAAATGCTTGAGAAAATAAAAAAATCATATACAAGCAGACAACTTAAAGCAGCAGTTTCGGTTAATTCTGAAATGCTAAAGTTTTATTATAGTTTAGGAGAAGAAATTATTAGCTTAAAGGCAGAAAGCAGATGGGGTAGCGGATTCTATAAAAAATTAAGTTCGGATTTAAAAAATGAAATTCCCAATGTCAAAGGATTTTCTGTTACTAATTTAAAATATATGAAAAAATTTTATGAAATGTATTCGCCATTAAATCGTCCACAGCTTGTGGACGATTTACAAATATCTAAAGTCGGTGGAGATTTTAATATGATTTTTAGTATCCCATGGGGACATCAAAGATATATTATGGATAGATGTGAGGGAAATTTGAATAAAGCATTTTTCTTTATATCTAAAACATTAGAAAATAGCTGGAGTAGAGCTGTGCTTTTAAATTTCTTGGATACAGATCTATTTGAGAGACAAGGAAAAGCAATAACAAATTTCACAAATAATTTGCCTGCTACACAAAGTGATTTAGCCAATGAAATGACAAGAGATCCGTATAATTTTGACTTTATATCTATAAGGCAAAATTATGATGAAAAAGAATTGAAAGACGCTTTGATGGATAATATTCAAAAATTCTTATTGGAGCTAGGGACAGGTTTTTCGTTCGTGGGCAGAGAATATAGACTTGTAGTTGGAAATTCAGAAGAATTTATTGATATGTTATTCTACAACATTAAGCTACATTGCTATGTAGTTGTGGAGGTTAAAATTTCCGCATTTAAACCTGCGGATATAGGACAACTTGGAACCTATGTAACATCTGTAAATCATATATTAAAGGGAGATGGGGATAATCAAACAATAGGTCTTTTAATCTGTAAGACAAAGGATAATGTATTGGCAAAATATGCTTCTGAAAGCTCAAGAGAGCCTATTGGAATTTCAGAATATCATCTACAAAACTTAATTCCTGAAAGTTTAAAGGGAGCATTACCAACCATAGAAGAAATTGAAAACGAACTAAAATAAATTTTAAAAACATAATAAATGTACGCAAGGCGGTAGAAGTAAAAACTATCGTCTTTTTTTATTTGAAGAAAGGTAGGAGAGCATGGCAGATAAAAGAATGTTTTCACTAAAGATAGTGGATAGCGACTTATTTTTGGATATGCCACTAAGTAGTCAATGCCTATATTTTCATTTATCAATGAGGGCAGATGATGACGGTTTTGTAAATAATCCTAAGAAAATCATCAAAATTATCGGAGCTAATGAAGATGACTTGAAAATACTTATAGCGAAAGGCTTTGTGATAGTCTTTGATCAGGGAATTATCGTCATTACTCATTGGAAGATAAATAACTTTATTAGAAAAGACAGATATAAGCCAACAATGTATATAGAGCAGAAACAACAGCTTTATCAGACGGAAAATGGAGCATATATTTCAGAAGAAAAAGTTGGTTGTCATCTGGTTAACCAAAGGTTGTCAAGTGGTCAACCCAGTATAGATAAGGGTAGATTAGATAAGGTTAGTATAGATAAGGGGAGAGGAGAACAGTCCACCCCCATCTTTTATGGAGAATTCAAAAATGTAAGGTTAAGCAAAGAAGAATATAAAAATCTAAAAGAAAAACTAAACTCACACACAGAAATAATGATAAATAAACTATCCAGATACATGGAAAGCAGTGGTAAGACCTATCAAAACCACTATGCGACAATCTTAAAATGGTATGAAGAAGACAAAGAAAAACTAAGACATCAAGGAGGGAATAAAAAAATGAACTATGAAGTAGGCGAATCTTTATAAGTAAAAAGAGGTGGAAAGCCACTATTAAAGACTTTAAGTCTAAAAAGGTATAAAAGTATGCCAGAGATAATAAAAATATAAATATGACACTTAAAAGGCGATTAGAAAATTAAAAATCTAATCGCCTTTTTTTATTGCATGAAAGGATAAGCTATGACAAAAAGACAAACAAAATACATTGTAAAAAGAAATTATGATAATATAAGAACAGACACAGACGCTTTTCTAAGATTAATAAAAAAATCAAGCAAATTAAATAAGATCAATGAAATTGAGTATAACAAATATAATATTGATAGTAATAAAAAAGAGTGCTATAATAAAAATAGTTTTAGAGAAAGTTGTGTTATTTCTGAAAACTCAAACAAGGAGGAATAGGAAATGATACAAACAAATTCAAATCACTTTTCATTCAAAGCTGCAATTTATTGCAGACTATCTAAAGATGATGAGCAGAAAGGAGAGAGTGCCAGCATACAAAACCAAAAGGAACTTTTAGAAAACTATGTAAAATCAAGAGGTTGGAGTATTTACGATGTATATATAGATGATGGATATACTGGATTAAATACAAATAGACCATCATTTCAAAGACTAATTAGAGATATTGAAAATAAAAAAGTGGATATAGTCATCACTAAGGACTTATCAAGGCTTGGAAGAAACTATTTGCAGACTGGATACTATACAGAAAATTTCTTCCCAAAGAACAATGTCAGATATATAGCTTTAAATGATGGAGTAGATACCTTTCAAGAAAACAACGAAATAGTTCCTTTTAAAAATGTTTTAAACGAGTTTTATTCAAGAGATGTTTCCAAAAAGATGAAATCTGCTTATATGACAAGGGCAAGGCAAGGAAAATTTATTGGTTGTCTTGCTCCAATAGGATATAGGAAAGACAATGAAGATCCACATAAATTAGTAATCGATGATGAAACTTCATGGATTGTTGAAAAAATTTTTGATCTTGCTTTTAGTGGTTATGGAGTACAAGCAATTAGAAGAAGACTTTTTGAAGAAAAAATACCTACACCTACCTGGTGGAATAGAAAAAAAGGACTTAGAAATAAAAAAACTAAGTTAGAAATGACCGTAGATAGTGGAGAGTATTGGTGGGACTGCACAACCCTAAAAGAAATTATTGAAAACCCAGTTTATATTGGTCATATTGCTAGTCAAAAAGTTAATTATAAATTCAAAGTAGGTTGGTTATCCGATAAACCTAAAGAGGAATGGATAATAGTAGAAAATACACACGAACCAATTATTTCTGAAGATATTTATAATATAGCAAATGAAAAATTAAAGAGCAGGAGAAGACCATTTAAAAATGGAGAAGAAAGTATATTTGCAGGCATTGTGAAATGTCCCGATTGTGGAAAATCTTTAAATCTTGGAAGAAACAAATCGAAAAAAAGAGAAAAGTTACTCACTTGTAACACTTATAGAAGATACGGAAAGTCATTATGTAGTCAACATAGAATTTATTACGATACTCTTTATGAGATAGTGCTTAAAGATATTAGAAAAAATGCAGAAATAGCATTAAAAGATGAAAAAGAAATCATAAAAGCACTTGAAAAATCACGAGAAATTGATAATGAAGAAGAACAAAAATTTATTATGGATAAGATTTATGAAGATCAGATAAGAGTGGAAGACTTAACTAAAAAGATTGAAAGACTATATGATGACTGGCTAGAGAACAAGATAAGTGAAAGTAACTTCCAAAAAATTCTTGAAAAATCACAAAAAGAACAAGATTATCTAAACCAAAGAATAGAAGATAATCAAAAATTGATTGTTAAAGAGGATCTTGAAGATATTAATGTCAAAAAATGGATTGAACTCATAAAAAAACATAAGGATATAAAGAAGCTGGACAAAGAAACCTTAAATGAACTCATATCAAAAATCTATGTTCACGAAAAAGAAGTAGTGAATGGAGAAATCACCCAAACAATTGATATTTACTACAATTTCATAGGAAATACAGACACACTACAAGTATTTTACAATCTCTAATTAGGCATAAAGCAGCTTATGGCTGGTGGGGGAATTGTACTAATCGGTATTAAATTAATTCCACTACTTGCAAATGCTTTAAATTAGGAGAAAATCTATGTTTGGTATCTTTGACAAGCTAACTGAATTTTTTAAGGATATGCTACTCGGAGGTATCAAAGCAAATCTTGAGTCCATGTTCTTAGATATAAACGACAAGGTAGGAGTTATTGCAACAGATGTTGGGAAGACACCAATGGGTTGGAATGGAGAAGTATATAACTTCATTAAAAACATTAATGATAATGTGATTGTTCCAATAGCTGGTCTTATCATAACAGCAGTTTTATGTATTGAACTCATAAATATGGTTATGCAAAAGAATAATATGCACGATACAGATACTTTTGAGTTTTTCAAATACATTATAAAGATGTTTATAGCAGTCTACCTTGCAAGCCATGCCTTTGAATTTTCAATGGCAGTCTTTGATGTGGCACAAAATCTTGTAAACAAAGCGGCAGGGGTAATCACTACTTCTGCCACTGTTTCAGGAGATCAGATAGTTGCAATGGTTGATACATTAAAAGAAAAAGAAATAGGTGAGCTTTTAATGATACTAGTTGAAACGAGCCTTGTAAGGATTGCAATTCAAGGAATATCACTAGTTATAACATTAATAGTATATGGGCGTATGTTTGAAATATATGTCTACTCATCAGTATCATCCATTCCATTTGCGACTATGGGAAATAAAGAATGGGGTCAGATTGGAACAAATTATATCAAGGGACTTTTTGCCTTGGGACTACAAGGTTTGTTTTTGATGGTATGTTTAGGTATCTACACTGTTTTAATAAGGACGGTGCAGGTTACAGATATTCACGCAAGCTTGTTTAGTATATTAGGATATGCTCTACTTCTTGGACTTATGATGTTTAAGAGTGGAACAGTTGCAAAAAGTATTATGAATACGCACTAGGAGGAATAAATGTTAAAAAAGAAAAATTGTGCTTTATTGGGACTTGGAATTTTATTAGGAGGAACTTATGAAATTGTAAAAGAGAAGAAAAGAAATGAAGAGATTAGAAACTTAAAGAGGAGAATAAATAGGCTCGGAAGATGTCACAATGAATTTGTTATGTATCAAGGAGAATACAATGACAGAAATGAAGAAAAACAAGAAGAATTAGAAGAAAGAATTAGCTACCTAGAAGAGGAAACAACATCTAATTATGACCATATACTTGAACTTTCCAAAGAAGAAGTAGAGGGAGATTAAAATGGCGTATGTACCAATACCAAAAGATTTGGACAAGATTAAAACAAAGGTTGCTTTTAACTTAACTAAAAGACAACTTATAGGTTTTTCTGTGGCAGGAGTAATTGGCATACCAACTTATTTATTTATGAAGAAATATCTACCTAATGATGTTTCAATTATTGTAATGCTAATAGTAACCCTGCCAATCTTTTTTATAACCTTATATGAAAAAGACACCTTAACTTTTGAAAAGTATTTTAAATTTTTCTATCTTCATAAGTTTTATCAACCAACTAAGAGAATAAGAAAGGAGGCATACCTTGAAGCAAAGAAAAAAGCAAATCAGCGACTTAAATCTAAGGGAAAAACAATTAAAAAAAGACCGCAAGGAAGTAAGAAGGCTAAAAGCAAAGAAAGATCCAACAAATAGTCTTCTAAGTGTACTTTTAAAGAAAGAGAAAAAGAGATTTACAGTTGAGGATACTATTCCCTATATAAGAATGTTACCAGAGGGCATTTGCCAGTTAGATGAAAAAAATTATTCAAAGACAATTTCATTTCAAGATATAAATTACCAGTTGGCATTGGAAGAAGATAGAGATTTAATCTTTAACCAATTTGCCAACTTTTTAAATTCTTTTGATCCAAGTGTCCACATTGAACTTTCATATGTAAATCAATTAGGAAGAAATAAAGACCTACAAGATGCAATTAAAATTGCTGATAAGGGAGACTTCTATGACGATGTAAGAAAAGAGTTTAGGGAGATGTTAAAGCTTCAACTTGCAAAGGGGAATAACGGACTTAAAAAGATGAAGTATATAACCTTTACCACAGAAGCCGATAACCTAGAGCAAGCAAGAGCAAAGTTAAATAGACTTGAAGTAGATATTTTATCTAACTTTAAATCTATGGGAGTAAGAGCAGAGAGTCTTGATGGCGAAGAAAGACTAAGACTTGTTCATGATATGTTAAATCCAGACAAAAACTTTGATTTTTCATATAAAGATTTGAAGAAGAAAGAGTCTACAAAATCACATATAACTCCCAATATCTTTAACTTTGCACCAGCAAATAATTTTAAATTTGGTAAATATATTGGAGCTGTAAGCCATTTTCAAATACTAGCAAGCGAGTTATCAGACAGAATGTTATCTGAGTTTTTAGATATTGATGATAATATTTATGTAGCTTTTCATATAGATGTAGTTGAACAAGCAGAAGCCATTAAACTCATTAAGAGAAAAAACACAGACCTGGATAGAATGAAAATTGAAGAACAAAAGAAAGCAGTTCGTGCTGGATATGATATGGATATTATTCCTTCAGATATAAATACCTTTGGGGCTGATGTTAAGTCCATGCTATCTGATTTACAAAATAGAGATGAAAGGCTCTTTGTAGTTAGCATAGTAATGATGAATTTTGCTAGGACTAATCAAAAATTAGAAAATACCATTGCTCAAATATCATCAATTGCTAACAGACATAATTGTCAGGTAAAAAGATTATCTCATCAGCAAGAGCAAGGACTTGTTTCTGTCTTACCTTTAGGAGTTAATCAAGTCGAGATAAAAAGATTTTTAACTTCATCATCAACGGCAGTATTTATGCCTTTTACAACAGAAGAGCTATTTATTGATTCGGCAAATTCTTTGTACTATGGCTTAAATGCCCTTAGCCAAAACTTGATTATGGCAGATAGGAAGAAACTAAAGAACCCTAACGGATTAATATTAGGAACACCAGGTTCTGGTAAATCTTTCTCAGCAAAGAGAGAGATGGCAAATGCAATTCTTGTCACAGACGATGATGTAATTATTTGTGATCCTGAAGGCGAGTATTCAAACCTTGTAAAACAATTTAATGGAGAAGTTATTAAAGTTTCGGCAAAATCAAAGGACTATCTAAATCCATTAGATATTAATATGAACTATGGAGATGGGGACGCACCTTTAAAGGATAAGGCGAACTTCATAATGTCTATGCTTGAACTTGTAGTAGGAGGATCTGGTCTTACTGCTGCAGAAAAATCTGTTATAGATAGGTGCTTGCCAAAGATATACCAAAAGTATTTTGAAGACCCTAAACCAGAAAATATGCCTATATTAGGAGATTTATACGATATGCTCCTATCTCAAGAAGAGGGAGTTGGTAGAAAACTAGCAACAGAAATGGAAATTTATGTTAAGGGAAGTCTTAATGTCTTTAATAATAGGTCAAATGTTGATCTAAATAGGCAATTGCTTTGCTTTGATATAAAAGAGCTAGGAACACAACTTAAAAAAATAGGTATGCTTGTAATTCAAGACCAGGTTTGGAACAAGGTTTCCCTAAATAGAGGAAGCAAGTCCACAAGATACTATATAGATGAGTTCCACCTTTTATTAAAAGATCCACAAACTGCTTCATATTCAGTAGAAATCTGGAAAAGATTTAGAAAATGGGGCGGTATTCCAACAGGTATAACTCAAAACGTAAAAGACCTTTTAACAAGTCAGGAAATTGAAAATATCTTTGATAATACAGACTTTGTTCTAATGTTAAATCAAGCATCTGGAGATAGGGATATTCTTGCTAAGAAATTAAAAATATCGCCTTATCAGTTAAACTATATTACTAATTCAAATGCAGGTGAGGGACTATTATTCTTTGGAAATACTATTGTTCCATTTATAGATAAATTCCCTAAAGACACCATGTTATATAAGCTGATGACAACAAAACCAGAAGAAGCTAAGTAGGTGTGATATGGATAAAAAGCTAAAAAAAGATTTTCAAAAGAAAATTATACGAAATAGGGACGCTCCTGAAAAGAATATGGATAGTAAACTTGTTCATTCAGATGATTATACCAATAAGATAATTAAAACTAAGGATAGGTTCGGGGATAAAATTTCAGAAAAAGAATCTAAACTTATCCATGAGAATGTAGTATCTAAGGATCAAAAACAAGATAAACTAAAAGATTTTCAGAAGGCTAAAAACAAGGAAAGAATTAGAAAAGAAGTTTTAGATAATAAGTATGAGGCTAACGAAGTTAAACAGACTAATCTTGAAATAAGGACAGATGAAAGCTTTAAACTTGATGCAGAGTTAGACGTAGACTTCAAAAAGGTGAATTTTGATAGTGAAAATAGTAGAAATATTAATTCTAATAAATTAACAACAGATGATATTTCAGCTAAGGCTCAACTAATAAGTAATAAAAAGGTATCAAGTAAAAGACAAGTTCTTAAAAATTATGAGGATAAACTTATCCATAGTAAGGATAAATTCCAAGACAAAATCAACGAGAGAGAGTCTAAGCGAATCCAGACAAGTGAAGATAAACCTATCGAAGCAAAGAAAAGTAAGAGAGTATATAGAAAAGATAAGCTTGTTAAAGATGAAGTAAGTAAGAACGAGAGTGATGCTAATTTTGATAAAAAGCAAAAGCAGAAACTTTATCAAGAAAAGAAGTTTAGAGATAAGGAAAAAATTTCTAAAGAGATAGATAAAGAAAATAAGCTAAACGAAGTTGATACAGATAAAACTTTTGATAATTCGAAGGTTAAAGACAATAATCAAGAATTTATAAAAGATGAAAAGGAAACAAGCCTTAAACCTTCAGAACAAAAGAAAGTTAATAAAAAGAAGACTTACTACAAGAGAAAAAATTATGAAAGTGATAAATTCACTCGCAAGAAAATCGATGACTTAAAAAATGAATCTAAGAAAGTTACAACGAAAGATTCTAAGAAAGCACAAGATGTTAAAGATTTTATCTCAGATAAAAAGATTGGAGAACTTGAAAAGTCTAAAAGTAAGCTAAAGGATAATATTTTAAAGAATAAAACTAAAGGAAGTCTATCTTCTGGGGTTTTATTATCTGGAGCTAAGTCTTCAGAGTTAGTGAGAGATTATTTAAGTTCAGGATCTGACAATACTGGTGTAGAATCTGGAGAAAAAGTCGCTAATGTAAGCTCTAAACTCCAGCATGGAATAAGGAAGTATAAGTTAGACAAAAAGAAAAAGTCCTTAAAAAAATTATCTAAACTTGATAAGAAAATAAGAAAGAGAAAAAGCAAGTTGGAGTTTAAAAGTGGATTGGAAGATTTAAAAAAGTCAGATGCCTATATAAAGAAAAATAGATTTAAAAAGTTTTACCAAAGAAAGCAAATGAAGAGCATGATAGCTAAAAAACACGAAACAAGATTTGTCGATAGAGTTAAAAAAGCTATTTTAAGTTTAGGTAAGGCTTCTAAAGAGCTAATCGTAAGAAAAAGTAAGATGGTTTTATTTCTAGTAATAGGACTAGGTCTTATGTTATCAATGATGATTGGTGGTGGAAGTGTTGGTATGAGTGGACTAAGTAACTCAGTAAACTCAGTAATGACAACAACATACCTATCACAAGATACAGTTCTAAGTGAAGTTAATCAAGAATTTTCATCAATGGAATATGACCTACAATCACAAATAGAAAGTGTAAAAACAAGTCATCCTGGATATGACGAATATATTATAAATAAAGAAGGAGAAATTGGTCATAATACCCATGAACTTTTATCCTATATAACTTCAAGATGTGGAGAAGTAAAATCAGCATCTAAAGTAAAAGGAATTTTAAAAGAACTTTTCGATAAGATGTATAAGCTTGATTTTAAGGAAGAAATTGAAATTAGAACAAGAACAGTAGCAAGAACAAGATATGATAGTCGTGGAAATCCTTATACTAGCTATGAAAAAGAAGAGTACGAATATAAAAAGTTAATTGTAACTTTAAAGAAAAAAGAAATGGATGAAGTTGTCAGGGAAATATTTAAAGATTATCCAGATAATGTAGTTCATTATGAAGCTCTTCTTGAAGCTAAGGGGAATATGGGAGATGTTTTTGGATCAGGTAATGGGGACTTAGGAGAAATAGTAGATAATCCAAACTTTGGAAATCCTGGTCTTGCTTTTGATTCAGCTACTGCAAAGGCTCTTTTTAATGAAGCAGAAAAACATATAGGCAAAAGATATGTGTTTGGAGCGAGTGGTCCATCTAACTTTGACTGCTCAGGTTTTGTATGTTGGTCATTTACAAAGTCAGGAGTAAAGAGAATGCCAAGAACAACTGCATGGAGAATATACAAAGACTATTGTAATCCAGTAAGTCCAAGTGAAGCTCAACCTGGAGATATTATATTTTTCCATTCAACATATAACAGTGGAACACCAATATCTCACGTAGGAATATACGCAGGTAATGGAATGATGATTCACGCAGGAGATCCAATTCAATACACATCAATAAATTCAAAATATTGGAAATCACACTTTTATGGTTTTGGAAGACCTAGATAGAAGGGAGATATTATGTGAACAGGAAGCTTATAAGTATTAGGAACAAAAAGAAAAAAATAGAAGAGAAATTGAAAGATTTAAATGCAAAATACAAGGAAATTTGCGATGAAGAAATACAGGTTGAAAATGAAGAAATAATTGTAACTCTTAGGAGGAACAATATTAGCTTGGAAGAATTAATGGAGAAAATCAATGATAGAAAAAGAGAAGAGAAATTAAAAGAAAAGGAGAACATTCATAATGAAGAAATTTAATACGAACAGACTAAGAGCCTTTTTTATGGCTCTTTTATTAGTTTTAACATCAACTGTGCATACAAGTGCATTTGCAAAGTCTGATGTTACTTGGACGGAAGATGATTTTATTTACCATCAAGGAGATAAGACTCATGTAGCAGGACTAAGTAAAACAGGATGGGAAAAAGCAGAGAAAACTCAAGAAATTAAGTTTTTAGAAGGTACTAAAACTATTGGATATATAAATAGTTCTGGCTACTCACAAAATATGTTTGATATTCAAAGAATCTCAAAGTTAAAAGATTTGAAGATTACTTTACCAGAATCCTTAGAAACAATTAAGAGCCATTCTTTTGTACATTGCCCAATAAGAGAAATTAAATTGCCAAGTAATTTAAAAACAATTGAAAGTTGGGCATTTAACAATACAAATTTAGAAGAAATCTATATTCCTGATTCAGTAACAAACCTTGGTGGTGCTGCTTTTAGAGAAAATAAGATAAAAAGAGCTAGACTTCCAAAAGGTTTAAAGGTTATAAAAGATGGATTGTTTTTTGAAAACGAACTAGAAGAAATTGAAATACCAGATAGTGTTGAAGTTATTGAAGGTGGAGCTTTTTATGAGAACGCATTAAGGAGAATTAATGCACCAAGCAATCCTAAACTTAATAATACTGGAGCTAAATTAATAGGTAATCAAGTTGTAGAATATAGACCAAAACAAAATCCTTTCTATCTCAATAATCTAGGATATAATGGAGAACTCGGAATTTCTAATTACAAAAATCTAATCAAAGATGAAGATGGAGGACTAACATTTCCAAAAGATGTAGACATGATAGAATTGGACTTTTCAGTTCCAAAATACTACTATTCAGGAACTATCAAGATTTATAATCCAAATAAATATTCCATTGATACTCAAACAGATTTAACAGGACAAGATATTGATGAAAAGGACAATAAGATTGATGATTTAACTAAAAACATTAAGGACTTAGAAAATCAGATCAAAGACTTAAATGATAAGAAAAAAGAAGACCAATCAAAGATAGAGGAATTAAAGAAAAAGCTAGAATCTTGCAAAGATAATGGAGAAAAACTAAAACAAGAAAAAGCTAAGATAGAAGAAGAGATTAGAGATAAAGATAATAAGATTGCTCAATTGAATAAAGAAATTGAGGATCTTAAAAACTCTAATAATGATGAACTAATAGCAGAAATTACTCAACTTAAAGATGAATTAAAAAGATTGCAAGATGAAAATGCAAAACTAAAAGAAGATTATTCATCTACAAAATGGGAGTTAGAAGCTGAGAAAGAAAAGACCGATAAAAACGAAAATAAAATTAAAGAAATGCAAGAAAAGCTCGAGTCTTTAGAAGGAGAACTTGCAAAGAAGACTAAAGAAATTGAGGATAAAGACAATAAAATTAAGGGTTTGGAAAAAGCTCTTGATGAAAAAGATACTAAGATAAAAAACTTAGAGTCTAAAAGGAAAGAGACAGAAAATTCTAAGTCAGAATGCTGTAAGAAAATTGAACAGCTTCAAAAGTCTATTGATAGTTTAAAAGAAACTTCTGAAAATACAAAAAAAGAATTAGAAGAGAAGATTAAAGAACTAGAAGAAAAACAAAAAGCTTCTGAAGAAGAAATTAAAAAGCTAAAAGAAGATTTAGATAAGAAAATTGAAGAAGCAAAGAAGTTAATCGAGGAAGCAAATAAAAAATCGAAAGAAGAACTTGAAAAACAAGCTAAAGATGAAAAGGATAAAAATCTAAACCAAGACTTATCTAAAAAATTAGATGAACTTCTAAAACTTCAAAAAGAAAACAAAGAGAAAAATGAAGATAAGAAATCTCAAGATAAGAAGTGGGACGAAATTTTGAAAGCTGATGACAAGAATATCCTAAATCAATTTGATCTTAACAAGATGAAAAAACAAGAGGAACAACAATCCAAAAAACAAGTTAAAGATGAAAAAGAATTTGCAGTTTTCCAAGTAGACAAAAACTTTTATAACATTATCAATAAAGATGGTAAGACAACAGTCTACATGGATGTAAAAACTTATGTAGACCAAGGAAGAACTATGATTCCAGTAAGATATATTGCTTATACTCTAGGTTTTAATGTTGAGTATGACAACTCTACTCGTGAAGCTATTTTCTCAAATAAAGAGAATAATATCTTAGCTAAAAAGACATTAAGACTAAATATTGATACTGGTGTTATGAAAGATTCAGATGGGAAAGTCTACAATTCAGATGTTAAGCCAGTGATTATAAATGGAAGAATTCATGCTTCAATTTCAAATATTGCCAAAGCTTTTGGAGCAAGTCATGGAGATATCAAAGATGGTAAAAACCAAACAATAGAATGGGACAATACTAGAAAAGCAGTCTATGTATTTAAAAATGTAAAATAAGAAAGGATAGAAAAATGAATAAGAGCATTAAACGAGGAGTAGCCATAGCGTTACTCCTTTTTACATTTACAGTACCAGCAACTACATTTGCGATGACAAATGAAGGGCAAATAGAAAGTCAAAACGAATCAATCTATGAACCACAAAAAGAAGAATTTGAAAAAATGTTGAAAGATGATGTTTTTACACCATCAAAAGAAGAGATTCCTTATCAAGATGTTCCAAGAATACCAGGAAATACAAGTGAAGCAAACAAGCCTTCAAATAATCCTCCTAAGAAAACACCACTTGTAAAAGGTGGTAATACTAAGGCAGTAAATAGTCTAGCAACACAAGAAAATAAGGCAAGAGGTTCAGTAATTGAAAATGTAGATAGGAATGGAAAAGATATTACACCAAGTGGAGATACAGAAAAAGATAAAGAAAATCCAGTAGATGTAAGACAATTTTTAACATTTCAAACTAAAAGTGGAAAAACTATGCACCTAATAGTGGATCACTCATCAAATCAAGATAATGTAAGGCTATTGACAGAAGTAGGAGAGCAAGACCTACTTAATATGATTGAATCAGAAGATAAAAATACTATAAAGGTTGAAGAACCTAAGAAAGAAGAAGTGAAAAAAGAAGAGCCTACGGTTGTTCCAGTAAAAGAAGAAAAGAAAAGTGGAATAGGTTCATTTTTAATTGTTGCACTTGTAATTGGAGGAGTAGTAGGAGCAGGATACTATTTTAAGGTAGTTAAAGCAAAAGAAGATAGAATGTTGGAAGACTTTGAAGAAGATGATGAGGATTATATTAGTGAGTCAGAAGATGAATCTGACGATGATGAAAGTCATGAAGAATCTTTAGATGAAGACGATGAAGATGAACTATTATAATAATTTTTAAAAGCTTGAGCGAGAGAGAAATCTTTCGCTCTTTTTTTTATTTATGGAGGTATGAATGAAGTTAGTAATAGCAGAAAAACCAAGTGTAGCAGTTACAATTGCAAAGGTAATTGGAGCAAGAACAAGAAAAAACGGATATTATGAGGGAGGTGGATACATTGTTTCTTGGTGTGTAGGTCATTTAATTCAAATGGCAAGTCCAGATAAGATAGATGAAAAATGGAAGAAATGGGCAATAGACACTCTTCCTATAATTCCAGAAGAATATATTTATGAAGTATCTAAAAGCACTAAAAAACAATATGGAATTTTAAAGAAACTTTTAAACGATAAGAACATCGACACAGTTATAAATGCTTGTGATGCTGGAAGAGAAGGAGAACTTATTTTTAGGCTTGTATATAATCAAGCTAATTGTAAGAAGAAGATTAAAAGACTTTGGATATCTTCAATGGAAAACAAAGCTATTGAAGATGGCTTCAGAAATCTTAAAGACGGAGAAAACTTTGAGGACTTATATAGATCGGCAAGTGCAAGAGCAATTGCGGATTGGCTAGTTGGAATGAATCTAAGTAGGCTTTATTCTTGCATCTATAAGGAAACATATTCTGTTGGTAGAGTACAAACACCAACTCTATATTTAATAGCTAAAAGGGATAGCGAAATAAACCTATTTAAGAAGCAAAAATATTATACAGTTGACCTATCTTATGAAGGATTGAAACTTGTATCAGATAGGATTGATAAAATCGAAGTTGCAGAGCAACTATTAAATCTACTAGAAGATGAAATAGTTATTACAGAGGTAGAAGATAAAGAAATAAGCACAAAACCAGATAAGCCTTATGATCTCACTACCTTACAAAGAGAAGCAAATAAATATTTTGGATATTCAGCAAATGACACTTTAAACCTGGCACAAGGCTTGTATGAAAAAAAGCTAATCACATATCCAAGAACAGATAGTAGGTATTTAACCGATGATATGGTTAATACTATGAAAGAATTATTAGAAGGACTTGAAGATGATTTTAAAATCAATGAATCAAATTATAAGTCTATTTTTAATTCATCTAAGGTTACAGACCACTATGCAATTATTCCTACTATATCAGGTATTGGAAAAGCTAAAGATATATCTGATAAAGAAAGCAAAATCTATAATCTAATTAAGAATAAATTACTTGCTTCATGTTCGGATAACTTAAAGGAATATAGTAGAAAAATCAAATATGAATATGACAAGTTTAACTTTAATGCAAGTGGCAAGACTATAATCGATGAAGGTTATACCAAGTATCTAAAGACTTATGGAAAAGAAAAACAAGAAAATGAATTACCAGATATAAAGACTGGAGATAATATTAAACTAACTTCTAAAAACATATCGGAGAAATTTACAAAAGCTCCAAGTCATTATAATGAAGATACGCTTTTAAAGGCTATAGAGAATGCAGGAGTAGAATCCTTGGATAAAGAAATAGAAGTAGAAAGAAAAGGCTTAGGAACACCAGCCACAAGAGCAGGAATTATAGAAAATCTTATCCATAAGGATCTTATAAGAAGAGATAAGAAAAATCTACTTGTAACAGAAAAAGGCAATAGGCTTGTATCAATTGTAGAGGATAAGTTTAAATCAGCAGAAACAACATCTGAATGGGAAATGAAACTTGCAAAGATTAGCTCTGGTGAAGTAGATAAAGAAGACTTTTTAAGAGAAATAGAAGATAGTATAAGGGAGCTTGTAGATAGGTACAAGAATAATCTAAATGAATAAGGTAAAAATATTAGAGCTTTTCGGTGGCATAGGTGCTATTAGAAAGGCTTTTATTAATTTAAAGATACCTTATGAAGTTGTTGATTATGTAGAAATAGATAAGGCTTGTGTTAAATCATACAATGCACTTTATGGAGAAGATTATAAGCCAAAATCAGTAGTAGGATATAAAGCACCTAATGAAAAGATAGACTTAGTTATGCATGGAAGTCCTTGCCAAGACTTTTCAAGAATAGGGAAAAAGCAAGGAGGAGTAAAGAATTCAGGAACTAGATCAAGCTTACTATTTGAAACAATTAGAATAATTAAAGAAATGAAAGATAAACCTAAATGGATAATTTGGGAAAATGTAAAGGGAGTCCTTGATAGAAATATGAGGGACTCCTTTTTTATTTATCTAAAAGAGTTAGAGAGCCTAGGATATGAAAGCAAGTATGAAATCTTAAATGCAATGGACTTTGGGATACCTCAAAGAAGAGAAAGGATATTTGTTGTTTCATGTCTTGGAGTAAATAACTTTTCTTTTGATAAATTGGAGATAAAAGAAACTAGACCACTGAGTGAATTTTTAGAAAAGGATGTAAGTGAACTTTACACGATGACTCAACCCTATATGCTGAAATTTTTAAATAAAGGTATAGATAATAGTTTTAGAGGGCGACTAAAAGTGATTAAAGATTTTTCTTATACTATTTCCACAAAACAGATGAGAGTACCTAATTCTGGAATAATAGATATTGGAAATGGTAAATATAGGTATTTAACAGAAAGAGAATGTTTAAGACTCATGGGTTTTGATGATAGTGATATAGATAAATTAGAGGAAGTACATCCAAGAAGAAAAAATTGCACTTCAAGCAAACTATATAAGCAGGCCGGCAATTCTATTGTGGTTGATGTTTTAATGGCTATTATAAAAGAAATTCATAGAATGGAGGTAGAGAATGCAAGTAAATGATTTTAAGAATATACAAGAAGCAATAAAGTATGAGGTGTTACAAGATGAAAAAGAATATTTAAAGCTCTTAAAAGTTATAGGCAATAACCAGAAATATGATTTTTCTAGCCAACTAAGTATATACAACAAAGAACCTGAAGCTAGAGCTTGTGCGACCTTTGATATGTGGAAGAAATATTTTGGCAGAGTTGTTATGAGAGGTCAAAAGGGTATTCCAATTTTAGTTGGAAGTGATGTAAATCAAAGAATTTCATACATTTTTGATATTAGCCAGACCACATCAATGGATAGGAATATTAATGAGGTTAGCTTATGGCAGTTTGATCATGAAAACCATAACGAGGCTTTAAAAGAAATAATAAGAGATTCTTCATTTGAAGCTAGTGATTCACTCAATGAAAATATATTTTCTTTAAGTCGAATTTATGGAGATGAATATATTAACTTGGCTCTTGCTGATTTGAGAATAGATATAGAGGATAGACTTAGTTTTGAAAAGTTTATGAGAGACTCAATATCCTATGCGGTAGCTAATAGGTTTAATACAGTCTACCCGATGGATATGGAAAATTTAAAAAATAATTTTTCGAGGATTAATGCAATTTCTTTAGAGCAGATAGGTCTTGTAATATCAAGGGTTAGTGAAGATATTATAGATAGAACAATAGAAAAATCTAAGGAAATGGATCGTGCTAGGCTGCTGACAGAAAGGGCCGCTGCCGACTATAATAGAGATATAGAAAATATAAATGAAGATAGAGGAGGTAAAAATGATTTATATAGACGAGATGATAGGTCAAGAAGTAGAGATGGACGAGTTTTCACAGATGGAAGCTACAGAAGAAATAGCAATGAAGATCGAAGAGAAAACCTTGGACATGATGGAGAAAGATCTGGAATTTATGGAGAGATTTCCGAATCCGACATACGCAGTTCTAAGACTGTCTTACCTGGTAGGGAGCGAGGACATGGAGAACTGGAAGAAGCTTCAGGAGATGTACGAGGAGAAAACGCTTTTGAACCATCTGAAGGAAATCCAGAATCAGGCAGTGGACTTTATCAAGAGAGAGAAAGTCAAAATGATGAAAGCCCAAGGATTGACAGAGAAGATGAGGAGAGAGAATCCAGAGGAATACCAAGGACAGATGAACAACTTGATGGCAACAGTGAAGAAAATGGCAATCAAGGAATACGTGGAAGCTTAGAAAATGAAATAAGCCAAGAAGAGGAAGCTGATGAAGCTTCTTTTTTTGATGGCAAAAACATTGAAAATAGAAAAGATTATTGGATTGTAGAATTTAATGAAAACCACGAATTAGTTCCTGATTATAGTGGGCAGATAGTAACTAAAGATTTAATTAATATCCTAAGACAAAAGGATATTGATGTTAAAGACCATAATCAAACTCATGGAGAAAATGAATTTGGAGAAATGACAGATGATTATATCGGATATTTCAAATTCTATTTTGACCACTATGTAGACGGAGAAGTTGTCGAGCATTATAGGGTTGACCTTGGTGATGGTGAAGAAGTAAATGAGCGTGAATTTTCATATTTAGAAGAACAAGTTGCAATAAGCGAGGAAAAATCTTTACAAGAAGAAGTAAAGGAAAAGATAGAACCTAAATTTAAGATAGGCGATCAGGTTAGATATAAAGATAAGGACTTTACCATTACAGATTTTGATGAACTAAGTGGAAGGCTTAAAACTGTCACTATCAGAGATAATACGGAATATATGGGAGGCATGATTAGAGGTTCGGAAGTAATTCCATATAGAAATGATTCATACCTTGAAGAAATCTTTGAAAATCTAAGTCAAACATCAGAAAAACTAGCAGTAAAGGTTGGTAAGGAATTTATTTTAGAAGATGAGGATATCTTTGATGGAATTAACTTAATTGAAACAGGAACTAAAGTAGAAGTTAATGGAGAAGAAATTCCCTTATATAAGGGTGAAACATTTGAAGAAAGTAGAAAGATTGATGAGCTTTTAGATAGTGGAAATTATGAGATACACAAATTATCTGAATATGAAAAACAAATTGAAAGACAAGTAGAGCAAGAAAGCTTTATAGATAACCACAATCTTGAAATTGACCAAATGATGGATAGGTATAATGTCCCAAGACAAGCAGCCGAAAACTTATTGAGGGGTAAAGAAGATTTAAAAAATCTAGGCTATGAACCTAATAAGGAAAGACTAAGTTTTGCTAGAAATTATGACTTGAAAAATCATATCTACTCAGAATACCTAACACCATCAGAAAGACTAGATAAAAATATAAAAGCTATTAAAATGCTAAAAAGACTTGAAAATGAAAATAGGAGTCCGAGAGAGTATGAACAAGCATATCTTGCTGATTATCTGGGTTGGGGTGGTCTTGCCGATGTTTTCGATGAAGAAAAAGGAGGTCAATGGCTTGAAGCAAGAAATATTTTAAAAGAAAATTTAACAAATGAAGAGTATTTGAATGCTAAAGAGTCTACTCTAACATCGTTTTATACACCTAGAGAGGTAATGGATGGAATATATAATACCCTAACAGATATGGGATTTAAGACTGGAAATATCCTTGAACCATCTGCAGGAGTTGGTAACTTCATTGGTAATATGCCAAGTGAAATAAGAGGATCTAATGTCTATGGAGTAGAAAAAGATAGCCTTAGTGGAAGAATAGCAAGAGAACTCTATCCTGAAGCAAATATTCAAATTAAAGGCTTTGAAGAAACAAACTTCTCAAATAACTTTTTCGATTTGGTAATAGGGAATGTTCCCTTTGGAGATTTTAAAGTTAATGATCGTGAATATAACAGAAATAATTTTCTAATTCACGATTATTTTTTTGCAAGGTCAATAGATAAGGTAAGAAATGGAGGAATTATTGCCTTCATAACTTCATCTGGAACTATGGATAAAAAAGATGAATCTGTTAGAAAATATATTAATGCAAGATGTGAGTTTTTAGGAGCTATGAGGCTTCCTAATACAACATTTAAAGGACTTGCTGGTACAGAAGTTACTTCGGATATTATTTTCTTAAAAAAGAGAGATTCAGTTATAGAAAGAGATGACGATTGGATACACCTTTCAACTGATAAAAAGGGTTTGACTTATAATAAATACTTTGTAGATAATCCTCAGATGGTATTAGGGGATATGAAAGAAGTATCTGGAAGATTTGGTAATACTATTACTTGTGATGAAAAAGAAGATGAAAAGTTAAAAGATTTAATGGATCTTGCAAGTAAGGAAATATCTTCAAATTCAAAATATGAAGAGGTCGAACTATTGGAAGATGAAGAATTAAGTCTTCCAGCAACAGACGATGTTAAGAATTTTTCTTACACTATCATTGATGAAGAGGTCTACCTAAGAGAAAACTCAGTCTTAATTAAGCAGAATATATCAGATAAAAACAAAGAAAAGATAAAAGATTATCTTGATGTAATGAATGCTTTGAAAGATGTAATAGAAAAACAAAAGGACGATTATTCAGACGCGGAAATAAAAGAGTCACAAGCAAAGTTAAATGAAGTTTATGATAACTTTTCAAAGAAACATGGCTTTATTAACTCCTTATCAAACACTAGAGCCTTAAAGGAAGACTCAAACTTTCCTTTGGTATCATCAATAGAAATACTTGATGATGAGGATAATTTCAAAGCTAAGAGTGATATATTTTCAAAAAGAACAATAACAAAGGCAAAAGTAGTAGACCATGTAGATACTTCCCTTGAAGCCTTAGTCTTATCAGTTTCACAAAAAGGATATGTAGATTTTGAATATATGGAATCTATTACAAGTAAAGATAGGAACACCTTAATTGGTGAGCTTGAGGGCGAGATATTTTTAGATATTAAGGATACAGACCTAATAAATAACAGAATGCCCTTTGAAAACTTTAACAATGACGATCCATTTCATTTTTCATATGTATCAGCTGATGAGTATTTAAGTGGCAATATTAGAGAAAAGATTGGCTATCTCAATTCATATATTGGAGAAATTGAAAATATAATAGATTTAGCACCTTCTGAAAAGAAAGACACATTATTAAACGAGTTAGGAAAACTCAAATATCAGAGAGAAAAATTACAGGAAGTTATGCCTGAAGAACTAACTGCTTCTGATATAAATGTAAGGTTAGGAGCAACCTGGATACCTCAAAAAGATATAGAAGACTTTACTTTTAATCTTTTAAAAACGCCAGGTTATGATAGGTGGAATATAAATGTTAGGTTCTCACCACATACAAGTGAATGGAACATTGAAGGTAAAAGTGTTGACTCAACTAATGACCTTGCTAACATGACTTATGGTACAAGTAGGGTAAATGCCTATAAGCTAATTGAAAATGCCCTTAACCTAAAAGATACAAAGGTATTTGATCAAGTAATAAATGATGATGGGTCTAAGACTTCTGTATTGAATAAAAAAGAAACTATGCTTGCAAGTCAAAAGCAGGAATTGATTAAAGAGGAATTTAAGAATTGGATATTTGAAGATCCTGATAGAAGATATAGGCTAGAAAAGATTTATAATGAAAAATTCAATTCAATTAGAAATAGAGAATTTGATGGTTCTAACTTAACTTTTGATGGAATGAATACTGAAATCAGACTACGAGAACATCAAAAAAATGCCATAGCAAGGACTCTTTATGGTGGAAATACACTACTTGCTCATGTAGTAGGAGCAGGAAAAACTTTTGAAATGGTAGCTTCTGCTATGGAATCTAAAAAGTTAGGACTTGCAAGTAAGTCATTATTTGTAGTTCCTAACCATCTAACCACTCAAATTGGGAGAGAGTTTATGCAGTTATATCCGTCAGCAAATATTATGGTGGCCGATAAAAAAGACTTCCAACCAAAAAATAGGAAAAGATTTATTGGTAGGATTGCAACAGGAGAATATGATGCGGTCATCATAGGACACTCTCAATTTGAAAAAATACCTATGTCTAAGGAATACCAAGTAAGGCATATACAAGACCAAATAGATGATATAGTTTCCTTTATTGATGAGAACAAAAGAAATAGAGGAGAAAATTTCACTGTAAAACAACTGGAAAAGACAAAGAAGAAACTCTTGGTAAGACTGGAAAAACTAAATGATGACTTTAAAAAAGATGATGTAATAACCTTTGAAGAACTAGGAGTAGATAAATTATTTATAGACGAAGCTCATAATTACAAAAACTTATTCTTGCATACAAAAATGAGAAATGTAGCTGGTATCGGTCAGAGTGAAGCCTTTAAGTCTTCGGATATGTATATGAAATGTAGGTATATGGATGAAATGACAGATGGAAAGGGAGTTGTATTTGCTACTGGTACACCAATATCAAATTCAATGACAGAGCTTTATACAATGCAAAGATACCTTCAATATGACGATTTAAAGGCAAGAGGATTAGAACATTTTGACGCTTGGGCTTCTACTTTTGGAGAAACAGAAAACACCTTTGAATTATCACCAGAAGGAACTGGATATAGGCAAAAGACAAGATTTTCAAAGTTTTATAACTTGCCAGAGTTGATGAGCATGTTTAAAGAAGTAGCAGATATAAAGACTTCAGATATGTTAAATTTGCCAGTACCAGAAGCAAATTTTGAAGTTATTAAAACAAAACCTACTGAGGAACAAAAAGAAATATTAGAAGCCATTTCAGAAAGAGCTGATGCGGTTAGAAATAACCAAGTAGAACCAACAGAAGATAATATGCTAAAGATTACAAATGATGGTAAAAAACTTGCCCTTGATCAAAGGTTAATAAATCCACTACTTCCCGATGATCCTAACTCAAAGGTAAATGTATGCGTTAAAAATATCTTTTCGATCTGGGATAAGACAAAAGAAAAATCATCGACCCAATTAGTGTTTTCAGATATGTCCACACCAAAAGGAGATGGAGAATTTAATATCTATGATGATATTAGAAATAAGCTAGTGAATATGGGAATACCTAAAGAAGAAATAGCCTTTATCCACGAAGCAGATACAGACAAACAAAAAGATGAATTGTTCTCTAAGGTAAGAAGGGGAGAAGTAAGAGTATTATTAGGCTCTACTCAAAAAATGGGTGCAGGTACTAATGTACAAAACAAACTAATAGCCTTACACGATTTAGACGTCCCTTGGAGACCGTCTGACCTAGAGCAAAGAAGTGGTAGAATTGTTCGTCAAGGCAATGAAAATGATAAAGTCAATATCTTTAGATATGTAACAGAAAATACCTTTGATTCTTATTTGTGGCAGACGATAGAGAATAAGCAAAAATTCATTTCTCAAATTATGACTTCAAAAACTCCAGTAAGAGTTGCAGAAGATGTTGATGAAGCAAGTCTATCTTATTCAGAAATTAAGGCTTTAGCCACTGGCAATCCTCTAATTAAAGAAAAAATGGATTTAGATAACGAAGTTACAAAGCTAAAAATGCTGGAAGCAAACTATAAATCTAATAAATATAAGCTTGAAGATAAGGTAAATAAATTTTATCCTCAAAGTATTTTAAAAACTGAAATGGAAATACAAGCAGTTAAAGAAGATATTGCAAGTGTTGAGAAATTAGGAGAAGGAGATAGTAAATTCACTTCAATCAGTCTTGGTGCAAATAAAATTTTAGATAAGAAAGAAGCTGGAGAGAAGCTATTAGAAGAAATAAAAAAGGTAAAGATAAATGATAGTAAGGTCATTGGTAAATATAGAAATTTAGACTTACAAGTTTCATATAACTTTATGACTAATACTCACACCTTTAAACTTCTAGGAAAAGCAGAATACTTTGGAGAGTTTTCAAACTCTACTGATGGTAATATAACAAGGCTTGATAATGCCATTGAAAAAATGCCTTCAAGACTAGAAAGGTTAAATCAAAACCTTGAAAACTATAAAGAATCTTTAGAAAATGCCAAAGTAGAATTGACCAAACCATTTGAAAAAGCAGATGAGTTAAGGGATAAGACTCTAAGACTAGCTGAGATTAATAAACTTTTAGATATGGGAGAAGTGGAAGAACTGGAAAACCAATCACCATTATTAGAAGATTTAAAGAGGGCGATAGTTGATTATTCTAATTACGAGTTTTCAGAATCTAATAGCTATGAAGACTTCGACAAATTATACCCTGATTTAAGTCATATAGGACTTGCCTATACAGAAACACCAGATGGTAAGCACTCGATTCAATATGAGGTAAATTTGGAAGAAAAAACATGGACTCAGTATGTAGATAATGTAGCTATTAGAACAGAATCTTTTGTAGAAGACGGTATATCTAACTCACAAGCAATTAAAGATATGACTGAAGCCATAAAGATGTCAAGTTTTGATGATCTGGTATCAGTAGATGAAGAAGATGTGAAACAAGCACTAGGACTAGAAATAGATGATGACGGAAACTTCTATGATCCACTAGCAAAAGATCTTGATAATGACGGAATACCAGATAGGTATGACAATGATTTTAAAGATAGTGATTACTTTGAATCAACTTATGATGTAGAGGATAATCTACACGCAAGGGAAGAGAAACCATCAATATTGGGACAAATATCAAAATTCAAATCAGAAGAAGAAAAAGATAAAAACCAAGAAAAAAGTGAAAAAGGACAAGAACGATAAAGGAGAGCGTAAGGCTCTCCTTATTTAGTACAAGGAGGAAATTATGGAATACAAAGATATTAGAGATAACTTAGAAGAAATGATGAATGATAATTACAAGGATTTTATAAAAGCACTTGTAAGCATAGAAAAAGGCGTTAATGATGAAAAGGCACTTGAAGATGTCTATGTTTTATATATGAACAATAACACAACAGGTTTACTAAGTGATGACTTTGACTATATGATTGATGATATGAAAGAACAAGGTAAGATTGTTGAAAATTCCAACGAACTTGAAGAAAAAGACGACCTCATAAATCTCGTGGGTAATATAGCTGGCAAAGTAGAAAATCTTGAAAGAGAAAATGCTAATGGAGAAAAGTTTAAAGTAAGTAATTTTTCAATTGTTTCAAAAGATGACGATGGAAATAAAATTTATACCAATTGTTCAGCCTATGGAGATAAGACAAAAGATTTAGAGAACCTTAAACAAGGAGATTTTGTTAAAATCTTCGGACAAGTAAAAACAAGTATTGACAACAACGGAAAGGAACATAAAAATGTCCGTATTTTGTCTTCTAAGCTTTTAAAAGCAAAAGAACAAGTAAAGAGTCAAGATAAAGATAAAAAGTCCATATTAGGGCAAATAAAAAGCTTTAAGACAGATGACAAAGCTAAGTCAAACAAGAAAGACCATAGCAAAGGAACAGAGAGATAAATATCGGCAGTCTTCGGACTGCCATTATTTTTTTGTTCATTTAAAGTGATATATCAAATGATTGAAAATAACCTATAGTTAATGTTATAATTAATTAGTATGCAATAACAAACATAAGTATATTTAAAATGTATATATGTACGAGATTAGCTATCAAAAAATAATCTTGGAGGTTATATGGAATTAAGTTATAAAAGGTTATTTAAAAAACTTATTGATTTAGATATGCAACACAATGAACTTATGGAAAAAGCAAATGTAAGTAGGAGTACATTTTATAAATTAAAGAATGGTGAGAATGTAACTACCGATGTTTTGCTCAGAATTTGTGACGCATTGGATTGCGACATATCAGAAATTGTGGAGTGTATTAAAAATGATTGAAATAATAAACGGAGATTGAAAATTGATAAAAAAAGTTAGGATTAAAAATTTTAAATGTTTTAAAGATTGGTTTGAATTAGATTTAAATGGTGGCATAAATATTTTGGTAGGAAATAATGAAGAGGGAAAATCAACAATACTTGAAGCTATACACTTAGCATTAACTGGTTTTTATAGAGGTAGTTATATCAATCGTGAATTATCTCAATATTTATTCAATAGAGAAGTTGTAGATGAATATTTAACCAATATAAATTCCAACAGTCCTTGTGCATTACCAGAAATTATAATAGAAATATACTTCTCTGAATTAGATGATGCAAATTTGGAGGGTAGTGGTAACGGCTTAGGATTAAAAGAAGAAATAGGATTTGCATTTAAAGTATTATTTGATAATTCGTATGAAGATGAATATAAACTATTTATGGAAAAAGGAGAATTAAGCAGTTTACCTATAGAATATTATAAAAGTGAATGGCTAGGCTTTAATAGAGAAAATATTACTACTAGAAGCATTCCTTCAAAATCATTTTTAATAGATAATTCATCTTATAAATATAAGGATGGTTCAGATCAATATATTTCTAATATGATAAGAGGGACATTAGATAACGAAGATTTAATTTCCATATCAAAAGCTTTTAGAGAAACTAAGGATGATTTTAGTAAGAATGAAAGTGTTAAGAATATTAACGAAAAATTAAGTGGATCCAAATCAAATTTGGGAAAAAAAGTTAGTTTAGGTGTTAATTTAGGGAGTAATTTCAACTGGGAATCAAGTATGATAACGGAATTTGATAGTATTCCATATTCCAATGCTGGTAGAGGACTACAATGCTTATTAAAAACTGAGCTTGCTTTAAATAATATTAATACAAATAAAGATAAAATAATTTTAATTGAAGAGCCAGAAAACCATTTGTCATATTCTAACATGAATAATTTAATTAATATTCTACAAGAAAATAGTAATAAGGAATCTAGTCAAATAATTATTTCAACTCATAGCAGTTTTGTTTTAAATAAATTAGGCTTAGAAAATTTAATACTTTTATCAAACAAGAAAAGCTCTAAAATTACAAATTTAAGTAGTGGTACAGAAAAATATTTTAAAGCTGTTTCTGGATATGACACATTACGAGTATTATTATGTGATAAAGCTATACTAGTTGAAGGTCCTTCAGACGAACTAATTATACAAAGAGCATATAAAGATAAATATGGCAAATTACCAATTTTTAATGGTATCGATATAATTTCTGTTGGAACATCTTTTTTAAGATTTTTGGAATTAGGAGATAAATTAGACTTAAATCTCTATGTAGTTACAGATAATGACGGAGATGTAGAAGCTTTAATGAGAAAATACAAAGATTATGAATATAATGAAAAGATTAAAATATATTATGACGAAAAGACTTATAGTGGAGATATGGATAAATTTAATTACAATACTTTAGAGCCCTGTATTTTAAGAGCAAATGACTTGAAAACTCTCAATAGTATATTTAATACTAATAAAACAGATAGTGACTCTATATTAAAATACATGGAGAAAAATAAAACAAATTGTGCCGTAAGTATATTCGAATCAGAATCAAAAATTCAATATCCAGAATATATAAACAGGGTAATAGAAGATGTTGAATAATAAATTATATATAGCTGCTGCTGGAGCAGGTAAGACAACATTAATTGTGAAGGATGCTTTAAAAAATAAAGATAAAAAGATTTTGATAACAACATATACAAATGCAAATTGTGATTCTATAAAAAAGAAAATAATTAAAATAAATGGAGCCATTCCTAAAAATATTGAAGTTTTAACATGGTTTTCATTTTTACTTAAACATGGATTAAGACCATATCAAGATATAATGTTTAGTCAGAGAATTAATGGAATAGTACCTGTCAACGGTAAGAGTGCTATATTTAAAAATAGAAATGATCCTAATTATTTTATTAATAAACAAAGTCCTGAATAATTCATAGTTTTACTAATAGTCTTTCCTAACATTGATTTAATAGTCTTTAAAGTATTCTGCTTCATCACCCATTAGGTGATGAAAAAAGAACCCCTTTCTGATTTAGCGGACAAATACTTTGACCTAATCTCAGAAGATATAAAAGAAAAAATAATAAAATATCCGATTTATACTTTGTATAAAGAACTAAAGTAGTTAGCAAATCATTTACAGCAAATCACTATGTTCCACATACCATTTTACATACTTACCTTATCCACGACACATGTTGAGATAGTATCGAAGATAAAGAAAGTTGCTCCATGTTGTTTTTGCGAGATGGGGAAATCAAAGCCACATTGACAACCATGATGAATAAGCTTGCTTTCAGTCATAAGCTAATCCTAGAACCACTTTTCAAGTCAGTTAGCCAAATCGATGAAGAAAGCGACCGTGAAAGAATGGACGCTATTGATAAGCTAATGGAGCAACTATTGGAAGAACGCAATACCCTTATTGCACTGATGTCCAAAGGTTTCCTAGAACCTGCTCTTTTTAATCAGGAACGAAATGTTTTAGATAGTGAGATTAAAAATCTTACTACCGAAAAAACAAACCTGGTAACGAACTCTGCGAGTGGGGTTTTGCGAGCAAACGAGATAAAGGACCTCATTAATTATGTGTCAGCAGATAATTTTAATGGTGACTACACGGAAGAACTATTTGAAGAATTTGTAGTGAACATCATTGTAAATTCCAGGGATGAGCTGACATTCAATTTGAAATGCGGTCTTTCCCTGAAAGAAAAGGTGGTGAGATAAATGGCATATATTCCATATGGATACAAAATTCAAGATGGAGTGGTTACTGTCGATGAAAAGGCAGCAGGTCAAGTAAAGGTATTCTTTGAGAAATACATATCAGGACTATCCCTTACAGTGGCTGGCGAACAGGCAGGTATTGAAAAGACACATTCTGTGATGGGGCGCATTTTGAAAAACGTCAACTACCTTGGAAATGATACGTATCCAGCAATTATTGATAAAGAGATATTTGATAAAGCTGAAGAAGTTAGAGATAAACGTGCAAAGGATTTAGGACGAGTGGTAGAGCTTGCCGCTTTCACCTCTCCCCCTCCCAAAGAACGATTCAAAATGAAAAAGGCAGATAATAAGATGCCAGTGGATCCTTTTGAACGAGCAGAATACTTATACAGTCTGATAGAAAGCGAGGAATAAAGTGACAGAGAAAAATATAATGGTTATTCCTGCTCGTAAAAGAGTAGGAAGTACAGCCGCAAAAGAAAAGATAAAGAAACTTCGTGTTGCTGCCTATTGCCGTGTTTCTACAGAAACAGAAGAACAAAATTCTAGCTATGAGGTTCAGGTCTCACACTATACAGAGTTTATAAAGAAAAATAATGAATGGGAGTTTGCTGGCATCTTTGCAGATGATGGTATCTCTGGTACGAACACTAAAAAGCGTGACGAATTTAATCGCATGATTGCAGAGTGTATGGACGGTAACATCGACATGGTTATTACAAAATCCATCAGCCGATTTGCGCGTAACACCCTAGACTGCCTTCAATACATTAGACAGCTCAAGGATAAGAACATATCAGTTTATTTTGAGAAAGAGAACATCAACACCACGGATGCCAAAGGTGAGGTTTTGCTGACTATTATGGCATCTTTGGCACAGCAGGAAAGCCAGAGCCTTTCACAAAACGTTAAGCTTGGGCTACAGTACCGATACCAACAAGGAAAGGTGCAGGTCAACCATAAGCGATTTATGGGCTACACGAAAGATGAAGATGGAAATTTAACTATTGTCCCCGAAGAAGCTGAGATTATCAAACTCATCTACCGGGAATACCTTGAGGGTCAGAGTCTAGTGGGCATTGGTCGAGCCCTTGAAAAGGATGGTATTTTAACAGCAGCGGGAAAAACAAGATGGCGACCGGAATCAGTTAAAAAAATCCTCCAAAACGAAAAATACATCGGAGATGCCCTCTTACAAAAGACTGTTACTGTAGATTTTCTAACCAAAAAACGAGTTAAGAATGAAGGCCATCTTCCCCAGTATTATGTTGAAAATAGCCATGAGGCGATTATTCCTAAAGAGTTATTTTTGCAGGTGCAGGAAGAGATTCATCGGAGAAGCAATATCTACACAGGAGAAGGCAAGAACAAAAGAATTTATAGTAGTAAATACGCTTTAAGTGCCATTACCTTCTGTGGAGATTGTGGCGATATTTATAGGAGAACCTATTGGAATATTCATGGCAGAAAAGAATTTGTCTGGCGATGTGTGACTAGAATCGAGCAGGGTCCTGGGGTCTGTAAGAACCGAACCGTAAAAGAAGATGAACTCTATGGTGCAGTAATGACTGCGATTAATAAGCTACTTGCAGGTGGCAATAACATGATAAAGACACTGGAAGAAAATATTCATGCGGTGATTGGCGAAACGACAGAGTACCAAATTTCAGAGATTAACAACTCACTAGAGGAAAAACAAAAAGAACTAATCAAGCTGGCGAACAAGGGTCAAGACTATGACCACTTAGCAGATGAGATTGATGAGCTGAGAGACAAGCGACAGATCCTTTTAGTAGAAGATGCCTCCCTCAGTGGCGAGAACGAGCGAATCAATGAGCTGATTGAATTTATCCGCAAGAACAAATTCCGCACCTTAGAATATGATGATAAGCTTGTAAGGAAGATAATCCAGAGCGTTACAGTCTATGAAGGCCACTTCGTCATAGCCTTCAAATCTGGCATCGAAATGGAAATATGAAAACCAGAAGTAAATAGCCCATGACTCTACAGTAGAGTTGTGGGTTTTCTTTTGCTTGCTGATTATAATAATATTTTAATAACTATTGTGTTTATTAACCAAATGGTTTATAATATTCTTAGCGTAAACTTGGAGGTGCTGTATGACTACGGCAGAAATGATTAAAGAACTGTGTGAGCAAATGAATATAAGTGTTTCCGAACTTGCTAGACGTATTGGCCAGACTCCACAGAATTTCAATAAAAAATTACAACGAGAAACAGTAACCTTGGATGAGTTGAAGGCCATTGCTGATGTGCTAGGTGTCAAGTTTGTGCAGGCATTTATTTTACCAGATGGAGAAGAAATAAAAATATCTAACGAATAAAGGAGGATGTTTATATGGTAGGTAATGTTATTCAAATAGTAACAGAGAAATTATCATCTTTGCCTTTTATAGAAGGCATCGTATTAGGGGGCTCACGTGCAAGAGGCACCCATACAGAAAATTCTGATATAGATATCGGAATCTATTACAATTCAGACTCATTTGACCTGACAGCGATTAATCAAATTGCTACAGAATTGGATGATAAAAATAGAAACAACCTTGTTGTGCCTCCCGGAGCGTGGGGTGATTGGATTAATGGCGGCGGATGGTTATTTATAAATGGGTATCATGTTGACTTGATTTTACGTGATATAAAACGGGTAGAACAAATAATCAAAGATACGGAGCAAGGAATTGTTACTGCCAATTATCAGACCGGGCATCCCCATGGTTATATAAGTGCAATGTATCGTGGAGAATTAGCGATTAGTAAAATACTATATGCTAAGAACGAAAGCTTATGCGAATTAAAAAAGCAGGCAGAAATTTACCCTACTGCTCTAAAGAAAAGCTTGATGAACTTTTTTATATTTGAAGCTGAATTCTCTTTAATGTTTGTAAAAGCAAATGCGGGGGTAGAGGATAAATATTATATTGCAGGCCATGTTTTTCGTATTATTTCATGCTTAAATCAAGTACTATTTGCATGTAATAATGCTTATTGCATTAACGAAAAGAAAGCTATAAAACTGCTTGAAACTTTTGAATATAAACCTGAAAAATATGCCGAAAGAGTTAATCATATTTTTGAAGTACTCGGTCTTTCTCTTTTTGAATGCTACGATATGACCGAGAAACTTTATAAAGAAGTGAATGAAATTGTATCGGAGATAAATAACTTTTTAAACGAGGAGAGTTCAGATGAAAGAAAACAAATATGATGATAATATATTTTTTCAAAAATACAGTCAAATGAGTCGCTCGCAGAAAGGACTGGCTGGTGCGGGAGAATGGGAGACTTTGAAAAAGATGCTACCTGATTTTAAGGGTAAGCGTGTGCTTGATTTAGGATGCGGCTATGGATGGCACTGTATATATGCGATGGAAAACGGTGCTTCCTCTGTAGTAGGTGTTGATATTTCTCATAAAATGCTCGAAGTAGCAAAAGGAAAAACCCATTTTCCACAGATTGAATATGAATGCTGTGCCATAGAAGATGTGGATTTCCCAGAGGAGAGCTTTGATGTAATACTAAGTTCGCTTGCGTTTCATTATGTAGCAGACTATGAGAATTTAATAAAAAAGATATATAGGATGCTGAAGGCTGGTGGCAATTTAGTTTTTACAGTTGAACATCCTGTTTTTACTGCTCATGGAACACAAGACTGGTATTATAACGAAAAAGGAGAAATACTGCATTTCCCGGTGGACAATTATTATTATGAGGGCAAACGGACAGCTATGTTTTTGGAAGAAAAGGTTACAAAATATCATAGAACACTGACCACATATCTAAATACACTGCTTTCAAATAGTTTTATAATAAATCAGATTGTGGAGCCACAGCCGCCAGAGAACATGATGGATATTCCGGGGATGGCGGATGAAATGCGACGCCCAATGATGCTGATTGTATCGGCAAAAAAGAAGATGTAATAATATAGAAAAAATAAACGAGGAGTATGTAAATGAGATCAGAAAAAGAAATGATGGATTTAGTACTTTCTTTAGCAGAACAGGATGAACGTATTCGAATTGTGACCCTTGAGGGGTCACGCGCAAATATTAATATACCTAAAGATGAATTTCAGGATTATGATATTACATATTTTGTAAGTGATATAGAACCGTTTATATCTAATGATGACTGGCTTAATCAATTTGGGAATATAATAATGATGCAAAAGCCGGAGGATATGGAATTATTCCCACCTGAAGAAAAGGGATTTTCCTATCTTATGCTATTTGATGATTACAATAAAATTGATCTTACCTTATTGCCCTTGGAAGAGTTAGATAATTACCTAAAGGGCGATAAATTAATAAAGGTTCTAATTGATAAAGATTGTAGAATTAAAAGGGACATAGTTCCGACTGATATAGATTATCATGTAAGAAAGCCAAGCGCAAGGGAGTATGATGATTGCTGCAATGAATTTTGGAATGTAACACCTTATGTTATTAAAGGATTGTGCCGTAAGGAAATTTTATTTGCTATTGATCATTTTAATCAGATTGTTCGCCATGAGCTGCTGAGAATGATATCATGGAAGGTCGGCATCGAAACAGGCTTTAAATTAAGTGTAGGCAAGAACTATAAGTTTATTGAAAGGTATATATCCGAGGATTTGTGGGAGAAACTTTTGTCCACCTACCGGATGGATTCCTATGAAAACATATGGGAAGCATTATTTCTATGCCATCAATTGTTCAGGGCGGTATCCGGTGAGGTGGCGGAAAGGCTTCATTATGCCTATCCGGAGTATGATAGGAATATAACAAAATATACCAGGGACATGTATAAAAAATACACTGGTAAAACCGGCTGCCTGGATAGCACATATGCCGCTGATATAGAAGAGAGGCGGGAACAGTGATTACAGAAATGAAAGCAGGGCACCTGAAAGATATCGATAAACCCAGCGAACCATTTGAGGTGATAGGTAAGATTATACCGAGGTATGAAAACGAGAATTGGACCTTTACAGAATTACTCTATGAAGCGCCATATTTAAAAAGCTACCAAGACGAAGAGGATGAAGAGGATGAGGAGGCAGATTGCCTTGAATATATTGACAATACTGATAAGATAATATATCTTTACTACCAAGACGATAAATGCGTCGGAAAAGTTAAACTGCGAAAAAATTGGAACCGGTACGCTTATATAGAAGATATCGCCGTATGTAAGGATTTCAGGGGGCAAGGCATAGGCAGCGCGCTTATCAATATATCTATAGAATGGGCAAAGCATAAAAACTTGCATGGACTAATGCTTGAAACCCAGGACAATAACCTTATAGCTTGTAAATTCTATCATAATTGTGGTTTCAAAATCGGCTCCGTCGATACTATGTTATACGCCAACTTTGAAAACAACTTTGAAAAAGCTGTTTTCTGGTATTTAAGGTTTTAGAATGCAAGGAACAGTGAATTGGAGTTCGTCTTGTTATAATTAGCTTCTTGGGGTATCTTTAAATACTGTAGAAAAGAGGAAGGAAATAATAAATGGCTAAAATGAGAATATCACCGGAATTGAAAAAACTGATCGAAAAATACCGCTGCGTAAAAGATACGGAAGGAATGTCTCCTGCTAAGGTATATAAGCTGGTGGGAGAAAATGAAAACCTATATTTAAAAATGACGGACAGCCGGTATAAAGGGACCACCTATGATGTGGAACGAGAAAAGGACATGATGCTATGGCTGGAAGGAAAGCTGCCTGTTCCAAAGGTCCTGCACTTTGAACGGCATGATGGCTGGAGCAATCTGCTCATGAGTGAGGCCGATGGCGTCCTTTGCTCGGAAGAGTATGAAGATGAACAAAGCCCTGAAAAGATTATCGAGCTGTATGCGGAGTGCATCAGGCTCTTTCACTCCATCGACATATCGGATTGTCCCTATACGAATAGCTTAGACAGCCGCTTAGCCGAATTGGATTACTTACTGAATAACGATCTGGCCGATGTGGATTGCGAAAACTGGGAAGAAGACACTCCATTTAAAGATCCGCGCGAGCTGTATGATTTTTTAAAGACGGAAAAGCCCGAAGAGGAACTTGTCTTTTCCCACGGCGACCTGGGAGACAGCAACATCTTTGTGAAAGATGGCAAAGTAAGTGGCTTTATTGATCTTGGGAGAAGCGGCAGGGCGGACAAGTGGTATGACATTGCCTTCTGCGTCCGATCGATCAGGGAGGATATCGGGGAAGAACAGTATGTCGAGCTATTTTTTGACTTACTGGGGATCAAGCCTGATTGGGAGAAAATAAAATATTATATTTTACTGGATGAATTGTTTTAGTACCTAGATTTAGATGTCTAAAAAGCTTTAACTACAAGCTTTTTAGACATCTAATCTTTTCTGAAGTACATCCGCAACTGTCCATACTCTGATGTTTTATATCTTTTCTAAAAGTTCGCTAGATAGAGTTCTATATTAGAGATGTAAAGAGTTTTGGTGAAGAGGTTTGTGAGTATGGCTTTTATAACCAGGGTGCAATGAGAAGCACTAACAGCAGCTAGCTTAAGAACGCATAGGATATACTTTTTATGGAAGTCACAGAGGAGGAATAAAATTTGAACAGGATTAACAGAGTAACCTCTATTCTTATTCAGCTGCAATCAAAAAAAATAATTCCTGCCAAAGAAATTGCACAGCGATTTAATATAAGCTTAAGGACAGTTTACAGAGATATCCGGACACTTGAAGAAGCCGGAATACCAATTGGATCTGAGGCCGGAAAAGGATATTTTCTTGTAGAGGGCTTCCTACTTCCGCCGGTAATGTTTACAGCGGCGGAAGTGGGTGCATTGATTACAGCAGGGAAATTTTTAAATTGCCATGGAGATGAATCATTTATAAAGGATTTTGATTCAGCTATGTATAAAATCAAATCTATTTTGAAGCATGGTGAAAAAAACTATGCACAGGAGTTGGAGAACAGTATTAACGTGTACAGCACATCTGGACAGAAAAATACATTGGCGGATAACGTTATTGCAGCAATTCAGACTGCAATCTGCAATAAAAGGGTAATATCAATTCAATATCCTGCATCAGGAGGGCAAGAACCGGAAAGCAGAATGATAGAGCCTATATCACTGGGGTTTTATGAACAGAACTGGTACTTAATCGGTTTTGCAGGCTAAGAAATGAATATAGGAATTTTCGTGTGGATCGGATTAAAAGCATTTGCATAGAAGAAGAGCTCTGTCAAAGCCATGATGGCTCTTTGGAACAAATATTAAAACAAATGCTTTCATATAAAAAACTATATAATGTAATTCTTAGAGCTGAAAAAGGGGAGACATACAATTCTATCAAGAACAGGTATTCTCTCGGCTTCCTTGAAGAAACCGATTTGGGAAGTAAAATGGAAATCGAATTCCAGACAGATTCCTTTGAGATATTGAGCAAGCAGCTGATTGAATATGGATCAGGCATTGAAATAGTCCAACCTGATGAATTAAAATGCATAACCCGTAAACACCTGGCACAAATTACGAATCACTGCCTAAACTTGATTTAGAGAAAGCGATTGGTCTGTTATGTATTTTTTGTAAGGTTTCATATCCCCTGCTGACATACAGCTGTCAGTGTATTATGATATTCTACTATCAAAAAGGAGGATTGAAAAATATGAAACCAAAGATAATTATGCACACACAAATTAGCCTTGATGGCCGCATTAAAGGCTTTGATAATCCGGAAGTTTACTACCAGGTTGCCGGGGGAATTCATTCGGATGCGGTGCTGTTTGGGTCCAATACTGTTTTTACTGCATTTGAAAAATATCCTGCTGAAACAGAGGCTGATTTTGAGAAAATCATAACAAGCCCGGAGGACCCCAGACCAATAGGAGTCATACCTGACAGCAGAGGTATCTTGAGAAGTCTTCATTGCTTAAGAAATCTTGGATATCTGAAGGAAATTGTCATTCTGGTATCAACTGCCACTCCGAAGGAATATTTGAATTATTTGGAGGAAAGGCATTACCCATACCGAGATATTGGTTCGGGGTGACAGCGGCTTCGCCACACCAGAGGTGTATGAGTCTTGTGAAGCAACTGAAAGCCAGTACGTTATCCGATTAAAGAGCAATCGGAGGTTAAGTCAGTTAGCTGAACATTCTGTTCTTTACGGGGACAATCAAGAATGGGAAGAGCGAGAAGTGCAGTATTTTTCACTACCTTATCAAGCACAATCCTGGTCGAAACCTCGTCGTGTCTGTATACGCTCCGTCCGTGAAGGAGGAGAATTGCTATTTCATCATGCGTTTATTGTGACTAATCTATCCGACAATGTCTCGCCTGAAGTCATATTTTCTCTTTACGGCAAGCGAGGAACAATGGAAAATTTCATCAAAGAAGCGAAAGGTGGCTTTTACTTCGATAAAACAGATAGCCCGCGTTTCTTAGAAAATCATGTCAGAATGATGATCAGTGTCCTTGCATACAACCTCGTTAATTTTTTAAAAAGCATTGGTTTTGATAAAGTGAACCAGGGCATGACGATTCATTCCATCCGGCTGATATTGCTTAAAGTAGCCGGTAAACTTGTTCAGACTGGGAGACAGGTCTATCTCAAACTGTCAAGTTATCATGTGTATCAAACTGAATTTTATAAGGTTTTTGAACGCCTGCGGCGATCCAAACAATGGATTTAGACTAGTTATCACACAAATTTTTTAACCGATTCTTTTTCAAGGGATTCGTCTGCCCTTAAATAGACAAATAATTTTTATTATGATCTTCTTCCGTAGGCATCCTGTTCGAAAACACATTATTTTGGAAGAAAGTATCTGCCTAATTTAAAAATTGGCAATTTGTTCAAAAAAACAGGTTAAATTTAGAGCTATGAATTATTCAGGAAAGTATAAATTTCTAATTATCTTTTTATATTTTCTTAAATGCTCGTAAAGCCTTATTCTATGTGCTTTCGAGTATTTTTACTGTAGGAAGATACTTCACGTTTCTTTGCATATTTCCTCATGTCTTAGCTGTCAGAAGTGGTAAATAAGTAGTAAATTCATTTGTACTACTAAGCAACAAGACGCTCCTGTTGCTTCTCTTTATTCAAGCGTTTCATTTCTGCCATTGCAGAATCGAATGTTGCATGTGCGTAATAGTTCAGCGTCATGGCTATATTAGCATGTCCCATAATGTACTGTAATGCCTTTGGATTCATTCCTGCATTTGCATAGTTGGTACAGAATGTATGTCGCAAACTATGTGGAGTGATGTGTGGCAATTTATCCTCGTTATACTTATTGTATTTCTTAACAAGACCTTTCATCATGCCGTTGTAATCACTTGCCACTTTTGGATAGTTCTTTCTATTAAGAAAGAGGAAATCACTATATCCATCAATCTCAACACGCTTATCATTCTTTCGATTCGCTAACACTCGCTTAAATGCTTGATAGGCTTCTTCAACCATAGGAACTTGACGTTCGCCACTTTTGGTCTTTGGTGTTTCAATGTAGTACCCAATTTCAGTATCTCTCAATAGCTGATGGTCTATATTGACAAGACGATTCTCAAAATCTAAATCTGGAAGTGTCAAACCACCAAACTCTGAAATACGAAGACCTGTTTTTAAGAGTATCAGAATTTCATCATAATTTTTGCTGTAGGTTTTATCAGCTTTTGCAAAGGCTAACAGTTTTTCTTCCTGTTCTTCTGTTAGTACGGTCTTAGGGACAGTATCATCATCAAGAACTGCTTTCAGTTGAAAGTCAAATGGATTCTTCCGAACACAATCATCTTGTATAGCAATATAGAATGAAGCCTTTAAAGAACGTTTGTAGTTATTGATGGTTTGATAAGCATAACCATTTTCACTCATTCTAATAGCCCATTCTTTAGCGTCTGATGGCTTAATACTGTCAATACTTCTTACACCTAACTTGTCTTTCTTCAAAATATCCATAAGATATTTGCGTCCAGTTTCAGTGTTTTTTCTAACCTTTGGTCTTTGAGCGTTCTGTTTTGCGTAAAGCTGGCAGAGTGTCATTTTCTTTCCTACAACATCAATACCATCATGAATGTCTTTCTGTAACTCTGCGATTTTCTCTCTAAGTGAGATACAATCACGCTTTCCTGCTGGTACTCGGTCTGTAGCCACAAGTTTCCACGAGTAAACAAATTGCGGTTCTCCAAATGAATCTATATATTTGTATAAGTATCTTCCGTCTTTTCGTTGGCTCTCTCCAGTCTTTAAGATTCGACCTTTATTGTCACGTCTTTTTTCTGACATGGCATTTGCTCCTTTCCTTTATGGAAAGAGCCTTGATACGACTTAATACTATTTTATCATATACAAGACCCTTTGGCGACGCTAGATTGCGTCCAATGTATCTATAATTTTTTCAAATTGTTTTCGTTTAATCTGAATACGATTGCCATTCATAATCAGCCAATTTGCATTTTTATTTTCCTCTGCCAAGCGTCGTAGCTTGTTTTCGCCAATACGAAAATATTTTGACGCTTCTTCAATGGTTAGGGTATAACGTTCCCAAATAGAAATGTCAGTCTGCTTCATAAAATCCTCCTTTCCAAATCACTTATTTGGATTTCATAAAAGTTGTTTTACCAGCAATCGAACAGCTTTAGCAAAGCTCACGGGAGTTCCACCCCTGCATGGTTCTCATGTAGCCATACTCATTGCCTGCGACGGTTTTATCACGCTCGGACTATTGACTGTATGGGAGTATCATTATCACGATAAGAATGTCGTTGCAGGCAATCCTGCTAAAGATTGCTTCTCGGATCACTAACATGAATCGCTCGCTATCTTTATAAGATAGGTCATGGCGGTTAGTTCCGTTGGCTCTTTTCTTATCGAAACGTATTCGATTACTTTTATTCAGTTTTCAAAGAACAATGGCTCGTTAGCCTATCAAAACACATTGAAAGCTCAATATGCTTTGGTGGAATAACAAACCTCCCTGTTCGGGAAGCGTGGAATGGTTTAGCACGCTTCCACGAAAGGAGAGAGGATATTACTTAATTTCAAATGACAAAATCTTTGTAATCAGTCTGGTTTCCATTCTTCCACGTAAGACTTCATCAACGACCATACTTTGATTGCCATATTCATCTTTCATAAGTCGTAGGGAACGCTTCGTTATGTACCCTCTGTAATGATGTAGAATCTGGTTAATCGCTTCGGTATCGCCATCTGTTGCCTTTACAATGAGAGGAAAGGGAATCATAGGATATTGTGTTTTCATTCTTCAAATTCCTCCATAAACTTTTTAATTAAGGCTAGTCCACTGGTTCTATGCCGATAGACAGTAGAACGGTTCAATTTCAACAGGTCTGCAATTTCTGAATCGCTCATGTCCATAAAGTAAAACAGCAGTAGAATTTCACGTTTCTTGTCTGGCAACTCACGTAATGCTTCACTCAACAAATCATTTTCAACGCCTACTGATAACCCATTGAGTGTAAAAATCTGAAAGTCAGTTGAATAGTTATCTGTTGTCGCAAACTGGCTAACAAGATAATCGCCAACATCCGAAAAGGACACCTCACGCTTTGCAATCCTTGAAAGATAAAGCATATAATTCTTTCGCTCGTCTTCCATAGCACGTTTACAGATATAGTCAAACTGATTTTCTATTGTGGTCTGAAAAGAAGATGGTTTCATGTTTCTCACCCCCTTTCTGTCTAGGAAAGGAAGTGAGCCTTGCTCGTTTATCTCCTTTCACTCTTAGTCCCAATGTGAAAGGGGGATTTGTTGCATTACTGATAAATAAACTTTGTAAAAAAGTTCTGAATAGCCAAAAAAGCATATAAACAGATTTATTTCTCTGTTTACATGCTTCTGTTATTCTATCTATATGATTTATAAAACCACATTGGTGGACGTACTTATCTATTGCAGATAGACGACTTTTTTTGACAAGAACCCAATGTAAGGAAATTTATTGTATATGATGTACTTCATGGCGACGTTGACCTCCAACAAACCGCCATTTGGAAGTAATATACAATATTTTAACAGCGTAAATAGCACTACCATATAACGGTTTTTTTTATTGGCGTTTAGTAGTGCTTTTTATTAAATATAAACCTATAAACCATATAACACGTTTTTCTATACCTGTTTTTAATTCAGTAGGAACAATAAAATGTATAGAGGTGGTCTACTATGCGTAAAAAAGAAGATAAATATGATTTTAGAGCCTTTGGTTTAGCCATTAAAGAAGCTCGATTGAAACGAGGTTTAACTCGTGAACAAGTGGGAGCATTGATTGAAATTGACCCACGGTACTTAACTAATATTGAAAATAAAGGGCAACACCCCAGCATACAAGTTCTTTATGACCTTGTATCGTTACTTCATGTTTCCGTTGATGAATTTTTCTTACCTGCTAATAACTTGGTAAAAAGCACCCGACGATTACAGATAGAGAAATACATGGATAGCTTTACAGACAAAGAACTATCCTTAATGGAATCTTTAGCCAGCGGTATCAACGAAGCAAGAAACATCGAAGACTAATTAAAAGAATCCATACATAACGGAAAGAGCCGATAAAATGAGATTGTATTAATCTCATTTTATCGGCTCTGCGTCTTTGCGTCTGGCTCTGTAATCACAGTTACTTTGAACTGCTTTATTTCAATTAAATTTTCTTGTCTGCATTTCGGACAATAGAGGGGGAATTTTTTTAATTCAGTATCTTCCCTTATCTTTAATCGTGTTTTATTTCCACATACAGGACACAATATCCACTTGTAGTTTATAATAACTATCTCCTCCTTTACACTTTAATTCAAATCTTTATTAAAGAATATTTCATCTTATTTAACAAGAAACCATATTTATATAACAACATAAAATACACTAAGTTATTTTATTGAACATATATCGTACTTTATCTATCCTACTATTTGGACGACGGGGCTGGCAAACAGGTTCACCGGTAGTAACATGGTACCCTTTTAACTCTGTTAAACAAACACTACGTCCATTTGTAAAGAAAGTTAAATCACTACGATATTCTTGAATACATCGAGCAGGGATTTCTCCACTAAGAATGACCTCATTATTTTTCAATTGAGTGTCTACGATGTTCGCACAATATTTAGGAGCATCGTTGTATGCTCGTGAAAGATATTCCTGTGGCGCATAAATTTTAAAACTAAGATATGGCTCTAACAATTCTGTTCCAGCTTTTTTTAAGACTTGTTCCAATACAATAGGAGCAAGCATTCGAAAATCTGCTGGGGTACTAACAGGGCTATAGTATAAGCCATACTTAAAACAGATTTTACAGTCCGTCACATTCCAACCATACAATCCTTGTTCACAGCCATAGCGTATCCCCTCCATAACTGCATTTTGAAACGATTGATTTAAGTATCCAAGAGAAACCGAGCTCTCATACTGTACTCCGCTCCCTAATGGAAGCGGTGCTACAGATAGACCAATGGAAGCCCAGAAAGGATTCGGTGGAACTTCGATGTGAATGGTATACTCTGCTTTTTTTAACGGTCTTTCCATATAAATGACTGTAGGCTCTTTTAGTTCTATCTCCACATGATACTTTTCTTGCAACAGTGCACTAATCACTTCCATTTGTACTTTCCCTAAGAAAGAAAGTATAATTTCATGTGTCGTAGAATCCACGTAATATCGTAGAAGCGGATCACTATCTGAGATTTCCAAAAGGGCATCAAGCAACATTTCTCTCTGTTCAGGTTTACTCGGTTCAACAGTTGTTTGTAGTAGAGGGTGCGGATTTTCAATCTTTTTTCTCTGTGGCAATAGTTTTGTATCTCCAAGAACACTATTTAACTTCAAAAACTCATTTTGCAAAATAACAATTTCTCCAGAATAAGCTCTATCAATCTTACATAATTCACCATTTATTGAAGTATACATTTCTGTAACTTTTATTTTTTCTTTTTCTGATACTCTAACCGAATCTCGTAAATGTAGTACTCCACTATAAAGGCGTATATATGCAAGACGTTGTCTTTTTTTTGTATATTCAATTTTGAAAACATTTCCGCAAAGTTCAGACGGACCTCGATGTGTTGATGAATAAAATTTATTAGTAATAACTTCTATAAGGTTATCAATCCCTATATTACTTTTTGCACTTCCATGATAAAGAGGGAACAGGGAACAATTCTGAAATCTTATGCTTTCCTCTTGTTCGAGTTCCAATGCTTCTAATGATTTACCGGACATATATTTCTCTAAAAGGTCATCGTTTCCCTCTATTACCGTATCCCATTGTTCAGATTCGGTAAAGTTCGTCACACACATATTAGGATACAGTTCTACCTTCTGTTTGATTACAATTTCGGCAGAAAGTTTCTCTTTAATATCCTGATAAACCGTTGATAAATCAATTCCATTTTGGTCAATCTTATTGATAAAAAAGATTGTGGGAATCCCCATTTTCCTAAGTGCATGAAATAATATACGAGTTTGTGCTTGTACGCCATCTTTTGCAGAAATCAGTAGAATTGCCCCATCTAAAACTGATAATGAACGATATACTTCTGCTAAGAAATCCATATGTCCTGGCGTGTCTATGATGTTCACCTTCGTATTTTCCCACTGAAAAGAGGTTATTCCTGTCTGAATTGTAATTCCTCTCTGACGTTCTAAAAGCGTATTATCCGTCCTCGTTGTACCTTTGTCCACGCTTCCTAATTCTGTAATCGCTCCACTGTTATATAATAAGCTTTCTGTTAAGGTAGTTTTTCCTGCATCAACATGAGCTAAAACTCCAATATTAATAATTTTCATGTGATTTTCCTCCATTCAAAAACCCAAAAGGGCATAAAAATCCCAGTGATAAATACTTTTATCACTGGGATTTTTATGCATAACCATAGGTATACAAAGCATACAGATATTCTCTGGATACTTTAGAATCACATGATAAAGGTATTCTTAAACTGGGTACAAAAAACTAAGCCCTCCTAAAAAAGGACATCCAATTATTTGTTCCCACTATCAAATTGACAGTTTATTTAAGAATACCTTGCCACATATTTATTAACTCCTTTTAAATAGATACTTAAATAATAGCACGTAAGAGCATATTTGTAAAGGAATCTCCAATTTTTTATCAAAGAGAGTACGTGATTACAAAATAGCTGTAATAATGTACCAATATTTGTTATTCTATAATCTTCCAATTACTCCCGTTCTTTTCAAGTACCAAATCAAATTGAGATACCTGCGTTGCTTTGGTCTGCTGGTCGATATACTCCACTGTCAGCGATACCGTGACTTGATTATCCTTACGATTGTGAATAGGATTTACCAGTTCTTGAAAGATGTACTCTTTTCCGATTGGTTTTAATATCCCGTCATTCACATAGTAGGAAAGTTCACTGGCTGTCGTTGTAGGATAGAGCTTGAAGAACGTCGTTAAAAACTCATTGATTTCATTGGTTGTAATGGAATCAACCGTCCCCTCACTTTCAATGGCTTTTGGTTTATAACTTGATTTCTTAGGTATGTTGGTAATGGTCGGATTCTTAACCAGTACCATATTTCCAGAACCATCTACATAGACACTCACTATATAAGCAGAGTGGACGGTCTTTGTATTTTCTCCCTCTGTAATGAGCTGGTCTACACTGTAGGTTACATTAAACTCATTGTCGCCAGTTGGCTCTACCGTCCATATCTGAAATCCTCTTACAGAAGACGATACAGGAATATCTTTGCGTACTGTATCAACATTGAGAGCTTGAAGTTCATCTGTCAGATAGCCTTTTAGACTTTCCATTCGATTATCAATGGACTTATCGGATTGCTCCCATGAATAGTAGACTTTCGCAAAGTTCTCTACAAAATTTTCTACATGATGAGTATCAACGTATTCCTTTTCTATGATAGTTGTTTCGTGAATAGTATGAGTATCTATAGCTGTAAAGTGCTTGAATATCGCAAAGCTGAAACTAAGCCCTAAAAGTACCCACAAGGCAATCACAACCTTTTTATGAGGATTGACCTTATAGTAGACACGAGGTTTCTTTTCCTTTGGTATCTGTTTTTCTTTATTCTGATTTTTTCTAAATTTCATCATTAAATCTTCCTTTCTCATTGTTTGATTCGTCCTGCTCCCACTAAATGCTGTTGCCAGTAGGGGCTTGTTAAGTCGGCATAACCGATTGGGTCGCCTGCATGAAACATACGGTTATTGCCAAGGTATATCCCAACATGAGTAATATAAGAGCCAGCGTTATAGGTAGAATGAAAGAAAACCAAATCGCCAGCTTGTGCTTCCGATAGTGGGATATGCTGGGTCACATCATATTGCTGTTGTGCGGTTCGTGGTAAGTTAATTCCAGCTTTTCCATACGTCCATTGTGTCAGTCCGCTACAATCAAAAGAAGTAGTCGGGGAAGCTCCACCGTAAACGTATCGCCAGCCCTCATATTTCAGTGCTTCGTCCATGATGGCTTGTACCGTATCATCATCAAACTCTGTTGTGACAAGATACTGCGTTACCAGTTGCACATAAAACATATTGCCATAGTTGTATCGCCAGCCCCCATTGATAGGTATGGCTATGGGATTGGGGTAAGACACTTTTTCGCCACCTGAATACTCTTTTGAGAAACTTTGAGCCAGTTCAAAGGTATATTTATTTCCACGATTAGCCACATACCCTAAGAAACCACCACCATAATTGTAGGACTGGATAACCGATTCTAAATCTACACTGAGCCTTTCGCTACTGGCTAATAATTCACTGAAATACTTCACACCTTGCTTAATGGATTCTTCTGTACTCAATGAATTAGGTGGAAGACCGAGGGATTCCGAGGACTGCATAACATCTTCCGCAGTACCGCCCGATTCCACCTGTATAATCGCAAGAAGTATGTTGACATATTCTTCAACGCCATATTCTTTGGCATATTTTTCTACCATAGGCTTATGAGCCAGCACTTCTGCGGAAACATTCACACCTCCATAATGAATATTGGAAATTCCGCTGTCCTGTTCATCTGAAAATAAAATGGCAACAAACAGAAGCAGTGAGAAGACCATCAAGAATAATCCAGAACCACCAATCACTAAAGTTTTCAACTTCATGGTTTCTTACCGACTTTCTTAATGGTGGCGGTTTTGATTGGTGGTCTACTTCTTGTATTTTGTAGTGGTACTCTTTGAACAGTAGACGGACGTTCTTTTGTGATTGGACGTTGTGAAGTTCTATCTGCTGTAGTGGTTGAAGTTGCTGGCTTTTGAACGGTTTTTTCTTGAACGGTATTGCCTTGGCGTTCCACTTTTGGACTTGAAAAATCGGACTTAACTGCTGGACGCTCTTGTTTGGCTTGTTGAGATTCCTTATATGAAGTCTGAATATTAGACTGTTTTGAGGTCTGTTCATCATGATATTGTTCTTGTCTTGTAGTCGGTCTTTCATGAACAGAAGAAGCAGGCTGTTTTTTCTGTTTGACCTGTTCCATTTCAGAGCGACGCTTCGCAATGGTTTTTCGCCTTTGTTCCTGCTGTTCCTTGCGTCCACTGGCTCTGTCCGCTTTGGTTTGAGAAATACTACTGGTTAAATCACGGACATTCTCTTTTACTTTGGATTTTCCTTGATATACTGCATATCTTGCATTGGTCGGCAAATCTTTAACCTGTTCTTTCAAACCACTAGCAGTGTCTACCATTCTGTCTTTGGTATCAGCTACTGTACCGATGGTTTGACCGATACGTTTTCCAAGTGTTGATTTTTCCTTTCCGTCTGGTCGGGAGTGATCTGCTTGTGTCCTTGCAGAACTCCCCGAACCCGACTGTCCTTTTTTACCTGTAACAATGGCAGACCCAGCCCCTAGAGTAGTCATGGAACGTCCAAGTTTCCGCTGTAGACGGTGCATGTGAGCGTGCATAAGCATACGAGGTTTTCTCATCACACGACTTCCCACACTTTGAGAATCGTTACTCTGTAGAGAAAACATACTCATTAAATCGCCCAGCTTGAAGTAGATTCCTGCAAAGGTCACAATCTGTAGAAAAGCAATCAAAAAGAACGGATAACCAGCCGATAAGGTATAGAGCATGGTTGAAATACTAAATGCTGTCGTAATAATCAATGTGATTCCAGCTCGTGTCAAAATGGTATTAAAGAGCTTTGTTATGGCTCGTTTTGACATACCATCAAATGATGGAATCATGCTTAAAATAAAGCTCACAGGCAGAAACATAGCATAGATGATAAAAAGTACCTGCGAGAAAATCATGATTCCTGTTAATAGGAATACAAATATGGAAATCCCAATATTGAAGACAAATAGGAAGAAGACTGTACCTAAACGGTTAATGGTCTTTGTAATGGTTAGATTGGTATTGCTTCTGTCTTCAATTTCTTCCGCAACAATTTTTTCTCTGTCTTCGCCATTGTTGGAATCTGGGCTGGTGGAGAGCAGGCTTTCCACACGGTCAATACCGATACTTTCAATGTCTGAACTGTTGTATTGAAGCAGTAGCCACGGTTGCTGAACCTGTATGGAAAACAGGCTATCTCTGATTAAGTCCACGCTGTCCTTGCCTTGACTATCGGAATGGGGCATGACAATCTTCGTGCCAAGTGATAAACTGGCATTACTGATGTCTGATGAAAAGTCATTGATTTTTTTAATGTAGTCGGGAGCGTAGGCAATAAAGGAAGCCGATAGGATAAACACCAGCACAAAATTCATAATGGCATGAATTGCCTTTGTGGTTTCTCTCTTTATCAGTCCCGTATAGGCAACATAAACCCCAAGAACCAAAATCAAGAGTAAGAGGAATCCAACATAGAAACCCTCTGTTGAAAATCCGTTTGCACTCACACCAGCTAAGGTCTGCATATTCTTACCAATGGAATCTGCTGTAGCGGAAATGAAGTCTAAGGAATAGGCTTCCTGTACTAAGTAACCTGTCGCATTGGAAACATACAAACTGATTGTCCAAATAAAATTGGTAATGGCATATAGTCCATACATGACCTGTTTTCCAATCCCGTCCGACTAGTTCCACGGAAGCCAGCCCCAGCTATTATCCACATAAAAATCCAGTTGATAGTTTTCAAGTGGGTATCGGCTGTATTCATTTGCCACATTGACCGTATCATCTACCAAGCCCGCAGCTTGAACCACCGTTCCCAGCATGGCTAAAAGAAAAATGGCAATCACAAGTGTGAAAGCCACTGTCATTGCCACTTTACCTAGACGTTTCAGCGTCCAGTTTGATTTTATTCTGTTTACTATTGATGGTTTCACATTTACACCTCTTTTCGCACAGGTGGTCTGGTATCAAAGGCATGGAGCAGTTCTTCAAATACAGGGTGGAACTGTATCACACCGACACGACCATATAAATCACTGATAAGGCATTGCCCGTTTTCCAAATCACGCAATCGCTTCTGATTGTTTTCGTCCTCTGGGTCTACACCAAAAAAGGCTAAGGTCTTTTTAATCTCGTTAAGGTCAGTGGAACGAAATGCAAATTTTAAGCCGAGGTTATTTTTCAGTTTTTCATCTAAGAGGTCGTCTGTATTTTGGGTCACGAAATATACCCCAGCGTTCATAGCACGACCAGCCCGAACCAGCTTCATAGATAGTGTTTTTCCTTGTGCTACCTGTAAAAAGCTCCATGCTTCGTCTAAATCTACAATCTTGAAAATGCTTCGGTCTGTATGGATAAAGTCTAAAGCAAAGGTACTAATGACAATCAGCATAGCAACGGATAAAAGCTCCATAGTGGTATATTCCTCAAAGGAAGTTTCCTTGTCGGGAAGTACCAAGTCCGCAACCTGTATAATGTTCAGTTGTTTTTCTAAGCTGATAGACTGCTCCACATAACCATTACTGAATAATAAATGTGCAAAGTCATAGTCTGTAAAACTTTCGATATGGTCGGCTATACTGGTACTTAGTGGCGTATTCGGTTCTGTTGCAAAGTCTCAAAAAGGTCATTAGTTTTTCAAGATGATTCTTATTTAAGCAGGGATTCCTAATAGTCCTTTGATTTCTGTACAGACGGAAAAGCCAAAAAGAGACCCTTCTTTTCGGCTTTTTTTATAAATTCCTCGAATCGCTTCCATGCCTTTAATCGTGGTTGAGGCTGTTCGCAAACTTTGGTAAAATTTGTTTCTTCGCTTAATTGGACGATGGTCTTGTTCAATCAGATTATTCAGATACTTGATTGTTCGATGTTCTGTTGTTATATACAGTCCATTTTTCTGAAGCTTTCTGAAGGCACTCTTAATAGAGGGTGCTTTATCCGTTACTAGAACCTTTGGTTCTCCAAACTGGTTCTTCAGTCGTTTTAGAAAAGCATACGCAGCCTGTGTGTCGCGCTTTTTCCGTAACCAGATATCTAAGGTTAAGCCATCTACATCGATAGCGCGATATAAATAATGCCACTTTCCTTTAATTTTGATATAAGTCTCGTCCATTTTCCATGAATAAAAGGACTGTTTGTTTTTCTTTTTCCAAATTTGATAAAGAATCTTTCCGTATTCTTGCACCCAACGGTAAATTGTGGTGTGACAAACGTGAATTCCTCGGTCATACAGAATTTCCTGCACTTCACGATAACTCAGGTTGTACCGAAGATAGTAGCCGACGGCTACGATAATCACGTCTTTTTGAAATTGTTTTCCTTTGAACTGAGTCATCTTCATTCCTCCAAGCTATCTTTTTCAATTATTTTACCTCAAAATGAGCTTATCGGAAACTTTGCAACAGAACCCATAATAGAGCGTGGCGTAAGGTCTACCAGTTGGGCAAGATATTCCTGTGTCCACCCTTTTGCTTCCCGAGCTTTTTTTATCGCTATACCTAACGGCTTAAAATCAAGTTTTCTTTCATCTTGGTACATTTTAATATCACCCTATATCATTGTACATTTCGGGTGATGATATTTGAACGAAGTATGATTTTATGTTTAGTAGTGTATAATTTCGTATTAGTGGAGAGAAACTTGCTATTATTCGTCATTCCGTATATAATAATTATATACTCTTTGCGAAAGGAAGTTGATATTATGGATTACATTTCTGTGAAAGCCGCTTCTGAAAAATGGGGCATATCGGAAAGACGGATACAAAAATTATGTGAGGAAAATCGCATTGACGGAACTGAAAAATTTGGTCGTGCATGGATGATACCAAAAGATGCAGAAAAACCCGTTGATGGACGTATGAAAACAAGGAACAAACAGGAGGAGAATCATGGAATTTAATGAAAAGCTACAACAGCTTAGGACTGGAAAGAACTTAACGCAGGAACAACTTGCGGAGCAATTATATGTATCAAGAACAGCCATTTCAAAATGGGAAAGCGGCAAGGGTTACCCTAACATTGAGTCGCTCAAGTGTATTTCTAAATTCTTTTCTGTGACCATAGATGAACTACTATCGGGCGAAGAACTGATTACACTTGCCGAAACTGAAAATCGTTCCAACTTGAAAAAGATTTACAACTATATTTATGGAATATTGGATATGATGGCAGTTGCGTTTATATTTCTTCCGTTATATGGAAACTCTGTTGGCGGTTATGTTTATGCGGTCAATCTACTATCATTTACAGCCACCACACCATTCAATCTTGCAGTCTACTGGAGTGCTTTTGCCGCCTTGATTGTAATAGGGATTGCTAAAATAATACTTACCCATTTAGATAAAGAAACATGGGGCGGCATTGCTACAAAATGCTCCCTTGGACTCACTGCTTTGGCTATCTGTTTCTTAGCAGCAGCAAGAGAACCATATATAACAGCACTTATGTTTCTGCTATTTGTTGCTAAAATATTTGTCTGGATAAAGCAAACCCAAACAAAGTAAAATGCCATAAACCCTTTAAAATAGGCTCTGACACGATAAGTGTCGGAGCTTTTTTCGTGCTGACATCTATTGTGTCGGCATTGTGACGGTAGATTTCTTGGCTTCTATGCAATACTCGTGGATAATAAGATTGTGGTCAGCGAAAACAAGAACAGCAACCCACGGAAAGGAGAATCAAATATGGATTATATCATTGAAACAGAAAATCTTACGAAGCGATACGGAACAGCCACCGTTGTCGATAAGGTAAATCTTCATGTGCCAAAGGGCAAAATTTATGGTTTGCTCGGCAGAAACGGAGCAGGCAAAACCACAGCAATGAAAATGATGTTGCAGCTTGCTTTCCCAACGGAGGGAACGGTACGCTTGTTTGGCACAAACTATAAGGAAAATATCCATACCCTTTATAGCAAAGTAGGCTCTATTATCGAAACACCGGGATTTTACAGTAATTTAACAGGGTATGAGAATTTGCAAATTCTCGCTAAACTGCGAGGGGGAGTATCTAAAAGTGGAGTAGAAAAAGCTCTTGAAGTTGTGGGGCTGCATAAGGAGAAAAGAAAAGTCTTTTCCGATTATTCCCTCGGAATGAAGCAACGGCTTGGTATTGCCGCCGCCATTATGCACGAGCCGGAGCTTTTAATACTTGACGAACCGATTAACGGACTTGACCCCATTGGAATAGTTGAAATACGCTCATTTTTATCTGAACTTAGTCACAATCATGGCATTACCATTTTTATCTCAAGCCATGTTTTAAGCGAGATTGAACAGATAGCAGATATTATCGGCGTTATGCACGAGGGGCATTTAGTAGAGGAAGTGAATATATCCGAGCTTCACAAAAGGAATCGAAAATACATTCAATTTGATTTATCTGACAGTGAGATAGCCGGAAAGATTTTAGAAAACCACTACCACATGACGGATTTTACAGTGCAGGACGGTACGGTGAGAATTTATGACTTTAGCCAAAGTGTTGGAGAAATCAATCGAGAATTTGCACGAAATGGACTGCTCGTGACAAGGATAAATGATAGTGAGGAAAACTTAGAGGACTACTTTTCTAAACTGATTGGAGGTGGCGGTATTGCTTAATCTTATTTCTTGTGAATTATTAAAACTAAAGCGTTCAAAAATGGTGCTAATTAGTGTGGCAGGGGTATTATCTACCCCACTTTTGATGTTAATAGAAGCCTTGCAAACACATTTTGATAAGCCGGAGATTATCTTTACCTTGTCTGACATATACAGCGACAGTGTACTGTATATCATGCTGCTGGTAAACATTATGATATATGTGGCAATTGCAGCTTACTTGTTTAGCAGAGAGTACACAGAAAGCACACTCAAAACCATATTGCCCATACCCATTTCAAGGACAAAACTATTAATTGGAAAATTTTGCACCCTGCTTCTTTGGATTGTTATGCTCACCCTTGTAACATGGGCAGGTATATTTATCGCTTGTGGGCTATATCACGCTGTCTTTACATTGGAGGGATATAGCTTACTAGTGGCAATAGTATGGCTCCCCAAGTTTTTGTTTGGCAGTATCCTGATGTTTTTAACAGTTTCTCCTTTTGTGTTTGTTGCTATGAAAACAAAAGGATTTGTCGCCCCGATGATTGGCTCTGCCGTGATTGTCATGGGAAGTGCCGCACTTTCAAATCAAGAATGGGGAGCGTTGTATCCGTGGACAGCCACCTATTTCTTGGTGCAGGGTAAACTTCAGAGTACCGGCTATCCTACACTGCTGTCTGTATCTATTATTATTCTTGTATCAGCAGTTGGTTTTCTTATGACCTTTCATCATTTTAAAAAGGAGGATTTGAAATAATGGTACTTGATTTTATAGAAATTTTAAAAGTTATTTTTCTTGGAATTGTTGAGGGTATTACTGAGTGGCTACCTATCAGCAGCACAGGACATATGATTCTTGCGGACAAATTTATCACACTTAATATGAGCGAAGCATTTAAAGAAATGTTTTTTGTTGTTATTCAACTTGGAGCTATACTCGCAGTGGTTGTAATGTTTTGGAACAAGATGTTTCCATTTCAGCTAAAGGATAAATCGCAGCCACTTGTTAAAAAGGATACTTTCTCGTTGTGGTTCAAGGTTGCAGTGGCTTGTATACCGTCAGGTATTATGGGGATTTTATTTGATGATTATTTGGATGCTTACCTCCAAACCCCCATTGTGATTTCAATCATGTTAATCTTTTATGGTTTGTTATTCATTCTCATAGAAAATTGGAATAAAAAGCGTACTCCTACTACTATGGCACTTTCTGACATCAGCTATAAAACAGCAATCTTGATAGGGGCATTTCAAGTGTTATCACTTATACCCGGCACATCAAGGTCGGGAGCAACGATTATAGGTGCTTTACTCATAGGAGTTTCACGAGTGGCAGCAGCAGAGTTTACTTTTTTCCTCGCAGTACCTACTATGCTTGGAGCAAGTGCTTTTAAGCTGTTAAAATTCGGGTTTGATTTTACAAGTGCAGAACTGCTCGCTCTTGTTCTCGGTATGGCTGTGGCATTTGCGGTATCTGTCTTAGTAATTAAATTCCTAATGAACTTTATCAAAAAACATGATTTTAAGGTGTTTGGTTGGTATCGAATTGTGCTTGGTATACTTGTTGTACTTATAACAGTAATGTGATAGAAAAACAATTCCATAAGCAATAATCTGCCGCACGACGGCAAAAGAAAAAAGCCGTCGTACAGCAGACATATTTTCACGCCTATGAAACGGTGGCTTTGATTTTCAGAGCCGCCGTTTCTTTGCGTTTACACAAACCAATGGGTTCTGTTGCAAAGTCTCAAAAAGGTCATTAGTTTTTCAAGATGATTCTTATTTAAGCAGGGATTCCTAATAGTCCTTTGATTTCTGTACAGACGGAAAAGCCAAAAAGAGACCCTTCTTTTCGGCTTTTTTTATAAATTCCTCGAATCGCTTCCATGCCTTTAATCGTGGTTGAGGCTGTTCGCAAACTTTGGTAAAATTTGTTTCTTCGCTTAATTGGACGATGGTCTTGTTCAATCAGATTATTCAGATACTTGATTGTTCGATGTTCTGTTGTTATATACAGTCCATTTTTCTGAAGCTTTCTGAAGGCACTCTTAATAGAGGGTGCTTTATCCGTTACTAGAACCTTTGGTTCTCCAAACTGGTTCTTCAGTCGTTTTAGAAAAGCATACGCAGCCTGTGTGTCGCGCTTTTTCCGTAACCAGATATCTAAGGTTAAGCCATCTACATCGATAGCGCGATATAAATAATGCCACTTTCCTTTAATTTTGATATAAGTCTCGTCCATTTTCCATGAATAAAAGGACTGTTTGTTTTTCTTTTTCCAAATTTGATAAAGAATCTTTCCGTATTCTTGCACCCAACGGTAAATTGTGGTGTGACAAACGTGAATTCCTCGGTCATACAGAATTTCCTGCACTTCACGATAACTCAGGTTGTACCGAAGATAGTAGCCGACGGCTACGATAATCACGTCTTTTTGAAATTGTTTTCCTTTGAACTGAGTCATCTTCATTCCTCCAAGCTATCTTTTTCAATTATTTTACCTCAAAATGAGCTTATCGGAAACTTTGCAACAGAACCCTTCTTCTCATAAAGACTTTGAACGACTTTTAAGGTATCATTTGCACCCATATTAAATTTTCTATTTGCTTCTGATTGTTTTCGTCCTCTGGGTCTACACCAAAAAAGGCTAAGGTCTTTTTAATCTCGTTAAGGTCAGTGGAACGAAATGCAAATTTTAAGCCGAGGTTATTTTTCAGTTTTTCATCTAAGAGGTCGTCTGTATTTTGGGTCACGAAATATACCCCAGCGTTCATAGCACGACCAGCCCGAACCAGCTTCATAGATAGTGTTTTTCCTTGTGCTACCTGTAAAAAGCTCCATGCTTCGTCTAAATCTACAATCTTGAAAATGCTTCGGTCTGTATGGATAAAGTCTAAAGCAAAGGTACTAATGACAATCAGCATAGCAACGGATAAAAGCTCCATAGTGGTATATTCCTCAAAGGAAGTTTCCTTGTCGGGAAGTACCAAGTCCGCAACCTGTATAATGTTCAGTTGTTTTTCTAAGCTGATAGACTGCTCCACATAACCATTACTGAATAATAAATGTGCAAAGTCATAGTCTGTAAAACTTTCGATATGGTCGGCTATGCTGGTGCTTATTTGAGTTCCCTCAACCCGTAATTCCTCAATCACTTTCATCAACCCTCGTACTTCACTATTGGTTACTGCACGAATGGCTTTTCTAAGGATTGGGAAGCGTTCCCCATCACGAGAGGAAATCCCCGTAAGGAATGTCAGAATATCAATAGCCAGTGATTCAGAATCTTTGGGATTTTTCATAATCACATAAGGGTCAAGTAAGCCTTTGTTTTTCTCATCAGAAGTCAGAGTGACGATATTGATTTCATGGGAAATCTCTGGCAAGGTTTCTTTCCATCTGCCACGTTCTGCTTTTGGGTCTACAATCACTGCTTGTGCCCCATAAAGCACCGCATAATAGACGATAAGGTTATTCGCAAAGGATTTACCACCACCCAGCGAACCAACAAAAGCCGACGCTAACGCATTGGTTACTGAACCCTTAACCCCTTGACTGGCAAGAGCAGGTTTCAGATAGACATTGCGTCCAGTATCTAAGCTGTAGCCAACATAAATCCCCTCATTTTCCCCCAGCATTTGAGTAGCACCAAAACCTAAACCAGCGAGGAAATCAGAGGTCACGTATTGAATATAATCATTCATATAACGCTTGCTGGCAGGTAAAAATTCTTCATGTAAGCCGAGCATATCCCCAAATGGTCGTACCAGTTTTACGCTTAAATCGTCATAAAAATCTTTCACTTCATTACAACGACGTTTGAGTTCGTCAAGATCATTTGCTGATACCCTTACCACATAAGACAGCTTGTACATAGATTCCTTGCTTTGGTCTAAATTGGTTTCCACTTATTTTTGCTTTAATTTTCAGTATAATAGTGGTGTTCATAGCTTTTTCACTTGAAGGTGGCCGCGATATGGGGGCTGGATATTTACCGCAAAGAGAAGGGCGTGAAAGTGCAAAGCAGTCTTTGCTGTCCGTCCGAGGATTATTTATAAATATTAATAAAGGTGTCATTATTAGTTGGTTAATCGCATATGTTGTTATGGGTGCTGCCTATGGTTCGATTTATGGAGATATGCAGACATTCCTAGAAAGTAATGAAATGATGAAACAAATGTTTTCTCATACAGGATTTTCTATTGAAGAATCATTCACAGGCACAGTTATGATGGTTTTGATTGGTTTAGTTTCCATTCTACCAATTGCGATTGTAAATAAACTCTTTTCTGAAGAAAGACGATTACACTTAAGTCAGATTTATGCAACAAAAGTAACCCGCAGTCAATTATATTGGACTAGTATAGGGTTATCGATATTAAGCGGATTATTAGGAGTTTTATTAGCAGCAGGTAGTCTTGGAGGTACTGCTATCTCTGCGATGGGGAATAGCGGAGAGATGGATATAGTTGACTTTTTTGCTGCTGGCTTTAACCTTTTCCCTACTGTTTTATTCTTTATAGGTCTGGCAGCGTTAGCTCTTGGATGGGCACCGAAACTAGGTAAAATAGTGTATATTTATCTTACATTCTCTTTTTTATTAAATTATTTTAGCGGCTTAATAGACCTCCCGGAATGGTTTTTAAATACTGCTATACAAAGTTGGATGCCTCAAATGCCAATGGATGATTTTGAAGCATCAGTTTTTCTTACAGTTACTATAATTAGCATTGCTTTAATAGTAATAGGTTTCTTGGGGTATAGTAGAAGGGATATGAATGAAGGAGCTTAAATTGATTGAATAGTAAATAGTGTAATCTAATGATTTAAATTCTTGTGTTGTAGGTTTTAACATTAGTCGATGAAAGCAATTAAATTTTATTATTACAGTTTCATATATTTGATAAGGATAGAAGTATTCTAAACTAGAATTATATTTCGATTCTTTTGGCGACCATTAGAAAGCTAGTCGTTATGTTCCCACGAACGTACAAATTAGTCGATATGTTCCCATATACAACAGTTTCGCTAAAAATCATAAATACATCAATTCTATCAACTCGTCCCACGTTGAAGCAGCAATTCTGATGACGTATTGTGGTTTGGACAAGGAATAATAGGAGTCAACCACAACATGTAGTGGTTTGAGTACGAAAATTGGGTCAAAAACAGGCTAAAAAATACCGTTTTTTGACCCTTTTAAATAGGGCATTTGACAGATGACATTTGATGTTTCGGGATTAAAAATCCATAGGGTGAGGTAGATTAGCACAGAACTTTATTGAATAGAGAAATTAAAAGTGATATAATCAGTTGCATAAGGAGGAGTTAAATATGTGTACATGTATTGCAGTAGTAGATATTACTTTATCTCATTTATAATGAAAAAAATTAAAGGAGGTAAAGGTATGGGTATGTTTTCTATATTTGTTATTGAGAGATTTCATTATCAACCAAACCAAAAATAATTGGTTATAATGAGCTCTTAAGATTAGTTCATTATAACCGGAAAGGAGAAGATTATAATGAAACAGAAAAACCCGAAAAATACGCAAAATTTCATTACATCTAAAAAGCATGTAAAGGAAATATTAAAATATACGAATATCAATAAACAAGATAAAATAATAGAAATTGGGTCAGGAAAAGGACATTTTACCAAGGAACTTGTGGAAATGAGTCAACGGGTGAATGCTATAGAGATTGATGAAGGTTTATGTCATTCCACGAAAAAAGCAGTTGAACCTTTTCAGAATATAAAAGTTATTCATGAGGATATTTTGAAGTTTAGCTTTCCTAAAAATACAGACTATAAAATATTTGGTAATATTCCCTACAATATTAGTACTGATATTGTAAAAAAGATTGCTTTTGATAGTCAAGCGAAATATAGCTACCTTATTGTAGAGAGGGGATTTGCTAAAAGGTTGCAAAATACCCAACGAGCTTTAGGTTTGCTGTTAATGGTGGAAATGGATATAAAAATTCTTAAAAAAGTGCCACGAGCATATTTTCACCCTAAGCCTAATGTAGATTCTGTATTGATTGTACTTGAAAGGCATAAACCATTTATTTTAAAGAAGGACTACAAAAAGTATAGATTTTTCGTTTATAAATGGGTAAACAGGGAATATCATGTTCTTTTTACTAAAAATCAATTAAGACAGGTGCTGAAGCATGCGAATGTTACTGATCTTGATAAATTATCCAATGAACAATTTTTGTCTGTTTTCAATAGTTACAAATTATTTCAATAAATTAAAAATAATTAAGCGTTCTCTAACTTTAAGAGAACGCTTAATCTTATTACATTGAAAAATGCATTCTATTATTTTCAATTATTATGATATAACATAACTATCATTTTACTTATTTGCATATTTGCACGAAAATATAGTTATCGACGACTATTCTGATAATAGCAACTAATATAGTCAATGATAACTCAAAATTTATTGATATAGTAGGTATATGTGCAACTAATTAGGGAAGATTTTAGCTTGCCATTTCTGAAACAGCTAAAACAAGTATTGCGTAAAGAATGCGCCAGTCTTCCCATGGACTTAAAATGCTTGCTTGGGGCACACATAAAACCCCTTGAACAATCTATTGACAGAGTTGAAGGACTGTCGGAGATTCTAAGACGAAGTAATCCTAAAATGGCCCTATGCCATACAGATATTCATAATTGGAACTTGATGCAACGGGATGAGCAGTTAGTTCTAATTGACTGGGAAGGCTTGAAATTGGCTCCAGTAAAAGCTGATCTCATGTTTTTTGTTGATAAGCCATATTATGATGTATTTATGAACATATACCTGAAATTACACAAAGATTTTTTAATCAATACGGATGCTTTGTTATTCTATCATATTAGACGTAAACTAGAAGATATATGGGAGTTTATTGAACAACTTTTATATGACAATCAAGAGGATAAGGAAAGAAATGAAACTATAAAAGTTCTTGATGGTGAACTGAATAACTTAGTGTTTTGAAAAAAGAATAATGTATTATTAAGCTAAATAATATTGGAGAAGAAAATGAATAAACAAGAATTATATCAAATTGCTTTCAGTATAATTAATCATAAAAAGTTACGGAACTTTGGAACTTCAGGGCATGTGGAGACGGTGGTATTGATGTCAAGGAAAATAAGATAATAGGCTATAAAAGTGTTGAAATTAATGGTTTTGGGGTTTTAGAAGAAATCCTAAAAGCCATTTTTCTATTTAGATAAATATCTTAATTATAATTAAAGAATAAATTGAGGATCAAGAACCTCAATATTATATAGAAAATAGCCACGAAGCGATCATACCAAAAGAAATCTTCATGCAAGTCTAAGAAGAAATGGATAGACGAGCTAATATGGTAAGTGGCAAAGGGAAAAGAAGAATCTATTCCAGTAAATACGCCCTTTCAAGTATTGTCTACTGCTCTATATGTGGGGATATTTACAGGAGAATAGCATGGAATAATAGAGGAAAGAAAAAAACAAGTTATTTATAGTGTTAAATTACCAACACTCTTATTACTTCCTATGTAATGTTTACAGTTCTAGTATCATAACTTGTTCAATTAGAGGATTTAAACAGATTTTTGTGGGCTGTTTTTTAGTACCATAAATAGTGTAAGAAAGGAAGTAATTCCTATCTTGCACTATTTTTGTATAATGAAGAAGTAGTATGACGAGGCTGTTTTAGGGTTGAAACATCCGCCACAAAAACTGTCAACTACCTTTTCATTATTCATATTCGGTTAAGCAGGTTGGGCAAAACGCCCGTGTCACAAGCTAAAAAGAGTGTAATGGTGCAGGTAGAAACTACAAAATAAAAAGAAAGAGGAAAAAACATGATATCTGTAGGAATAGACATATCAAAAGAAAAAATCACAGTTTGTGCATTAGGACAAGGAAGCAAAATAATCTGGAAACCCTTTGATGTTTCTCTAAAAAAACAGAAGTAGAAAAATTTTTAGAGAAACTAGAAAAAATAAAAGAAGAAGTAAAAATAACAATGGAAGCAACAGGAAAATATCATCTCCCAATACTTTATGAATTAAAAGATAAAGACTACTTTGTAACAGTAATAAATCCATTAAAAATGAAACAATTCTGTAGAGCATTAAACTTTAGAAAAGCAAAAAACGACAAGATAGATGCAAAACAAATAGCAGAATATGGACTAATGTATTGGAAAGAATTAGAAGAATACAAAATAGATGAAGTGAACTACAGAATCCTAAAAGAATTAAATAGAAGCTACCAACATTACATGGAGCTAAGAATCGACCAAATGAACTACATAGATCAAACAATACATCAAACATTTCCAGGCATAAAAAAACTAATACCACATAATTCAGGAGACTTTTCAAAAGACAAACTATTGGACTTTCTAGAAAAATGGTGGCATAAAGACCTAGTATTAGAAAAAACATAAGAAGAATTTGTAGAAGAATATAAAACTTGGGCAAAGGAAAAGAGATACCATCCAAATGCAAACAAAGCAAAAACCATTTACAAAATAGCAGAGGATAGTATCTCAACACAACCTTCTCATAACTCAAAACTAGAAACGAATATCAGAGAAGGAATAAACCTGATAAAACAAATAAATCAGATTCTAAATAGAATTTTATCACAAATGATAGAAATATCCGAGCCCTTAGAAGAATATAAAGAAGCAAAAAAATTCTCAGGCATATCAGAAAAATTAGCAGTACAAATAGTAGCAGAATTTGGAGACCTATCAAAATTTAAAAACAAAAAAAGCCTAATATCCTTTATAGGAATAGACGCACCACCATATGAATCAGGAAACTTTAAAGCAGATCAAAGAAAAATAAGTAAAAGAGGAAACGCAATACTAAGAAAAGTAGGCTACCAAGCAATGAAATGTATGATGAGTGCTAAAAATCCAGAAAATGAAATATATAAGTATATGATAAAAAAAGAAAAAGAAGGGAAAGCCAAAACGTTTGCAAATTTGCAGGCTTAAACAAATTCTTAAGAATCTACTATGCAAGAGTTATGGAATCAAAAGCAGAGAAAAAAGAATTAAAAGTAGCATAAGATTTAAAATAACACTAAAAAGCAAGCCGATTGATTACACTCGGCTTGTTTGCTATACGCTAATTTAATAACTCAAATAATCAAATAACCTGAAATTTATATCAGGTTATACTTGACTTTTGTTAGCAGGTTTCTTTTATAAAAAATGATATAATAAATTATGAGATGCGTATTTATTGCTTATTCTCACATGCTTGTCTGTCCAATTATTGGACTAGTAGGTTTAATACTTGGGGTAAGGGAAAAAGATAGGTTTTTTATGGCATTAAATGTCCTTTTTATCTTATTACTTCCTATAGCAATGTTTGCTAGTCATCTAGTAGGATCTCTTTAAGTAAGATAATAAGTTTAGAATAAAAATTTGTAAATAATTTTAAAAAAGCTATAAGTTTATCCGCTTATAGCTTTTTATCTCTCCACTTCCTTTCCATAATAATTTTCATAGTTTTTCCTATACTGAACAAGGTCAGAAAATTGTTCTTTATTCAAAGAATACTCTTGCATAAGGGTGTTCTTTTTTTCTTGCAATTTATCGAGATTTGATAGTATTTCTTTTGTGCTTGGAAGCTTTTTATAGTTTTCTAAAATTTCTTTAGCGGCTATTTTATAAACAGAAAGTTCACTATAATATTCTTCTGCAAACTGATTATCTTCAGGATTTTTCTTGTGGTATTTATAGATTTCACGATACTTATTTATAGTATTTATATTTTCCATATCTTGGGATAAACTTTTCATTTCACTTTCGATTTTCTTTATTTTATCTAACAAGTCTTGTCTATCATCAGCAGATTTTTTGATTAGATCATCGAGTTTAGTAATAGATTTAATTCCTTGTTCTCTAAGCTTAATTATCGAGTCAGCCATTGTTTTGATATTATGTTTTCTTGCCCAAACTTCATAACCTTTTGAGGATTGAGCTTTTTCATTAGTGGATATATCAATAACATTTCCTACACGCTTTTTAATAGGATTAGCTTTATTTTTAATTGCTAAATCTATTCGTTCTTTGATTTTTTCCTCAGTATAATCTTCTCCGATAGTCTTAGCTCTTGTAAATCTTTGCTTATCTTTATGACGAAAAGCAATGTGTTTACCAAACTTAATTTCATAATCAATAGATTTCATATTATCTAAAAATTCTTCCCACGAGTTAGACTTATTGATCATTCTATCTATATCAAATTGAAGTTTAGACTTCCAAGAATTTCCTTTCTTGTTTTGATCATATTCGTACCAAGACTTACCAGCAGTTTTATATTTTCTCTTGTAAGCTTCATAGTATTTATCAATGACTGAAAGCTTATTTTCTTTACATAATTCATCACTTTGATACCTGATTTTGTGGTAAGATTTTTTGTTAGATTGGTAGCATTTACCAGTCTTGTAATTAACATTATTAAAAATTATATGGTTATGGATATGTCCTCTATCTATATGAGTTGCAAGAACAAATTCATAATCTTCTTTTAAAATTTTCTTACATAATTCCATTCCAATTTCGTGAGCTTTTATAGGATCAACCTCTCCTGGTAGAAAAGATTGAATTAAATGTCTAGCTAAGACTGTTCCTTTAGTATCATTATCTTCTCGAGTTTTCAAAAATTGAATATGGGCAGTAGATGGATGACATTTGAATGAAGATACTAAGACTTTTTCATCAGTTTTTTCGCTCTTAGTAATGTAATCTATTGCTAAATTTAGAGTTGATTTTATAGGATGTATTTTTGTAATTGCCATATTAATCACCAGAACTTTCTTTTGATTTATTAAGAAGTAGGGAATGGATCTGCCATATTTCTCTTGATAAATTTTCTATCTGTTTATTCATCGATTCAATTTCATTTTTGTAAATAACACCAGTTGTATTAGTAGCTTTTGCAATCTGGTTTATATTATTTGTTGCATTCGAAAGTAGCCATTGGAGATCTCTAAATGGTTCTAAATCTACTACATAAATTTCTTTTTCTAATACGCATTTTCTAAGAAAATGGGACATAGTTTTGCAATTAGCAAGTTTCATTTTCTTTTCAAAAACTTCTTTTTCTTCTTTGGTTAGTTTTATTTCGATTCTTTCATTTCTAAATCTATTTGCCATTTTATTCTCCTTTATAAAATATATTTCGGGGTCTTAGGGTTCTCCCTAACAAGGTAAAAATTAAAAAAATGGAGCATTCCGTAAAGGTCTGCTCCATTAATTTTTTTCGTAAGTGTCCGTACACTTACTGTGCTTGCTACAAAAGAAAGAATTAGATAGCAAGCATTAAGCAAGTTTTGAATTTATTATTTAATTATAACATAAAAGTCAATGTATGTATATCAATATCTTGACTTTTAAACACAACAAGTGCTATAATATAACTAAGTTATATTTAAAGGAAGGAGGGCAAATCATGGCAAACGGAGATTATGAAGTAACTCATAATAGGATTCTTAATAGCGGTAAGAAAATTTTCAAAGAACAAGGATTTGAAAAGGCAAATTTAAGAGTTATTTGCAAAGAAGCAGGTGTTACTACTGGGGCGTTTTATGGTCATTTTGATGATAAGGAAGCACTTTTTTCTGAGTTAGTTGAGCCGATTGTAAGCCGAATACGAAAATACTATGCTATGTATGAGGATAAGAGTTTTGAGACATATAAAAAGGAAGTTCCGCTTGGGAAAGAAACCATTTATAAAATTTTAGACTCTAAAGCACATGGTGCTGTTAAGATGGTCTTGTATTTTTTTGAAAATAAAGATGCGTTTGAGTTATTAGTGTTTGGTTCTTATGGAACAAAATACAGTAATTTTTTAGATGAACTCGTGGAAATAGAAGATAAAAATCACATCAAAATATTAAGCATGATTTATGGTGAAGATGGTGTCGGTAGTGTAATAACCGATATGGGAATTCACTTAATTAACCATGCATATTATTATGCTTTATCTGAAGTTGCTGTTCATTCTAAAAGCAGAGAAGAAGTAGAATTAAATGCCAAACTAATTTCAAAATTCTTTAATGAAGGATGGGGCAAAATAAGAGGTTTGTAAAATGGAAAATTTTTTTGCATCAAATATAACTTAGTTATATTAAAGATTTAATTTTATACAAATTGGCAACATGCTGCTTTACAAGCAGATAAAAAATATTATATGTATTCAAGGAGGAGAAAAATGAATTTAAAAGGTATTGTAAAAATAGCAGTATTTTCTGTTATTGGATTTGTTCTTACGATGGGATTAGGATTTTTGACAGGTTCTTTTGGAATGATTCCGAGTTTGTATTTATCATCGGCACTTGCAACAATTATTGCCGCACCAGTTTTTGTAATAATGTGTAAACAAGTCGCACAAAGAGGAACAGCATTCTTATATTTCTTATTACTCGGCGTGTTCTATGCTCTTATGGGAATGTGGCCTGTAATAGTAGTTTGTGCAATTGCAGGAATATTAGCAGAGCTTGTGATTGGTAAAAAGGAAAATTACTCAGGCAATAATATGAAAGTAGGACTTGGTTTTGGTGCTGGTATGTTTATATATTCGCTTCATGCGATGTATTTCACATTCGTATTTGGAGTAGAAGGTCTTACAAAACAATTCCCTAAGATGTTTACAACAGACTATGCAACATTTCTTTATAATTTTTACACCCCTAAAAACATTGCAATTTGCGTAGTGATCGCAATCGTTGCATCAATTATTGGTGCTAATTTTGGAACATATATTTACAACAAATTCTTTAGCAACAGGAAGAAAAAAAGTGTTTTGTAAAGGTGAAAAAAACTATATAGAAGGATACCAACTATTAGATAAAATCAACCCACTTACTATAGTTGGGTTGATTTTACTATTTTCAGTTATTCTAACTGTTGGAGAGCAATCACAATATTTATTTTCCCTTATTTTTGTCTTAGGACTATTATTCTTATTTTCTAGAAGAAAGGCATTTAGAACGATATGTTCATTGCTTATAGTATGGGGACTTATTTATTTGCTGAAACCCCACTTAGGAAATGTTTTGGTTGGTTCTATATATACAATGCTACTTATAGTGTTGAAATTTGCTCCACTTTTCATTTTGGGAAAAGTGCTGTCTTCATATAGTTCTTCGCATCTAATTGCTGCATTTAGAAAAATTGGTATTGATGGTGGAATAGGTATAGGAATCACACTGTTTTTTCGTTTTATTCCGGAAATTTCTATTAGGATGAAGGAAATAAACAATGGCATGAAAATTAGAGGATTTAAAGCAAGTATTTTCAAACCAATTAAAACATTTGAATTATATTTTGTTCCTCTTATGTATAAGTGCATAGATATAAGCGATACCTTAACTTGTTCAATCATATCAAAAGGCATTGAATATGATGGTAAAAAAACAAGTTTCCATGATGTAAAATTTACTTTTATCGATATTGTAATGTTAATGATTGGAATAATTTTGGTTTTGGTGAGTGTATGGAAAATATCTTAGAAGCAAATATACGCAAATTTTCATACGGAGAGGACTTAGTACTAAAAGACTTAAAACTGTCTGTAAAAAAAGGAGAGATAGTTGTATTAACAGGTCTTTCAGGATGTGGGAAAACAACATTTTTAAGACTTCTAAATGGACTCATTCCATATTTTTACGAAGGAAATTTAGAAGGTAATGTTGAGCTTTTGGGAAAAGAAATATCTTCGTATCAGAAAGGTGAACTTGCAAAATATATAGGAAATGTATTTCAAAATCCCAAGGATCAGTTCTTTTGCGATGTGGTTGAAGATGAAGTTGCTTTGGTAGGAGAAAATCTTGGGTTAGATGGGAACTTATTAAAAGAAAAGGTAGATAAAGCATTAAATTTACTGGAGATAGGTCATATAAGAAAAAAATCTATCTTTGAATTGTCTGGTGGAGAAAGACAAAAGGTGGCGATAGCAGGAACACTTATTTATGATACAGACATTATCTTTTTCGATGAACCTTCAAGTAGCCTTGATTATGACAGTATAAGGAAATTTGAAAACATACTTGTTAAGTTAAAAGCGATTGGCAAGACAATTGTAATAGCTGAACATAGATTGTATTACCTTAAAAATATTTTTGATCGTCTTGTCTATATGAAAGATGGAACGGTAGAAAATATTTTTAAAAAAGGTGAACTCGATAACCGGAAGTGTAAAGAACTGGAATTAAGAACATTAAATGAAAAAGAACTTGTGTCGGAAAAAGAGCCATTAAAAACCAGAAGCTATATAAAAGTCGACAATGCAAATATTCACCAAGGAAAAAGAACTTTGATAAAAGATTTGACTTTTGACATTAAAGAAAAAGAAATCATGGGAATTATTGGTTCTAATGGAATTGGGAAAACAACATTAGCAAATTCTTTGTGTGGGCTTTCAGAAAAAAGATTAGATGTGAATTATGGAAAGAACAAGAAGGAACGATTGAAAAATTCTTATTTAGTTTTGCAAGATGTTGATGCTCAGATTTTTTTAGACACTGTGGAAAATGAGCTGATATTTTGTAAAGAAAAGAATACGGAAAGTGATTTAGAAGAAATACGAGATTACTTAAAGAAAACAAAGTTGTGGCATAAGAAAGTAAGCCACCCACAAAAATTGTCTGGTGGTCAAAAACAAAGACTTGCGATTATTACTTCGTTTTTATCCAATCGAAAATTGATAGTTTTAGATGAACCGACCTCTGGACTTGATTATAGAAGTATGAGTATTATATCTGATTTAATTACAGAAAAATCAGAGGAAGTTCCATTTATAATTATTACGCATGACTTGGAACTACTATTCAAAACTTGCCATTCTGTTTTAATGATTGGCAGAGAAAATTATAAAAAAATATCTGTAAAAGGAAATGAACAAGTCATTATGGATTTTATGGATAATAAAAAATCTTTGATTAAGGAGGAGAATGATGTTAAATAAGGTTTTTGAGTATGCTGGTTCGCATAAGAAAACAATACATTTAGCGAGTTTTATTATGCTATTAAGTGTCATTATGGGAGTTGTGCCATTTCTATTTGCTTATCAGATTATAAATCCTTTGATTTTAGGACAAAATTTGGAATTCAAAAGGTTAGTTATTTTGCTTGCCGGTATTTTGATATGTTTGGTTTTGCAAGCATTATTAGGTGGTTTGGCTCTTAATATGTCTCATAAGGCAGCATATAACACATTATTTGGACTTAGAACATCTCTACAAAAAAAGATGGAGAATCTTCCCTTAGGAGCTATTGAAGAAAAGGGAACAGGTGCTATTAAAAAGATGTTTGTAGATGATATTGGTAGTTTGGAAGTTCTTTTGGCACACTCATTGCCTGAAGGAATTGCCAATTTAATTGTGCCTGTAATGGTATATATTGCAATGTTTTTCGTTGACTGGAGACTGGCACTTATGTCTTTGGCATCCATTCCACTAAGCATTGTCGCTATGATGATTATGTATTCCGCGGGAATGAAAAAAATGGGACCATATTATATGGCGAGTGAAAAAATGAATAATACCATTATTGAATATGTGAATGGTATGGAAGTAGTAAAAGTGTTTAACAAGCAAACGGAATCTTATCAAAGATTTTCTAAAGATGTTGGAGATTATAGAGATTATGCACTCGCTTGGTATAAGACTGCATGGCCATGGATGGCATTGTATAGTGCCTTGCTCCCATGCACGATTATATTAACATTGCCGCTTGGCGGTTACTTTGCTTACATGGGCTATGTTAGTCTTTCTGATTTGATATTGGTATTATGCCTATCTTTGAGTATTGGCTTACCACTCTTAAAGGCTTTGGGATTTTTACCAACAATGCCACAGCTTAATTATAAAATATCTGCATTGGAAGATGCTTTAAATATAGAACCATTAAAACAAGGTGAAAACAGGTTTAAAGGTATAGATCATACTATTTCCTATGACAATGTTACATTTGGTTATCAACTAAGCAAGATGGGAGAAAATGGACAACCTGAAACATACATTAAAAATGTGATTCATAATGTGAGCTTTACAGCAAAAGTTGGAGAAAAGACAGCCATTGTTGGAGAATCAGGCTCAGGTAAAAGCACTTTAGCGAAACTCTTAATTCATTACTATGATGTTTTAGAGGGAAGCATTAGCATTGGAGGACAAAATTTACAGGATATGAGTCTTAAGGCACTGAATAAAGAGATTTCTTATGTATCTCAAGACCAATATTTATTTAATACTTCACTCTTAGAAAATATTCGTATCGGAAATTTGTCAGCTACCGATGAAGAAGTGATAGAAGCTGCAAAGAAAGCTCAGTGTATGGAATTTTTAGATAAGCTCCCAAATGGTATTTACTCTTTGGCTGGCGAGGCAGGAAAGATGTTATCAGGTGGAGAGAGACAAAGAATATCCCTTGCAAGAGCTATCTTAAAAAATGCACCGATTGTTGTACTTGATGAGGCAACAGCCTATGCAGATCCTGAAAATGAAGAAAAGATGGAAGCTGCGATTGCTGAACTTGTAAAAGGTAAAACATTGATTGTAATTGCTCATAAACTTCCGGCAATTGTAGATGCAGACCAAATATTGGTAATGAATCATGGTCGTTTAGTTGCAAATGGAAAACATAAGGACTTGTTAGAATCATCAGCAGAGTATCGTAAATTATGGAATGCGACAATATTTAGTAAGGAATGGAAAATTGATAGAAAGGCAGGTGAAATGAATGTTTAAGCTAATATCAAGAATTTTAAACTTGTCAGGAAAGTATAAAAATAGAATTAAAGGGGCATTTGTTTTTGCCTTTGTTGAATCCATATTAAGTAAAATGCCTATATTTATTGCATTTACCGTTTTGATAGGATTTTATGAAAAAACGAATACCTCCAAAACTTTTCTATATGTAGGAATAGGACTTGTTTTAGTGGTTTTATTACAAGCGGTGGTTCATTTCTTAAGCGATAAATTGCAAAGTGCAGCCGGCTTTCTGATTTTTGCAGACAAAAGGATGGAGCTTGGAAATCACCTTAGAAAACTTCCTATGGGATATTTCACATCAGGAAATTTAGGAAAAATCAATTCTGTTTTAAGTTCAGATATGGCATTCATTGAGGAAGTATCCATGAGTACCATAGCTAATATGATGAGTTATGTGCTTTCAACCGTTGTGCTTACTATATTCATGTTTGTTTTGGATTATAGAATAGGTCTTGTGTCTGTGTGTGTAACTCTAATAGCAACATTACTTGCAAGCAGAATGAATAAAATGTCTTTATCTGAAGCTGTTATCAGGCAAGAGCAAGGAGAGAAGCTAACAGATGCAGTTTTGTCATTTGCAGAAGGAATTAGTGTAATCAAAAGCTATAACCTTTTAGGAGACAATTCAAAGGCTCTTACAGACAGCTTTGCTTCATCAAGAGACACTTCTATAAAGTTTGAAAAGAAGATGACACCTTGGACAAGCGGATTGAACATCATTTATGGTATCGGAATTACATTTATTTTGGCACTTGCTTTGTATCTTCATTTACAAGGAATGTTGAAACTTCCTTATGTGTTAGGACTGATACTATTTGTATTTGACTTATTTAGTCCATTAAAAACTCTTTATGGAGAAGCAAGTAGGCTAACAGTTATGAATGCTGCTTTAGATCGTATTGAAGAATTATTAAACGAAACAGAACTACAGGATACAGGTAAAAAACATATCTTAAAGGCTAGGTTTGGTGAGCCGGAAATTAGTTTTAATCATGTGAAATTTTCTTATGGAGAAAAAGAGGTTTTGCATGATATGAATTTTGAAATGAAAAAGAATACAATGACAGCTTTAGTTGGACCATCTGGTGGAGGAAAATCTACAGTAGCCAACCTTTTAGCGAGATTTTGGGATGTAGACTCCGGTGAAATTTTGATTAGAGGAGTGAATATAAAGGATGTTTCACTATCTGAATTGATGTCGGAAATTAGTATGGTTTTCCAAAGAGTGTATTTATTCCAAGATACGATTTTTAATAATATTGCCATGGGGAAAGAAAATGCGACGAAAGAAGAAGTTATAGAAGCCGCAAAAAAAGCAAGATGCTATGACTTCATTATGGCACTTCCTGATGGATTTGACACAATGATTGGAGAAGGAGGAGCAACTCTATCCGGTGGTGAAAAACAAAGAATTTCTATTGCTCGCTGCATATTAAAAGATGCTCCTATTGTAATTCTTGACGAGGCAACAGCAAGTGTTGATGTGGACAATGAAAGCTATATACAGGAAGCAATCAGTGAATTGGTAAAAAACAAGACATTGCTTGTGATTGCCCATAGATTAGGCACAATCAAAGAGGCTGATAATATTATTGTAATAAAAGATGGGAATATTGCAGAACAAGGAATTCACAGTGATTTAATGACTTTAGATGGAATCTATAAAAATATGGTACAACTGCAAGAAAAAAATAAAGGACTTAAAATTATATAAAATTGGTCTAAGAGAGGAGAAGACGATGAAACAAGATATGAAAGAACAATTATTAACAAAAAGACCAATAGACTTGTTATTTCAATTATCTATACCGGCTGTTATCGGAATGATTGTTATCGGCTTATATCCGTTAATGGATGGAATATTTGCTGGAAAAATCATAGGGCAAACAGCAATGACAGCCTGTGGTGTCGCAATGCCGCTTACATTCTTTAATAGCGGTGTATCTACGCTTCTTGGTGTTGGTTCGGCATCCGTTCTCTCCAGAGCGATAGGAAAAGGAGATCAGAAAACCGTAGATAAAATTATGGGCAACCTAATCTATTGGGTGATTTTCTTCTCTGTAATTATTACGGTTGGAGGAATACTTCTTGCTCCACATTTTTTAGATATGGTCGGTGCAACGGGTGAAATCAAAGCCTATGGTATTAGATACCTTAGAGTGATTTTTATAGGCTCTCTATTTGTAAACTTCACACAGTCCGCAAACATGGTTATGCGTGGTGAAGGACTGATGAAAAAAGCTATGACGATTATGGGATTTGGGGCATTACTGAATATTATTCTTGACCCTATCTTAATGACTGTTATGGGTGAATATGCGATTGAAGGTGCTGCCCTTGCAACCATCACAGCACAATTTGTTCAGGCAGTGGCAACACTACATTATTTCTTGAAGAAGAGTAAAGTTGTTAAAATCCATAAGATAAAGTCTGATCCGGAGATAAAAAAAGAAATGTTTGGGGTAGGATCATCAGCTATGATGATGCAACTTCTGTTTATGATACAGCAGACCATGCTTTATAAAATGGCATTTAAGTATGGCGGAGATACCAATGGAATTTTGATGGCGGCATCACTTCGTGTATATGCCTTTTCATTTATTCCTCTTTGGGGAATGAGTCAAGGATTGCAACCTGTTGTTGGAACAAACTTTGGAGCAAAGCAATATGACAGAGTAAGAGAAGCTATGAAGGTCTTTTCTATTGGCGGTTTAGTTCTTGCAGGAATCTTTTGGGTTCCATCCCTATTGCTGTCAAGTCAGATACTTTCGCTATTTGGTGTAGAAGCAAACATCATTGCACAAGGGGTTGGAAATTTTAGATTGTTCTATTCCGTTTTTATCTTGTATGGAGTAATGGTTATGACTGTTACTTTCTTCCAATCAATCGGAAACGGAAAGAAAGCCGGAACTATTGTTATGCTTAGACAGTTATTCTTATTTGTTCCTGCAATGATCTTTTTGCCAATGGTATTTAGAATAAAAGCTGTTTGGTTCACACAGCCACTTGTAGATTTCATTATGATTGTTGTTGGAATATTTATGATGATTGGCGAGTTGAATAAAATGGGACAAGAAAAAGTTCAAGCATAAAATTTCTTATCAGGTGTTTAGAATTTGAAGCATTAGAAGGATTTTATTTATGGGAAATAGTTAGCTATAAAATGGAGGGATAGAAATGGAAAAGTCTATATATTTATTTGAAAGAATAAACCACAATAAGAATAGTCCTTTTTCCTATAAGCTTTATAGCTATTTATCTTTCCATATGCTTGTCTAAACAATTAAATATAATTAAAGGAAGAACAAGTTTCTTTCGTTTTAGAGGACTTCTCATGCCAAGATGCAGGAGTCCTCCTTTTTTTGCCTGAAAACGCAGACAAAAAAAGAATGGAGGAAACATTATGGCAAGAGAATATTACCTTTATGTCAGAGGAGAAAAGGTAAAAGTCAGTGAAGATATTTATAAAGTCTACTGGCGAGAACGTGAACACGAGAAGTATTTAGAGCGAGTGGACAAGAAAAACCACTTGCTCTTTTTTTCATCCCTAAAGCATGACGGGAATTTTGAAGACAATCTAGAAGATAAAAATGTTGATGTAGAAAAAGTTGTAGCTACACAAATTATGATTGAAGCACTAAGTAATGCTATGTCAAAGTTAAATAAGGATGAACGGGAAATCATTGAAAGATTATATTTCAATGATGAAACACTTCGTTCAGTAGCAAAGACTCAAAATATATCACATCCTGCTTTAATAAAAAGGCGAGATAAGATTTTAGAAAAACTAAAGAAATTTATAGAAGAAATATAATTTCTGGTTACCAAAGAGGGCAAATTTTCCTTTATAAAGTGAGGGGGATTTTGTCCTCTTTCTATTTTAAAAAGAAATCTAAACAATATTTGAACCTTAACAATTGAATAGACCAAGACAAGACATTAATCATTTTTGGAGCGTAATAACCTATCCGCCAAGATCTTTCTGCTGAATAATTCGGCAAAACAAGTACTGCTAAGCTAAAAGCAAGGGAAGAAGAAAGGGAGCGATAAGTAAGAGTTTGAATATAGGGAGGGATACCCTATTCGCTTTGAAGAAAATGAGGATAATGATACATCTAAGGTTGAAGCCGGCTCATCCTGAACAGAGGCGGAGGTGAGATTCCTATGTTGCTAATCCAAGGCACTTGTCAATGTCAAAAAACTTTAAAAATATAAAAATAAATATTTTAAATATATTATTTGGAGGATTTATGATTAACGAAAATATAAAAGGTGTTCGTGTTTCTGAGAAAGCATTTCTAACATTAAAAGAAGCATCTGAATATTTTAATATTGGTCAAGATAAAGTTAGACAATTAACGGATGAAAATGATTGCGATTTTGTATTATTTAATGGTAGTAAGCGTCTTATTAAGAAAAAGTTAATGGAAGAATATTTAAATAGACAGTTCTCTATTTAATCTAAAACTATATATAAAACACGCTTAATGTGGTATAATAATTATAGCGTGTCTTTTATCAAAAAAGGAGAATTTTTATGGTGAAAAGACGCAAAGATAGTAAAGGGGTTGTTTTAAAAGACGGTGAATATCAAAGATCAAATGGCACTTATGAATTTAAGTGGCAAGACAAAATAGGTCGTAGAAAATCTATCTATGCGAAAACTCTAAAAGAATTAAGAGAAAAGGAATTAGATATTTTACGCAATACTATAGATGGAATCAACAACGAAGGAAGTAGCTTATCTGTAAATGATACTTTTAAGCTATGGACAAAGGTAAAAAGAGGTTTAAAAGATAATACCTTTAAAAATTACATCTATATGTATCAACAATTTGTCGAACCGACTTTTGGTCGCATTAAACTATCTGATATTAAAAGATCTGATGTTAGAAGTTTTTATAACAGATTAAAGGAAGATCAGGGATTGATGGTTTCTACCATAGATTGTGTTCATACTGTCTTACATCAGGTTTTAGAATTAGCAGTGGATGACGAATATATAAGATTTAATCCATCTGACAATGCTTTGAAGGAATTGAAAGTAGCTTATCGAAATGAATCTCTGAAGAAAAAAGCCATGACAATAGAAGAACAAGTGCTATTTGAAGAATATTTATCTAATAGTGATGAATATAAAAAATGGTATCCAATATTCATTGTTATGCTTTGGACAGGAATGAGAGTTGGAGAAGTTACAGGATTGCAATGGGACGATCTAGATTTTGATAATGGTCTTATAAATGTAAATAGGACTTTGGTATATTATAGTAAAGGTAAAGGATTAAACAATAGATATGCTATTAATACACCGAAGACAGCATCAGGTAAGCGAAGTATTCCTATGGTTCAAAAAGTAAAAGATGCTTTTCTTATGGAAAGAGAGTTACAAAAGACTTTTGGAATCGAATGTTGTGATTCAATCGATGGATTTAAAGACTTTGTATTTTTAAACAGATTCGGAAAGGTTCACAATAATGGAACACTTAATAAAGCTTTAAGAAGAATTGTTAGAGATTGCAATTTAAGTATAATGGATAAAAATAAATCGAGCTCTAATGATATTCTATTAGTTCCACATTTAAGCAATCACATTTTCAGACACACCTTTACTACAAGGCTTAATGAACAAAATATAAATACAAAAGCAATGCAGTCTATTCTAGGTCATTCTGATATTAGTACAACAATGGATATATATGTAGATGCAACAGAAGATTTTAAGATAGAACAGATGGGAGAATTTGAAAAAGCGATGAAATTTATATTTTAGAATTTACGACAGCTTACGACAAATTTACGACAATTTGCTAGAAATCTATAGGCACTTATAGAGAGTTAGCAAATTGTCGTAAATGGAAAAGTACCATAAAATAGACTTTTATAGAGATTTAGACAATTATCTAAAGTAGAGGGGATTTTCCCAACAATGAAGCCAATAGGCTTAGAAAAGGCAAGCACAGAAGCCATCAAGGCAGAAAAACTCGACCTATCAAAAGTAAAAGTCGAACCACTCTTTGAAGATATGGTTGACTTTGAAAAATTCTCTGAATCAGATTTCAGAGTTGTAAAGGTCAAGGCTTGCGAAGAAGTTCCAAAGTCCAATAAATTATTGCAATTTACCCTTGATGATGGATCAGGCACTGACAGGACAATCCTATCAGGCATCAAAAACTTCTACTCCGCCGACGAACTTGTGGGCAAGACCCTTCTTGCAATTACAAACCTCCCACCAAGAAAAATGATGGGCGTAGAATCATGCGGCATGCTATTATCAGCAGTCTGTGACTACGATGGAGAAGAAAAATTAAATTTGATCATGCTAGATGAAAATATCCCAGCAGGATCAAAAATTTATTAAAGAACACGCTAATTATAAAACTGGGGTTTGTTATGAATCCCAGTTTAATTTTTATAATGAAGATTGAAAATTGATAAAAAACGTTAGTGACTCTACATTGAAATAAATTAACTGATCTAAGCAGGGCAGGTTTTTATGTTGCGGTCATAAGTGCCAGACATAGTATAGCTATTATGTTTGAAAGAAATTTTTTCAATAGATTTCAAAGGTTAATGTATGAGAGGGTTAGAATGAAGAGTATTTTGATTATAGAGGATAATAAAGAAATTGCTTTACAAATGGAAAAGTATTTAGTTAATAATGGCTATGAGGTAGAGATTGCATCATCTTTTTATGAAGCGACCTATAAGATGAATGTAGACATGGACGTGGCGCTATTAGACATAAATCTACCAGATAAAGACGGTCAGTATTTAATTGAAAAATTAAAAGATAAAGATATTAGAATTATAGTTACTACTGTTAAAAATGATGAAGATTTTATAGTTAAAGCCCTTGATCAAGGTGCAGATGATTACTTAACTAAACCATTTTCCCTTGCAATATTAAGGGCGAGAATTGATGCAGTTTTAAGGACAATAGCTCTAAGTCAAGACAAAACAATCAATTATAAGGATATAAAAATAGATTTTAATCAGTCAAAAGTTTATTTTAAGGGAAATCTAGTAGATTTAACTTCGCTAGAATATGAAATCCTAGTCTTATTTATTAAAAATCCTCACCGAGTTTATACAAGAGGCCAGCTGTTAGAAATGTTTTGGGAAGATAGGGATAAGTTTGTAAATGACAATACTCTCACATCAACTATTAAGAGAATAAGAGAAAAAATTGATAGAGAAGTTATTACTACTGTCAGAGGAATCGGATATAGGATGGATTAAATGATATATGTATTATGGATAATAAGTCTGGGACTTCTTTATTATTTTTTAGAAAAAAGAAAGAGAAATAGAATAAATGAGCTTATAGTTCTGATAGAAAATATGAAAAATCAGGACTACAAAATTCCTATGAAGCAAGACGATTTTTCGATTTTAGAAGATAAGATTTACAAACTTTTTATAGAAATAGTCGAAGCAAAAGAGACAAGTAATAAAAATAGTGAAAAGCAAATAGAATACCTAGAAGATATCGCCCATCAAATTAAAACTCCCATCACATCTATGCTTTTTTCCATAGAAAATTTGGGGATAGATTTTCCAGATATTGAAGATATAGAGATTTTAAAAAGGCAAACAATCAGATTAAACTCCCTATCAGATATTTTGCTTAAACTATCAAGCCTTGATGCAAATAAAGATCTTATGAAAAAAGAACAAATTCGTTTAGATGAATTAGTGGATTATGCTTTAGATAGTTTGGATTTAAATAGATCTATAAATGTAGAAATAGAGGAGAGTTTAAAGGAAAATAGTATTTGTGGAGATTTTTATTGGCTGGCAGAAGCTCTGATTAATATTATAAAAAATGCTGACAATAGACCGACTTGTGATAAAATCGTGCTTTCATCATACAAAAATCCCCTCTATACGAGCTTAATCATTGAAGACAATGGTGGAGGAATAGAAAAAGAGAATATGAAAAAAATCTTTAAACGCTTTTATAAAACTCCAGACTCAAATGGTTTTGGAATAGGTCTTGCTATGGCGAAGTCAATTGTCGAAAAAAACAACGGAGAAATTTCTGTTTCAAATATTGATGTTGGAGCAAGATTTGAAATAAAATTCTACAATGTCACCTAAAAATCACTTTGCTTTTATATACTTACCTTAAATTAAGGAGGAAAGTATGGAAATATTAAAAGTAGAAAATTTAAGAAAAGAATACGGCGAGGGTAATTCTAAGGTCATAGCCTTAGACGGTGTTAACCTTGAAATTGAAAGAGGCGAATTTGTCGCCATTGTTGGACCAAGTGGGTCTGGTAAATCAACCCTCCTACATATTATAGGAGGAGTAGATAGTCCAGATGATGGAAAGGTTTATATAGATGGTAACGACATCTCAAAGTATTCCTCAAAAGAATTAGCCTACTTTAGAAGAAGGAAAGTCGGACTAATTTATCAATTTTATAATTTGATTCCAAATTTAACGGTTCGTCACAATATTGAACTTCCTTTAAAGCTTGATAAGAGAAAAATAAATCAAGATGAATTTTCAGATATAGTAAAAAAACTTGGTATAGAAAGTAAACTTGACTCTTTTCCAAGTGAGCTTTCAGGAGGTCAGCAACAAAGAGTTGCCATAGCGAGAAGTCTTATCTATAATCCATCTATAATATTAGCGGATGAACCAACAGGTAATTTGGACAGGAAAAATTCTAAGGAAATTATAGAAATTTTTAAATATTTCAATAGAAGCTTAAAACAGACAATTATCCTAATCACCCATGACGAAGAAATAGCTTTACAAGCAAATCGAATTATTACAATAGTCGATGGAAAAATTGTAGGAGATGAAAGAAATGAATAAGAAGAATTTTCCTATTTTTATCTCATTATTTATTGTAAGTCTATTTTTTACTGTGGTTTTTTATTATGGATACAGAAGTTTGAGAGCTAACTATGGTTATTACATGGCTTCAAGCTTTTATCATGGAGAGATTAAAGAAGAACTTTCAAATGAAGATGTTGAAAAGTTAAAATCCATTGAAGACATAGACTTGGTCGGAAAAATGTCTCTTAATCCTGATAATGGAAAACTTGCTGACGATTTAGTCGTTATAAACTACCAAGACGAAGCAATCAATAAGATGAGAGAGTATTCAAGACTTACCCGCGGCAGATTTGCTGAAAAGGAAGACGAAATTGTACTATCTGAAAGCCTAGTAAAGAAAAATAAACTTAAAATAGGCGATCGTGTAGAACTTGATTTAGGCAAAAGGCTTTTAGATGGCGAAGAGATAGGTCCCACAAGTGCAAATACCGGCAGAGAAAAATTTGAGAGCCAAGGTACTAAGAGTTTTACTTTAGTCGGTGTTTATGGAGATGTCTACAACAAGTACAGTAAACTAAGTTTTGCTCTAGGGCTACAAGATAAAATGCCTACGTTCAGAACCTTTGTAAAATTTCATTCATTTGAAGAAGCTTACAAAAATAGAGATAAAATTCAAGAAGAAATCAACCAGACTTTGGACAAAAATGTTACTTTAGAATTTTCCGAAAGTCTTATAAATTATTATGGAGTAGAAAACGAACCCTTACAAAACATAATTAGCCAAGCTGTTCTTGTGCTATCAGTTCTTGGATGTGTGGCAATCTTTGTGTTTTTTATAAAAAACATCTTTTGGGTTTGGGGGCTAAGGAAGATTCGAGAGCTGTCCATTTACAAGTCTATAGGATCTACCAATGGACAAATTTATCTCTTACTCCTAAAGGAAGGGCTTGTTACAACTGTAATTCCAATAATTTTAGGACATATTGCAGGATTTTTCTTTATGTATTGTTTGTATAAAAACATAACAAAAGGTGAAGGAGTAAGTGCCTTTGAAGGAGTAAAATTTAATCCCTTATTAAGTTTAGCAATACTTTTGGTTTCTTTTATTATTGTGGCACTGGCCATTAAATCCCCTGCGAAAAAGATTTCTAAAATAAACATTATAGACGGCATAAGAGGGAATATAGATTTTTCAAAATCAAAGAAGAAAAGAGCCAAAGATTTTTGGAAGGAATTAAAACTCAACAACTTGGCATCAATAAAATCACAGAGATATATTTCTGCAATAGGAATAATTATAATTTCAGTGTTTATAATCATCATAGGTATCTCAAGTTACTACAGAGATTTTTCGTTTTACGATGATGGCTATAATTTCTCTGTTGATTATTTTAGTGAAAACAACCAAGTCCCAAAAATATTAAAAGAAATTGTAGATAAAATCCCCAACGACAAGTCTTATATTTCAAAAGATAAATATGTTCAAGTGGAAAATACAAATGAATTCTCAAAAGAAGCAAAGTCAGCTGGATTAGACGAGGAAGCGAAAAAGAATATAAAAAAATATAAGACAGAGGGTATGGATGGATTTATCATCGCCTTGGAAGAAAAAGACTTAAAAGAACTTGGAGGAAAGAAGGGTGAATTTATTCTCTACAATACAATTCAAGAAGATTCCTCTATTCCAATAGCCAAGGCAAAGAGGATTCCCTATTTCGAAAACCCACAGACTTTAGATATTAACTTAAATGATTATAAGAAGACTATTAAAATTTCAAAGACAATAACAGATTTGGGAAAATATAAGTCGAGAACAAGACCATTTGATGTAAAAGTTTATACAGATTTTGACACTTATTTTAAACTTATGGAAGAAGCAGGTGATGAGAAATACAAAAACTATGCCTATACATTAAAAATGAAGGTAAAAGATTCTGATACCAAAGATGTAAAAGAATATGTAGAAGCCATGATCAGAGAACAAATTTCACCTGAAGATCGCTTTAATATCACAACAGGTGAGGAAACCGAAAAAAATAGATATAACGATTTGAAAAGTCTAATAAAAATTGTAATAGGAATAGCATCGATCATCTTTGTACTAAATATCACCAATGGTTACTCATCCATTAATTTAAGTCTCATGAGCAGAAAAAAAGAAATTGGAAGTCTTTACTCTTGTGGGATGGACGAGGATGAGTTAAAGAGTATTTATCAAAGAGAATTTATTGGAGAGCAGGTAAAGTCCTTTATAATTTCTATTATGGTGAGCTTAGGCCTTATGTTTGTAATATCATTAGTAGCCCCTGATTTAAGAATGAGTACTTTAATAAAATATTATGACTACAAAAGCTTCCTAGGATTTTCATTAGTTGTCTATGGTATTAATCTAATCATCTATCATTTTTCTTTAAAGAGAATTTTAGACAGACCGACTATAGATTTAATTCGAACAATATAATTTCAAAAAAAGTGGAGTATATGAATAAAAAGATTGAGCCAAATTTCTTAAAGTGCCTATAATTTTAGGCACTTTTTTCATATCTACTTTAGGAGATGATAATAATATATTTTTATTCCTTTGTCTATAATTATGGAATATGTTGCTATTTTTGTGCCCACTAATTTGAGTATGTTCCAAATCTAATCATGCTAGATGAAAATATCCCAGCAGGATCAAAAATCTATTAAAGAACACGCTAATTATGAAACTGGGGTTTGTTATGAATCCCAGTTTAATTTTTATAATAAACCTATTTATGTTATAATTATTAAAGAAGGAAAACATTTTATACTTTAAACCAATCTTAATAATTCTGCCAATAATTTACTAAATACTACAATTATTTATCAGCCTAGAATGGATCATGAAAATATGAAAGAGGAAGTAGAGGAAGCAGCTCATAAATATAATGTAGAATTCTTTGTGGTTAAACAAGATATCATAAGTACGAACAAGAAAAATTTAATTCTTTATATATACTAAACTTTAAAATCATAAAGTAAAAAAATGGGGCAACAGCAAAAATGTTGGTGCCCTAATTTTTGAAAATCATCGAGGAGGAAACATGAAGAAAATCATACATTTACTTTTTTTATGCTTAATTTCAATATTTGTTTTTTTCTGTATTGAATATGTTGTATATAAATTCTTTATTCTCCACAATCCATTATATATAGTTACATTTATATTGTTTTTGCTTGTGTTTTCTTTGGATATTCACTTGTTGAATAAAATGAATTTTCCAAATAAGATAATTTCCCCAGCGATTGCGTTAATAACTGTATTTTTAGGTTTGGCACTTTTGAAGTTTTTGCTACCTATTTTGAAATAAATATCGGTTAAAATTAGGCTGAGGAAATGGGGAATTTCTATGCCTTTTACAGATGATTCAAATGGATGATACTTTTTCGGCACTTCTAATATAGTGAGTTTTGTGATATACTTACTCTAAATTAGGAATAATACACCGCTTGTTCGGATGTAGTATGACGATTGCACTTATACGTCAGAAGCCCAAAAGATTGACGTATCTCATCGTCCATTTCGCAAAGAATTGACGGTCAACGACGACATTCCGCAAGGAATCTCAGTCCCTAAAGGTGAACCTACCATGATCAGTTTGTCTGAGCTATAAAAAATGCCAGAATTATTGAGGTATACAAAATGGAACTGAAAAGGTTAGTAGTATAACAAGCAAATTTAATATACTTGCGATTGGAGAAAACTGGTGTATTGATTCTATAATTAATATTCCTGTAGTTCATTGGTTAGAAAAAAACAATGAAAATATAAAACTTAAAGTAATAGATACAGATAGTTACAGTAAGTTTATGCCTAATGAAAAAGTTATTACACCAACATTTATTATTATGAATCAAGAATATCAGGAGATAGGGAAATGGGTTCAATATCCTAAAAGAATAATAGATGTGGTTGAATCTAAGGACCAAGTTCGAATTATAGTAGAGAAAAGGAGATACCGACAGGGAGAATATATTGTAGATACATTGGAAGAGGTATTAGATATCCTGATTAACTATAGAAATAATATTTATTTAGAAAGGAGGAAATAAAGTGAGTCAAGAAAATAAGATAAATCAATCTTGCTGAGGTTCAATACAAAAAACCACTGGTACAGTGGAAGAAAAAGCAAATTGCCCCAAATGTCACAAAATAGGAGAAAAGGTTAAGAATATAACTGTAAAGCATATGGTATCAGAAAACCTTATGGGAAAGGTTGTAGATGAAGAAACTTACTATTTATGTATGAATGAAGATTGTGATGTCGTGTATTATAACTTAAACAATGAAAGAGTTTTTTATAAGGAAGATGTAAAAGTTCCTATATGGTTTAAAAAGGATGCAAATCCCAAATATATATGCTATTGCAACCAAGTTACAGAGCAACAAATTATAAACGCTGTTTTATATGATGGTGCAAAGAATATTAAAGATATTATTAGACTTACAGGGGCAATGAAAAATGCAAAGTGCGAAATTAACAATCCTTTGGGTAAATGCTGTAGTCCTTTTATTCAAGAAACCATCAATAAGGCATTAAAAAGCAAACAATAGTTTGCGACACATAATTTATAAAGTACGTCATAACAGTAATAAAATTAAAAATAATAAAAAACTATAGAATTAAAATTTTAACTGTTCAGATGTAAAAGTCTGGGTCGCTTTTTTATTTTTCCCGGAAAGGAGGTCACCTATATGGTAAATGATGGAGTTAGGTTAAATGAAAAATAAAAACAGGAAAAATTTAATAATAGTGACTTTAATGATAGGGTTGATATTTATAACTTCTTGTTCTAAAGAAAAAAATGTTAAAAGTGAAGAGTTTCATTTGTTTAAAGAAGAGATGTCATCAAATAAAAAAATAGGTGAGATTCAAATAAAATTTTTAAGACCATCCTTATATATTAATTTTGTTACATCTGAAAATTTTAAAATTAATGATGTAAAAAAAGTAATAGATAAATTAAAACCATTCATAAATACCAATCACATGGATGAAATTGCAAGCAAATATTGGGAAAAAGATACAAAAGTATCTACTGTATATATATCTTTTTATAATGGAAAAATAGATAAGAATGACACAAGAAAGAATCTCGTGTATAGTATATATACAGAGTATTATAAAACTCATGTTGTTGATGACAATCCTTTAAATATAGATGCTTATAGCACATGGTTTATAGAAGTTGATGGGAAAGAATATCAACTTGAGGATTACTTAGACGGAGATTATTAAAATTGGTATATTTTTATCTAAGAGTAGTAAGACATTTCTTGTCTGATAAATTTGATATTACAAAACATAAGAATTATAAGCTGTTGGAAGATCATGATAAGAAAAACTTGTTTGATGTGGAAGAGTATTTAACAAATAGAGATAAGGTAAAGTTAAAATTAATTTAAAGAAAAATAAATATTAGATAATCTCAGGCGATAGAAATTAAAAACTCTATCGTCTTTTTTATACTCAAAATTTGGAGTGTATGATGATAAAGATAAGAAGTCCATATTAGGGCAAATAAAAAGCTTTAAGGCAGATAACAAAGCTAAGTCAAATAAGAAAGAACATAGCAAAGGTACAGAGAGATAAATACCGGCAGTCTTCGGACTGCCTTTATTTTTTGTAATATAAATAGATTGTATAATGATGTTATATGTGGAGATTGTAGTATTGATGTATAGATAATAAGATAACAGACTATAAAAGTATTGGAATCAATGTTTTATAGGGTTCTATTAAAACTCTTATAAAACATTTTTTAATTTAAGGAATATATTGAATGATTTTTCAAAAATTAGACAAATTTTATATTATTGAGGGGTATTTAATAATCTTATGATATCTAACAATAAATACTTAAGATAAGTTTACTTGTAGTTGATAAAAATAGAATAAGTTTACTGATAGTTTCTTGACAGTTGATTAAGTAAAATGATAAGATGTACACAAATAAAGGAGGGTTTAAAATGGATGTTATTAGAGAATATTTGCCGATACTTATACCTATTATTATATTAGAAATTGGACTTATGATTTATTCCTTAAGACATGTTTTAAAACACGATAGATATAAATTTGGAAGCAGAACTATGTGGATTTTAATAGTTGTTTTTATTCAAATTATTGGACCTATCTTATACTTAACAATAGGTAGGGAGGACGAATAATGGAAGCACTAAAAATCGAAAATCTTCATAAATCCTTTGGGAAAAATACGATTATTAATGGATTGTCCATGTCGATTCCTGAAAACACAATCTTTGGTTTTTTAGGCAAAAATGGTGCTGGAAAAACTACAACAATGAAAATGATTTTAGGATTTTTGAAAATTGATGAAGGTTCCATTGAAGTCTTTGGGGAAAGAGTAAGCTTTGGTCAGTCAAAAACCAATCGATTTATCGGGTATCTTCCAGATGTCCCTGAATTTTATGGTTATATGACTGCTAAAGAATATCTCAATTTATGTGGGTATATAACTGGTCTTAGCAAAAATGAAATTAAGAACAAGAGCGAAGAACTTTTAGAATTGGTGGGATTAAGAGATGTAAATAAAAGAATTAGCGGCTATTCTAGAGGTATGAAACAACGCTTGGGTATTGCCCAAGCGTTGTTAAATAGCCCAAAACTATTAATGTGTGATGAACCGACTTCTGCTCTTGATCCACTCGGAAGAAAAGAGATACTAGACATAATATTAAAAATAAAAGACTCTACTACTGTCATTTTTTCCACACATATTTTATCGGATGTTGAAGCAATCTGTGATCATGTTGTGGTGCTTGATAAAGGGAAAAATGTACTAGAAGGTTCAATAGATGAATTAAAAAATATAAAGAGGAAAAACATAATTAAGATTAGGTTTAAGTCGAATGAAGAACTAAAGGTATTTAAGTCACTAGATAAATTTTCAAATTTGGTAACTAATGAAAAAGGAGATACTCTAAACTTAACAGACGAAGAAAATCAGTTGAAAGATATTGATATTTTATATGAGTTATATAAGTTAAACATATTTCCTCTAGAAATAAAAATAGAAGAGCCTACATTAGAAAATATTTTTATGGAGGTAACGAAAGCATGAGGATATTTTTATCTTTATTAAAGAAAGAAGCTATTGAAGGTGCAAGAACTAAAAAAATGATTTCTACCTTTATCTTATTTTTGTTTATCGGGTTAATAAGTCCTTTGACAGCGAAATTAACTCCCATGATACTTCAATCCATAGCTACAGGAAACATAGATATTAACGTAGCACCACCATCAGAAATTGACTCTTGGACACAATTCTTTAAAAACATTAGTCAAATAGGTATGTTTGGATTAGCCATTATATTAAGTACTCAAATGGCTAATGAATTCCAAAAGGGAACATTGATTAATTTGTTATCTAAGGGACTTCCAAGGTATCAAGTTGTGCTATCAAAGATTTTTTATAATTTTATTTTGTGGTTTTTAGCTTACTTTTGCTCATTTATACTAACTTATTTCTACACAAAGTACTTTTTCGGGATTTCATTTCCTATTAGAAATATACTTATGGCAGCCTTGCTTCCTTTTATATTTGGATTATTTTTAATATCGTTAGAGATATTAGCTGGAGTGATTTCAGGAAATGTTATAGGTACATTAATATTAACGACTGCTGGGATTGTGATTCAACTTATATTATCTATTCGAGATGAAATTGTTAAATACATGCCTATTGCATTGATAGGAAAGCCTGTGAACCTTATAAAAGGAATAGGATATTATGACTATTATGTACCGATTATTACGGGCAGTATATTGCTTATACTGTGTATAGTAATTTCGATTGCTGTAATAAACAAAAAGCAAATCAGTTAGGAGGTAAAATATCATGCTAAAAATTGGAGAAAATATTCTTCAAAAGCGAAAAGAAAGAGGCATAACTCAGGAAGAATTAGCAGAATTTATGATGGTAACAAAGGCTTCCGTATCAAAATGGGAGACAGGTCAAAGCTATCCAGATATTTTACTCCTACCAAAACTTGCCACTTTCTTTAATATAAGTGTGGATGAATTAATAGGATACGACCCAGACTTATCTCCAACTCAAATACAAAAATTTTATATAGACTTAGAGGATCGTGTTTCGGATGCAGGTATGGATAGTATCCTAGAAGATATAAAAATTAAAATTAAACAATACTATTCTTGCTTTGAACTACTATACTATATGTCTTTGTTTATTTTGAACCATTGTGATTTAACAACTGATGATGTAAAAAAAGAAGAATATCTAGAATACGCAAATAATATACTAAGAAGAGTGTGCGAGCATTCTAAAGATCCTATACAAAAAGAACAATCATTGAGCTTGAGGGCAGCCTGTTTAATTAGTTTAGGAAAATCGGAAGAAGCATTAAATATTTTGCCATCTTCGGACATGCTATCTATATCAAAAGATTGTTTAGTGGCTTCAGCTTATTTAAAAACGAAGAAAGAAAATGAAGTAGATCAAAAATTACAAGTAATGATTTATAAGAACATAATCGATTTAATCACCCTTCTTATGATGAAGAGTAGTTTGAATAATTACGATTGGATTGAAACATTAGAGAAAGTGGAGGATTTAATAGAAACTTTTAATCTTACCCAGATAAATGTTTCCATCGTTTTAAACTTCTATTTATCCTTGGCAACGCACTATATTGACGATAATAATCTCAAACTTGCTGGTAATTATGTGGAAAAACTACTCAATTTGTTAATAGAGAGTAAGGAAAAATCGTTTAAGATAAGAGGCGATGAATTTTTTAATCAAATAGAAGAATGGCTTGATGAAAATTTATTATTATCTACAAATCCAAATAGAAGTGACGATATGATTGTTCGCTTTTATATAGATGCAATAGAGAATAATGAAAGTTTTAAAGGAATTATTTCTGAAGGAAAGGTAAAATCATTAGTTGATAAGGTTAAGGAGATTTACTCTCTATAATTAAATAATACAATCAGATAAAAGGTTGTAATTTTGTTTGTCCATTCCTAAGTAATAGATTTTTACTTAAGTTTATACAACTTTAACAAACTGTCAATTTTTCATGAAAATTTAGAGTTGATCTAATAGGAGAATTTTTGGCAATATGAAGAATGGTTAAAAATATATGAATACTGGTAGTATCCTTATCATGAATATATCAAAAGTTAGGAGTTAGAAATGATAAGATAAAAATCTTGGAGGAATAAAATGAACAAAAAGAACTTATGGCTTATATTAGCAATAATCTCATTTATTACACTTATATTATCAATATACATGTCATATAAGACAGGAAAAACAGAGTATGCATGGATAATCGGTTCTATGCTTTTTGGCATAGGGTGTGGAAGTAGATATAATAACAAGAAAAAGAAATAAAAAAATTTGCAATAGAGAAAGTCATTGGGTTTGAACTTAAAACGATTAGAAATAAAAAATCTAGTCGTTTTTTTATTGTAAGAAAGAAAACAAGTGAATCTTTCTATGATGATATAAGACTTTTACATATATAAACACAATGTCATCATTTAATGTCAAAAGTATTTGACATTAGGAGGTCAGTATGAATCTTATAAAATTTATTGAGTCAAATCAAATGTTTGGTATAGGTTTACTATGGTTATTTCTGGTTGCTTCACTAGTATGTACCTTAATTATGATAGTAACCTTAATTAAAAAAGGAGATGAAAGAAAGGGATATATTGTAAGAAAATCTGGATTAACTGCATTAGTAGTAGGGATAATATTTTTAATTATAAATATAATTTGGAATATTTTCTTTGAACAAAATTCAAGTATAAGCTTTGAAGATAACCCGATATTTTATGTCGGTATAATATCAATAGCTTTTAATATTTCATACCTAATTAACATGAGGAAATACAGGTAAGAGAAATGAAAAATCACATCAAAGAATTTAGAACAGAGAAAGGATTACTTCAACAAGAATTAGCTGATATATGCGGAGTCAGTAGACAAACTGTTAATGCTATTGAAAACAATAAGTATGATCCAACTCTTGAACTTGCTTTTAAATTAGCTCTTGCTCTTGAAACAACTGTAGATGAATTATTCATATATGAATAAAAATATTAAGTCAAATTTTCTTAAAGTGCCTATGATTTTAGGCACTTTTTCTATATCAGATTTTATGAGATGATAATAGAATATTTTTAACAAAACATTCAACTCAAGATACAAATTATAAGACGGAGAGATGATATCTTCATCGTCTTTTTTTATTACAAAAAAGGAGTTATATATGAAAAAACTAGAACAAATAAGACAAGAGTCAAAAGAAATAAAAGATAAAATAGACGATACAGAAGAAAGATTAAGGCAACTAAAAAATCAAGAAAAAAAGATATTAAAACAAGACATAGTGAAAAGAAGAAAAGAAAGAACTCATAGGCTAATAACAAGAGGAGCAATCTTAGAAAGCCTTATAGAAAATTCAGAAGAACTAACAGATGAAGAAATAAAAATCCTACTAGAAGAAGCAACAAATACAAAAGAATTTAAAGAAACACTAAAAATAATTATAGAAAATTAAGAAAAATAAAATAATCAAATCTCCCTTAGATTTTCTAAGGGCGCAATTATACACCTTAAAGGGTGATTGCGTGGCTTTAGAGCCAAACCCTTGCAGGGAGCAACAACCATTCGCTTTTTAAAAGTCAAGGGTAAATAAACTCGCTAACGCTCGCCCTTGACTTTTAAAATTTGAAATGAACAAAACAATTAAGCCGACATACTGAAACAACAAAAATTAATTCAGTAGTCGGCTTTTTCTATTCTATCATTTCAAAACGCTCATTCACAAAGAGGATATAAAAATCTATTAAGCCTCCACCTAAAACAACAAAAAAAGAAAGAGAGTGATAACTTATTTACAGGCAAGGTCGGATATTTCTTTTATAATGAGAAAAAGTCTTATACAAAATTTCTACTAAAGGTCCTAATAGGAAACGCCCTTGGAGCAGTACTAATAGCCTTTCTTTTATCTTTAAGTAGAAATGGAGAATTTTTACAAGAAAAGGCTTTGGCTTTAGTAAACACAAAATTAAACGACACTTATTTAAGTTTATTTGTCCTAGGAATAATGTGTAACATCTTCGTCGTCTTTGGAGTAGAAGAATACAAGACAAACACCCAGGACCTTGGAAAATATTTAGGCATAATCTTTGCAGTAATGGTCTTTATCCTTGCAGGCTTTGAACACTCTATTGCAGATATTTTTTACTTTGCCATGGCAGGAGTTTGGAGTCTAAATGGATTTTTGAGAATTTTAGTTATAGTTTTAGGAAATGCAGTTGGCGGACTTTTAGTTCCAAGTGTTAGATTATTAGAAAGAGAATAGATCTTTTCAAATAGATTTATGAAGTAAAAATTTCTTTTTTAAAAAATTACAGAATTTATAAAAATATAAATTTTTAAATAGCAAGTCCAAGTCTTTTTTTATTGAAAAAAACATTTCAAAGTGCTATAATTATTACAATTGAATAAGATGCTAAGTGAGTAAATAAGCTTTTATTTACTTAAAGGGAATTAAGTGAAAATCTTAAACGATCCGGTCGCTGTAAGTGTTAGTATATTTAACTATGCCATTGGGAAACTGAGAAGGCTAAATATATGGTAGGCACAAGTCAGAAAACCTGCTTGGCATTTGAATTTATCCCTATTTCCGTCGAAAGTAGGTAAAAAAGCAGTTACTGTACCATTGTTTTTTGAGCTTACTATTTTTAGGCTTATAGACAATGGTTTTTTATTTTTAGGATTTAGAGTAAAGTTCAATAATAATTCTAAGGAGAAGAAAATGAAAAAGAATTTAAAGTTTTTCCTTGTTCTAGCCTTGGCCTTGGTTTTAGGTCTAAGTGCCTGCAATAAAAATGCAGAGCCAGAAGGAAAAGTAGAGGAAGCAGTTCAAAAACCTGCAAGCACAGAAGAAAAAGTTGCAAAAACAAGTGAAGAGAAAAAGAAGGTAGAAAGATTAGTAATTGGAACTACAGCTGAAAACAATGTTTTTTCTGCAGTTTCACAAAAAGATGCTTTTGGTAGGACTAACTATAACAACTTTACCCAAGGTGACTTTGTCTATGTTGATAAAAATAACGAAATACAACCATTCTTTTTTACAGAATTTACAATTTCTGACGATGGCAAAGAGTTAGTTTTTAAATGGCCAGAGGGAGCAATTTGGCATGACGGAGTTCCTGTATCTGAAGAGGACATTTTATTTACCTTTGACTTTATGAAAAATGTTAGAGAGTCAGGAGGCTTAAAAAACCTTGAAAGCTGGGAAATTACTGGCGACCATGAATGCACTCTTAAATTTTCAGAGCCTGATGTTTTTTATTGGCTAAATGCTTCTGCATCTAACAACTCTTGTTTATTTGCCAAACACATTTGGGAAAAGGTAGAAGACCCATCTACTTATGATGGCGAAGATGCTGCTATTGGCTGTGGACCTTATAAGCTAGTTGCTGTAGACAGAGACTCACAAACTTCAGTTTATAAGGCAGTTCCAGAAAACAATTATGGTGGAGACCTTATGGTAGAAGAAGTTGTCCTTCAATCATATTCTGGAGAAGACACCCTAATGATGGCCATGGCCAATGGTGAAATAGATGCATTTTTCAATTATGCAAATCCAATAGATGGACCTATTATGGATACAATAAAGTCTAATCCCGACATAGACCCAGGAGCCAGTGACTTTGGTGGCCATTACCAACTTACTTATGGTATGAAGAGAAAGCCAGGAGACGATATTAACTTTAGAAAGGCTGTAAGGGCTGGACTTGACTATGACAGATTGGCTCAAGTAATTGCAGGCGACTATGGCAAGCATCCAGGAATTGGAATAGTTACACCTGTAAACAAGGGTTTTGACAAAAGTCTAGGAATTTTAGACCAAGACCTTGAAGAGGCGAAAAATTTATTAGACCAAGCTGGCTACAAGGATGTTGATGGTGATGGCTTTAGAGAACTTCCAGATGGATCTCCAATGGATGTTATGATTACTATGCAATATTCTAAAAAAGGCAAGGAAACCTATAGTAGAATTGCTGAAGTTATAGGAGCATCTTTAAAAGATTTGGGAATTAAAACCCATATTGACGAAGACTCACTTAGAAATGGTGAAGTATGGGAAGCCAATGTTAGTGAAGGCAAGTACGACCTTTCTATTGGTTACACTACTTCTGGAATGACAAACTGGTCAAGTGCCTTCAGGTACTTTGTAGGTGCACCAAGATTTGAAGGAGAAAAAACTTGGATTTGGGGAACCTATGATGATCCAGAATTTTTAGAAACATTTTACAAGATGCAAGTATCAAAGACCAATGAAGAATATGCTGGCTATATGAACAAATTACAACACATGGCAGCAGAAGATTGTTTTGCCCAAGCCCTTTGCTGGGAAGAAGGTCACTTCCCATATAGGACAGATAAAATAGGAGGCTGGGATAACTATCCAGGTTGGGGAGTAATTAACCCAAGAACTTGGTACGACATTTATCAAAAGTAAAATGAACAAGTCAATAAGAAAAATACTATTTTCACTGGCGACAATTTTTGTTATAGTTACAATTTCATTTTTGCTCATCCACTTTATGCCTGGAGATCCTATTATTTCTCTAGTAGGCCAAGAAGAGTATTATTATCTCTTAGAAAATAATCCAAGTGAGCTAGAAAGAATTGTAGAAAAGTATGGACTTAACGACAAGCTCAATGTTCAATTTATTAAATATTTAAAAAATATTGCTAAGCTAGACTTTGGTATAGCCTATTATAACAAAAGGCCTGTTACTGAAAATGTGCTTAGGGCCTGTAAAAATACCTTAATGCTTGCTATTCCAACTTGGATTATAGGTGGAATTTTAGGCTGTGTTTTAGGAACCTTTGCTGGTTGGAAACCTGGTGGAAAGTTTGACCAGGTTTCCACCCCAGTATTTTTACTTGCTAACACAATTCCATCTAACTGCCTAGGACTAATACTTCTAACTATATTTTCTTATAAGCTAAAAGTATTTCCAATTAATGGCATGGTAAGTCCAGGTTTGTTTGGTATTGAGAAAGTAAAAAGTATGATCCACCACATGGCCCTACCTTTAATTATTCTAATAATATTTAGAACGGCATCAAATTTTATGTTAATGAAGTCTTCCGTTTCCCAAATTAGAAAAGAAGACTATATTTTAACTGCAAGGTCTAAGGGTATGGGCGAAAAGACCGTACTTTTTAAGCACCTACTTAGAAATGCACTAATTCCCTATGGAACTTCTTTTTTTATCCAAATGGGATATTTATTAAGTGGGTCTATGATTATAGAGACAATTTTTGGATGGAAGGGCATGGGCCTATTAATGACTGAGGCTGTTAGTAAAAAAGACTTTCCAACTGCCCAATTATGCTTTTTAATTGCAGCAGTAGGAGTAGTTTTTGGCAACCTTATTTCAGATATCTTTAACCAAAAAATTGATCCTAGATATGGGGATGGAAACTAGTATGAGAAGAGAAAAAATAAACAAGTACTTTATAATTGGATCATTTATAGTTACAGTTTTTATTCTCATTGCAATATTTGCTCCAATCCTAGCTCCCTATAATCCCCACGACCTTTTCCAGCCCTATTTAAGTCCGTCTAGCGACCATCTCTTAGGAACTAACGACCTTGGAAATGATATACTAAGCGAGCTAATTTATGGGACTAGGACTTCAATTTCTATAGGAGTTTTCACTGCCTTTATTGTAACCTTTGTAGGAACAAGCCTAGGTTTAATTGCTGGATACTTTGGCAACAAGGTGGACAAAACTATTACAGCCTTTACAAATATTGTAATGGGCATTCCCTATCTTCCACTGGCTATGTTATTAATTGCCTTTATGAAGCCAGGAAAACTAAATTTAATTATTGCAATTTCTATTACAGGTTGGACCTATACCTGTAGGATAATTAGGGCCAAGACAAAAGAGCTGGTAGTTATGCCTTATATAAAAATCGAAAAGTCCTTAGGCTTAAACAACTTTGTTATTATTTATAAGCACCTTTTGCCTAACTTAATAGACATAGTTATGACTAGGGGAGCCCTTTCAGTTGCATCAGCAATGATGACAGAGTCAGGTCTTAGTTTTTTAGGCCTAGGCTCCTTTGGCGAAAAATCTTGGGGCAGTATTTTAAGATATGCCTTTTATAGAAATGCAATAATGAAAAACCAATACTGGTGGTATGTTCCGCCAATAATATGTACCTCCTTAGTTGTTTTAGGTTTTATTTTAATGGGATATTACGGTGAGAAAAATGACTAAAGAAAATATTTTACTAAAAATTGAAGACCTAAATATTAGCTTTGCTAAGGGAAAAAACAAAGTTCTTAGAGATTTTTCACTAGACCTTAGCGAAAGAGAAAAGTTTGCCTTAATTGGTGAATCAGGTAGCGGTAAGTCGGTTTTAATTCTTGCCATTTTAAAACTTCTGCCCAAGAGCCAAGTAGAAGGGAAAATATACTATAAGAATAAAAACCTCTTAGCATTAAAGGAAAAGGAAATGGAAGCTATTAGAGGAGCTGAAATTTCTTATGTTCCCCAAGGAGGAGGTAATGCCTTAAATCCTCTTATGAAAGTCGGCCTCCAAGTAGGTGAACCTTTGGTAATTCATAAAAATCTATCAAAGAAAGAATCAGTAAGGCAGGCCATAGACCTATTAAAAAAATTTAACATAGGGGATGAAGAAAAAAGAGTTAACGACTATCCCTATGCCTTTAGTGGCGGCATGAGACAAAGGGCGATGATTGCCATGGGCATAGCAGGTGGAGCAGAAATAATTCTGGCAGATGAACCTACTAAGGGCCTTGATTCTAAAAGAATAGACTTAGTAGAAGAAAGTTTTTTGGCCTTAGAGGAGAGGGCCTATATAGTCATCACCCACGATTTGAGATTTGCTAGAAATATAAGCGAAAAGGTTGGGGTACTTTATGCATCTTATTTGTTAGAAGAAGGGCAAACAGAAGATGTTTTTCAAAACCCCCTCCACCCTTACACCCAAGCTATGATTGCAGCCTTGCCAGAAAATGGCCTAAAAATAGATGGAAGCTTTGTAGAAAAACCTAACTATAACGAGGGTTGTATTTATAGGACGTCTTGTAAATACGCTAGTGACAAGTGTCTAGAAGCACCACCGATGTTTAGCCTTGAAAACAGAAAGGTAAGGTGTTGGAAGTATGCTTAAGGTAAGACAACTTACAAAAATTTATTACAAAGACAAGAGGGAAAAGTTCTATGCCATAGAAAATATTTCCTTTGACCTAAAAGAAGGGGAAACCCTAAGTATTGTAGGAGAAAGTGGAAGCGGCAAGTCTACAATTGGAGAAATAATTGCAGGAATTATAAAAGCTGACCAAGGAGAAATTTACTTTAAAGAAGAAAAACTAAAATACCCTATTCAAAAAAAACTTAGAAGTAAAATTCAAATACTCTTCCAGCATCCAGAGTCAGCTTTTAATCCAAGTTTAAAAATAATTGATAGCATAAAAGAGCCATTTCAACTTTATAAGAAAAATTGGAAGGTGGAAGACATAGTTGAAGAAATAAAAAAACTAGGCCTAAGAGAAGAATATCTCTACAGGTATCCTAGAGAATTAAGTGGTGGAGAACTACAAAGACTGGCCATAGTTAGAGCCCTTTCAGTTGACCCACAAATATTAGTTTTAGATGAACCAACTTCTATGCTAGATGTTGTAAGCCAGGCACAAATTATAGATATATTAAGAAAATACCAGGAAGCAAATAATACTTCCTATATATTTATAACCCACGACAGAAAACTATCTGAAATCTTTTCGGACAGAGAAATTTTTATAGACCAAGGCCAGCTTCTAAGCTAAGAAAAATTAATAAAGAAAGAAAAAACCAGAGACCTTAAAATCTCTGGCTTTTATTTTATTTACATTCATTTCCTTCTTTGTAGCTGTGATATGTCCCTGCTGATGGGCAAGAGCTACAGCCACAAGGGCTTACGCCTTTTTTCTTATTTTTTCTAATTTTCAAATATGCCAAAACGGCAATTAGGATAACGACTCCTAAAACAATATAATCTCCCACATTTCACCTCTAGTTTCTATACTTTGATGGCCTAAAGATCAGGAAGAGATAAATTGCTAGAATTACTCCAGCTACTCCTGTCCAAAGGTTTGGAGCTTGGCCATCTACTAGGACTCTGGCAAATTGGTAGACCATTAAGCTTATTGTGTATGAAAATACTAGAATGTAGCCAATGGCAAACCAGGTCCACTTTTTTTCGTTCATTTCTTGTCTAATAGCGCCAACTGCTGCGAAACAAGGAATGATAAATTGGTTAAAGAACATATAGGAAAGCATTGAAGCTGTTGTAAAGTAACTTTCTACAAACTTTGTTAGGCTGGCTGTGTCTGGATCAACTTCTCCATGTTTTGCTAAAATACCAAAGGTTGTTACTACAACTTCTTTGGCAACTAGGCCTAGGACTGTAGCTACTGAAGCTATCCAATCGCTAAAGCCAAGGGGAACAAAGAACCATTCAATTTTCTTTCCTAAGAAGGCAAGGATTGAATCAACATCTCCTTCGCCAAAAGGCTCAAAGCTGAAGTTAACTGTAATATTTGTAGTTAGCCAAATAAAGATAGATGCTAAAACTATTATTGTTCCAGCTTTTACAATAAAGGCCTTTACTCTTTTCCAAGTTGATCTTAGAACGTTGTTAATACTTGGCAGGTGGTATTCTGGTAGCTCCATAACAAAGGGAGCTGGGTCTCCGTGGAAGAGGCTGGTTTTCTCTAAAATAAGGCCAGTTATGATAACTGCTATAATTCCACCAAAGTACCAAATTGGTCCAAACCACCAGGATCCGCCCCAAATTGCAGCAAACATGGCAATAATATCTGTTTTTGCTCCACAAGGCATCATTGATGCAACTGTTATGGTCATTCTTCTGTCGTTGTCATTTTCTATAGTTCTAGTTGCAATAATCCCAGGAACTGAACAGCCTGTTCCAACTAGGATTGGAATAAAGGACTTGCCTGAAAGACCAAACTTTATAAAAATCCTATCTAGAATAAAGGCAATCCTAGCCATATAGCCAATGTCTTCTAAAATTGCTATAAAGATAAAGAGGGTTGCAATTATTGGTAAAAACCCTAAAACTGCAGATACACCTGCAAAGATCCCGTCCATTACTAGGGAGTGGACCATCTCAGATGTTCCCAAAGCTTCTAATAGGGCATCAAGTTTGCCGCCAATAATTTCTGCAAAGAAGACATCATTAGTCCAGTCAGTTACATCTCCGCCAACAACTGTAATAGCTACATAATAAACCACTAGCATAATTCCTACGAAAATTGGTAGGGACAAAATTCTGTTAGTAATGACCTTGTCGATTTTGTCAGAAAGGGTTAGGCCCTTACGACCTTTTTTTACAGCTGTTGAAGTAATACATGTTACAAAGTTGTACCTTTCGTCAGTTACAATACCTTCAGCATCGTCATCGAAAAACTCTTCAGCTTGCTTTCTGATTTTAGAAACTTCATCAAGTTTTTCTGCAGAGAGTTTTAAATCTTCAATAATCTTTTCGTCGTTTTCAAAGACCTTTACTGCCAGCCATCTTCTGGCTCTTTGGTTGTCAAGTTCAGGAAGGGCATTTTCAATGGCAGTGATATAGCCTTCTAAGTCTTTAGAAAAGGCTTTGATCTCTTGGTGCTTTTCTTTTTTCTTTGCTTCTTTTTTGCAACTTCAATTAGCTTATCAAGGTTTTCGTTTTTCAAATCAGATACTTCAACTATTTTACAGTTTAGTTCAGCTTCGATTTTTTTATGTCAATAAAGTCATTGTTCTTTTTAACAATGTCCATCATATTAAGGGCAATAATTAAAGGTATACCAAGTTCAGATAACTGGGTAGATAAGTACAAGTTTCTCTCTATGTTAGACCCGTCAACAACATTTATAATGGCATCAGGCTTTCCGTGAATAAGAAAGTCTCTGGCTACAACTTCTTCTAATGTATAAGGAGATAGGGAATAATTTCCTGGCAGGTCAGTAAACCTTACTTCCTTGTCTTTTTTGTATTGGCCTTCTTTTTTTCTACAGTTATTCCAGGCCAGTTACCTACATATTGGTGGCTGCCTGTTAGAGCATTAAATAAGCTGGTCTTCCCTGAGTTAGGGTTACTAGCTAAGGCAATATTTAGAGTCATAAGCTCCTCCTAAATTTCTTCTACTTCTATCAGTTCAGCATCGGCCTTTCTTAGGCTTAGCTCATAAGATCTGACATTAATTTGGGCTGTATAATATTTGTTGGGGAGTAAAAGACCAACAAAAATTGTACAGCCTCTTTTTATGTAAAAAAATTGCACTTATACGCAAAACATCCTATACTTAAAATAACAACCTAACAAGTAAGGGGGTGCATATAAGTGCATAAAAATAATATCACAAAAATCTTAGATTGTAAAGGCATAACAGTGGAAGACATAAAAACGAGTTGGAATGAAGAATACTTCCATATATACGCAAAAGTAGACAAACCAAAGAAATGTCCACATTGCGGATCAAAAAACATATGGGTACACGACCACAGAACCCAAAAAGTAAAAGACACACCAATAACAGGAAAAGTAAGTATCATCCACCTAAAGAAAACAAGATACAACTGTAAAAGTTGCGGCAAAAGATTTGAGGGAAAACAAAACCTAGTCCTAAAACACTACACAGTAACATTAAGACTAATATTAAACATATTAAATGAATTTAAAGAAATCTGCTCAATAAAATCAATAGCTAAAAGATACAAATTATCCTGGCACACAATAACAAGAATAGCAAAAATGCTACCAGCAAACAGAAATACTCTGCCCAAATTAATGTGTATGGATGAATTCAAAGGAGACACAGGAGGACACAAATACCACCTATACATCTTAGACGGAAATAACCATAAACTAATAGACATAGTAAAATCCAGAACCAATAAAAACCTAAACAGCTACTTCCGGTCAATAGATAAAGAAGAAAGAGACCAAGTAAAATACTATGTAACAGACATGTACAAACCATATAAAACCGTCAAAGAAACCTACTTTCCAAAATCCATACACATCATAGATAAATACCACTTCATAAGACAAGTAACATGGGCCATGGAGAACACAAGAAAAAAAGCACAAAAAGACAAGACAAAAAACTTAAGAATCTACATGAAAAGAAGCAAAAGCCTCTTAACAAAACCCGCAAGCAAATTAAAAAACCATGAAGTAAATGAAGTAGCCACAATGCTGGAGTTAAACGAAGAACTTAAACAAGCCTACAAACTAAAAGAACTATTCTATGAATACGTCTTAACACAAACCAATAAAGAAGATGCAAAAAGATGCCTAAAAGAATGGATACGAAGAGCTGGAACATCTGGGCTAAAAGAATACAAAGACTGTATAAGATGTTTTACAAATTGGTTTGAGGAAATAGCAAACTTATTTGATCACCCGTATACCAATGGACCATTAGAAGGTTTTCACACGAAGATAAAAACATTAAAAAGAAACTCATTTGGCCTAAGAAACTTTGAAATATTTAGGAAAAGAATATTTGCCATATCCTAAAAAAATTTCAAAACCTCTAGGGGTTTTGTTTGCTATGCAATAAAACAGAGAAAAACATAAAGATTTAGTTGTTAATATGTATAGGGAAGTAAAATATACTTTAAGTGCATAAAATACAAGAAAGGGAGACTTATTTTTCAATAATTCTCTCCAACATTTGACATAGAGCCAAAAAATCTGCCGTCTTTTTTGTAATGAATGTGCAAGTAGAAAGTTTATACAAGATAATGTTTTTATGATATAATAAAATAAATGTTAGTGATATAAAATATTTAAGTGAGATCACTAATCGATAGGAGCGAATTATGATTAGAGAAAAGTACAAAAAGAATTTTTCTAAAATTTTATTATTATTTATAACAGGGATAATAGTGGGGAGCCTCAGCATTTTCCCCATGGTTTTTATTCAGAAGGTAATCGACTACCTAACAATAGGCAATCAAAGCGAATTTATTAAATACATAATCCTGTATTCGCTGGTCTATATTTTGGTCAATATCTTTAAGATTGCCCTTGTTAATTTTGGTTCAAAATTTGAGCTCAACCTAAATAGAGAAATAAGAGACGAGATTGTTGAAAATATCCTGAGCACAAAGATTGGTCTCTTGGAAAAAGCTGGCCACTCAAATGTTTTTAATGTTATAATTGACGATTTAAAAGCCCTTGATGACAAGCTCATCCCCTTGGTTTTTGACCTAGGCTTTTCAATATCAAGTTTTGTCATCGGGTCAATCATAATAATAAAATACGACTACATTATGCTCTTTGCAATGATTGCCATTTCTGCTATCTCAACTCTTGTTATTCAAAAGATTTTAAATAAATCCGAAAGGGCATCTGAGAGGAGCCAAATTCAAAGGCTAAATGTTATAAATAAGTTTTTTGACATAATTATAGGTGCTAGGGACATTAAGTTATTTAACAAAGAAGATGTTTTTGCTAGCGACTTCCACCAAGAAAATCACGAGCTAAATACCTTGGATAAAAAAATCGTAAATATAAAAAACCTTTCCCAAGCCCTGGTCAGTTTGCTATTTAATTTAATTATGGCAACTTTGATTTTGATTGGCGGCCTCCGTGTTAGTCAGGGTAGTCTGTCGGTTGGTGCATTGATCGCAATTATCTTGTATGCATCGATGATTACCGATCCAATTTTTAATATAATAGAAAATCAAAAGGAAATATCCGCCTTCAAAAATTCGGTCAAGAGGATTGATGAGACCTTCAAAAGAATAGAAAAGGAAGATGTAAATTTAATCGAAGATTTTAAGACTATTGAATTTAAAGATGTTTCTTTAAACTACGGAGACAATCAGATTTTAAAAGATTTTAACTTGGTCATAAATAAGGGTGATAAATTAAAAATAAATGGAAGAACTGGGTCAGGTAAATCTAGTCTGGCAAAACTGATTACCAATATGTACAAGCCGACCTCTGGTAAGATATATGTTGACGGCAAGGAAAATCAGACTATATCACTGTCAGCAGTTTTTCAAGAAAATAAATTGTTTAATATGTCTATCATTGACAACATAACTTTTAAGTCGAAAGTTGACGAGGACAAGCTAAATCAAATAATTAAAATTTGCAGGCTAGAAGAAGTCCTTGAAAAATATTCTGAAAACAAGATTGGTTTTGATTCCAGTACCTTATCGGGTGGTGAACGAACGAGAGTGCTCTTAGCAAGAGCTCTTTACAAGGATTGCCAGCTCTATATCTTCGATGAAATAAGCACAGGCCTCGACGAAAGCCTCTTCTACGAGATTTTTGATGACCTCATGAACTACCTAGAAACAAAGACAGTTATCAGCATCGACCATAAAAATATTAGCGAAAATTACTTCACAAAAAGTGTTTTTATGTAGGTTAAGGAGAATTTTGTTATAACAAGGGAGATTATGGACAGTATTAGAAAGTATCTTTATAAAAACAAGACAAAAACACTAATTGTCTTTTTGCTGCAAATTTTGATGTGGGGTATGCAGGTCATAGTCCAGTTTTTTGCGATAAAAACATTTGATGGTGCTATCAAGCTAGACATGCATCTCTTTTTGAAGTGGATCATTATTTCCTTTATGGGATGGCTGGGATATTTTTTAATTTGCATGCTTGAGTCGTATTGTCGTGCAAGGGCGATAAAGGCAATGAATACTGACCTTAGAGATGATTTTTACCAGGCTATATACCAGGGTGATACAAGAAACTTCGAAGGAGAAAAAAGATCCGAATACATTTCCTATATAACAAAAAACATTGACGAGATTTCAGATTTGGCCTGGCAAAGTGTATTTAACTTAGTTGGTCGAGCCGCACAGATAATTTGGAGCTTGGCGGCACTTTTATATTTGGATTTTTACTTGTTTTTATTTGCAATTTTTTCAAGCCTTTTAATGTGGTTTATGCCGAAAATTTTTGAAAAACGTATAGAAAAAATTGGAGAAGAAAATCTCCAGGCCCAAGCTGAGGCCATGAAGAAATTTAAAGACCTTATGTATGGCGTACACATTTTAAAAATTCTATCGGCAGATAAGTGGTATGTTAAAAAGGGCAGGGAAACAAGTCAGATAAGCGAAGAAGCCAGGTGCAGAAAATCTTATATGACAGAGATTTTGGAGTGCACCATGGGAATTGTGAGCGTTTCCATGCAGATTTTGGCGGAAGTCTTGGTCGTTATCTTGGCCCTTTACGGCAGAATTGGAGTCGCAGTCCTTGCAGGCGCGGCAAACCTTATAGGCGGAGTGACAAATGGCCTATCAAATCTTGCTAATGCAAAGATGCTCATCATGCAGTCCAAACCCTATTTTAATATTTTTGAATCAAGTGAGACTGAAAAAATTTGTAGAGAAACATTTAATGAAAGCCTGGCACTTAAAAATATTTCCTACTCCTATTACGATAGGGAAATTTTAAAAAATTTAAATATGTACTTTAAAAAGAATGGCAAGTATGCGATTGTCGGCAAGTCGGGACGAGGAAAATCGACTATTTTAAAGATTATTATGGGGATAATCAAAGATTATGAAGGAGATGTCCTTTATGATGGAATAATTCGTCAAAGAGCACTCGACACAAATATGTCTTATATTTCTCAGGATGTATATCTTTTTAATGCGACTATAAAAGAAAACATTTGTCTGGGCATAGATTTTTCAGACAAGGCAATTAATGAGGCTATTATAAAAAGCTCTTTGTATAATGATATTAAGAACTTTACTGACGGCATAGACACCCTTGTTGGAGAAAACGGCGCAAATATTTCTGGTGGAGAGAAACAAAGGATTGCCCTTGCAAGAAGCCTGATAAATGGTAAGGAAATAATTTTAATAGACGAGGGGACAAGTTCTCTAGACAGGGAAAACCGAAGGTTAATTGAAGAAAATTTACTCAAAGATAAAAATCTAACCATTATTATGGTCAGCCACAATCTGGATGAGAAAAGTAAAAAGCTATTCGATAAAATTTATGAAATATAAAGATTATAGGCGGCAGAAAATCTGCTGCCTTTTTTGTAATGAATGTGCAAGTAGAAAGCTTATACAGGATAGTAATTTTGTAGTATAATAAAATCAATGTTATAGGTATAAAATATTAGCGAAAATTACTTTATAAAAAGTGTTTTTATGTAGATTAGAATTTTAAAGGAGAAAATATGAATAAAAAGAAGTTTTTATTATTCTTAGGAATTATTGTTGGAGTTATACTTTTGTACCAGTATCCAATCCAAAGATTATTGGCGGAGAAAAAGTTTAACGAGTATATAAGGGCCCAGGGTGTGGATGAAAATAATATTGCCAGCAAAGAAGCTTTTAAGAATTGGAAGGATGGAGGCTACTTAATCAGGGTGACATATAGTGATGACCCAAATTATTTGTATTATTATAAATACAAACCATCAACTCATAATAGGAATGAATCTATTAAGGTTAATAGGATGAGATTAGAAGTAACAGACATTAAAAATTCTATGGTCTTAGATCCGCCCTATGATGGCAAGTGTAAGTATCCGCCCTTAGATGAATAAAGTTCGATAAAAACAAGCGACTGAGTAGACAAGGAAACCTAAACCCAGATGTACAAACCAAAATTATCTGGGGAATAATACAATCAGCACTTGCTTTTGCATTAATGCTGGCAGGCGGATTAAAAGTATTACAAATAGCCTCAATAACTGCTGCTTTCCCATTTGGAATAGTAATGGTATTTGCAATGGTCTCCTTCTCAAAGGCCTTAAAAGAAGATGAAGTAGTTAAAGACGCATAACTCACCTTAAAAATAAAGAAAGATTCATTCTCCCTCTTTTTTCGAATGAAAATGTGAATACTCCCTTAAATCCGAAAGAGAAATAAGGGGGCATTTATTGGCTCTTTGTCAATAGTTGTGGTACTTTATTCACGCAACTTTTAGTATAGAGCCTTCTTTTTTGTGTCTCAAAATGAATTCCCTAATTAATAACTGATATCAAAACTCTTTACAAGGAGGGATTTATATGTTAATATAAGCGTAAAACTGATAATAATTATCAATGAAGAGAGGCGCAAATGAAGTATATATTTATAGTCTTAGGCTTTTTATTTTTAGGCATAGGCATAGTGGGAATTTACATGCCACTTTTGCCGGCAACCCCCTTCTTACTTTTGGCGACAGCTTGCTTTGCAAAGGGCTCGGAAAAATTTCACAAATGGTTTACATCTACAAAGATTTACAAGAATAACATTGAGCCTATTAAAGATAACAAGGGTCTTACAATGAAGAAGAAAATAAAAATTTTGGCGATGATTACATTTTTTATTGCCATTTCATTTTATTTTGTAAAAATATCACACGCACGCATTTGTTTAATCTTAGTCTTAATTTTCCACTATATATACTTCTTTTTTAAAATTAAAACAGTGAAGGAGATAGAAAATGCTGAATAAAAATTTGTTAAAGGAACTAGGCAGAGAAAAACATTCCCTCTTAGTTTTAATTGGCCTGAAGGTTTTGGAATTATTTACAAATATCTGTTTAATATTTTCCGTGGGCAATTTTTTAAATCAAATTGTCAAAGGGGAGTACGGGGTCAGGGCTTTTTTGTTACAACTTATTGCAATTATTTTAATAAAAATTGTGATTATAAAGTTTAACTTTTTTATTTCACACAAAATTTCCAACAGAATTAAAAAATCACTGCGTCAAAGACTTTTTAGAAAGGTCTACGGTTTTAAAATGGAATACGGTGAAAAAATTTCCATATCGGAGATGATTAATCTAAGTGTTGAGGGTATTGAGCAGCTTAACATTTTTTACGGCGAGCTTCTGCCTCAACTTGTTTTCTCTCTCTTGGGACCTGTGCTTTTATTTATAATTATGTCATTTGTAAATATTAAAATCGCAGTAACAGGCCTTGTGTTTTTGCCCTTTATTCCAATTGCCATTATGATGGTGCAACAACTTGCCAAGCGTGTTGTGAAATCATATTGGAAGTCTTATGCCGACTTGGGAGAGGTCTTTATCGACTTCTTATACGGGCTTACTACGTTAAAAATTTTTAATGCCGACGGCAAGTACAACGACAAGTTAAACGACATGGCTGAGGAATTTAGAGTAAAGACTATGAAGCTTCTCATGGTTCAGCTTAACAACATAACTGTTATGGACCTTGTATCATATACGGGAAGTGCCACAATTATTTACATGTGTTTAAAATATTTTGCCGCAGGAGAGATATCCGTATTTACGGGATTTGTCTTTATCCTATTGTCACAGGAGTTTTTCAATCCCTTGAGAAGATTGGGAGCACTGTTTCACGTTGCCATGAACGGCATCTCTGCCGCTACAACTTTGTTTGAAGTGCTTGACATGGAAGATCACAAGGACGGCAGTTGCGTAATAGATGAAGGTGAAGTTGAAATCACTCTTAAAAATTTGGACTTTTCCTATGACAAGGAACCGATTTTAGAAAATATTAATTTGTCTTGTAAAGAAAACAGTATCACCTGTCTGGTAGGCAAGAGTGGCTCGGGAAAATCCACAGTTGCAAAATTAATTTGCGGCATGTTAAGAGACGACGGCTCTATCTATTACAACGGCAAAAACCACATTAAGACGGACAGCATTATCGAAAACATTTGTATGGTGGACAACAACCCCTTTATTTTCAGCAACACTTTAAGATACAATTTGGCATTTGCAAGTCCGGGAGCAAGTGACGAAGAGCTTAACGAAAAGCTTAAAGTCGTAGGCCTTTATGACTACTTTAAAAATCAAAAGGGCCTGGACACAGTAATAGAAAGTGAAGGAAGCAACTTGTCTGGCGGACAGAAGCAGAGAATATCCATTGCAAGGACTCTGCTTAGAAAGCCTAAGGTCTTAATCCTTGACGAGGCAATTTCAAATATAGACATTGAGTCGGAGGAAATTATTTTAAATATTTTGTCGAAGCTTAAAAATGATATGACAATAATTTTAATAACACACAGACTTAGAAATACGGAAATCGCCGACTATATATACTTTTTAAAGGACAAAAAAGTCATAGAAGAAGGAAGCTTTGAAGAGATGAAGGAAAAGAAAAACTTCAGCGAGCTTTACAATTCGCAAATGGACTTGGAAATGTGGGGTGTGGCATGAGAAATTTTAGAGACATAAGAGAATTACTTAAGGACCTTTTAAATCTTGTAAAGCCCCTTAGACTGCAAATGTTTTTTGCCATCTTCTTCGGACTCTCAGGTCATGTATTCGCCACATTAATCCCCGGTCTCGGCGCCTATTATTTCGGCAAAATATATATTGGAGACATAGTAAATTTAAAAAAAGTATTAATAATACTTTTGGCCCTTGCCGTACTGAGGTCCTTATTTAAATACACGGAGCAACTTTTCAACCACTATGTGGCATTTAAGACCTTGGCAATAATAAGGGACCTGGTCTTTAAAAGTTTGAGAAGACTTTGCCCGGCAAAGATGGACACGAAAAACAAAGGACAGCTCATTTCCATAATAACGGCGGATATAGAACTCCTTGAAGTATTTTACGCACACACAATCTCACCTGTGTTAATAGCCTTCTTCCACACACTGATATTTTTTGTAATATTACTTAAAATACATTGGCAATACGCCCTGGTATTACTTGTGTTTCACATAGTAATGGGAGTAGTCGTTCCTATAATTACACAAAAAATCGGGGAGAGCCTTGGTGATAATCAAAGGGAAGATCTCTCCAACCTAAACCTATCCATCTTGGAAAGTTTAAAAGGGATAAAAGAAGTAATTAACTTCTCAATGGAAAAAGAGAGAATGGAAGAGTTAAACAAACTCACCAAGGACTTAAACTCATCCTCCAAAAAACTGTCCCGCAACATGGGAAATAACTTTGCAAGCTCATCTACAATAATATTAATAGCAAATATAGTATTTATAATAATAGGAGCTAAACTATACAACCAAAACCAAGTTAACTTTTTAAACTTAATATTTCCAATAGCAATATTCATCTCCTCCTTCGGCCCCACATCGGCACTGGCATCTCTGGGCAACAACTTAGTCCTTACCTTTGCCTGCGGCAAGAGAGTAATGGGCATACTAAGAGAAGAACCGGCAGTAGAAGAAGTGGAAAATAACAACACAGTAAGCTACGAAAGATTGGAAGTAAAAGACTTGGAATTTTCCTACGACGACACAGAGCTTCTGAAAGACTTTAACATGTCTTGTAAATTAAACGAAGTAGTGGGCCTTGAAGGTAAGAGCGGCTGCGGAAAATCGACGGTCCTAAAGCTCATTATGAGATTTTTTGATCCCCAAAGAGGCAAAATATTATTAAACGGCGAAGACATAAGAGATATAGACAGCAAAAATTTACGTGACAACATATCCTATGCGGCACAGGAAAGTCATTTATTTAAAGGCACAATAAAAGAAAACCTATTGGTGGCAAATGAAAGTGCAAGTGAAACTGACTTGGTAGAAGCGGCACGTAAAGCAAACATCTATGACTTTATCATGACCTTGGACCAAGGTTTTGACACGGAGATAGTGAAGGACAAGGCTTTACTTTCCACAGGTCAGATACAAAGACTTGCCCTGGCACGAATGTTTTTAAGAAAATCCAAACTCTATATATTAGACGAACCTACAGCCAACATCGACGCTTATAACGAAGGAATAATATTAAAGTCCCTTTACGAAGAAAAAGAAGACAAGACAATAATCATTTCCTCCCACAGAAAGAGCACCCTTAGAATTTGCGACAATGTAATAAATATGCAAAGGAGTATTAATTCATAATGACTGGAATGAATCTAATAAAAATATAAATTGAGTATCTGTTATTTTTAGAAAGCAATCCGAAAAAAGAACTATAACCGATACCGCAAATATTTTGAATGCTCAAAGGTAAATGCCAAAAAATAATGGACAAAATGGTGGTGTTGGGATATCTATCTCACAATATACTAAGTTAGTGAAAACAGTGAAAATTATTTTGTAGAAAACTCCATGGCCATGATGAGTAGACAAGGAAACCTAAACCCAGACGTACAAACCAAAATTATCTGGGGCATAATCCAATCAGCACTTGCTTTTGCATTAATGCTGGCAGGCGGACTAAAAGTATTACAAACAGCATCAATAGCTGCCGCCTTCCCATTTGCAATAGTAATGGTATTTGCAATGGTCTCCTTCTCAAAGGCCTTAAAAGAGGATAAAGTAGTAATTAAAGAAGCATAATTCACCTTAAATATAAAAAAATTTATTCTCCCTCTTTTTTCGAATGAAATGTAAATGCCCCCTTAAATCCGAAGATGAAATAAGGGGGCATTTATTATATCTGTAATTGCATAATTTTTCAGCATCTGCAGTTATTAAGTATTTCTTAATAACTGTTTTTTAATCTCTTTTGACTTAACTGGAATTTTGTTTTTGAATTAAAGAATAAATATTTAATGTAAGTTTTTTGAACTATTAGGAATTTCCTAAGACTTGCTTTCTCTTGAACTATTAAGGAATCCTTAAGAGTTGATTACTTATTTTACATTTTCAAAATATATTTTCATCCCTTTGGGGTATAAGGATGGCAGGAGGGAAGTGTATATGAAAAATAATAATTTTGAAGACGTAGTATTTAACAGGCACTCGGTAAAGGAATTTAAAGACACCAAGATTGATAGAGAAGAGATGATGGAAATTTTAAGAGAGGCAACCCTGGCCCCATCATCTGTAAACTTACAACCATGGAGATTTGTAATAGTTGAATCAGACGAAGGCAAGGACAAACTCCGCCCACTGATCAAATTTAATGTAAGGCAAAACGACACATCAGCTGCCATGATTTTGATCTTTGGGGATATGAAATGCTATGAAAAGGCGGATGAAATTTACAGCATGGCCGTTGAAAAAGGTTATATGCCAGAAGATGTTAAGAAACAACTCATGGACCTCTTTGTCCCAGCCTACAAGTCATTTTCAAAACAAAAAATGAACGACGTAGTAAAGATTGACGCCAGTCTAATGGCCATGCAACTAATGCTGGTTGCCCGCGCCCACGGCTACGATACAAATGCCATAGGAGGCTTTGAAGAAGATAAACTCGCTGCGGCCTTTGACTTGGACCCAGAAAGATACGTCCCAGTCATGATCCTCGCCATAGGCGAATCCGACTACGACCACCACGAATCAGTCAGACTCGATGTCGCAGAGATTACAAAATTTGCATAAAAACATAAAAATAAAACTGGATCCGTGTGGTCCAGTTTTTTTATACATAATTTATTAATAATACTATTTCTCCAAAAATTCTAGCGCGTCTGCGTAGACAGTTTCTTTGTCTGTTTCACAGAGGATTTCGTGTTTCATATGGTTGTAGGTCTTGGAGGAGATGTTTTGGTAGCCAAGTTTTTTTAAAAAATTCAGGCTGGACTCAACTCCTTTTTGGCCCTTGGTTATAATGTCATCTTCGCCGACCATGTTATAGATTTCTAGGCCTGGATTTTGGCATTTGTACTTGGATTTTTTGCCGAGCATTTTATTTAATTCAATCAGGGCTCTTGAATAGCCGAGCCTAAATTTAAAAATTCTAAGCGGATCATTTTCTTTGTAGGAAATATTGTCCTCATTGTAGCTAATAAAATCTAAGCTCTTTGCGCCAACAACACCATCGATCAGCATGCTCTCAGACCTTTCGCCCAAGTAAAAGCAAAGAATATTTGCAAAAAACACGCCAAGCCAAGCAAATTTATTTACAGGTACAGTCCCCATGACAATCAGCTTATCTAAAAGATTATCATTGTCTCTTAAAAACAATCTGGTAATCATAGAACCCATAGAGTGGCCCAGCATACAATATTTTAAATAAGGATAGGCCTCCTGCATATAGCGAGCGATCATGATCTCATCATCCACAAGCTCTTGGCCGCGGATCATATAGCCGTTGGGATAAGCAGTCGAAATGGATTTGCCGTGGCCCCGGTGGTCGTCCATGACAACCATGTAGCCGTTTTTATTTAAAAATCTGGCGAAGTCTATGTAATTGCCAGTGTGCTCAGCCACTCCGTGAACAAGTTGCACAATGCCCTTGGGATTATCGCAAGACAAAAGCCTAACAAAAAAATCAAAACCATCAGTGTTGGTCAAATAAAACTCTTCGTAATGGTCATCTTTTTTAATAGAATACCTCTTAAAAAACTTGGACCCCATATCCAAAGACCTGTACTGGCATCCCTTGGCCCAATAATAAAACTGAGGGACAAATAAAATTAAAAAATAATTGCAAGTGCAATATACGTAAAAACCTCCTAAAAAATTAAATAAAACTAAATATATATAAACTTACCCCGAATGTGGAGACAATTATCAGGGACAAAGACGAGAGAAGTGGATAAGGAGGGAATAAAAAGGCACAATAAATCTTAAAAATGAATTACAAAAGAGAGAAATATTATTGTTTTTATGTTATAATCAAAGCAAGATTAAGTTTTGGAGTTGATTGAGTTAAAAATAACATTGTTGTTGTATTTAATAATACATATTGTCAACGAGAAATTTACAAGATTATACAAAACGATAGAAAAATCATAAGGAAGGATAGGTGTAAAGAATATGAGCTTACTCGAAAAGGCAGCTGGCAATCAGTTAAAAGAAACAGGTGAAAAGAAAAATTATCAGTACCGGGTCAACAAAACAATACTTTCACTGTTTATGCGATTCCATTAAGTCTCTTATACTATAATGATCAAAATGGACGTATAAATACGCTGTACAAAAAATACAGTTCTACACATGGACTCCTTAAACCAGAAGTAGGAGACTCGGAGTATAATAAGATTTTCGAGCAATTTATTTATGAATCTAATGTACAAGCAATGAAAGATACAAAGCAATCTATTATTGAAAAAATGCAGCAAGAACCAGGTGTAGTCCTTCCAGATGGTCGCGTTATTGATGGCAATAGAAGATTTACTGCTTTGAGAATGATTGAAAAAGAAACAGGCATATCCCAAACTTTCAATGCAGTTATTTTACCATTGAATGCAAAATTAAAATCAGATGAAAAAATAATAAAGGAGCTAGAGTTAGATCTTCAGTTAGGTCGTGAAGAAAGGGTTAGTTATGACCCAATTGATCGTATTTTTGATGTTTATAATACAATTAAAGTTGAAAAACTAATGACTATTGAAGAATATAAGAAAGCTTCTGGTGCGAAAAGTACCAAAGGGATTAATAGAGATATAAGATTGGCAGAACTCGTTATTAAATTTATAGAGATAGTATCCCCAGGTGGAAATCCGATAGACAAGTTTTATTTAGCTAGAGACTTGAAATTGGATGGTCCTATTGAGGAAATTGAAAGCACAATAACTAATTTAAAATCTAAGAATAAAGAATCTATAAAAGAAGCTGTACTAGTGCATTTAATATCTTCTAAAGTAGTTGATAATCAGAATGATTCAACTCGTGTAATGAGGGATTTAAAAAAGAATATATTACAAAATAACGATAGATTGCAATATTTTTTAGATTCTGCTGATGAAAAGGTTGATGTAGTTATGGATGCATTTGAAGACAATCCAATTACTTCATCTTATGAACTCAGGACTGTAATTGAAGAAAATAATGTAGTGAAAGAAAATGTTGAGAGTCTAATAAAATCAACAAATAGACTCATAAATAAAGGTAGAATTGAGAATGAAAGAACCAAACCTTTAATAGAATTGGAAAATATCAGAGACTCATTGCTAGATATAGATGCAGAAGACTTTTCAGAAATGACCCCAGATGAGAATATTAGTGCTAAAAGTATTATCAGTGAGATTAATGATATTTTATTTAGATTAAAAAAGGATATACAGTAATTATGGCATTCTCAAGCGAGATAAAGAATAAAATTAAACCAGAATATTCTTATCGTATTGTTGAAGAATTTTATCGCCCATTATTAAGAGAGGCAGATTTATATCAACGTGTTTCCGGTTATTTTAATACAGCTGGTCTGGACTTATATTCAGAAAGTTTAGAAGAACTAGCTAAAAATGGCGGCAATCTGGAATATATTATTTCAAAAGAAATAAGCAAGGAAGATTACGATAGGATAAAAGCAGGTTATGATTTACTTGAAAAAATTAAGCCATTAAAACTAGCAGAGAGAAATGAACGACTTACATCTAAAACACAACAGCAACTTGGGAATTTAGCTTTTATGATTGCCATGGGAAAGGCACGTATTAAGATAGCTTTAACCAAAAAGGGAATATTTCATGACAAATTTGGAATAATATCATCGGGAAATGAAAAAGTATTTTTTAATGGATCAGTTAATGAAACTAAAAGTGGTATGAATGTAAATTATGAGAGCATAAGCGTTGATACCTCCTGGGATTCAAGTAAAAATGTTCAATTAAGAATGGAGTCTAATCAAGAAAGATTTGAAAGACTATGGAATGATGAAGAAGAAGGAGTAAAAGTCGTAGAAGTTTCAGAAATAGCATACGAAGAAATCGCTAAATATCAATCACAATCAAACATACCAGAAATAAATCAAATTGATGATAAAGATAATGCATTTAATCAATATGATAATTCAATTATCTTTAAATTTATAGATGGGACTATAATTAGAATTGACAATAGTGAAGAAGAGTTATCTTTAAATGATCGCAAATTAAGACCTGGTAGTGATATTTCTATATTTTTTGATGATGATTATAAGACTATAAAAGCATCTACAACGTATAAGGATATAGAAAGAATTATTGATGTTACAAAACAAAGGGCTTCAAGGAAAGATATACCTGTCATTGTAACCGAGGCAGTTATGGAATATATTAGACAATCTAGGTATTCCATAGAAAAATATAAAATAATGGGAGATGTTTACAAAGGAGATTTAAAAGATTTTCCAATCGATAAAAAAAATTATTACGAAGAGTTTTCTGAAATTATTCAGTCAGAGGTAAGTAGACCTTTTTATGAGCTTCATTTAAGATCATCATATTTTATGTATGAAATGTCACGAGCTGCAAACTTTTCCGTTCCTGGAGCGGGAAAAACTGCTATGGTTCTTGGAGTATTTGCATATTTGAATAGGGTAGAGACAAATGAAAGTGAAAGAATTGATAGGATATTAGTAGTATCTCCTTTGAATGCTTTTGATAGCTGGAAAAGAGAGTTTAGAATGGTTTTTGGTAATAAAAAGCCACTTAAATCAATCGATTCACAAACATCATCAGATTTTGCTTATGATTTGTCTATTAATTGGGGAGTTAGTAATCTTATTTTAGTTAATTATGAATCATTGCCAAAATATCTTAAAAAAATAAATCAGAACATTGATATTAATACAATGTTAGTATTTGATGAGGTACACAGGATTAAAAATCCAGAAGGTGTTAGGGCAAAAAAGGCTCTACAACTATCAATAAAACCTAAATTTAAATATGTTTTATCGGGAACTCCAATTCCTAATAGCTATGTAGATATATATAACTTCCTTCATATACTGTATGCAAATGAGTATAATTCATATTTTGGATGGGATACTGATTTATTATCTAATCCAAACATAAGGCAAATTAAAGATATTAATACTAAGTTATATCCATTTTTTTGGAGGACAAATAAAAAAGATTTGAACGTCCCACTTGTAGATGATGATTATCTTGAAATAGTGCCTCCAAGTTCAGAACAATTGGACTTGGCAGAGTATATATATTCAGTTGAAAAATCGAGCTTGGCACGGCTTGTTAGATTGATTCAAGCATCAACAAATCCATCTCTTTTATCTAAAGAAATTAGCTACAACGATTTAATGTCATGCGATGATGATGGAGAGATATATACGATATCAAAGAATAAATTTGAAGACTTGTTAAATGAAAACGGACAAGAAAGTACAAAAAATTTATATGCTGATATTGATATCGATAACATAGAATCGCCTAAATTTAATAGAGGGATTGAGTTAGTCCAAAAACTTGTTTCTGAAGGGAAAAAAGTTTTAGTTTGGGGAGTTTTTGTTGACACTCTTTACAAAATAACGCAATCTTTGGAATCTAAAGGGATAAAAGTGAATTTAGTATACGGTGGAACTGATAAATCTAAGAGGAGTGCGTTGATTGATGAATTTAGAGATGGAGATGTTCAAGTTTTGGTAACTAATCCACAGACTTTGGGCGAATCGGTTTCCTTGCACCAAACAGTGCATGATGCTGTTTACTTTGAATATAATTTCAATTTAACATTCATGTTGCAATCGAGAGATAGAATTCATCGTTTAGGACTTACCCAAGACCAGCACACTAGATATTATTATTTACAAACGGCATCTGAAGATTTTGATAGTTTTCGTCCTGGCTTTATTGATGAGAAGATATATCATCGATTAAAAGAAAAAGAGAAAATTATGTATGGTGCTATTGATGATAAAACATTATCTATAGAGTACAGTGAAGATGAAATACTTGAGGCAATAAAAATTATTGATGAAGAAAGGGAAAGAATAAATAGAAAACATGAGTGAACAAAAAATAAAAGTTGTTGATTTGTTTGCAGGTGTAGGAGGATTTCATCTTGGGTTGACGAGGGCGAGTGAACAATATGAAGTAGTTTGGGCAAACCAGTTTGAACCTTCTAGAAAGAATCAATTTGCTTACAATATCTATAAAAATAACTTTCCTGAAACACCAATTAGTAATGAAGATATAAATAATGTTGATAAAGACATGATTCCAGACATGGACCTTTTGGTTGCAGGATTCCCTTGTCAAGATTATTCTGTTGCGACTGCCGGAGCTAAAGGAATTGTAGGGAAAAAAGGTGTTCTTTGGTGGCAAATTCGAGAAGTAATACTAAGTAAGAAGCCGAGGTATTTACTTTTTGAAAATGTAGATAGACTCCTAGCTTCACCAGGGGTAAAAACCAAACAACCTGGTCGTGACTTTGGTATAATATTGAGAACATTATCAGATTTAGGCTATGGTGTTTCTTGGAAAATGATTAATGCTGCGGATTATGGCTATCCACAACGCAGAAGGAGAACATATATATTCGGATTTAGAAAAGACAGTGATTTCTATAATCGTGTCTCAAACATAAAAGAAGAAGAACGTGAGATTAGTAATTTCATAACTAACATGGCTCCATTTTCAAATACTATGTTGAATGAATCTATACTTGATGTTTATAAAGTTGACTTAAATTTAATTGAATCTTTAAACGAGTTTTCAACCGATTTTCGTGTAAAAAAAGGATTTAGAAAAACAGGATTTATGATAGATGGCGAGGCCTTTATGGCAGATTACATTCCAAAACATAGATCAGAGTTCACACTTGGAGAATTGATAATACCTAATATAGAAAATGAACAACTTTATTTAACAGATGAAAAAATTCAAAAATTTATGGAACTAAAAAAGGGATTTCAGACAGTAAAAACTTCTCGTACAGGACATAAATATAAATATGGAATGGGTGGAATGGAATTTCCAGACTCTTTGTCTAAACCAGCTAGAACTATAGTTACATCTGAATCTAGTGTATCAAGAATGAGTCATGTGGTAAGGGATCCTGGGAATAATCGCCTAAGAGTTCTTTCACCTGTAGAAGCTGAGAGGATTAACACTTTCCCTGATGGATGGACTGAATTAGAAGGAGTAGTTAATTCGAATAGATTTTTTACAATGGGGAACGCATTAGTGGTAGATTTAATAAAAGAAATTGGAGTGCAAATGCTAGATATAATAAATAATGATATTTAATGTTTCGATTCAGCAAATAAAAATGGGGCCCCGGCCTTATTTTTTGTTATAAAATTAATCTATAGCTTTTCTTTCCTTATGAAACTTTTCTATAATGCCTCTAAAGTATCGTTTTTTATTTGAATTTGTTATCCCAAAATGCTAAAATAAATTTGTTTAAGGAGGTATTATGAATAAGAAATTTATAATCATCGTTGCCCTTATAATGGCTTTTGCCTTTGTAGGTTGCAACAAGAAGACAGAAGTTAAAGACGACGTTGAATTATTTGGTCTTTCAAAGACCAACAATATGGTTGTTGACAAGGAAGCAAAAACTATTAAGATTTTTGCTTTAGCAAATGGTAAGTATTTGACAGAAAGCACCAGACACGGTGTTGTTTCAGATGGCGGCAAATTCGCTGACAAGGCTGTATTTAGATCATTTGTTAAACCAGCTGATTTCCACCAAGCTTTGCTTGATATCGGAGCTGTTGCTGGTAACAATATGAACAAGGACAATGCTGAAACTACTCTTACAGAAGGTTCAGATTTGAAATTGACCTTTACATGGAAGGACCAAGAATCTGGTAAAGATATTAACGATGTTATCAAGGATTCAAATGGAAATCCAATTCAAATTAGATTCTCAGGTAACCTTGACAACGCTAACGAAAAGAAAACAGGTTGCATTACATGCCTAGACTCATGTTTAGTTGGTATTACAAGTAATGCTCCATATCCATACGGCTCAGTTGAAAAGGCTAAGACAGTTGAATTCAACGGCAATATGGATAACTTCCCACTAGATGGTGAACCTGTAGTTATAACTTATGAAATTGTTGAATAATTTATCAAATTTATATTTAAAACTAACGACAGGCCTCTTAGCAGGCCTGTTGCTTTCTGCTATTGGTAGTTTAAGCACTTGGCTGGACATGAGGATCCATGCATATTTAACTGTGGCGATAACCGCACTTGTGGTTTGTGCTGTCCTTGTGTTTTTTAATAATAAAACTGTTAAAATATTTTTTATATCAGAGGCATTAGCTATAATGTTTGCCTTGATTGCAGGCAAGTTTGTTCGTTACATTTATGACATGCGGGAAGTTTTGGGCAGAGATGTTTCGATAAAAACCACAGGCATTGTCTTGGCGATTTTACTAATAGCAGCGAACATAATAGGAATAATTAGATGGAGAAAGGGCGTCGAATGATGCCTTTTTTTATTTGCTCTTGAAGGATGGATAAATTTGTTGTATGATTGTGAAAAGGAGGTTTTTATGTTTCATTTAAATGCAGAGGATTCTTTATTTTTATTTGTAGATTTTCAAGAGCGTTTGATGCCGGCTATGGCAGAAAGTGACCTGGTGGTTGCGAATTCCATCAAGGCTATGGATTTTTGCAAGCTTATGGACATAGATTATTTATTTACTACTCAGTACAAGAGGGGGCTGGGTGATCTCATTGATGGCTTCAAGGCTTATTCAGATGAGGCAATGGATAAGACTGAATTTTCTTGTTATGCAAATGCTGATATTAAAAATGCAATTAATGGGAAAAACAAGAAAAATATTATTATCTTGGGTCAAGAGACTCATGTTTGCGTTTTTCAAACTGCTCGCGATTTGCTTGAGGCAGGCTACAATGTATTTTTGATGGAGGACGCCATTACTTCTAGAGTTTTATTCAATAAGGAAAGCGGGCTTAGGACTTTGAGATATATGGGGGCAAATATGGTTAATCTGGAGCTGGTTATCTTTGATATTCTCCATGATTCCAAAAACCCGGCCTTTAAAGAGGCTCAAGCTTTGATTAAATAGGAGATTTAGAGTGGATGATTTTTTAAAGAAGATTTTTAACAAGCGGAGGGTCTATGATATTTTGCTCATAGCTCTTTTGTCTTTTGTTTTAACTTTGGCGAGTTTTTTATTTATAGACCAGGTTGTGGATTTTTCAATTCCTTTTAAGTTATTGAAATCTCCAATTATTTTGCTGATGAATTTTATTCCTATTTTTATTTTGATGGTTCTTATGTATTTTGTCTTTGCCAGTGTAGGCGGGGCCTTTCTTTCGGTTGGGGCCATAATTTTTATTATGGGTATTGCCAACCAAAATAAACTTTTTTATAGGGATGACAATTTACGGATTACCGATATTGTTTTAGTGAGAGAAGCTTTTGGCATGTTAAATACAGGTCTTAAGGTTAAATTTCACAAGCTCTATGTGGTCTTTCCGATTTTTATAAGTGGCCTGGGGCTTTTGCTTTTAAAAGTAGATAAGTTTAGATTGGACAAAAAATCTAGGTGGATTGGAATTATTGTGACTTTGGCCATAGGATTTTTGTCTTTAAATACTTTTATGACCAAGTGGGATACCTACTGGAATAATTCCATGGGACTTTATCACCCGTATATTGAGGTGGAGAGAGCCAAGGACCGGGGTATGGTCTATACTTTCTTTTATCATTACAGGGATTTTTTCTATGAGAAGCCCGATGGCTATGACGAAAAAGAAGTCGAGAAAAAATTGGCGGCTTACAAGGAGTCATTGCCTGGGAAAGAGGACCAAGTGGATATATTTTTAATCTTGGGAGAATCCTTTGCTGATTTGGAAGAAAAGGGCGCCAAGGTTGACCCGAGTGTTTACGAATCTTTTAGGAAAATTCAAAATCAGTCCATAAGTGGGCTTATACAAAATTACACTTACGGAGGCGGGACCATAGAGGCCGAGAGATATATGTACCAGGGGGCAAATAGTTTTCCACCTTATATTAAAAATATTAACACCTTTGTTTGGTTTTTGAAATCACAGGGCTATGCGACCAAGTCTATGCATCCCTTTACAGGAGCTTTTTATAACAGGTTAAATACTAATGGGTTTTTGGGTTTTGATGAATTTCTTTGTTCGGAAAATTATTTTGACCAATTTTTTATAAACAAGGATGGGGATTATTTTCCAGATAAATTATTATTCCCCTTAGTTTTGGAAGATTATTTAAATAGGGATAAGGAGAAGAGATATTTTAATTCTATTATCACTATGCAAAACCACACTCCTTATAGTTCTGAGGATAAAAAGCTTGGCGAGTTTTTGGACCGGGCAAGTTTTACAGGGACGGACGAGGAATACAATATGGCAAATAATTATCTCTACGGGGTCAAGGACACAGCTGACCAGCTTTTGAATTTTATAGAAAATTTAAATGATGAAGATTCTCCGGTCTTGGTGGTTTTTTATGGAGACCATTTGGCCAGGCTTGGCGAGGACGGGTCCGTTTATGAAAAAATGGGCGTGGATATTGGTTTTGATTCGGCTGAGGGCTGGCTCAGACATTATACAACGCCTTATATCATTTGGGCCAATTCAGCTGCCAGAGAAAAATTGGGCAAGGATTTTGTAGGGAAGAATCCAACTATGAGCAATTATTATTTGTTTGCTTATGCCTTAAATGAACTCGGTTTCAAGACGCCTTTTATTCAATATGTGAATGAAAGAAGGCAAGATTATCCAATCGACGCCTCTTCATATATGAGTGAAAATGGCGAGTTCACTTCAGATCCCAGTCAAAAAGCTTTGGATGACAAGGCCTTAAATAAGATGATCCAATATTATATGCTCAGCAATTTTTCTTATGAGGATTTGATGGGAGTTAAATAAATTTTTTAAATGGGGCTAGGGCCTCATTTTTATTTGCAAATATATTTTTTCTTTTTATTAAGTGATCTTATTTTGAGGGTATAAATCAGTAAAGGAGCTTTATACTATGAAAAATAAATTTATTTTATTAATTTTAGCCCTGGCGATTTTATTTGTTTCTTGCACGGGAAATCCGACAGAAAGACAAGAAAAAATTGCTGGTACAAAAACAGAATCAAAAGGTACAAAAGAGGATATAAATCCTGATGACTTGTCTACAATTTATTTTGCTGGCGGATGTTTCTGGGGCCTTGAGGCTTATATGGAAAAGCTGTACGGTGTTTACGATGCTGTGAGCGGCTATGCAAACGGCAAGACTGTAGATCCAACTTACAAGGAAGTGTCTACTGGAGAAACTGGCCACGCCGAAACCGTAAAGGTTTCCTACGATCCAAACAAAATTTCTTTGGATAAACTTATCCGCTATCTCTTGATGGTAATTGATCCGACGTCTGTTGATAAACAGGGTAATGACATCGGCAGCCAATATAGGACTGGTATTTATTATCTAGATGAAAATGACAGGCAGGTTATTGAGGACAGGCTCAAGAAAGAACAAGACAAATATGACAAAAAGATTGTAGTCGAGGTCGAAAAATTGGATAATTTTTATGAAGCTGAGGACTACCACCAAGATTATCTGGATAAAAATCCTGGCGGCTACTGCCACATAGACTTGTCAAAGGCCGACCAAGTTTTAATTGACGAAGACGATTACAAAAAGCCATCAGATGATCAAATAAAAAATACCTTGACCGATGAAGAGTTCAAGGTCACCCAAGAAAGTGCAACTGAGCCGGCTTTTAATAATGAGTTTTGGGATAATTACCAAAAGGGAATTTATGTCGACATTGTAACGGGCGAGCCACTTTTTTCATCCGTGGATAAGTTTGATTCGGGTTGCGGCTGGCCATCATTTTCAAAGCCAATTTCAGAAGATGTTTTAAAATATAATACTGATACTTCTTTCAATATGACAAGGACAGAAGTAAAAAGCAGGTCGGGTGAGTCACACTTGGGCCACGTTTTCAAAGACGGTCCCAAGGACAAGGGCGGCCTCCGTTATTGCATCAACAGTGCCTCTCTTAGATTTATTCCCTATGAGGATATGGACAAGGAAGGCTATGGATATTTAAAACACTTAGTTGAATAAAAAAAGTTGTGGCTAATTTAATTAAGAAATATAAGGGAGCTAGCTTTTTATTTTTATGTATTTATAGTTTTTATTAGGTTTGATAAAGAAAGTCGTCCAATTTTGGAGCTTTTAAAAGCGTATAATAAGCATAATATATTATAATCAAAGTTTAATTAGCTGTTTAAGCAGGATATAATTAGCTGTATAAGCAGGATATAATTATCTGGAATTTAGAGTATATTTCTAATCCTAGGAAAAATTTCTATCTATGTTGTTATAACAACATAGATTATTGCTGATTGGGTGTATAATTAAATAGAAAACTGAATTTGAAACTGAAATTAAAAATCAGCTTGAAGTAGTTTTGAAATTTTCACCAGAGATTTTATGATGCGTTATGTTTGCAGGCATAATTTGATTTATACAAAATCAAAAATGACTTTTAAAAATATAATACAAAGTAGAGCGTGTTTTTATATAAATTCTTATGATTAATTATTTGTGCAAACATAATTTAAATAATGTATGAAATGCAACAGAGTCTGTTTTTATATCAGACAGCTATTATTTATTATTGATGGGGAGAAAAAATTTAGAAAAATATAGATTAAAAAAATAAAAAAATAAAATTTTTAAGGAGGTAAAGATGAAGTATATTGATTTAAATAAGAGTGTTTATGATCTTGTCGGAGAATATCCAGAGCTGATAGATATTATGAGTGAGCTGGGTTTTACTGAGATTAAAAAGCCTGCCATGTTAAAATCTGTGGGCAGGTTCATGACCATACCTAAGGGGGCCAAGGCCAAGGGGATTGATATGATTGATATTATCCTCGCTTTAAAAAATAATGGCTTTATCTTTGATGGGTTAAGTGCTGATGAAGGTCCTGGAGTTAAGCCTAGTCAACAATTAGGAATACAAGCAGACGAAGCAAATAAAGACGATGAGGCTGCAAGGAGAAAAGAGCTAATAAAATCTTATCTTTTAAGGCTGGAAGATGAGAGTCAATTGGAGGATGTGAGGGCAGACTTTGTGAAAAACTTTGAATCTGTAGATGCAGCTGAGATTATGGCCGCAGAAGAAGAACTTATCAAAGAGGGAATGCCCGTAAATAAGATTAAAAAACTTTGCGATATACACTCTTCGCTCTTCCATGGAATGAGTGCTGAGGAGATTCATGGGGCAGGTGCTAATGGTATTAGCCTAGAAGATAAAAGGGCCAATAAAAAAGAATTTGCGGCCTTTTATAAAACTATTGTTGGCCACCCTATTTCTACTTTTTCAAAAGAAAACGAATGTGCGGCCAAGGTCATTGAAGATTTTCTGGCTGATCCTAGGCCAGAAGTCTTGGCGGACTTATCCGATTTATCTATCCATTATGCCAAGAAGGGCGATTTGATTTATCCGCTTTTAAATGTTAAGTATGGGATGTTTGGTCCATCAAATGTTATGTGGACGGTGGATGATGAAATTAGGGATGGCCTTAGAGAGCTTAGAAAATCCTATGATGAGGCCAAAGCTATAGAGGTGGTAAATAGGGCTAAGGAAATGATTTATAAGGAAGAAAATATTTTATTCCCACTTTGTGCAGCTAATTTTACTGATGAAGATTGGAATGGAATTTATTTTGATTCCAAGGATTATGACATGGCCTTTGGCATTGATGACACTTGGGAGGGAGCTGTTAAGTCTGAACAAGGAGATATTGATTTTGAAGCCGAAGTCAAGATGCCAGGTGGAGTCTTGAAGGTAAAAGAGTTAATCGCTCTTTTAAATACCCTGCCACTTGAAATAACATTTGTCGATGCAAATGATATAAATAAATTCTTTAACGAAGTTCCTAAAGTATTTAAGCGGCCGGCAATGGCTTTGGGTAGGGATGTTTTCTCCTGCCATCCGCCAAAAATTGAGCCAATGGTGCGTGCAATTATTGACGACTTCAAATCGGGTGCTCGTGACAAGGTTGAGGTCTATATGAATAAAAAAGAAGGAGACTTCCTGGTAACTTACCTGGCCCTTAGGGACAGAGAGGGAACTTATTTGGGCACTATGGAGTTAGTGCAAAATATGGATGGAATCAAAAAACACCTGGGCCTTTAGCTATACAGGCTAAAGATCTTGTAAAAGTGAGAAAATAATTTTAAAATAAAAATCCCCTTTATGCACTGGGTCTTAAGTCCATTTTTAGATTTAAGGGTCAGTACAAAGGGGATTTTTTATATTTTTTTTAATTCAAAAGAATTTTTATAAAAGTCCAAGAGGCCGTCTGCTCTCATTTTGCTGAGTTCATTTGATAGGGCAGATCGGTCTAAATTTAAATAGTCTGCCAGTTCTTGTCGATTGAAGGGTATGGAAAAGTGGTTGCTATTATTTATTGTCGCTTGCTCTGATAAGTAGGAGCTGACTCGGTCTCTAATCGACTTTGAACTGGTGTGAATCATCCGACTGGAGAAGAGTAAATTTTTTCTGGCGGCAATTCTTATTAAATTTAAGATAAGCTCATTGTGGTAAGGACAAGAATTTTGGCAAGTTGTTACAAGGGCTGAGAAATCGAAGAAAATAACTTCTGTATTTTTTGCAGCAATTACATCACAAAGGAGTTCTTTGCCAGGGAGGGCTGCATAATTTTCTCCGAAGATTTCTCCGGCTTTGACGTGGCCAAAGATTTGTCCATGTCCCCAGTAGGAAACCACAGAAATATTTACACCGCCTTTTATAACCATTCCAATCTTGTTGGTGGTCTGGCCTGTGTGGAGGATAATTTCATTTTTCTGGTAGGTCTTTTCCTCTGGACTTAGGCAGGGGAGGACTTTTTTTATATCATCTTCACTTAGTCCTTTAAATAAATTTGTCTCAGATAAAAATTTATAATCCATTTTTCTCCTTTCGTTGTTATGACAACATACTTTATAATTTAGTTTTATTATAATACATATAGGCTAAGATTTAAAGGAATTTTGTTTTTGATAAAATATTTTGGCAAATAATCTGGGTATTATAATTTTTAACAAGAAAGTTTTTAAAGTTTAGAATATTTAAGAAATTGTTAATAGGAAAGCATTAAAATTATAAAATTAGCAATTTAACTAATACAATAATAAATCATTTTAAATAAGTTAGGACCTATATAGATTAGGAGATGATAATATGGCTGGAAAATTACTAATGATAAGGGCCTATGACATAGACGATACCTGCCAAGGCAGGAGAATTTTGGTCGACAGGCTCTGGCCCAGGGGAATTAAAAAAGAAAGTTTAGAGCCCTTTGAATGGGCAAAAGAAATAACGCCTTCTACACAAATCAGAAAATTTTTTGCTCACAAGGCAGAAAACTTTGAAAAATTTTCCGAACTTTATATGGAAGAGCTAGAGGGAAATCCTGAAGCGGCAAAATTTAAAATCCATGTAAAAGATCTCTTAAAGGAAGATGATGTGATATTGATTTATGCAGCCAAGGATCCACAAATCAATCATGTCCAGGTTTTGAAAAAATTTTTGCAAGAGTAATTTAATAGGAATCATAAATTACTAATAACTTATTAGTTGCTTTGATAAAAAATGGGGCTCTGGCCTCATTTTTTTATGTAATATATTTTTTAATTAATATGTATTTAAATCAATTAAGAATATTTAAAAAAGCTATCCCCGTGTGCTCGCATCAGAACACTGGGTGATAGCTTTTTATTTTTCTGCCTTAATGGAATTTTTAACCATAAGTTTGATTGTTTCAAATAAATATGGTTTGTATTCTTCGATTGTAACTGGAACTCCATCTAAGATTACATTGTAGCAGGTGGAATTTACCAGTTCAAATATGGTGAAGAGGAGGAGGCGGATGTCTTTGAGGACAACGTTTTCCTTCTTTTCAATTAAATTTATGATTTGGCTAAGGGGGTTTACATTATTTTGATCTAAGTAATGTGAAGATATGAAGCCCCAACTTAGGTATTTTGAAATAAATTTCAAGAGGGCGGGGTCTTCGATAAATATTTCAATTATATAATCGACAATATACAAAATTCTTTCGGAATAATCGAGCTTGAGTTGGCTTGATTCTATATGGGTGTCTAGGCTTTCGACGGCACGGGTTAAAATCCAAGCGGATTTTTCGGCTATCAGAGCTTCCTTGATATCCTGTTTGCTTTTAAAATATAAATAAAAAGTTCCCTTGCCAACTGAAGCTGTGTCGGTTATTTTTTGTATGGTCGTATTTTCAATTCCAATGGTCGTAAACAAGTCATAGCTTGCTTTTAAAAGCTCTTGTCTCTTGTCAATTCTTTCGATTTTGTTTTTCATTTTTTACCTCTATTAATATTTTAACATTAATTTAATAAAAATCAACAGGAAAAAGTTGACCAATGGTCAGAAATGTGATATTATATAAACAAAGATAGATATATATCTCTACAGCCATCTATAAATACATTTACATAAATTATAGATTGACTAGTAAATTATTATAAGGGAGGATTTTATGAACTTAAAAGATGCAGCAGAAAAAAAGGCAGTAGAAACTTTTGTAAATCATGAATTAAAGAAATTAGAAAAGGAACCAGTAGAAACTTTTAAAAATCTAATGGGCTATGCAAAAAAATTAAAAGTATTTGAAGACGAAACTTTTGACAAGGCAATCAGGGTTGCCGACGATCCAAACAACGGTTGGACCAAATACGGAATCGACATTGCACAAAATATCGACAGAAATATTCTCTACAAGACCATTATGAACTTTGGTTATGAGGCTTCACTTTACGGATCAAAGGTCAGAGAAAAACACAGACAAGAACTGGGCACTAATTTGCCTTGGACAATTTTATTTGACCCGACCAGTGCTTGCAATCTTCACTGCATTGGTTGCTGGGCAGCCGAATATGGTAACAAGCTCAACTTGACCTTTGAAGAAATGGATAGCATTGTTACACAAGGTAAGGAACTGGGAATTTATTTTTATCTGGTAACAGGCGGTGAACCTTTGGTAAGAAAGGCAGATATGCTCAAGCTTGCCGAAAAGCACAACGATTGCTGCTTCCACATTTTCACCAACGGTACTTTGATTGACAGGGAATTTTGCAAGGAAGTAAAGAGACTTGGCAACATGAACTTTGCAGTCAGCCTTGAAGGTTACGAAGATGAAAATGACTTCAGACGCGGCGAAGGCGTTTACAAAAAAGTTATCGATGCCATGAAGATTATGAAAGAGGAAGGATTATTGTTTGGAAATGCTGTTTGCTACACCAGCAAAAACATTGATACAGTTACAAGCGATGAATTTTTGAAACTACTTATCGACAATGGATCAAAACTCATTTGGTACTTCCACTATATGCCAGTTGGTAAGGACGCAGTTGTCGAACTTATGCCAAATCCTGAACAAAGAAAATACATGGTCGAAAGAATTGACCAATTGAGGAGCAAGGATGCAGATCCTGCAATTGTGGCTTTTGACTTCCAAAACGATGGCAGACTCATCAACGGATGTATAGCAGGCGGCAAGGATTACATGCATATTAACGCAAACGGCGACGTTGAACCATGTGTATTTATCCACTATTCAAGTGCAAATATCAGAGACGTTTCCATCAAGGACGCTTTGGCCCAACCACTCTTTATGGCCTACAAGGAAAATCAACCATTTAATGAAAACCACTTTAGACCATGCCCAATGCTAGAAAATCCTGATCTCTTACGCAAGATGGTCAAGGAAACCGGGGCCAAGTCAACAGACTTGATTGAATCCGAAGACGTTGAACACCTATGCGGCAAGTGTGATATGTATGCAGAACACTGGAAGGATACAGCTGACGAACTCTGGGCTAAGGAAAAGGCCAAGAAAGAAGGTAAGGAAAAAGTAACAGCAGGTAAGTAAATTTATTTGTATTATTGCCTCCTAGTTAAAAGATAGCAAAATATTGCTGGCAAAAATAAAATACACGAGTCGAAAAATTTCTATTAATATATAACTCCATGAAGACAATAAAAAGAGTTGTGGCAAAGGAGTGTACTGCCCCCTTAAATCCGGACACGGAAATAAGGGAGCAGTACATAAAGGCCACAACTTTTTTGTTGGGTTTTTAAAATATTTTTTCAAATGTGAGAATGAAAACTTTATATTATAAAGGGAGTTTAATTTAAAAATGCTATGTAAGTAAAGGCTAGTGAAGCTTTTCGAAGAGTTTATTAAGAAATAATTTATCTGGTTAAAATCTAGTTACAATACAATGAAATAATAGAAATTTCGCCACATTTTTAATTTTATATGTTATAATTGTTATTGAGTTAATTTATAGGGCCTATAAGAACTCACATGAATTAATGCGTATGTGCACTGTCGTGGGATTAAGGGCCACTTACTTATGAGGAGTTGTAATGGGAAAGTATGTTTTTAAAAAAGTATTATTGGGCTTGATGACAATTTTCTTTTCTTTTGTGATGACTTTTTTCTTGATCAGGTTGGCACCTGGCACACCTATGATGGTCATTGCTAACAAAGAAAATCCAAATCCTGAGCAAATTGAATACTTAAAAGAAAAATATAACTTGGACAAACCAGTTGCTGTTCAATTTACTACTTATGTAAAAAATGCTGCAAAGGGTGATTTTGGTTTTTCATACAAGAGCAACCTACCTGTTTTTGAGGTTATAAAGAGGAGAATTGGGCCTACTCTATTACTTACTTTGATGGCAACTTTTATTTCCATTGGCCTGGGGATTCTTTTTGGAATAATTGCCAGCCGGAACTTAAATGGTTTCGTAGATAAATTGTTTAATCATATTTCTTATTTTTTTGACGCTATACCGAGCTTCTGGCTGGGTTTAATACTTATATATGTTTTTGCGGGCAGACTGAGGTGGTTTCCGACATCAGGACTTTATAATTTACGTGAATCTTACACTGGTTTTAAAAAGTTTTTGGACCTCATGCATCACATGGCTTTGCCGATTTTGACAATCGTTTTGATTCAAACACCTATTTTTTATAGAATTGTGCGCTCATCAATCGCAAATGTTATGAATCAAAATTTTATAAAGACCTTTAGGGCTGTTGGCCTTAGTGAAAGAGAAATTTTTAACAAATATATTCTGAAAAATGCTTTGATCCCACTGGTTACAGTTGTGGGTATGAGTTTTGCCTTTGCAATTAGCGGGGCGGCCCTGGTAGAAATTGTCTTTGGCTGGCCGGGCATGGGTAGGCTTATAATCGAATCAATTAACTCCAGGGAATACATGGTTTTAAATGCAGTATACTTGGTAATTTCTGTTTCAATTGTATTTTTCTCAATATTGACTGATATTGTTTATGGTATTTTAGATCCGAGGATTAGAGTATGAGAGAAGTTTTTGAAAAAACCGAATTTAAAATTGGATTAACACTTTTGATTTTATTAATAATATTCTCAATCGTTGGTCCTCATCTAACTTCTTATGCACCGACAGACCTTACAGACAATTTGCTCACGCCGCCATCCAAGGACCACATCTTTGGCACGGACGACTTGGGCAGGGATGTTTTTGCCAGCGTTTCAAACGGGATTAAGACTTCCCTTATTGTGGGAATTTTGGCAGCTTTTATTTCTAATACCATCGGTGTTTTTATTGGCGCCATGATTGGCTACTATGGTGGAACCTTGGACAAGGTTGTTATGGAAATTATAAACGTTATGCTTATGGTTCCTACATTTTTTCTAATTATAATTATTGCCTCTATCTATGGTTCGTCTTTTACAAATATTATTTTGGTAATCGCACTAACTGGATGGATGGGGACAGCTCGTGTTATGCGTGGGGCTACAATGAGCCTTAAGGAAAGAAATTTTGTAAAGGCAGCCCAAGTTATTGGAGAGAGTGACGCCTATATTATTACAAATCATATTTTGCCTCACGGTATAAATTCAATTATTGCAGACGCGACTCTGTCGATTTCTTCAGCCATATTATATGAGGCCAGTCTTTCATTTTTGGGGCTGGGAGATATCACAAGAGTTTCTCTGGGCAAGATTATCTACAACGGGAAAAACTTTTTGATTTCCGGCTGGTGGATATCGCTTTTTGCAGGTTTGTTTTTAATTCTAATTGTCTACGCCTTCCACATGATTGCGGAAGCTATTAACAAGACCATGATGGAGGTATAAGATGATTGAGATTAAAGATTTAAATATTGTTTACAAAAACAAGGACAAGATCGTTCGCGCAGTCACAGATGCTAATTTGACTTTAAATGAAAATGAATCTGTGGGCATAGTTGGCGAATCAGGATCGGGCAAATCGACTTTGGCTCACGCTATCTTGCAAATTTTACCTGAAGGTACAAGAGTTGACGGAAATATTTTTTATAGGGGAGTGGACTTATTAAAATTATCTCCCAAGGAATTTAAAAAATACCGTTGGCAAAAAATAGCTATGGTCTTCCAAGCTTCTATGGATTTTTTAAGTCCTGTGCATAAAATTGGAGTCCAACTTACATCTATTTTAAATAACTTTGGATCATACAAAAAGTCTGAGGCAAAAAAAGTAATCGTGGATGCTTTAAATATGGTGAACTTGCCAGATTATATTTATGATAAATATCCGCATGAACTTTCGGGCGGTATGATGCAAAGGGTGGCAATTGCCACTGCATTTTTGCTTAAGCCTGAGCTGGTAATTATGGACGAGGCTACAACTGCTTTGGATATTGTAACTGAGCGGCAGATTATGGATGAGATTTTAGAATTGGAAGCTCAGACAAATATAACACGCCTGATGATAACTCATGACGTTTCCCTGGTGGCTAGCTCTGTTAAAAGAGTTGTGGTCATGTACGGGGGCAGGATTGTGGAAGTGGGGGATGTGATGGATGTATTTACAAAACCTTTCCATCCTTACACGGAATTATTATTAAATTCTTATCCAGATATGTACAAGGACAAGGAAAAGCTAATGAGTATACCAGGAACCATTGTAGACTTATCCAAAGAATATATGGGGTGCATCTTTAAAGATAGGTGTCCATACAGGAGCGAAATTTGCGATAAGGAAACTCCAAAGGTAGAGGTATTTGGATCAAGGCAAGTGGCTTGCTTTAACAAGAGGAATTTTGAATGAACATACTTGAAGTAAGAGATTTAAAAAAACATTATAAGACCAAGGATGGGATTTTAAAGGCCCTTGATGGGGTGAGCTTTGACTTGGATGAGTCCGAGGTCATCGGCATTGTCGGTGAGTCAGGCTCGGGCAAGAGCACGCTTGCTAAATGTGTTATTGGATTGGAGGAGCCCACATCTGGTCGGGTAAAATTTTTGGGCAGAGATCAAGAGGAATTTTTAAAGAAGGATAAGTTATCATTTAGGCGGAATGCTCAAATGATTTTCCAAAATCCCTTTGATGTTTTTAATCCCAAGAAAAAATTAAAAGCAACCCTGATGAATACCTTGAAGGTTCACAATATTTTAAAGACCAAGGAAGAGCGTTATGAATTTATAGTTGAGAGTTTAAAGGAGATTGGTTTTCCAAATGCAGAAGAGTATTTAAATCGTTATCCTGTTGAGCTTTCGGGCGGACAACTTCAAAGGATATCAATCCTTAGGTCACTTTTTTTAAATCCCAGACTAATAATTGCCGACGAACCTGTCAGTATGCTGGACGCGTCCATTAGGGCAGATATTTTAAATATGCTAATGGACATAAAGAAAAATGATAGTACAGGATTTTTATATATTAGTCACGACATACCAACTACTCAGTTTATTGCAGATAAAATATTTGTAATGTACTTGGGCAAAATCGTTGAGTATGCACCAACGGATGAAATTATCAACAATCCCAAGCACCCTTACACAAAGGCTCTTATATCTCACGTGGGCACAGTAGATCCACGGATAGAAATAAATAGAATAAAAATAAAGGGAGAAATCCCAAAACCGATTAATCTTGACCAAGGCTGCAGCTTTAAAAAACGCTGCTACAATCGCACAGATGTTTGCAATTGTCAAAGTCCAGAGCTCAAGAAAATCGCTGAAGATCATTATATTAGCTGTTTTAACCCAATAAACAGTTCATATAAATAATTTATTTTCAAATTAGGAGGAAATATGAAAAGACAATCAAAAGCAATAATATTTTTACTTATTGCCCTGCTATCTTTGACATCACTATTTGCTTGCAAAAACGATGCACCAAAGACTGATGAAACAAAACCAGCAGAAACAGAAACAAAGACAGAAGAAAAGACAGAAACAACAGAAGACAAGAAAGAAGAAGAAAAGGTAGAAAATACCGATGGTCCAGTAGAAGGCGGCACATTTATCGTTAGTCTTGGTAAGGAACCAAGCCAATTCAACCCATGTGCAACAGCTGACAACGCTGCTTACCAAATTATTCAAAACACTTTTAACAAACTTTTAAAGATTAATGGTAATGGGGAAATCATAAACGATCTTGCAGAATCTTATGAATATGAAGACGAAGGCAAGACTTTGATCTTCCACCTACACAAAGATGTTAAATGGCACGACGGCGAAGATTTTTCAGCCGAAGACGTAAAGTGGACCTTTGATGAAATCATGGACAAAAAGGGTTTCGCATCAAGCTCACTCTCATCTGTTGAAAGCGTAGAAGTTAAAGATAAAGATACAGTTGTATTCCACCTAAGCCAACCAGATTCAGGTCTACTTGGATACATTGCATGGATGGGAACATACATTATGCCTAAGCACATCTACGAAGGCACAGACTGGTTAACAAATGATGCTAATTACAATCCAATTGGAACTGGTCCATTTAAATTTGTTGAAATGGTTGAAGGCGAATCAATCACTCTAGAAAAGAATCCAGATTTCTTTGGAGAAGGACCTTATGTTGACAAGCTAATCTTTAAGATTATTCCAGACGGAAACACAGCTTACCAAGCTTGGTTAAACGATGAAATCGACCAAACTCTAGCAGGTGTACCAGCAACAGAAATTGAAAAGCTCAAAAAAGACGACAGATTTAGATTTGTTCCAAAATCATGGCCAAACAAATCCTACCTCTGCTTCAACATGGAAAGTGGAATCTTCACAGATAAAAACTTAAGAGAAGCTGTACTTTATGGTATTGACCGTGAAGACATCTTCAAGAGAGTTCTAAAAGAACAAGGCACAATTTCAGAATACTTTATCGCTCCAGAATATGCATGGGCAATTAACAAAGACGTAAAGAGCCCTGAAAGAGACCTTGCAAAAGCACAAGAATTAATTGAAGCTGCAGGTTACACAAAAGACGCAGATGGATATTATTTTGAAACAACAATCGATACCTTCCCTGGTTGGGATGATTTCGTAGTTGTTCTAACAGAACAATTCAAAGAAATGGGCATCAAATTAAACCACAACTCAATGGACGACCCAACTTATGATGAAAAAGTTCTAGAAAGAAAAGACTTTGACTTCACAGTTTTAGGTGGCTATATGGGACCAGACATCTCAGCAATGGGAATTAGATTTGTAACAGGCGGCCCAATGAACTATGGAAACTATTCAAACCCAGAACTCGATAAGGAATTCGAACTTGCAAATATTGCAACAGAATACGAAGACAGGGCAGTTCACTACAGAAGAATCCAAGAAATTCTATACGAAGATCTTCCAGTAGTTTACTTCTCAAACAAGGGCGTTGAATACCCAATCAAAAACTATGTAAAGGGATCACCAGCAGATGAAGCTACACCATACACAACAGAAGCAGAATTCTCAAGAGTATGGATCGATCCATCACTAAAATAATAATTAAATAGATATTGTAAGCCGAGGGAAAATGCTAAACCTCGGCTTAATTTCTATTCTTTATTTTTAAGAATTTAATTTTATTAAGCAAACATTAAATAAAAAGACTATATTATATTTTAGGAGGAAAAAAGTGAAAAAACGATTCCTAAGTATTTTATTATCAATATTACTTGCGTTCTGCTTTGTAACAAATACATATGCGGATAATTTTATTGATACTAACAAACACTGGGCACAGGCTTACATTGACTGGTGCCAAGAAAAAGGATATGTAAATGGCTATACGGATAATAGTTTTAAGCCAAATAATTTTATTATAAGATCAGAGTTTTCTAAAATAATTTCTAATTATTTAGGATTAAATGATGATTATGAAAGTAGGTTTATAGACGTAAATAAAGATGATTGGTTTTATAAACAAGTTACAAATCTTGATTACCTGAGTGCTTATGATATCCAAGGGGATTTATTTGAACCCAATAAAAAAGTTACCAGGGAAGAAGCTTTTTATATTATAGCAAGGGCATTAGGTATAAAGGGAGATGCTAATTTAATAGAATCCTATAATGATTACAAGGACGTAAATTATAAAGTTGAAGTTGCGGGACTAATAAGCTATGGCATAATTAATGGATGTGATGGAAATACTTTAAAACCAGGCGCATTTATTACAAGAGCTGAAATTTGTAAAATTATTTACTGCCTTGAACTTAATAAATATAAATACATCTCCGACAAGCAAGAAGAAAAAAACATTGAAAAAGCAGATAATAAGACAAATGATAAGGAAACTACAAAAGATAATTTAAACAAAGATAAGAGATATAAAAAACCTATTAATTATGGGATTAATCATGATTATGAGAAACCTATAATTACTAGAAAATACAAAATTTCATTTGAATTTATATCTGCAAGTTCAAATAAATCATTGCCTGAAGAAATTCTTATAAGAACGCCAAACGCAGTAAATGTTAATGAAGGTGAGTTTTATAATCCACCCGTTGTTGAGAACAATTATCAAACTAGTGAAGGTAAATGGATATTTAAGGGCTGGGCACCAGAAAAAATTTATGGAGTTTATGCTAATACAAATTTCGTAGGTATATGGGAATTCAAAAAAGCAGAAGCCAGCAAACACAAAATAGAGATAAATTTACCTAAAGGTAGGGAATCTGAAATAAAAGTTGAAGTTATTTCTGGTGATGAAGATGGCGATCTTATGGTTGAGGAAGGAAAAAAGGTTAAGTTAAAGTTTGATTTTCCATCTGAAAAAGAATACGAAGTATATTTTAATGGGAAACCTATCTCTTTAGATCAAGATAATACCTTTAGCTTTACAATGACTAATAATGGAGCTACTTTTGACATTAAGGATACAACTCCACATTCTGAAGGTTATAAATTAATTACCGATAAAGAAAAAATTGAAGAATCTAAAAATTCATACATTAAAATAAATACAGAAATATCAAAAGATAACAAGGCTTTAAAAGGGAAATCAATTAATTATAAATTATATAATTTGTTAACAAATGAAATTTTACACCTGGATTCAGAAGTGTCAAATTCAGCTGGAGAAAATGATTATTACTTTGCCTTGCCAGATTTCACTGAACCTGGACAATATATTTTGGCTATTAAAGCAGAAATGCCAGAGAATAATTACAAAGAAATTTCCGTTACTATAAAAGATGAAAATTTAAAAATCAAATCTCTTGAAAAATTAAATGATATTGAGGTATTTGAAGGTGATGAGCTAGTTCTTCCAAATTACGTCACAGCAACATATATAAATGATTTTAAGAGAAGGGTTAAAATTGAATGGGATATCCCAGACAATATAAATGAAATCGGTGAACATGAATTAATTGGCAAAGTAGAAGATTATGATGAGAAAGTAAAACTAAAAGTTATTGTAAAAGAGAAACCTGTTGTAATTACAAGTATTGAATTAATCGATACAATTAATTTGGAACTGGGAGAAGAATTAAAACTACCAAAAAAAGCTGTCGTAAATTTATCCAATGGTCAAAGAGAAGAAAGAGATATAACTTGGGAAGAAAATAATATTAACACCAATAAAATTGGTGAATATAAAGTATTTGGTAAAGTAGAAGGCTACGACAAAAAAATAGAATTAAAAGTTATTGTTTCAGAAAAACTTGATCTCATAATTAGCATGTATATAGCTGAAGGCCCTGGTAAAGATAGTATAGTTTATGATCAAAAAGAAGTAGAAGAGGTAATTACTACTAAGAAAAAAGGAGATTATACTGCAGATTATCGCATAATTGTAAATGGAATTGACGTGGATTTAATCGAGGAAACCAGTGTTGTGTCCGGTAAAGATTCTATATTTACTATTACTAGGAGACCTGATTATGAAGAAGCTGGATTTACTAATGCAAATGTTAGGATTTTTGGTAATGTAAAAAGTGCAGGTAAGGCGGACGCTATTATTACTGTTAAATTAAAAGACGGTAGGAAAGTAGAAAAAAGGATTCCATTTACTTTTGGAGCCCCAAAATCCAATCCGCTCTTTGCCATCAACCCTGATGATAAAGAGTTTAATATCGGCGAAGAAGTTAAGTTACCAGAGACTGTTCAAATAATGAATGCAGATGGTAAGAAAAACTGGACTAGTGTTAATTGGAATACAAACAATATTGATTTCAATGAAGAAAAAACTTATAGAATCGAAGGAACTGTTGGTGGACTTGATGAAAAAGTTTTTATAAACGTTAATATGAAAAAGGGAAAGGATGTAGTTTTAAAATTTAACTATGAAAGTTTTACCGTATACAAGGATGAAATTATTCCCGAAAATGGAGAAATAGAATTTAATATTGATGGAATTACTCTAGATGATATAAAAGATTATGAAATAAAAACTGATAATCCTAATATTGTAATAATAACTAGCCAAACAAAAAATGGATTAAAAATAAGTGCAAAAGCTAAGGCAGTAGGAGTGGGTCAAGCAAATATTATTGGGTATGTAAGGACAATTGACAACAAAACCAGTGAAATAAAGATTCCTGTAACTGTTAATAAAGCAAAAGAACCAGAGGTAAAATTTGAGGATTACACTTACACTCTTACTTGTGAGGATATGTCAGAAGAAATGTGGATGCCATATTCTGTTTTAAGATTAACCACTGATCCAGCTCTGCCAAAGGCATATTATTTTAAAGTTACTTTGCCAGATAATACTAAATCGTTCAGTCCTGCAAAAATAAATTCAACAGAAACTGCAGATGTAATGAAAACAAAAAAAGATTTGATAGGCAAGGAGCTAACAATATCTATTTATGAAAGTGCAAGCTCAAGCGAAGTTCTATATAGTTTTAAATATGTCTTAAAAGATGAAAAAGAAAATCCTGGGACTTCTGACTACACATACACTGTAGAGGCTGAATATGATGGTTATATGGGATACTATGTGTTTGTAAAATCAAATCGTACGGAGAGCCTGTATTTCAATATATTTAAGGGTGATAGTGCTATTTTATACGATCAGGAACCAATGATAAACTCAGAAGAGGATATGGGCTACGTATTTGGTGACTTGGACTTAAACTATGAATATACCATAGTTCTTTATAGTGATAAAGGAAGAACTGTTGAAGTAGACAGGTTCAAAGCAAAGATTGTAGAGAGGAATTAGATGATGAAGAAATTATTAAGAGTAATATTTGCAATATTAGTTCTTTCATCTTCTGTTTTTGCAAAGGAAGATGTTTATATTAATCTGGAAAGCAAAGAACTGATTACTACGAATCATCTGCACGAAACAAATATTAACTTAAAGAATCTGAGTGAAGATTCAAAGATAAATATTCGTTTTGATGTGGTAGATAAAGATGGGAAGATAGTAAATCAAACATCATATATAAGGGAGATTAGTAAAGAAGAAAGCCTTAGCCTTAAATCTTTAAACAAAATAACTAAAGATGCTTATTATATGAATATATATGTAGAAAAAAATGGCGAGGTTACTTCAAACACACTAAGAGTCCCTATTAAGGATAGGGACATAAATGCTCTTATTTTAAATATTGAACCGATAGAAAAATCTATTACAAATGAAGAAGAGTTTGAATTACCAAAACAAGCAAAAGCTTTTCTGTCAAATGGCGAATTAATTTTTGTAGATGTTGATTGGCAATTAGATGGAATAGATATTACAAAGCCAAGAGCTCATACAATATATGGGCTTGTAAAAGGTACAGATAAAAAAGCCAAGCTCATTTTAAATGTGAAAGAGATTGGAAAAATTACAGGAGTAAAGCCAGTAGTAATTAATAAAATCAATGAAGAGCCAATTGCTTTGCCTAAATATGTAATGGTTGAGTACTCTGATGGCCGTAGTAAAAAAGCTAAAGTAACTTGGGAATCATTTGATGCAAACAAGCTAACGGTTGGAGAAAATTATTTTACTGGAATAGTTGATGGCACAGACCTTAAAGCTAATCTTAAAATAATAGTAGAAAGAATTAATACAAGTGATCAGATAAGTTTTAAGAATAAAGAACTTGAAAACCTGATAAAAAAGAAAGCAGGACTTGAAAAGTTAACTCTAGAAAATTTATCAGCAATAGAAAAGCTTTCTTTTCAGTATCTGGAGTTTAGAAATACTGACTTAAGTGAGCTTAGATATTTAAAAAATTTGAAGGTATTAGATTTAAGCTTTTATTTTTCAAAAATAAATCTAGATGATATTTCTGATTTAAAAAATTTAGAAGAGCTTAATTTATATTCTGCTCAAATCAGTAGCCTAAATGGTATAGAGGGTTTAGTTAATTTAAAAACATTAAATCTTATAACATGTTCACAGATAAAAGATTTAACCCCTGTTTCTCGCTTTGAAAAATTAGAAAATATATATATTTCGGGTACTGCTGTTAAAAACATTGAAGCACTTGATATTCCAACTTTAAGAAATGTTGAACTTGGCAAAATAGATATTGGAGACTACAGTCCACTTCTTGGGATTGAGAATTTAAAAGTTGATGTTGCGATTGAAAAAGAAGTTCTTGTTGATGGCATTCTAAAAAAAGATGTTAAGATAGGAGAAAAGTACTATCTTCCATACAAGGCTGAAATAAATGGTAAGATTACTAGAATCAATTGGGATGAAAAGGTTTTTGAAGGCAATGAAGATAAAACGGTAGAAGGAATTACCGAAGATGGAAAAAGAGTAAAGGCATTTATAAGCTTAAACAAAAATTTTGAAGATAGAGTTATAAGTTTCCCAGACAAAGCTTTGGAAAAAGCAGTCAGAAATGCAATTGATAAATATAAAGGTGATATTTATCTGTCAGATGTAATTAATCTAAAAGAGCTGGAAGCACTTGCGCTAGGGATTACAAATTTAGATGGTATAGAAAACCTTGAAGGCTTAGAGAAATTGTCCTTGTGGGCCAACCATATTGAGTCTCATCAACTTGCAAAACTAAAAGGTCTTAAGAATTTGAAGTATTTAGATATTTCAAATAATTATTTAACGGATATTCCACTTGGTACATTTGTAAAAATGAATAATTTAATTGAGCTAGTCCTTGATGAGAATAAAATTTCATTTATTGACGAAAATGCTTTTGATGGTTTAAACAATCTTGAAAACTTGTTGATAGAAGAAAATAAAATCTCAAATATCAACTTTGTAAAAAATTTGACCTCACTAAAGTTTTTGTTCTTAAGATACAATAATATAAGTGATATAAGTCCTGTGAAGAATTTGGTAAATGTAACTAGCTTGTGGTTAACAAGTAATAACATTTCAGATATTAGTCCAGTGGCAAATATGAAGGATTTAGATTGGTTTAATATAAAAGATAATAAAGTTTCTGATCTCAGTCCTTTGAGCGGAAAAGCAAATTTATATAGAATTGATTTTTCAAATAACAATGTAAAAGATATATCAATGTTTAGCGATAATCTAAAGATGGAATGGTTTGCTGCGGATAACAATAAAATAGAATCTGTTGAGCCATTAAGAAAGCTTACAAATCTGACATCTTTGCAGTTGAAAAACAATGAAATAAGATCATGTGAGCCATTAAAAGATTTGGTTAATCTAAGAATTCTATATCTTTCAGGAAATAAAATTACAGATTTTAGCCCTGTATGGCATTATGCTAAAGATATTAAAGCTAAAGATTTTATTAACTAGGAGGGTACAATGAATAAAAATAAAATTTTATCAGTAGTCCTATCTTTACTATTTCTCTTGACATCATTACCAGGTATAAATGCTAAGGGAGAGCCCATTGATAAGGTCTCTCTTCTTCAAGATATGTTGAATGAAGCACCTAAAGAAGTTTTAGAAATTCATGATGAGAACATGACTAATGGAGAGTCGGCTGACGAAGAAATTGAGATAATGATAACAATCAAAGCTCCTTGTTATTTAGACCTAGCTAATGAAGATTACATGGATGAGAATATAAAAAACAGGGTCTTAGATTCTCAGAAAGGCATTATTAAAAATATAAAATCAATTAATGAGGCTGCGAAAATTAAGAATAGATATTACTATGCTACTAATGGTCTTAGTGTAATTACTAAGAGAAAATATGTGAAAAAAATAGCATTAATTGATGGAGTAAAAGAAGCCAAAGAAGCAGTTATTTATACAAAGCAAATGTCAGGTATTAGCAGCGAGCTAGGGATGGCTGAGATTTATAGAGACCTGGGACTGAAAGGTGAAAAAATAGTTGTTGCTGTTTTAGATAGTGGTATTGATGCTTCACATAAAGATATGAGATTAAGTCCAGGCAGTGAAAAGTTTTCTAAGAATGAAATTGAAAAATTAAAAAAGGAAAATAAAATTTCCTATGGTTTATACTCTAGTGACAAAGTTCCTTTTGCCTACAATTATGCTGACGGAAACAATCAAGTCAAAGAAGCATTCTCTACCTCACCAGGTTATAGTCATGGCATGCATGTTGCAGGCATTATAGGTGCAAATTGTGCAAGTGAGGAAGAAATAAAAAACAAAAAAGGAATAAGGGGTATTGCTCCTGAAGTTCAATTGTATAATATGAAAATATTTTCAAATGATCCTAACAAAGGAGCTAGTGAAGGAGATATTGTTCAAGCAATTGAGGATGCGATAAAATTAAAGGCTGATGTAATAAATATGAGCTTAGGTATGTCTGCTGGTTTTACCAATCCTAGTGACCTTCAACAAGAAGCAATTAAAAAAGCTAGAGAACAAAATGTAATTGTTGTCACAGCTGGTGGAAATGCTGCCTTTAGCACTTATCCTAATGAGGATAATCGGTCTATTGATAACGGAACGGTAGCAACTCCAGGATTATCTCTAGATTCGATTCAAGTTGCAAGTTTTGACAATAAAAAGAAAACAGTTGATGTATTTAACACTACAGTTGAAGGACAAGATAAAAAGATTCAGTTTTTTAAATCAGACTCTGATCCAATTTTGATGAATAATTATGATGGGATAGTAGATTGCAACTTAGGCAGGCAACAAGATATAGAAAACCTTGATTTAAAGAACAAAATTGCCATAATAAAAAGAGGAGAAATTGAGTTTAAGGATAAAAAACTCAATGTTCAAAATAAAGGTGCAATTGGCGCTATTATTTTTAACAAGGATGGTGATGATGAACTTTTGCAAAATATATCTACAGATCCTAAGGTAAGCATACCAACAATTTTTATTTCTAATAGCTCCGGTAAGTATATCATTGATAATATTGAAAAAATAAATATTAAATTTTCAGATAGTCTTGAAGACATGGAATTTTCAGATGACAACTATTTATCTAATTTCTCCTCTTGGGGGCCAACTCCAGATTTAGAGATGAAGCCAGATTTATCTTCTATTGGTGGCAGTGTATTTTCAACTGTGAATGATAATAAATATAAGAACATGAGTGGCACGTCGATGGCGGCTCCTGTTGTATCTGGCTTGACTGCTCTTATGATTGAAAAATACAAAGACATAGGACTAGACAACTATCAAAACTATATTAAAACAGCTTTAATGAATACGGCTGATATTAAGTATCAAAATGGTATTTATGTTGATGTAAGAAAACAAGGAGCAGGATTTGTAAATATAAATAAAGCTTTAGCTGCGGATGTATTCTTCACTTGTAAGGGTCTTCCTAATATTACTTTAAAGGAAATAAATAGCAATAAAGACTTAATTATTAAAATAAAAAGTATTTCAGACGAGAAAAAGGACTTCAAGGTCAGTTTTGTAGGTAATGGCTTGTCTTACAATGGGCCTGATTCAATAAGTATAAATCCGAATGCGGAAAATGAAATGAGCGTAAGCTTTTCACCTACAGGAGAGAAAAATAGGTTTGTAGATGGTTATTTGACTTTTGAAGATGACCAAAAGAAATACAGCCTACCAGTATTAGGGTTTTATGGAGACTTCTCTAGTCTGCCAATGTTTGATAATAAACAAAATAACAATCCAATCTTTAAAGAAACGGGTTTATACTCTTCTATAAGCGAAGGATATTTTAAAAAGCTTATGCCACTTGAAGGCATTATTGATGAGAGCTTGTATGCAATGAATCCACAGGATGCAAATGCCTATAATAATGTTTTAGTAAAATTTACTTTGCTTAGAAATGCTAAATATTTAAAAATAAATATTGAAGATGTAGATGGAAACGAAATAAAAATAATAGATGAACGTGAAAATTTAAGTAAAGATGTAAAAATTGATCAAGAAGTCATGGCTAAAGTCAATTTTTATTGGCAATGGAGTGGGGGAATATATGATAAAAAGCTTGGAGTTAAAAAACCGATTGATGAAGGCCAATATTATATAAATGTTTATGCTAAACCTGACTTTACAGGTGCCAACATGCAAAAACTTAGCTTTCCAATAAAGATTGATAAAACATCTCCGAAGGTTGAAGTGGCAGATTTATTTTTTATAGATAGTCCTGAATTCGAATTAAATATTAAAGCGAAAGATGAAGGTATCGTTGACTCTAAAATAAACACATTCTTATTTTTATTAAATGGTAAAAAATATGAAGAAGATGGTGAATTTATTTTTAAAATATCTAATGAAAACGATTATTATAAAAAGAAGTTTGTATTAAATCACTCTCTTAACACAATTGATATTGGAGTAACTGACCATGCTCGCAATATGGCGTACGCACAAACTAGAATAATTGCTAGAGATTTATCTAAAATAAAAGTAGAACCTAAAAAAATAACCTATGATAATAAAACACCATTTATTATTCAATATGACATCGATGATAGCAGTGTTATAAATTATGAGATTTGTTTGGATTCATGGGACAATGTAATTGAAAATACTGATAAAAAGGAATTTATTTTTGATAAAATGGTACAAAATCAAAGCCATAAGATTATTATAAAAGCGCTTGATAAAGATGGAAACATTGTTGATGCAACCTATATAGATATGGATGTAGACAATAGTACGAGCTCTGGTAGCGAAGATTCCATAAATTTAGATTATTTAACCAATAAATACTCATTTAAAAATGGGGATTTATTTGAAGGTAAAATCAAAGTTAAAAACGAGCAGTCAAAGGAAGAAAAAATAACTCTAATAGTTTCATTATATGATCAGCAAAACAAATTTATAAATTCAGCTGTGGCTGAAAAAGTTTTAAAATCAAATGAAGAATCGATTCTATCTGCAAAGATAAAAGTGCCGATGGAGGGAGATTATAAGATTAAAATACTTGTTTGGAAAGGTCTTGATGAAATGGAAACAATGATTCTACCAGTTATAGTTAATCAGAGGTAACCATCTTATAATTAATTTAAATAAAAGTGGCAAGATTGTGCTGCCCCATTATATCCGTGTCCGGGTTTGTGAGTGCATATCAATCTTGCCACTTTTTGTTTGCCTCTCTATATATTTTCTGCGATTGAAAAAATATTTAACATGTAATTTTTAATTGTTCATAATTTTAAAAAATTTTTTTTCGCCTGCATTTTTATATTTAATTTTTCATTGCATAAAATATTTTTAATAAAATAAGAAAAACTTTTGAAAAATAGCCTTTTTGCGTTGACAATCAGAAATATTTAATGTATAATTAGGTGTAATTGTTTTGCCCCCAAGTGTGCGGGCATTAAACGGGAGGTGGAAAGATGAGAGACATGATTACTTTGGAATGCACTGAATGCAAACAAAGAAATTACAGAACTTCCAAGAACAAGACTCACACAACTGATAGAGTTGAGCTCAAGAAATACTGCAAGTTCTGTCAAAAGCACACCGTTCACAAGGAAACCAAGTAGAAAGGAATTTTAAAATGGCAAACGAAAATGCAAATAAGAAAGGTAAGTTAGCGACTTATTTAAGAGGCGTTCGCCTTGAAACAAAAAAAGTTGCATGGCCTACAAAAAAAGAACTATTTAACTATACTCTTACAGTGCTTGTATTTAGCGTTTTGTTTAGTATCTTAGTTTATCTACTAGACCTTGGAATTGGTTACGTCTACAGTTTGATTTTAAAGTAGGATGACTGAGTTGTTAGGCAATAACGAAGAGAGAAGAAAAGACGCTAAATGGTATGTGGTTCACACATACAGCGGACACGAAAACAAAGTTAAGGCGACTATCGAACAAATGGTTGCTAGCAGAGGTTACAAGGATAATATTTTTGAGGTAATAGTTCCGATGGAATCTTATCAAGACAAAAACAACCCTGGCAAATTAAAGACCAGAAAGTCTTTCCCAGGCTATGTGCTTGTCAACATGATAAATGACACCGAGAGCTGGTTTTTAGTGCGTAACACTAGAGGAGTTACCGGCTTTGTTGGACCTTCGGGTGACCCAGTTCCTTTGACTGATCGCGAGCTAAAGAGTTTAGGTATGACTGATGAAATTCCTAAAAAACCGGTCGATGTTGAAATTGGAGACAGAGTTTTAGTTATGACTGGTCCTTTTAAGGATAAGGTAGTCGAAGTTAAAGAAGTTAAAAAAGAAGAGAGAATATTAAAAGTATTAGTAGACATGTTCGGTCAAGAAAATATAGTTGATATTGACTATGACCAAGTTGAAAAAATCTAATTAATTTGAAAGTGTGGCAGATACTCTCCTATCGGACCACAATATACTAAGGAGGAAATTATGGCTAAGAAAGTTTTAGCATTAGTTAAATTGCAAATTCCAGCAGGTAAGGCAACTCCTGCACCACCAGTAGGTACAGCTCTTGGACCTCACGGTGTTAACATTGTGCAATTTACAAAAGAATTTAACGCAAAGACAGCTGACCAAGCAGGTTTAATTATCCCTGTTGTACTCACTGTTTACCAAGACAGATCATTCACATTTATTACAAAGACCCCACCAGCAGCAGTTCTAATTAAGAAAGCTCTTAAAATTGAATCTGCATCAGGCGAACCAAACAAGAAAAAAGTTGGTAAGTTAACAAAGGCTCAATTAAAAGAAATTGCTGAAATCAAGATGCCAGACTTAAACGCTGCATCAATTGAATCAGCTATGAGACTTGTTGCAGGTACTGCAAGAAGCATGGGCGTAGAAGTAGAACAATAGTAGGGGGTTAATATAATGAGAAGAGGAAAAAAATATCAAGAAGCTGCTAAGCAATTTGATAGATTTGAGCTTTATGATGCAAATAAAGCTATTCAAAATGTATTAAAGGGTTCAACAGCAAAATTTGACGAAACAATTGAATTACACGCAAGACTTGGTGTTGACGGCAGACACGCTGACCAACAAGTTCGTGGTGCTATCGTTCTGCCACACGGAACAGGACAAGAAGTTCGCGTACTTGTAATTGCAAAGGGCGACAAGGAAAAAGAAGCTCAAGAAGCTGGAGCAGATTTTGTTGGCGCTGAAGATATGATTGAAAAAATCCAAAATGAAAACTGGTTTGATTTCGATACACTTATCACAACACCAGACATGATGGGTCTTGTAGGTAGACTTGGTAAGGTTCTAGGACCTAAGGGCTTAATGCCAAACCCAAAGAGTGGTACAGTTACAATGGATGTTGCAAAGGCTGTTCACGAAGTTAAGGCTGGTAAAGTTGAATACAGACTTGACAAATCAAACATCATCCACACCATCATTGGTAAGAAGAGCTTTGGTGAGGAAAAACTTAAGGAAAACTTAGATGCAATTATGGAAGCTATCGTAAAAGCTAAACCAGCAGCTGCAAAAGGTAAGTACCTAAGATCACTCACAGTTTGCTCAACAATGGGACCTGGAGTTAAATTAGCTACAAGCCAATTTGAAAACAAATAAGATTGAAATTATTTTTGCCACCCGCAAGGGTGGCTTTTTTATTGGATAAATTCATTTTATTTTGAAAAATATTTTTGCAGGATAAATTTTTGATGCTTAGGATATTTAAAAAAATAATTTTTTTGATAAAGCGTTTGAGTTTAAGTTTGATTTGAAATTGAATTTGAAAAAAGTTTTGGATTTAAAGTTTAGTTTTACATGGAATAGATTTTTAAAATATTTTTGCGATTTGAAGTTAATTTTAACAAGAAAGAGACTTGTAAGATGTAAATTATATTTAGTAATAGGCCTTGTTTAAATAAAAATTCCTCTGGGTATTAATAGTTAAAGAAAGTCAAAGTCAAAGGAGTGATTTAATTGGCAAGGCTTACCGATATTATAGAAGATTTTTTAAAAGAGATGCTTGAAGAGAGCGGTGGATATGTAGAGGTCAGGAGAAACGCCCTGGCAGATTCATTTAAGTGCTCGCCATCTCAAATTAATTATGTTTTAGAGACTAGATTTCAGCCGCAAATGGGCTACTATATCGAAAGTAGACGCGGCGGCGGTGGATATATATCAATTGAGAAGATTAATTTAACGACCACAAGCGATTTTGAATCCATGCTTGTGGATACAATTGGTGATTCAGTTACGGCTAGTGAGGTGGACTTGATTTTGGATTCGCTCCGTGATTCGGGTATTATTACAAAAAGAGAATCCGCGATTATAGCTAGCAGTTTGAGCGACAGGAGCTTGGATGTTAGACCAGGCGAGAAGAATATGCTCCGGGCATCCATTTTGAAAAATATATTGCTGGTGCTTGCAAAGGAGAGTGAAGATGAATAATTTTTTTAATTTTAATAATTTTGAATATGATGATTTTAAAAAGCTTCCTCTTGAAGAATTAAAAGAAATGTTTAATATAGGTGAGGATTCCAATATTGATGTCAAGGTTATCTTTAACAATCAGATTATGAACCTGATTAAGGAATTGGAAAACTCCATGGAAGAGAAGGATATTAATGAGATTACCTGCCCAAACTGTGGAACCAAGCTGAGTGAATTAAAAATTACGCAAATGGCTGGCTGTGAGGTTTGCTATTCCTGCTTTAAAAATGAAATTGAAAACTTATTGAAGAGCAAAAATTTAATGCCAACTACAAGGGAAAATTCAAAGAAATCTTATCTAGATGACTTGAAGAAGGAATTGGATATAGCGATTAGAACTGAAGACTATGAGAGAGCCCAAGAAATCAAGGCCATGATGGAGAATATAGAATGATTATTAGTGGTTACAATGTAGACCTGATTCGCAATGTGTCGGGTTATAAGTATGTAGAGAAGATGAATTGGAACGAGCGGTCTGACCTTAGGGATAAGATTATAAGCGCAGCTGGTGCGGTGGAAGTTCCTCTAAAATACATTCCTTCCTATAGGAATATGCAGGATGAGATTAATTTTATCCAAGAGATGAATCTCTTGTCCATGAATATTACAGAAGAGACTGATCCATCAATTCTCTATAATGAAGAGGAAAATATTTTTATTATTATTAATGATGTTGACCACATTCTGATGAGCGCCAAGGCAGATTCTTGGGACACTGCTTATCAGAAGCTAAAGCCTATTGAAAAGAATTTATCAAGTAATTTTACCTTTCAAAAGGACAGGAATTTTGGATATCTGACTGCAACTACTCCCCTTTGTGGCAATGGTTTGGTTTTTGATGTCCTCTTGCACCTGCCGGCTATGATGAACAAGAACAGGATTTTGACCCTGATAAAGAAGATAATGAAGATGCCAGGGGCTATGTTATTGCCATTTAACAGTGGGTCAAGGCCATCTGCATTTTTTGTCCTCAGAATGATTTCCAAGGGCAATATTGAAAAAGAATTAAATTTTATGAAAAATATTGCAGAAGAGCTTTGCATTATGGAAACCGCAGAGAGGGAAGACCTAAAAGGAGACGAGGAATTTATTTCCTATATCAAGGATAGAATTGATAAGTATAAGGCCATGGAAGCTGTGAGCTTTGTAGACTTTCTCAGAGTTGTGGACGACATAACTATTTACAAGGAAGCCATTGGCGAGAGAATTGAAGCGGAAAAAATTAATTCTCTCCTGGTAAACACCCAGCCCGAACATTTAAAGACCAAGGGCATCATGAATGAAGAACTAGAAAAATACTATTACAAAAAGATTTTTGAACTATTATAAGAAGGTGAGACAGTGTTTGATTTAACAAATTTTGATCAAGATGCCAAAAGTATAATCCAGCTTGCCCATGAGGAAGCGGAGAGCCTGGGGGCAAAAAACCTGGGCAGTGAGCACATTGTGCTCGCACTTTTAAAATATAATTCAGAAGTTAAGCAGGCCTTTGCCCAATACGGGATGACTTACAGGCGTTTTAGGCAGGCCCTCTATGACTTGGTTGGTCAGGGAGACTACACAAAGCCTGAAGGCTATGCCCAAGGGGCCAGAAATATTTTAATGTTTGAAGCCAAGAAACGTGCAGAATATTTTGCCTTGGACGATGTAAGTCCAGAAGTTCTTGCTATTTGTGCCATTAGCGACAAGTATGATATGACGGAGATGGTAATAGATACTCTGGGCTTTGATGAAAATGCTTTTATCAGGTCCATTGTTTCTGAAGATGACGATGATTTTTCTGATGATGAATCAATTGAAGAGTATACGATAAATTTAAACGACAGATACAAGGCTGGCAAGATTGATCCTGTTATTGGCAGGGAAGAAGAAATTGAGCGGATGATTCAAATTCTATCTCGTAGGACCAAGAACAATCCAACTTTAATCGGTGAGCCTGGCGTTGGTAAGACGGCCATTGTTTATGGCTTGGCTGAACGCATTGAAAAAGGCGAAGTGCCTTATTATTTGGCTGACAAAAATGTCTATATGGTCGATATGACATCACTTGTTGCAGGGACCAAGTACAGGGGCGATTTTGAAAGCAGGATAAAGAAGCTTTTGGAACGCGCAAGCAAGGACAAGTCCATGATTTTATTTATAGATGAAATTCACAATATTGTCGGAGCTGGTGGCAGTGAAGGGTCTTTGGATGCGTCAAATATCCTAAAGCCTTATTTGGCTCGTGGCGACATTCAAATTATCGGTGCAACTACTTTTGACGAATATAAAAAATATATAGAAAAGGATTCAGCCCTTGAGCGCAGGCTGCAAACAATTATTGTTGAAGAGCCAAGCGTTGAGGAGTCAATTGAAATTCTCCGCGGCATCAAGGAAGATTTTGAACGCTATCACAATGTAAAAATTACCGATGAAGCCCTTGTAAAATCTGTAACCCTGTCCAAGAGATATCTTAGCGAAAGATTTTTGCCAGACAAGGCCATCGACGTAATGGACGAGGCTATGAGTAAGGCCAGGACCAAGGTAAAGGTCAAGGATGATATGGATATTCTAAAGGAAAATCTTTTGAGAATCCAAGATGAAAAGATGAAGGCCATTGGCGATGAAGATTTTATCAAGGCCGCTAAGCTAAGAGACGAAGAAAAAATTATCGAGGCGCGGATTGGTGACAGTCCAAGGCCAGTTGAAAACACAAAAAATATCGTGGACACACCTATGATTGAGACCATTGTAAGCAGGTGGTCAAAGGTTCCTGTAAGCGATATGACCTCAACTGAACTTGAAAAGCTCAGGTCTTTTAAAGACAATCTTAAAGCAAAAGTCATTGGCCAAGATCCAGCAATTGATGTAATAGATAAGGCCATAAAACGGTCTAAGGCAGGACTTAAAAATCCAAACCGTCCAATAGCATCCATGCTTTTTGTTGGGCCAACTGGAGTTGGTAAAACCTATTTGGCAAAGAGGGTCTCCTATGAACTCTTTGGTGACGAAAACGCCATGACAGTTATAGATATGAGTGAATATATGGAAAGGCACTCGGTTTCTAAACTAATTGGATCGCCTCCGGGCTATGTAGGATTTGAAGAAGGTGGTCAGCTCACAGAAAATGTTAGGAGGAAGCCTTATCAAGTTATTTTGTTTGACGAAATTGAAAAGGCCCACCCAGATGTCTTCAATGCCCTTCTACAAATTCTAGAAGAAGGCAGGCTATCAGACAGCAAGGGCAAGGAAGTTAATTTTAAAAACACAGTTATAATTATGACTTCAAATGCCGGCACCAGCCAACTTGAAAAACAAAATTCAATCGGATTTATGGAAGGGGCCTCTTCCGAATTTGAATCCATCAAGGGCAAGGTTAACAAAGCTTTAAAAGATACATTTAGGCCAGAATTTTTAAATAGAATTGATGAGATAGTTGTCTTTGATAGGATTTCAAAGGACAATGTTAAAAAGATTGCCCGTCTGGAAATCGAAGATATCAAATCTCGTGTGAGTGATAAATACAAGGTGGATGTTACAGACGCCTTTGTCGATCATATTGCTGAGGTCGGTTACTCAGATGTCTTTGGCGTAAGGCCACTTAAACGGGCTCTTACAACTGCACTTGAAGATAATTTGAGCGAAAAAATAATTGAAGGCGATGTTATGGAAGGCGATAAGATCCTCGTAGATTATGAGGACGGGCAAGTTAAAATAAAAAGGATAAAGGATGAAGAGAAACAATCTGTACAAGTGTGAGAACTGCGGCTATGAGTCCGCAGGATATTTAGGCAAGTGCCCTGAGTGTGGGTCATGGGGATCTTTGGTTGAAGTTGGTAATAGCCAGCCCGTTCACGAAAAATCCACAACCCACCAGGCGACTGTTCAAAAGCTAAAAGAAATTGAAAGCGTTAATAGTGATCGCGTGATCTCTAATATCAAGGAGCTGGACAGGGTAATGGGAGGCGGAATCGTTAGGGACTCCGTGACTATTGTTACAGCTAGACCTGGCGCCGGCAAATCTACCCTGCTTCTGCAACTTTCCAATGCTTTGGTTGAAGAGGGTTACAAAGTTTTGTACGCCAGCGGCGAAGAGTCGGGCAGTCAAATTAAAAAACGGGCCGAACGCGTTATAGAAAATATTGGCGAAAACCTTTATATAATGGCGACTAATTCTTTGGACGCTGTTGTGGCCAAGGCCGAAGACTTAGATGTGGACGCTTTGATTGTCGACTCCATCCAGACTTTTGTTTTGGACGAATATTTGCCAAGCCGTGCAGGCAGTCCAACTCAAAGTTTGGAGTGCGCCTACAAGTGTGTTGAGCTTGCTAAGAATACAGAAAAACCCAAGATGGTTTTCTTGGTTGGGCAGATGAATAAGGCCGACGAACTTCAAGGCTTACGGAGCATCGAGCACTTGGTAGATACGGTTTTATATATAGAAGGTGAGGCTGGAGACCCACTTAGGACTTTGATGGCGACTAAAAATCGTTACGGGTCAACAGGGGAAATAGGATTTTTCTACATGGAAGAAACTGGTATGAAGTCCATAGATAATCCAAGTGAATACTTTATGACCACACGTGAAGAGGCAGTCAAGGGATCGAGCCTAGGCGTTATTAAAGAAGGTACCAGGGCCATTGTAATGGAAGTTGAAAGTCTGATGAATAAAACTTTCACTCCATATCCGTCGCGGATAACGGATTCTATCAAAAAAGATTCATTAAATATTATGATTTCGATTTTAGAAGACAAGATGAAGCTAAAACTTTTTGATATGAATGTGGTTTTAAAAGCGGTTGGTGGCTTAAAAACCTTTGATCCAGGTATAAACTTTGCCATTATAATGAGTCTGGCATCCAGCTATTACAATAAGCCTATTAAAAAAGATGTGGTCTTTATTGGCGATGTGTCTTTAACAGGCGAGGTTAGAAAGACCGAAGGCTTACAGACAAAAATTAATGAGGCGGACAGACTTGGCTTTAGCGAAATTGCAATTCCAAAAACATCTGCCAAGATCAAGGCCAAGAATGCAAAGATTGTAGAATTTAAAAATATAAATGAGGCTATAAATTATTATTTATCTTAAAAAAATTTTACAGATGACCGGCCGATTATCTTTAAAAATAGAATGCTAAAATTTTTTGCAAATGAATGGATGGAAATTTTTAAAAACAAAATGCTAAAATTTTTTGTAAATGAGCGGCTGGAGGTTTTTAAAAATATATTGCAAAAGTATTTTATAGATGGATGGCTTTAAAAAAATAAAAGATTTTAACCAAGAGAACTTTGCGGATGCAGGGTTCTTTTTTATTTGATTGTTTACTTATTTTAATATTAATGATAAAATAATGTCATGAGGTGAAGTTATGGATGAGAAACATAAATTAGTTCCTGCTGTGGGCAGGGAAGTTATTATTTTTATAGTTATTTTTACAACTATATTTGGTTTGATTGGTCACAAGATGGGTGTAATCAATATGATAAACACCATTATGCAATCATCTTATGCCATGATTATGGACGTTTGTTTTTACATTATGGGCGTTGCAGTTATAGCAGGTGCCTTGTCAGGGATACTGGGAGAGTTTGGGGTAATCGCCCTTATTGATAAACTCTTATCTAAGCTGATGGGCCCACTTTACGATTTGCCGGGAGCCGCCAGCCTTGGTGTACTTACCTGTTATATGTCGGACAACCCTGCCATATTATCTTTGGCCAAAGACCAAAACTTTGTCAGATATTTTAAAAATTACCAGCTACCAGCCCTTACAAATATAGGAACTTCCTTTGGTATGGGTTTAATTATCACATCAACTATGATGGGGCTGAAGATTGATGGATCTATAAAAGCAGCTTTGGTTGGAAATTTGGGAGCAATTATTGGCTCCATTGTGAGTGTTCGCATTATGATGCGTTTTACCAAAGCTTATTATGGAACAGAAGATTCATCCTTGGACTTCAAAGAACTTGAAAATAGAAAGCTAAGAGTAGTTAGAGAAGGCAGCGTTGGAGGTAGGGCTATAAACTCTCTCCTCGAAGGGGGAAAAAATGGTGTAGACATGGGTCTAACTATTATTCCTGGTGTTGTAGTTATCTGTTCACTGGTACTCTTGCTTACAAACGGTCCTGGACCAGAAGGTTATACTGGGGCGGCCAATGAAGGCGTGGCTTTTTTGCCATGGCTGGGAGAAAAACTTTCCTTTATTTTGAGTCCGCTATTTGGTTTTCAAAATCCATCCAGTATTGCTGTGCCTATTACTGCTCTTGGAAGCGCTGGTGCTGCTATGGGACTTGTGCCAGGCCTTATTGAATCCGGTTCAATTACTGCTAATGAAATAGCAGTTTTCACCGCAATTTGCATGTGTTGGAGTGGATATTTATCAACCCACGTTGCAATGATGGATTCACTGGGAGCTAAAGAACTTACGGGTAAGGCGATTATGTCTCACACTATTGGTGGAATTTGCGCAGGTATCGCTGCGAATTTATTGTATAAATTATTTATGTTATTTTAGGGAGTGTTATGGTTATTTCTTGCGGAGGAGTTGTTATTAATAAGAATAATGAACTCTTGATTTTACAAAAGAAAAACGGCTACTATTGCCTGCCAAAGGGTAGAGTAGAGGAAGGCGAGTCCTGGGAAACGACTGCTTTGCGAGAAGTAAAAGAGGAGACCAACATTGACGCAAGGATTATCAAGTATATAGATACGGTCTATTACAAGATGAATGTTGGCAAGGGCAAGTCCTATCCCAAAAAGGTCAAATGGTATTTGATGGAGGCGACCAGCTTTGATGCCAAACCTCAAAGGAAAGAGGGCTTTGTCCATACGGAATTTATTTCAATGGATGAGGCCAAAAAGCTCTTGGCTTATGAAAACGAAAGGTATATTGTTAGAAAGGCTTTTAAAACTTTAGAGAAAAATGGCTAACTTTACACAGACTGTTAAAAATGAATTATTTACTTATGAGTCTAATAGAAGCGACGAGGACCTGTGCGAGCTAATGGGTTATTTGGCTAGCAAAAATGCCATGGCCCAAAAATCTATCGAGGGCAAATGTGACGAGGAGTATTTGAATCGTATAAAAAAATTTTCTTCGCCAGATGATTTTAAAATAAAGATTGGAGGACCAAGAAAAAACCATGTTTATATTGACTCAATCTTTAAGCTTGGAGATTTTATAAAAAATTCTGACAATCAATTAAAAAGGGCCTTTGTAAGGGGGGCTTTTATTGCCAATGGTTCAGTCAGCGATCCAGATAAGAGCTACCATTTGGAAATTGAATTTAAATATTTAAATGAGGCAGAGTTGGGTCAAGAGCTCATAGAGAGCCTGGGTATAAAATGTGGTTTCACCTTGAGACGAAACAATATAATTCTTTATATAAAAGAGAGAAATGCCATCTCGGATATGCTGACTTTAATGGGGGCTGTGCAAAGCACTTTGGTATTTGAAGACAGCCTGATTTTAAATGCTACCAGAAATGATGTGAATCGTCGGGTAAATTGCGAATCGGCCAACATGACCAAAACTATAGCCGCAGGTTTAAAGCAAATCGAGGCAATAGAGAAGCTCCAAGAAATGGGAGCCTTTGAAGACCTGGATAAAAATTTGTATGATGTCGGGCTTTTGAGACTGGCAAATCCTGATGCCAGTTTGAACGAACTTTCTATACTTATGGGCGGTAGGCTGACAAAGTCGGGTATCAACCATAGACTTAAAAAAATTATAGATCTTGCAGATAAATTATAAGGAGGATTTATGAAAAGTAAAAATATAATTGTCACCAACAATCCTTATGTGCGTGACAAATTTGAAAATGAATTTAATCTTGTTTACATTGATGATAACAAAACTTATATGGAGGTTCTAACAACCATTAGAGACATGGTTCACAAGGGCTACAAGCTTTTGACCCATCCACTTAGCGGTTCGGTTAAGCCAAATGAAACTCCATACAAATCTGTTATGCTTGAAGAGGGCTCAAAGCTCGATTCGGATAGCCTGATGATAATTGAAGGGGCCATTCAAACCATGAAAAAATTTCAAAATAACGAAGCAACACCTAACTGGCCAGAGAGCGTCCACGATGACTTTAGAGTTGTCGACCTATCGCTAATGGAAAATACAGTTTATAGATTGGGGCATTTTTAATGCGCGGACAAATTGTAGATATCTCAACCGATGGCAGGGGTGTAATTAGAGACGGTAAAACAGTTTTTGTAAAAGATGCTCTACCAGGAGATTTGGTGGAGTATTTTTTAGTTAATGAAAAGAAAAATTATGACGAGGCTGAGGTAAAAAAATTTATCCAGTATTCTGATAGGAGAAAATTTACTAAAAATCCACTGGGCTCAGCTTATCCCCTTTATCCTCTTGACGAAGACTATCAGCTAGAATTAAAAAAGAATATGGTGGATTTTAATATCAAGAGAAAAGTTGGTCTAGACATAGATGTAAAAGCTGTGGCTAGCGATGATTACAAGCTAAATAAAATCCGCCTCCATGTTGACGGAGACAAAATCGGTTTGCATTCCAGAGGGACCAACGATATTTACCTGCCAGACCTAGAAATATTGTTTGGCCACAAAGACTTTATAGAAACTCTGCCAAAATTTTTAAAAAACGCGACCTATGTTAGCCTAAGGCAGGCGGACAATGGATTATTTTTGGCGACTGACGGCGAGTATTTTGGAGAGAAAATAGATGGGGTTGAAGATATCAATGGCCACAGGGGGACCTTGCCTATATTAGAAATTGAAGGCATCAGATACGCCCATGATATAGATGGATTTTTTCAAAACTCCAAGTCAGGAGCATCCCACGCTTTAAAAATAATCGGCAATCAGGAAAGGGGAGAAGTCCTAGATTTGTACTGTGGAGTTGGCTTTATTTCCCTTTACGTGGGCAAAAACGCTAAGTCTTTAACGGGCGTGGAAATAAATTCATCCGCCATCAACCACGCCAAGGACAACACTAAGTTAAATGATATAAAAAATACAAAATTTATCTGCAAGGACACAGCCGATTATATGCGGACAAACAAAAAAGAATATGACACAATAATTATCGACCCACCAAGGTCCGGCCTCCACAAGGATGTAATTGCAGGAATCAACAAAACATGCAAAAAAGAACTCATCTATATGAGCTGCGACCTGGGAACATTTACTAGAGACCTAAAAATCCTAAAAGACACTTTCGATATCGAAGAAATATATGTAATCGATATGTTTAAAGGCACAAGTGGTGTAGAGTGCATAGCTAAGATGACAAGGAAATAATTAATTTATAATAAACGGAGATTTGATGAAGAAGAATAAAAAGAAAGTATATTTACGTATTTTTGGTATCATTTTATTAATAATATTTTTGTTTGCGGCTTTTGATGTAGGTTTAAAGACGGTTCATTACGTAATCGAGTCGGACAAGATTCATTCGCCTCTTAGGCTTGCCCTGGTGACTGACTTGCATTCCTGCAAGTATGGGGAAGGTCAAAAGACTTTGATAAATGCTGTGGATAAGGAAGAGCCTGATATTGTTCTTTTGGGTGGGGATATTTTTGATGATGAGATTCCCGATGACAATACAAAGATATTTTTGCAGGCCATTTCAAATAAGTATCCGATTTACTATGTAACTGGCAACCACGAGTACTGGTCCAGACGGGTGGATGGAATGTTGGATTGGCTTAGAGAGAATAATATTGAAGTTTTGGATGGAAAGACTAGTAAAATAAATATTAATGGTCAGACAATTTCTTTGTCAGGAGTTGACGATCCTGATGTGAAAAGATTTACAGACAAGGAAAAAGATTTCTACGACCAGCTGGAGGAAGTTGGTAAAAATAAAAACGATGGACTTTTTACGATTTTGCTTGCCCATCGACCAGCCTTTGTAGACGAGTATTTAAAATATAATTTTGATTTAATTCTCTGCGGCCACGCCCACGGAGGCCAGTGGAGGATTCCATATATTTTAAACGGAGTCTTCGCCCCTGATGAAGGTTGGCTGCCATCATACGCTGGAGGCTTGTATAATTTTGATCACAGCCAGATGATCGTCAGTCGAGGACTCGCCAGAGAGTCCACTCGCGTGCCCAGGATTTTTAACAGACCAGAGCTAGTAATAATTGATATAAAGACAAAATAAATTTAGATGGTGAGATTAATTTTGCACCGTCTTTTTGTTTGAAGAGATATTTGAATTTTAATTTAAAACAAAGTGATAAATAATGGCAAGAAAAAATAGCTATAAGCGTTTTGCTCATAGCTATTTTAATTTTATTTTTAAATTTTTATCTATCCATAAATACCTTGTAGGCCTTATAGCACATGTAGGTGTCTACCTTGCTGGCTACTTCGTGTGGGGCGTGCATGCTTAGTAGTCCTGGTCCGCAGTCTACAACTTCTGCGCCGTATTTTGATAACAATAAAGCGATTGTTCCGCCGCCGCCTTGGTCAACTTTGCCAAGTTCGCCTGTTTGCCATACGATATTTCCTTCGTTGAAGATTGTTCTGACTTCTTGGAGGAATTCTGCGTTGGCGTCATTTGAGCCACCTTTTCCGCCTGAGCCTGTGTATTTTACAAGGGCGATACCGTCTCCAAGGAAGGCTGTGTTCATTTTTTCGCAAGTTTCTGCGAAGTCTCCGTCATAAGCAACGCTTACGTCTGAAGATAAAACTTTTGAATTTTTGAGTGCGCGTCTAACCTTGAGTTCGCAGTAGTTACCAAGTCTTGCAACAACTTCTGCAACTGCATTTTCAAACATATATGAAGCCATACCTGCGTTGCCCATTGAGCCGATTTCTTCTTTGTCGGCGAAGATGCAAAGGGCAGTCTTGGTTGGGTTTTCAACTTCTAGAATTGCTTGAAGGGAAGTATAGGCACAGATTCTGTCGTCGTGGCCATAGCAAGGATCATTGAGCGGTCGAGTCCCATTTCTCTAGCCTTGCCAGCTGGTACAACTTCGAGTTCTGCAACTTTGAAATCTTCTTCTTCAAAATTGTATTTGTCTTTGATTAATTTTAAAATATTTGCTTTAACAGCTTCTTTTTCGTCTTTGCCTTCAACAGGAATGTTGCCTATGATGACATTCATTTGTTCACCTGTCAGAGCTTCTCTGGCTGTCTTTGCCATTTGGTCTTTGGATAGGTGGATTAGAAGGTCTGATACGCAGAAAACTGGATCTTTGTCATCGTCCCCAATGTTGATTTCGATTCTGTCGCCGTCTTTGTTAAAGAGGACGCCGTGAATTGCTAGAGGAATTGTGCCGTATTGGTATTTTTTAACTCCACCATAATAGTGAGTTTTTAATTTTGCCATTCCGTCTGAATCTTCATAAAGTGGATTTGCCTTGACGTCTAAGCGTGGGCTGTCGATATGTGATCCAACAATGTGCAAGCCGTTTTCGATATTTTCTTTACCGATTACAAACATCAATACAGCCTTGCCCTTTTGGTCTACATAAACCTTGTCGCCAGCCTTTAAGCTGTCAACTTCTTCAATGTTTTTAAAGCCTTTAGCCTCTGCTTGACGAATGATTTCGATGTTGGCAAGTCTTTCTGTTCTTGCAACATTTAAAAAATCAATGTAGCCGTCACAAAAGCTGTGAACTTCTTTTCTTTCTGTTTCATTTAATTTTAACCATGCGTTTTTTGTCATAAGATACCTCCACTTGTTATTATAACATAATTTTAAAAATAATCCACTATGGGTATATGTCCTATAGGAGGTTTTGCAATGCTAATTAAAAATGCTCGTGTAATTGATCCCTTGCAAGGGCTTGATGAAGTTTTAGATATACAAATTTGTGGAAAGACCATCAAGGCCATGGCCAAGGATTTAGATGTTAAAGATGAAAATATATTTGATGCTGATGGACTGATTTTAGCCCCAAGTTTTTTTGACCCTCACACTCACTTGAGAGACTTTGGTGAGGAGGGAAAAGAAACTTTTGAAAGCGGATCTATGGCTGCTCTTTGCGGTGGCTTTACAGACCTTGTTGCAATGGCAAACACTGTGCCGCCGATTGATTCTAAGGAAATGGTGGCCGAGGCAATGGAGAAAGTTAAAAATTTGCCAGTAAATATTTATATTTCTGCAAATGTTTCCAAGGGCATGAAGGGCAAAGAGCTGGTTGATTTTGAAGTCCTAAAGGAAATGGGCGTAATCGGTTTTACTGACGACGGTTTCCCTCTGGCTGATGTAGATTTTATGCGTAAAGCTCTAGAGGCAAGCAAAAATCACGATTTTATTATTAGCTTGCATGAAGAAGATCCAACTTATATTAGCCATCCGGGCTATGATGATACGGCTCCAAGAGAAGCTGAGATTTCTATTATAAAAAGAGATATAGATTTATTAAGAGAGATTGGAGGCCACCTTCACGTACAACATCTTTCATCAAAAGAAGGGGTAGAACTAATCAGGCAGGCTAAAAAAGAAGGCTTGTATATTACGACTGAAGTCAATCCAAACCATATTTCCTTTAACAAGGAAGATGTGGAAAAGTACGGAACACTTTTAAAGGTCAATCCTCCTATTCGTGAAGAGGCGGACAGGTTGGCACTTATTGAAGGACTTAGAGATGGAACTATCGATATGATTGGCACTGACCACGCTCCGCACACAAAGGCTGATAAAGAGCTGGGCAAGTATAAATCAAAATCTGGAGTGATTTCACTAGAGATTGCTTTTTCTATGCTCAATATGAAATTGGTAGACGAATCTGGCTTTGAGATGAGGGATTTGATTAAGATTTTGAGCACAAATCCTCGTAAACTTTACAATAAATCTTTAAAGTTAGAAACAGGACAGAGGGCAAACTTGGTTTTAATCGACCCTGATTACGAGTATTGCTATTCAAATTCTTTTTCTAAATCAAAAAACACCCCACTTTTAGGAACAAAGCTAAAGGGCAAGGTGATGATGACAATCAAGGACGGTTCTGTTAAATATATAGATTTTAAAGTTAAAAAAGGAGATTAAAATGAAAATAGGATTAATTGTAAATCCCTTGGCTGGAATTGGTGGCAGCGCAGGTTTAAAGGGCAGCGATGGTGACAAAATCGTAGAGCTGGCCCTGGAACGCGGGGCAAAACCAAAGGCCAACCAAAGGGCGAAGACAGTTTTTGAAATATTAAAAAGAGATAATAAATTGCCAGAAATAATTTCAGCACCAGGAGTAATGGGCGGAGACATATTAAAAGAGCTCGGCATAGACCACAGGGAAGTGGATAAGCTGAGAGACAAAACTTCGGCTGATGACACCATTAGGATCGCCAAGGAAATTATGGATGAGGGCGTTGACCTATTAGTTTTTGCTGGAGGCGACGGGACTGCCAGAAATATTTACGATGCTATTGGTGACAAAATACCGGCCCTTGGCATACCGGCAGGGACCAAGATGCACTCGGCAGTCTTTGCCAATAAACCTGAATCTGCTGCCCTGGTTATAGAAAGATTTTTAAAGGGCGAGGGGTATGAACTTCTCTTGCAAGAGGTTATGGACATTGACGAAGAGGCCTTTAGAAATGAAATTTTAAGTACAAAGCTTTATGGCTATTTAAAAGTCCCCTTTGTAACCGCCCTTGTCCAGGCCTTAAAGTCCACCAGGTCCCAAGGCCAACAATCAGACATCGAATCCATCTGCCAATACGCAGTTGATACCATGGAAGAGAACACACTTTATTTGGTGGGAACTGGTTCAACTTTAAAGCCAATTATGGATATCATGGACCTAAACGGGTCCCTCCTTGGAGTAGATGCAGTTTACAATGGAGAACAAATTGGCAAGGACATAGATGAAAAAGAAATTTTAAAACTCCTGGACAAATACGACAAGGCCAAGATTATTATTACAGTTATTGGCGGCCAAGGCTATTTATTTGGCAGAGGCAACCAACAATTTTCACCAGAAGTTCTAAGGCGGGTGGGCAAGGACAATATAATAGTACTCGCCACAAAGACTAAATTAAATTCCGTTGGCGGACCATTACTGGTAGATACCGGAGATGTGGAATTAAATGAGGAGCTCAAGGGTTATTATAGGGTTGTAACGGATTATGACTTTTATACGCTGAAAAAAGTAGGCTAATTTATTATTAAAATAGCGAATTTTTTCAGTGTTCGACTTTTTTCTCCCTGCGTAGTACCATCTGTACACCTCGGTCGTAAAAAAGTCTCAGCCTAAAAAAATTCATCTATTTTTCTTAATAAATCCGTGCAATGTATAGAATTGAGAATATTAAAATCGACATGTTATGTATGTCGGTTTTTTATTGCGAATTTTATCTTTGCATCGTCAAAAAATTCGTCCCGTTCAAATCTCATCAAATTTACCTGCTAAATTCCCTGCAATGTTTGGAATAGAGAATAAAAGTTTTGTTTGATTGGTTGCAAGCAATAAGGAAAAATTCGGTCCACATAAAGTGGACCCTACACGCTTCGCTAGATTTTTTCTTATTAGATAATAGGTTATAATCTCATACAAAATAATATGTAAACAAAAAAGGGCTTGCTTCATTTTAACTTTGCAAGTCCTTTTTAGATGTTAATATTTAAGATATCTTTTAATTTTAGGGTTGAGCCCTTGCACTCGATTGAAAGTGCATTAACGATGAGTTTTGAAAGCTCACCGCGATTTAGCTCTGGGTTTTTGCCCGATTCAATATTTAGGCCATCACGCAAGCCAAGTGAAAGGCTTAGGGGCTCGATTAAATTCCAAGTCTTAGCCTCTTCTTCATAGCCTAGGGTCCGAAGCAATATTACCTCAACTTCCTTGATGGTTACATTTTCGTTGGCGCCAAACTCTTCATCGCTAATTCCCTTTATCAATTTTTTCTCAACAGCCCAAGCTACATAAGAATAGAAGTAGTCATCTTTTTTTATATCATTAAATGATATCTTGTAAGTGGATTTCTTGGCCTTATCTTCTTCGCTGTAAAGCCGGGAAATAATTATAGGCAGATCCTTGCGCTTGAGATTTGCTTCTAGCTGGAGATTTTTTTCCTTGTCTCCCTTGATAATGCCAACTTTTTCAAGCGTGCGGGCTTCATTTTCGAAATATTTACTTGTATCTTTTGAATTGTCTGTTGCATAGGAGTTTTGAACCAACAAGGTTAAAACTACTAGGACCAGAGCAAGAATTTTTCTTAATTTCATACATACCCTCACTTACTTTATATAATATATGTAAAGTTCAAGCTTTTCAAGGAATTTTAATAAATTTAATATAAATGTAACATAAAGACCATAATGTAAAACAAATGTAATACGAATCTGTTGCCTTTTTTAGTGCAATGATGTAAAATATTTATATAAAGAAGAATTTCGAACAATTATTAGATTTTTGATAATTAGAGATAAGGAGGAAATTATGAAAAAGCTATTATCGATAATATTAGCTGCTTTGATGGTTGTATCTTTTTTACCAGTAAATATTGAAGCGGCTAAATTTAAAGATGTCCCAGACAGTGAATGGTACGCACCTTATGTTAACAAGGCTGCATCGGCCGGAGTTATCAAGGGCTACGGAGACGGGACATTCAAACCAAAAGGAAATATTGCATTTACAGAAATCACAAGCTTGCTTGCAAATCTTGTAAATGTTTCTGAGGCTGATCTAAAAGTTGCAAACGCAACTTACGGTAAAGATCTTGATGCCCTATTAAATGTTGTTAAACAACAAGGAAACCCAGGCATTGATTGGGCCAGACCAGCTATTTTAAAATGCCTATACGCAGGTGTTTATTCAATGAAGGGCTTAGCCCTAGCTGTTGAAGGAAAGATGCTTTTGGACACAAAACCTGCGCAAAGAAAACCTGTTGATAGAACCAACACAGCTGGCTTTATAGCAAATGCTTTGAAGCTAGATACCAAACAAGCTGTATCCTTACCATACAAGGACACAAGCAAAATTTCTGTTGACGCTCACTCACGCATCCAAGCTCTAATCGACATTGGAGTTTTGAGCAAAGAAGGAGACGGCACAGGAAACTTTAGACCTAACGATCCAATCGATAGGGCAAGTATAGCTAAGATGATTACAGTTGCTATGGATTATCTTGAAAAGAATCCAGCAAAGCCTGTCACACCACCAGAACCACCAAAGCCAGTTACCACTACAATTGAAGGTACTGTTGTAGACGTTACAGAAAATGGCGATGAAGTTATTGCTCTTATTAATACAGGAGCAAAGACTCAATCAGTTTTAGTTGGCTATGCAGCAGAGCTAATTATTGATGGTTCACCAGCTCTATTTGATAAAATTACCAAGGGCATGAAGGGTACTTTCACATACACAACAGAAACAGCCAAGGTTACAAAGGCAACTTTAAAATCAACAGAAGAAACAATCGAAGGTAAGATTTCAGCTATCTATTCAACTTATAGGTTTGAAATTGAATACCAAAGAGGATCAATTCTAAATAACAAAGTTGAGCTAGACTTAAGAGATGCTGATATTTATCTGGACGGATCAAAGGCTAATCTATCCGACCTAGATGTAAATTACGAAGTAAAAATTACCAAACTTGGCGACAAGGTAACAAAAGTTGAAGCAAAACGTGGAGACGCTTATTCAGATGGTACTTTCTATCAATTCGGTTATAGTAATGGTAAATATTATATGGATCTATATCCAAATGGAAAGAATCATACAGAATCAGTTGAATTAGCAAGCTCTTATATTAGAATTAATAATGACAGAGTTTATGTAGAGGACCTTGTTAAAAGTTCCAATACAAATAAGTATATAATTCAAGGTACACCAATCAAATTAACGTTTGATAGAAGTAGATATCTTACAGATATAGATACAGTTTTTGGCAAAGTTGAAAATGGGGTTTTACAAGGCTATGTATTTACTAGACCATCTAGAAATGACAATTATATAACTTTATCTCTAAGAAAGTCAGCAGATTCATATACTAGAGATAAAGTGGACTTAAAAGTGGACAACTATACAAAAGTATACTATTATAATAATTCAAGTAATTATAGACTCGATGACTTAAGGGTTGATGACCTGGTTAGGGTTACTATGAGAAATGGGGTTGTCGATAAGATTGAAGTGGATAGATACAGCAGTAGTAGAGATTCCGTATATATGGAAGGAGAAGTCTCTAGCCAATCTTATGTAAGCACATCTGGTATTGAAATTTATATTACAACTACAAATTCTAGGGAATTTAATAGAGGCTCTAGATACAATTTCAAATTTGATAGCAATACAACCTATCTCGTTAGAGGCGTGAGAAAGACACAATCAGATTTCGTTGGCTATGCTAGGGATAATGACAAGCTACAATTTGAATATAAGAAAGTTGGCTCCACTTATTATATAACAAGAATAGATAATCTTAACTAGCCAAAATTGAATACTGAATAAATTAAAAGAGACTTATTGATTTAAGTCTCTTTTTTGATTAGGAAAATTCATTTACTCTTATTAATTTCCCCAATAAAAAAACTCGTATTAAAACGAGTTTTGTAAACTTATTAACTTAGAAGTTTTTGCCGAGTTCCTTGCATTCTTCAAGGGCGTCTGCATCTGGATAGTCGAAAGCTTTTAGTGCTTCTACAATTTCAACACCGTTTTCTTCCATTTCTTTTTTCCAGTTTTCAATCCATTCGCCATCGTTCCATGCGTATGAACCAAAGATTCCAACTTTCTTATCCTTTAAATCTTCCATAACTGATTCAAGGAAAGGTCTAAATTCAAGGTCTTCGATTTCTTCGTCGCCTTTTGCAGGGCATCCGAATAGAACTGCGTCTGCTTCTTTTACATCAGCTTCTGATGCATCGTCAACAGCTAGTAATCTAACTTCTTTGCCAGCTTCTTCTGCGCCGTCTTTAATAGCTTCGGCCATAGCTTCTGTATTGCCTGTTTCTGTGTAATAAATAATTGATAACATAATCATACCTCCTAAAATTCATATACCCATTAGTTCTAGAAATAAACTAATGGGTATTTTTTAATGAAATTTCTTTTATTCTTTAAGCTCTCTTATTTGCTTAAGTCAGCTGTACAATGTGGACATTTAACAGCATCGATTGCAATTTCGCTCTTGCAATATGGGCATGCTTTTGTGGTTGGAGCTGGAGCTGGTTCTTCTTTTTTAGTTTTGTTAAATGCTTTAACCATCAAGAAGATACAGAAAGCTATTATCAAAAAGTCGATAATATTTTGGATAAAAGCACCGTATTTAAATAGAGCTGCTCCTGCTTCTTCTGCAGCTGCAAGACTTGCGTAGTTGCCTCCATCAAGGGCGATAAACAAGTTGGTAAAATCAACTCCACCCAAGATTAAGCCGATAAGTGGCATTAGTAGGTCGTTTACTAGTGATGAAACGATTTTACCAAAGGCTCCACCCATGATAACACCTACGGCCATGTCCATGACATTGCCTTTTGCAATAAATTCCTTAAATTCTTTGATCATAATAAAAAATCCTCCTTAAGGTACATATACCCCAAATACTTCAAATTATACAGTAATTGTGTTAAAATAAATTTTGGAGGAGATTTTATGAAATACTATGCAATAAAAAATGGCAAGACTCCGGGCATTTATACATCGTGGGATCAAGCCAAGGCTCAAGTGCACGGTTACAAGGGCGCTGTATATAAGTCTTTTAAAACAAAAGAAGAAGCCGAAAATTATATGATAGATAATAATACAGAGGATAAAATAATTTCAGTTCATGAGGATGGAGAAGCAATTGTTTATGTAGACGGCAGCTATTCAAAAGACAAAACTTATTCTTATGGTTATGTAATTATAGATGGGGAAGAAGAAATTAAAGGCGCGAAGAGATTTGATGATCCAAGATACCAGGACTACAGAAATGTTGCTGGCGAAGTTTTGGGAACCATGGCGGCTATAGACAGGGCTATTGAACTCGGCTATGAGAAAATATATTTGCACTATGACTACACGGGCATCAGGCACTGGGCCCTCAAAGAATGGAAGGCCAACAATATTTTAACCCAGAGATATAGGGATTATTTTGATACCATAAAAGATAAAATTGAAGTCGTTTTTGTAAAGGTTGACGCTCACACAGGCATTAAATATAATGAAATGGTGGATAAACTCGCCAAGGATGCAAAGCTATAAGATATTAAAAAGATACATTAAAAAATAAGTCACAGAATTTGTGGCTTATTTTTGTTTAGAAATTAATTTTTTATTTGCCGGTCATATAATATCCACCGTCATCGTCTGCGTCGTCATCTGATTTGCCTTTGCCGATTGTCGCTTTTAAAAATTTTATTACATATCCGGCTAGGCCTAGAATTAAAATTATGCCTAGAATTTTTTCAATCATAATTCACCTCGATTTTATTATGGCACAAGTGTGACCTAAGTGCAAGCTGGTGGTTTGATTTTTTGTCGATTATTTGTTATTATTGTCCTATAGAGATGAGGTTGATTATAGTGAAAAAACGCTTTATTTTATTAATTATTTTTGCCATGTTATTTACTGGCTGTAGCCAATTGGTTAAGCCAAGAGAAGAAAAAGTTGAGGTAGTGGAGCCCGAGGATCAAGAAGAAGAAGTTTTTATGGGCGATGATACCATGGATAGATACAGACGCAAGTATGTAAACGATGCTGTCGTGATTGATAGCGAAGAGCTTACAGACTTGGTGGCTGATTTTTGGTCTCGGATTACCCTTGGCGATATGAATTTTACAAATTTGATTTATCTGCCAGAGGAAAAAATGGAATCACTAAAGGCTATGATGGATACCGAAGACGGCAGGAGGGCAATAGCAAAAATGCTTGCCAAGTCTACTATTGAGGCCGATGGTATAAATGAAGCTGTATTTTTAAAAATAAATCTTGACAGCGAGGGCAATTGTTTTAAAAATGAAAATATGTCCAACATTGTCTACACTGGCGTAAGCCACAAGTATTTTTATGATATCCTCTCCATCGAGAGCAAGGAGCCAAAGACAATTGCAGAGGATTTGATTAAATATATTGAAGATTACAATAACTCTTACAAGGCTGTTGACCAAAATGATACCGCCTTTAATTTTGTATATGTAGATGGCAAGCCAAAGATTGATGGGGAACTCTTCTTTGGAATGTTTGGACTCTTTGATAAATTAGGACCCAAGCAAGAATACATCACAGACCTTGTAAAGGACGCCTATTATGAGGACGCAGCCGGCATGGGCGACATGGATAAGATGTATGAGCATTTTTCAAATGGAGAATACATTTGGATGTATGAGCTTCTTAGAAAGTCTGAACTCTTGGATGTAATTCCTTATTCACCCAAGGATTCCATCAGAAAACTCTACAGCCTATCGTCTGATCAAAGGTCAGATTTTATGGCTGAGATGAGGAGGCTGCCAAAGCCAATTTTAAGATTTGTAAAAAAGAACAACAAAGATTGCTTGCTTGGAGTTTATTTTTACAAGGATATGTATGGAGAATTTCCGACAGGCAATATAGTTGATGATTATTTTGAGATGGATGGGATCAAGAAATTTGATGGCGTGGTTATAGATAATGTTATCAAAAACCTTCTTTTGGTCCAAGGTATAAATGTGGATATATTCGACGGATCTGAAGCCCAAGAAGACACACAAGAAGAGACAAAAGAAGATGAAAATGGTGGCAAGGATGAGAATTAGGTTTATTATTAATCCTTCAAGCGGCAGAGAAAAAAGCCGAGAGACCATGATTGCGGTTTCCAAATTTCTTCTGGAAGATGGCCACGAGATATCTGCTAGGTACACCAGCAAAAAAGATGACGCTTGTTTCTTTGCAATCGATGCGGTCAAGGACGAAGTTGACCGGATTGTGGTAATTGGCGGAGACGGAACTGTAAATGAAGTTGTGGCTGGCATAGTTAGCCAGGACTCCAAGATTCCACTGACTATAATCCCCTGCGGGACGACAAATGACTTTGCAAAGTATATGAAACTTTGTAAGTCCAATTATGAAACTTATGAATCCATTGTCGGAGATAATTTCAAGGACATAGACGTGGGTATCTGCAACAATAAATATTTTATAAATGTTGGAGCAGTGGGAATTTTAACAGACGTTGCCCACAACACGCCCAAGTCCTTGAAATCAGTTTTTGGCAGGAGTGCTTATGTTTTAAAGGCCCTATCAGAAATCAACCCAGAAAATTTAAAGCCAATGAATATGACTATTGAGTCTGAAGAATTTTCAGAAGAGCTCATGGCTTATTTGTTTTTAATATCAAATACACAAAGCATTGGCGGCTTTGATAAGATGGCTCCGCTTGCAAGCGTTTCAGACGGCAAGCTGGATTGCATAATTGTCAAGGAGATGCCAATAGTTGACCTCATATCATGCTTTATGAAGATTAGAGACGGAAAACACATTAATCATGACGGCGTTGTTTACTTCCAAAGCTCAGATGTAAAATTGTACTGTGACCAGGAAGTGGAACTTGATGTTGACGGAGAATACTTTGGCGACCTGCCAGCACATTTTTCCGTTTGCAAAGAAGCCCTTAGGATAACATTATAGGAGTAGTTATGAACGATAAAAAATTTAATGATGACATTGTGGAAATAGAAGAATATATTAGGTATTTAGACTGGAAGATTAGACTAAAAGGTAGAACTATCCTGGCTGATGAAGATATAACTCCTCTGCAGTTTTATGCCCTGCAGATGATTAAGTACCAAAACGGCAAAGCTACTCCGAAATATCTGACCAATCTTTTAAAAATTGCCCCATCCACCGTTTCGGATATGATTAGAAAAATGGAGGAAACGGGTTACATCAAAAAAGAAGTTACAGAGTATGATAAACGTTCTTTTTATATTGATGTAACTGACAAGGGCAACAGGGTTATAGATGATGTTATCGAGGAAAGACACAAGTTTTTGCAAAAGTGTTTGGCTGATGAAAGTGACCAAGAAATTGAAAAAATAAGAGAGGGCCTCAAGCACCTCTACGAAGTTTTGAAGAAACAATAAAAACTATTAACTCCCAGAAATAATCTGGGAGTTTTTTGTTGGAAAAATAATTTTTTGCAAATAAAAATCCAAGGATAAAATATCCTTGGATAATAAATTTAAATTTCAATTTTGATCCAGCGCTTGGATTTAAATCTCAAGCTATTAAAAATAAATCTTGAGAATTGGTCTGAGAAAACGCCGATCCAAATTCCCGTTAGGCCGAGGCCCATAACTTTTACTAGGACATAGGTAACAACAGTTCTAATAATAGTAACACTGACTATTGTACTTAGAAGTGTATATTTTACGTCGCCTGCTGCCCTCAAAACTCCGCCGTAAATAATTTGTGAAATCTGCAAGAGGACTATGACCGTTATGAATTTTATAATTAAGAGTCCGTATTCAATTATATGGGCTTCGTCAAAGAAGAGTCCATAGAGCTTGTCGCCAAAGGTAAATAATAAAAGGGAAAGTATTACTGATATACCAAGGCCGATTTTTTGGCAGGCGTGGCCATACATGATTGCCTCGTCAGGTTTTTTGGCTCCAAGTGCTTGACCCGAAAGCGAAACTGCAGCTACCTGCATGCCATCAGCAAAGGCGAAACCCAAACTCAAAAACTGCATGCCTACATTGTGGGCAGCGAATTGTTCTGTGCCAAGACTTGCGGCTAGCATGGCTGTTGTTAAAAAACCAACCCTCATGGCAAAGTTTTCTATTAGCAGATTTGATCCCAAGAGGGAAATGCTTTTAAGAGCGTCCTTGCTTGGCTTTATTTTATTTTTAATAATAAATGGAATACTTACATAACTATTTTTCTTAAAGAGCGAGCGAATTGACATTAAAGCTGCCACAAAAGCACCGATAACTGTTGCGATTGCAGCACCTCTAATGCCGAGAGCTGGGAAACCAAAGCGGCCCTTGATGAGCAAAAAGTTAAAAGTAATATTTACAATTGTCGAAACAAAGTTGGTTGTAAAAGCGATTTTTGTGTTCCCGCTCCCGCGTTGGGCAGCGTTTATAGTAATGCTAATGGTATTAAAAATACAAAAGCCCATAATGATTAAGAAATATTCGTGGGCGATTTGGTGGGTGTCGGCATTTGATCCAGCTGCTCTTAAAATAGGATCGGCCCACACGCACATAACAGTGGTAATAATTACCGTTAAAATTAAAACAACTGTAAAGGCGGTTACCAAAATCTGGTTGGCGCCTTCTTTATTTTCCTGACCCTTTCGCCTGGCGACCAGGGCGGACACAGCTATACTTATAGAAAAAAATACAGCCAGTCCAATAAATTTTGGCTGGTTGGTCAGACCGACCGCAGCAATTGCCGCAGGTCCTAGGGCAGAAACCATAAGTGTATCAATCATGCCGGCCAGGGACAGGAAAAAACTTTCCAAGACAGAAGGCCAGGCCATCTTTAATGCTTTTTTATAAAAATTTTTCTTATCCAATTAATCATCTCCAGTTCATCTATATAAATTTCGTTCGATTTTCGTATAAGAACTATTGTATCATAATTAATTTAAACTTGCAAAACTGAGATAGACAGAAAATCCTTTATAAAAATGTTAAAAACCATGTAAATTATGGTATCTATAATATAAGAAAACAAATGGGAATAAATTCTTAAGGAGGATTTTATGAATAAATATTATGAACAAGCTAAGAAACTTCAAGCAAAAATGATTGAACAAAGAAGAGAGCTTCATCAAATGCCAGAGCTTGGACTGGACTTGCCAAAGACCAGCGCCTATGTAGTAGAAAAATTAAAGGCCTTGGGTCTAGAAGTTAAAAGATACGGGACTTCTGGTTTAAGTGCTACTATTAAAGGAGGCAAGGGCGAAGGCAAAACTATTTTGCTAAGAGCAGACATGGACGCCCTACCCATGGAAGAAATAAATGATTTGGATTTTAAAGCTGAAGGCACCTGTGCTCATACATGCGGCCACGACCTTCACACAGCCATGCTTTTGGCAGCAGCCGAGATTATTAACGACAACAAGGACGACTTCAAGGGCAATGTTAAACTTATGTTCCAACCTGCAGAAGAAATTTTCAAGGGCTCACGGATGATGATTGAGGAGGGGCTTTTGGAAGATCCAAAGGTAGACGTTGCCTTTGCCATGCATACAGGTCTTGACCATTTACCAGGTTCCATTTCATACAACACTGGATACATGACAACCTCTTGTGACAATTTCAAAATCGAAATCAAGGGCAAGGGGGCTCATGGGGCTTATCCACACACAGGTATTGACCCAATAAACGCTGGCGTCTTAATTTACCAACAATTCGCACAACTCATTAGCCGCGACAACACCCCACAAGCCACAACGACTTTAACCTTTGGTCAATTTTCAGCGGGCAGCAATTCAAATATTATTCCTGACACAGCTGTCATGCAAGGGACCATGAGGACTTATGATCCAGAAGTTCGCGATAGGTTAAAGAAAAGAATGATCGAAATAATTGAAGGCGCAGAAAAAGTTACAGGCACAAAAATTGATTTGGACTTTTTCTCTGGCGTTCCATCCACTTATTCAAATCCAGAACTCACAGGAGAATTTGTAGACATAATTAAAAATTCAAACCCAGATATAGAGATGATCGACGGCCTCCTCATAATGGCATCTGAAGACTTTGCTGTTATTGCAGAAAAAGTTCCTTCAGTCTATATTATGTGCAACTGCAAGGTCGAAGGCAATAATTTCTCCCACCACAATCCAGGAGTTTTATTTAACGAAGACGCCATGCCAATCGGTGCTGGGACTTTTGCTAGCTTAGCAATTGAATGGCTAAATAAAAATTAATTTTAAAAATCTTAATTAAGTGATTAAAATCACTTGACAGAAGATAAAATTTAATATATGATAGTGTACAAATCAAATATTCATCGAGAGAGGTGGAGGGACTGGCCCTATGAAACCCGGCAACCTATTTAATTAGGTGCTAATTCCAGCGGATAACCGAGAGATGAGTCAGATTAGTGCGATCGCTATTTTTTTAAACCCTCTCGAGAGGGTTTTTTGTTTTATGAGGAGAAAAATGATTAAAGTAAGTAATTTAAAAAAAGTTTATCAGATTGACGGTAAAAATTTTAACGCCGTGGATGATGTGAGCTTTGAAGTCGACAAAGGAGAAATATTTGGAATAATTGGTCTAAGCGGAGCCGGCAAGTCAACTGTTATTAGGTGTATCAACAGACTTGACGAGCCGACCGATGGCAAGATTGAAATTGATGGAGTCGAGATGACAAGTCTTAACAAAAATGAACTCTTGTCAAAGAGAAAAGACATAGCCATGATCTTCCAACATTTCAATTTGTTCAATCAAATGACAGTTTTTGAAAACGTGGCCTATCCACTGAGGCTTGCCAAGTGGACCAAGGCGGATATAGAAAAAAGAGTAGACGAGATGCTGGACTTTGTAGAATTAAAAAATAGAAAAAATTCTTACCCAGCAGAATTATCCGGAGGACAAAAGCAAAGAGTTGCAATTGCCAGGGCCCTGGCCACCAACCCCAAGATACTCTTGAGTGACGAAGCAACTTCAGCTCTTGATCCAAGTACGACCAAGGACATTTGCGACCTGATCAAACGCTCAGCCAAAGTCTACGGAACGACAGTAATAATTATCACCCACCAAATGGAAGTGGCCAAGGATATTTGCAATCGTATAGCTGTAATGGAAAACGGCAAAATCATAGAAGAAAACGAAGCCGAAGAGCTCTTTAGAAATCCACGGGAAAAAGTAACCCGGGCTTTTATCGAAGCAATTCCAATTTCTGAGGAAGCTAAGTACCACGACTATGAGAGCAAAGGCAGATTGGTCAGACTGACCTACGATGGAGCGACTGCGGATACGCCAATTATTTCGCAAATCTCCAAGGACTTTGATGTTAAGATAAATATTTTATCAGGCAACATCAACAAGCTTGTGGACACCAGCGTGGGCTACTTGATAGTAGAATTTATTGGCGAAGATGCAGAGATTGATAGGACTCTTAAGTATTGCAAGGACGGAGGAATTAATTTGGAGGTGCTAAATGTTTGATATATTAAAAACAGCCACATGGGAAACACTTGCCATGGTGAGTGTATCATCGTTTTTTGCAGTTCTAATAGGACTTCCAATCGGACTAGTCCTCTTTGCCACAAAGAAAGATTCCATAGCAGAAAATAAAGCATTTTATAAAATTTTAGATGTAATAATAAATATATTTAGATCAATGCCTTTTGTCATCTTGATGATTGTGGTCTTTCCACTGGCAAAACTTATCGTCGGCAAAAAAATCGGCATGGTCGCAGCCATGGTTCCACTTTCAGTTGCAGCTGCACCCTTTGTAGCTCGTATGATGGAAAATGTTTTCTCGGAAATCGATAAGGGCATCATAGAAGCTCTAAAAAGTATGGGGGCGACCAATTTTCAAATATTAAAAGTTGTTTTAAAGGAGAGTAAACCCGGCGTAATCGACGCCGTAACCATGACCATTATAAATTTGATTGGCTACTCAGCAATGGCAGGCGCCCTTGGCGGCGGAGGCCTGGGAGACATAGCCATCAGATACGGTTGGAATATGAACCAAACCGACATGCTCATGGCCGCAGTAGTAATAATAGTAATAATAGTACAAATAGTTCAACGCTTAGGAACCAACCTAGCAGAAAAATCAAATAAAAAATAAAAATGAAAATGACAATCGGTTTGGCCGAAATAAATCGGCTGCTACATGACCGATTGTCACAAAAATTAGGAGGAAGAAAATGAAAAGAACATTAACAATTTTAGCAATAACAATCGCACTCGCATTCACATTCGTAGGATGCAAAAAAGAAAGCGGAGACCTGACCAAAATTAAAGTTGGCGTATCTCCAGTACCACACGCAGAAATCGTAGAAGCACTCAAAGACGAATTCAAAGCCCAAGGCCTAGATGTAGAAGTAGTTACATTTACAGACTATGTACAACCAAACATTGCCCTAGCAGAAGGCGACCTAGACCTAAACTACTTCCAACACGAACCATATCTAAAAGAATTCTGTGAATCCAGAAATCTTGATCTAACAAGTATCGGTGCAATCCACCTAGAACCAATGGGTTTATATTCAAACAAAGTAAAATCTCTTGATGAATTCAAAGATGGTGACGAAATTGTAATTCCAAATGACCCATCAAATGGAGCACGTGCTTTGAGACTCTTGGAAGACGCAGGACTTATCAAACTATCTGACTATAATTCAGAAAGCATTACAGAAAAAGACATCGTTGAAAATCCAAAGAATTTAAAAATCACAGCAGTAGATGCAGCTACAGTTGCCAAAGCTTACGCAGACGTAGCAGGCGGAGTTATCAACTCAAACTTTGCACTTGGCGTTGGCCTAAACCCAAAGACTGACCCACTATTAATTGAAAAAACAGAAGGAAATCCAAATGCAAATATCATTGTAGCCAGAACAGCTGACAAAGACAACGAAGCTTACAAAAAATTCGTCCAAGTCTTAAAATCAGACAAAGCTAAAGAGTTTATCAACGAAAAATACGACGGATCAGTAATCCCAGTAGAATAAAATAAAGATTATAATGAAGACGCTAGCACAAAATTGTGCTGGCGTCTTTTTTGTGAAAAAATTGTATAATGTATAATTTAAAAAAATTTGTTTTCTACTATATGTAAATTATAATTAAAAAATTTTTGCAAAATTTTTTATGTTGCTTATCAAGGGTATTTTTACTTTCAATTAAATAAAACCACTATATATTGTTGGTGCAAGAAAATAGCTGCAGGGCAACTTGTGATTTTTCCTTGACTTTTAATATAATAAGAGTATAATAAGGTCAATATAGATATTAATGACCTATATTATAAATTTATGAAGGAAAGGAGGTGAAAATAGTGAAAAAAAGAGTTACATTAATTTTTTTAACTTTGCTTTTTACTATTCTAGCATTTGGTAAAGTTAACCTATATGCAGAAACAACAGATGAAGGAACAAATTTGGAGGAAAGTGCTCTAAGCGTTCAAGCATCAGAAACAAATGAAGAGCAAGAGGAAGCACCTCAAGAAGAAAATATAGAAGAGCAAGATGAAGAAGAAACAACAAAAGAAACTGAAAACCTAGAAGAAACTGAAGAAAAAATATCTGAGGGAGAAGAAGCTACAAAAGAAACTACACAAGTAGAAGAAACAAGAAAAGAAAAATCAGTAGAAGAGTCAGAAGATCAACAAACAGTCTCTGATGCAAAAGAAAACACTGTTGATCAAGAAAGCAAAGAAGAAATTACAAAAGACCAAGAAAGCGAAGAAAAATCTAAAGAAGAAGTCGAAGTTGAAAAAGAAACTGAAGTTGAAGAAAAAGCGGAAGTTGATGAAAAAAACGAAAGCGAAGAAAAAGCCGAAGATTCAGAAGAAACTAAAGAAGCAGAAAATGAAGAAAAAACTGATGAAGAAGTTGAAAAAGAAACTAATTTAGAGATTGGCGAAGAAAAAATATTTGAACAGTTGGCTGAAGGAGGCCAAGCACCTGACACCCTATATATTAATGGGGAAAAGGGTAGCGATAACAACGATGGATTGAGTGCTGAAGAGGCATTTAAGACTTTTGGTCATGCAAAAAACAGTATTACCGATATGATTAAAAATATTGTTGTAACTGGTACTATTTCTGTAGAAGGTGAAGTCAGTCTTGATGGTAAGAATGTTAAGCTGATTCGCTCTAAAGACTTTAATGGTTATTTGCTCAAGGTAGAAGAAGGTAAAAAGGCCACTCTTAAAAACATTATCATTGACGGAAATTCAGAGAATAATAAAAATATTGAAAAGTCATTGGTTTATGTGGATGGTGGTACCTTAAATATCGAAGAAGGCGCTATTTTAAGAAATAATGATATAAGCCCTGATCCTAAACTCAATCCAACTCATGGTGGTGCCATTAGAGCTAAAGATTCCACAGTCAATATGACTGGAGGAAGCATTGAAAACAACCAAGCAACTTACGGTGGCGGAATCCAACTTGATAATTCAACCATGTATTTCACAGGCGGTGCAGTTCAAAATAATCGATCAAATCTAGTATATGATAAGCCATATAATCAATACTATTCTGCTGGTGCTGGCATTATCCTAAGAAATGGCTCCGAATTATATATGTCTGGGGATGCCAAGGTATTAAATAATTTTGCGGCAGAAATTGGCGGTGGTATTTCAATAGGATCCAACAACCCTGAAAAAGGAAGTGTACTATATATGAACGGCGGCATAGTCGACGGCAATACTGCAGGATCTTCCGGCGGCGGAATTTTTATTCAGGCCAAGTATTATAGTGGCACTCAAGGAAAAGCTTACATTACAGCTGGAATGATTACCAACAATAAAATGGACGGAAGTGGAGTAACTAATAAGGCTTTTGGCGGCGCTGGCATTTATGTTAATGGTGCCAAAGAGACCATTAGATATATAGACAAGAATGGTAAAATTCAAGAACTTACTGTATATGGTGCTAATGCTGAACTATACATTAAAAATGTTTTGATTACAGACAACAAGTCCGAATGGGAAGGCGCTGGATATGCTAGCTGTCCTATTGGAAAAACTACTATTTATGTCAACAATGGAGTAGCTTTTAATAACAATAAAGCTGGAATGCCAGGAAATGATTTGTATATATACTCTAAAGAATACTATGATTTACATGGGGGATATGCCAAATATGATTTATCCAAGCGTATGCTAGGCGGCGGTCTCTTTAATTGGACCACACCAGATGGCAAAGCCTTAGCAGATGATAAACATAAAGGAACATTATTGATAGCTGAAGGCGATGAAGATGCAAAACTCGCTGTGAATTCTAAACCAGAGGATATTGAACTTGCAAAGGCTTTAGCTAAGGTTATTATCTCCGGCAACGTTTCTGCAACACGCGGTGGCGGCATAGGTAGTAACGGAACTGTTGTTTTTGGAACTGAAGATGATAAGACAGAAATAGATGTTGAAAAGAGATGGGATGATAACGACAATGCTTATAATAAACGTCCAGATACTATCGAAATTCAACTTTTAGCTAAAATTGGCGACAATGAATATCTTGTAGAAACCAAACAAGTAAAAGCTAAAGAAGACTGGAAGGCATATTTTAAAGATCTTCCAACTCTATTTGAAGGTGCAAACGTAAGCTACACTATCAAAGAAAAAGCTGTAGGCGGTTATAATTCTGAAATAACTGGTAATCCAAAAGATGGATTTATAATTACAAATAAGATTATTCCGCCAGAAACTCCACCTGAAGAACCAAAAACTCATATCAGAGTTAATAAGGTTTGGGAAGCTCTTGGTGAAACAGAGGTTATTCGAGTTCAACTCTATGTAAATGGTAAGGCTACCAATAAATTCTTAACATTAAGTGAAGAAAATGGATGGACTGCGACCTTCTATGATCTTGACATTGAAGATGGATTTGGTAATTACTATGTTTACACAGTTAGAGAAGTTGGCGACTCAAATGGTATTTACAAAATAGGGGACAGGGAATTTGAAGTTTCCTATGCAGGTAATATGGACAGAGGATTTACCATTACAAATAAGGAAGTCCCACCAGAAGAACCTGAAGAACCAGAAGAACCTGAAGAACCAGAAACTCCAGAACCAGAAGAACCAGAAGAAACAGAAACACCTGAAGACGAAGGTGGCGGAAGAAATATTATTCCAAAGACTGGAGTAAGAACAGATATTAAATCTCTATACCTGAGCTTGATTGCCTTAATAGCTTTGGTAATTTTGAGAAAAAAGAAATATAGTTAAAGGCCTAAATCAAATTTAAAATAAAAGTGTGCGAATGTTTTAGATTTGATTAGCTTAAAATTAATTTTATGAAATGACCTCCGGGCAAGTGCGAATGCCTGGGGGTTATTTTTATTTACAATAAAATGTGAATGGGAAAAAATTATTTGAATCAAAAAAATGTGATGCGATAAAAAAATCGGTCAAAACATTTCGCCAAAAATTATCAATCCGATGAAAATTGCCGTCAAAAAATTTTTTCATCGTGGCAAAAAAATGTTGATAAAAAATAAAAAATATAATTTAATGGACAAAATTTTTTGTTTGTTTAACAATCGATTAATATTTTTAAAAAACTTCTAAGTATTGCTATTATGCGAAAAAATTTAAAAAATATTTTAAATTAGCTCATCGGGCACTTTTTGCAAAATAAAAAGCAAAACACCACTACATATTGTTGTCCGACTTTAGGACTTGCAAAATAAATAGTAGATATTAGCTTGAATTTTAAATACAAATAGATATAATATTAGTATGTACAACTATTGCTTTATGGTTGTGCAAATATAATAATGAAAGGAGGGGAGAAAAAGATGAACAGAATTAATAAAGCAGCTGCATGGGCAGTGCTGTTGATCTTATTTGTACTTAGTGGAGTTATAGTTCACGCACAAGATGAAACTATGTCTACAAATACTCCCGAAAGTATATTAGAAGAAGCTTCGAAAGAAGCAATTATTGAAGAAGGTGGCAAAAGCGTAGAAGTACTCTTTGATACATCAAAAGATTTAGTAAATGAGGCAGTGCAAGCTGATGCAGCTAATGAAGGTGACAAAAACGCTGAAGGAAATGGAGAACAAGCAGAAGCACCTGCAGAGAAAGATGCACAAGGACAAACAGGAGACCAAACAGAAGAACCTGAAGCAAATGCTGAAGGAGAAGCTGAAATAAAACCTGTAGATCCAGCAGAAATTCCTGCAGAAGGTGAACAAGCTGATTCAGAAGTTAAAACTGCTGAAGGAAAAGAAACTCCAACACAAAAGGCAGAGGATCCAAAAACTGAAGAAGATAAAAAAGCTTTAGAAGATAGCGGAGACAAAAAACCAGAAGCTGTAGGAGAAGGAAATCCAGAAGGCGGTGCTACTGGAGAACCAAAACCAGGAGATCCACAACCAGCTCAACCTGAAGAAGGTGCTGGTGATAATCCAGAATATGATCCAAGCGGAAATGATGATCTGAATGAATTGCAAAAGCAAATTGACGAAGCGGAAAAAGCCAAAGATGAAAAGGCAAAGGCAGACCTGCAAGCTCAGTACAATAAAAAATACTGGGAAGAGCTCGGTAAATCTGAAAAGTTAGGCGATGAAATTTTAAATCGCATCACTGATGAAGATAAGACCAAACAATATTATGAACTCAAAGAAGAATATGAAGCTCTTAATAAAAAAGGTGCAGCGGGTACTCTTACAAAAAAAGAAATCGATGCATTTAACAAAAAACTTGGTGAATACAAGGTTCCGCGTTTGCTAGATGACGATGAAAAAGCGGCTGCAGAAAAGGTGCATGAAGCTCCGTCATTAAATGGACTTCAAGAAGGTGCCACTGAAGATGCCAAAAAAATTTATGATGATTATGTTAAGGCAAAAGAAGCACTTGAAGCTGTACTAAATCCTGACAATGATCGTACAACGACACCAGAGAAACTTGCAGAGTTAGTAAAAGCATTTAATGAGGCTGAAGCAAAATTCAAAGCTGGACTAGGAGATGGCTCAATAAAACCAAATTATACAAAAGATGGCACTCCAGAGATAAGACTTTATCCTTTCACAGGATCAGGTCAAGTTGGAAAAGAGCTTGATGAGGAAACTTACTATATACCTGACGGCACAGATTTAAATTTGTTAGTTCAAGTAAATAAGGACAAGGGTACGCCTGAAGGGGATTTTACCTTTAAAATCAAGACACTTGCTGATGAAGGACAAAGAATTCCAAAGGAAAATTTATCAAAGATAGCTTTTCTAAACGGCAAACCAGTAGACCTCGAATTTGATGAAGATGGTGGTTTCTATTATTTCAAAACTACCGCAGACCAAGATTTTGGTGTAGCACAAATCAAGTTCAACATGAAAGGTTTTAAGGGAGCTTTCCACAAGGGCTTTTCTATTACCATGTCAGCTGATGGAACGAAAGATGTTACCAAGAAATTTTGGTTGACCAAAAAAGGTTATGAAAATGATGCTGACATAAGTGGAATAGGAAACAAAGATGAAAAGAACCCACAAAAAGATGTTGACGCTGGAGATACAGAAAACGGTATCGTTAAAGAAGATACAGACAAGGTATTTGATTTCTTTGCATATCTGAAAAAGTCAAATATCTATATTGATAAGGTTCTTGTAAACTCTTCAAATGGGGAATCACTACCATTATCTTCTGTGGAGATTACAATCACGCTTCCAAAGTATAATGATACTGTTGCTGAATATATCCACAAGTCAGATTTGAAATACCATGACAACGGAAATGGAACTTACACTTTGAAACTTGATGCCAAAACATTCGAAGGCAATAAAGATTTTGAAGTTAAAGAAGGAAAACTTTATTATAAAGATACAGAACTAACCAATGAGAATATAACCAATGCCATACTTGAAGGCACAGACAAAAAAGTTTACATTGGAAAAGATTACAAAGAATATACAGTCTTAGATAAAAATATCTTAGAAGATAAAAATTCGGATTTTAAGGTAAAAGATAATCAACTTTATAAGAAAAATGCTGAGGGAACCTACGAAGAACTAGGCACTTTTGACAAAGATAAAAAAGTAACAACAAAAGACGGCATAACCTATGAACTTCGAGGCAATACACTTTTAAAATACACAGATGTTAAGGATGTATATAAAGGCAAGGTAACCAATGAAGGCAGTGGTGATACTGCAGTTGCTAGACCTGATATCAATGAAACTTATGACGGCAAGCAAGTAAAAGTTATTACAGAAGAAACAGATTCCGAAGGTAAAAAGACTACAAAAACTTCTTACGGTGGAACTATTGTAAAAGATAAAATCTTTGAAAATATTGCCGACAAGAAAGTTTACTTGATTGACCAAGGTAAAAAGAATTATACAGGTAAAGCTTTAGCATTAATTTCATCTGATGGTAAAAGGTTTGACACGACAGAAGAAATAACAGCTGAAGATATTCAAGCTGGCAAAAAAGATATCGGTGGTGTTGAATACAAGGTTGTTGAGAATGCAGTATTTAATCAAGCTGGTTATATCTTAGAAGGTCTAAGCTTTAGAGAAGGTTTAGCTCTTATTGATAAGTTTGGTAGACTAATGCCAGATATCAAGGTTACACATGATGAAGGCACTGGTAAATACACATTTGAAAAAGGTAAAGACAAAAAGACATCCGATGACTCAAAAATCAAAGTTGAAGAAGGCAAAGTTTTTGTAGACGGTAAAAATGAAGTTGTAACTGGTGATTATCATACATTTGTTGGTAAATACTATTACGATGGCAAAAAATTTGTTAAGGCTGAAGACGATAAAGTTAAAGATGGTAAGTTATATACTGGTCTAGAAGAGAAAGCCCTAATCAAGAAAATCGTTGAATACTATAAAAACGCAGATCAAGAAATTGAGTTGCCTAAAGGCGCAAAAAGATATTACGGCGGAACAAATAAAGCCAATATCTACAAAATTGGTGATAATTATTACTACAAAGTAGAAGATGGTCAAGGCACTTATCTGGTCGAGGCTGATGGAAAGGGAAAATTAGAAGTAATATCCGAAAATGGAGTTACAAAAATTATCCAAACTAAAGGTGATGACGAGTTCCTTACAAAAGAAACCGATATCTTTGAAGCTATTAAAAAAGCTCAATTTTCTCTAAAATTCCCAGGCTTCTTGGCAGGTAAAGATGTTGTATACCACTTAGATGCTAAGGTTGAAGCTAAGTATTTAGCACCAGGAAAAGATGAAGACGGCAATGAAACACTTGTGCCAACATCTATTTTCAAAAATGAAAAAGATGAATTAGTTGACTCAAAAGAGTTTAAAAAATACTTTACTCTTAAGAGAACTGACTTTAGTCTTGGTGATTTCTTTAAGAATGCACCTGATGAATTAAAGCAAAAGCTTGACTATAACTTCTTTAATATTTTCTTTAGAGATGATGAACATCAAAGCGAAAGAGATGAGTATGTTAAAGAATTGCTAAAGAAAGAAGAAAAAGGCAAATATGAAGACAAAAATCTTAATGATGAGTCTTTAAGTAAAGAAGATAAAGCTGAACTTGAAAAAGAAAAACACTTCTTGGACATTTTGAAAAAAGCACTTCAAAAAATTAAGCCTAATGCAAGATTCAAATATGATGATGATAAACTTTGGGCTGAATACGAAGATAAAGAAGGCAATGTTGTTAAAATCGATCGTTCACTTCTTTGGGAAATCGGCTTTAAAAATGAAGGCGGAATCTTGTTCCCAGAAGATACTGATACAGAAATCATTGTCGAAGACCATAGCATGGACAATCGTTTAGTATATGATGAAATCATCGTAAACGATACAAAAGAAAAATGGAATGAGCTAGAAGAAAAATTTAAAAAAGACGAAGGAAACAAAGACAAAAAATTTGGTAACAAAGAATACTTCTTCTTAGATCAAATTAAGGATATTCGCTTTGGTGTAAGCCCTGCTTATATCGACGGTCGTTTTGTTCCATTGGGAGCAGACTTCAAGATTACAAGTGACGAAATACTCGCTGCACTTGATGCTACAGCTACTGGTGAAATATCTTATGATAAAACTGATACTACTAAAAAGGTTAGTGTTGTTGTAGATGAAAAAGGCAGAAAATTCATCAAAAAAGGCGACATTCAATTTGAAGTAAGCCGTGATGAAACAAAGGGCCAAGTCAGAATTAAGGTCATGAACGCTTTCTATGCAAAAGCTGATGATGACGCTGCAAGCAAGTTCTTTAGCCCAGTCCAAAAAGCTTATCAAGACAAAATGAAGACTGTTTTGACCGAACTAGAAAAACTAGATTCAAGTAGTGATACAAAAGAACTTTCTAGTACAATGAAAAAGGTCATTGAAGGTCTGCATGCAGAAAAAACTGAATGCCATGGTATTTTAGTTGAGAGATTTGAAAAGCTTATTAAAGAAATTGATGAAATTTCAGATGAAACTGAAAAGGCAAAAAGACTTAATGAAGTTAAAGATAAGCTTCAAGAGGAAATCAAAAAGCTAAATCTAGAATATCTTGATAATTCAAAACCAACATATAATAACGATGATATGCGCTTCAACGCAATCCGTATTGGATTAAAACCAAATTTGGCAATTGGTGGAGCCATTGAGCCTATCAAAACCAAGAAATTTGGTCTGACATCAGTTATAGTTCCAGATGTGGATATTCCTTATACAGATGAATTTGGCAATGCTCTTACAAACAAAGACATGTATGTCAAAGAAGAGATTGAAAAAATTATTAGAGATAAAAAATTCATAGAAGCTAATAACATCACACCATTTGATAAAGACGGAAAACCAATTTGGGACAAATCCGAAGAAAGCTTTGTCAAGGTTATGAAAGAGGCCTACAGAAGAGTTAACGGAAGTAAAAATACTATCAAAGATCTTGTAGAAATTGCTACAAATAAAAAATATGGCCACGGCAAGTTTAAAGTTAAACAAGGCAGCGCCTTTGAATACAGAGATCTAGCTGTAGATGGTAAAGAAAGCATCAAAGACAGCAATGGTAATCCTATTAATCCATGGTGGATTGGTGAAGGAGATAAAGCTACAAAGTTAAGTGACAAAATCTCCAAGGATCTACAAGATAAAGACGAATACAAGAAATTAGCAGAAAGTCCAATTGATCTTGCAGCATACTATATGTCAAATAAAGGTTATGATAGAGCAAAATATGCAAACTTTGCTAACTATAAGTTGGATAAAGAAGAACAACTTCCTGGCATATTTGAAAAAGATAATTCTTGGAAGCAAAAGAAATGTTATCCATCAATTGGTTTCTGTATAGATCAAGCTGATGGTGGAGATAGCTCAACTGGCAATAAAGACGGTGGCAAATTTGGTGCTCAAGGCGAAACAAATAAGGATTTTGAATTGACCTATGAACCAACACCAAAAACTCCAGATGAAGAACATCCAGGATTAGATAAGAAATCTGAAACCAAGAGCATTGACCTGTCTGAAAAAGAAAAAGCCAAAGAAGGTGAAGAAGCCAAAGAAGGCGAAGAAAAATATAAAGAACATGACGTAAACTTTGAAATTGATATTACTGTTGACAAGAAAACCTATGATCAAAAGAGATTAGAACAACAACTAAAACCTGATGGTGAAGAAGTCAATGAAAAAGATTATAAAGATGGTTATTATATTTATAAAGATGCCTTAATTTTGGATATTCTACCAGATATCTTTAAAGTTACAGATAAGTTCACTTATGAATTAAATATTGATAAGGCTGGACTTATGAAAAATGGTGCCAATGCAGGCTTTAATAAAGATGAAACTTTCAACACTTGGAAAGATGGTATTGAATATCTATATACTGAAGATGTTCTTAAATATTTGGAAGGACTTAAAAAATCTAATCCAGATAGAGCTGCAGTCCTTGAAAAAGCTTTAGAAGCAAGAGGCGTAAAGGGTAAACAACAAGTTATTTTAGCTTGGCTACCTGAATTCCAAGCTCCACATGGTTCTAAGAATCAATTTAAGTTTAAGTTGAACAACTTACGTGTTGATAGGAAGAAATACAAAGAAGCTGAAGACCTAGCAAATGCAGGTCAGCCTTATACAAATCATGCAGTTTTTGGAAATAAAGCAGAATTCTTCTTTGGAAAGCATGACATCACAATAACTGATGGTCACAAGGGCAGGATTAACAAATATCTACAAATCCTTGATAAGGACGGCAAGGTTATAACTGATGATGAAGAAGCCCAAAAATATTACAAGGGTGGATATGAGCTTAAGTTTGGCGATAAGTTTAATTACAAGATTAAATACTATCAAGACAAAGGCTTGATTCAAACTCCAGCAAACCCATTTGCAGTAGATCAAAGTTGGTCTCTTGAAGATATATTTGCTAAAGTTGGCGATAAGGGATTAAGACCAGTTCTATTTGACTTTGTAAAAGTACCTGATGGTTTTGAGGTTATTTACACAGTTGGTAAAACAAACTATACTGAAAAAGAACTTAAAGATGCCATTGAAAAAGGAGAAGCAAGTCTCGATAAGGTTGAAAAAATCAATATAAAGGGTGATTATCCAGATAAAACTTATCAAGAATTTATTCTTCCAATGATGATTCCAGAGCTTGATGCTAAGATTGTAGACGATAAAGTTGTTTACATCGGAACAGATGGCAAGGAACATGAACTTGGTGATGCTAAAGATTTCTTTAACCTAAAGGATCTAACGGATAAAGAAAAGGATCTAATCGCTGAAAATACTGTTGAAGGCTCAAATACTGTTACTGTATATCTTGAAAAAGAAAGATTTATCAAAGTATTCAAGAAATTCCTTGAATCTGATGGTAAGACTGAAATCAAGAAAGACAGACCAGAAATTAGGTTTGACGTATATCAAATTATTGACAAAGATGGTAAGAAGACACGCGTTAAACTTAAAGATCAATTAATAGTTAACGAAGACAATAATTTTGAAGCTAAAATTGACAAGCTACCAATTTATAAAGAAACAAAAACTTTAAAAGATGGTAAGGCAGTAGTGGAAATTACTAATTATGAATACGAGCTTGAAGAAGTTGTTCCAGCTGGTTATGAATCTGAAGTCAAAAAGTTTGAAGATAAAGATGGACTTGGTTTTGTATGGAAGGCTACTAACACAGAAAAGCCAGATAAGCCTGAAAATCCAGGAGACAATCCTAAGGAAGAACCTAAGGAAGTTAGAGTAACTATTAAGGTTAACAAGGTTTGGAAAGTTCTAAATGGTGGTTCAACACCAAGCATTCAAGTTGAACTTTATGCTAACGGCAAGGCTACTGGCAAGATCATTACTTTAGGTGATGGCAACTGGAGCGCAAGCTTTAAAGATCTGCCAGCTAAGGATAAGGATGGTAAAGAAATCGTCTATACTGTAAAAGAAGTTGGCGAAGCTGATTATATTACCAAGATTGATGATAGAAAATTCGAAGTTTCCTATGTAGGAGATATTAAAAATGGATTTACTATTACTAACGAGGAAGTTCCACCAGAAAAACCTGAAGAACCTGAGGAAGAAGAACCTGACGAGCCAGACGAACCTGAAACTCCAGAAACACCTGAAGATCAAGGTGGCGGAAGAAATACAATTCCAAAGACTGGTGTAAGAACTGATATTGGATCAATTTTATTTAGCGGTATTTTGTTACTAGCACTTTTCTTTTTCAAAAGAAAATTTTTTAAAAACTAATGAGAGGTCGTTATGAAGAAGGGTAAGCTTTTATTAAATATTTTAATAATCGTAGTTGCAATATTTTTTGCCTACAAGCTTTACGACTTTCTTCATACCAAGGCCGATCAAAAGGAATCAATACAGATTTATTCTTCTTTGAAGGATTTAAAACCTGTCAAAGAGGAGGCCGCCGTCAAGGTGGACGAGGATGTTGAGGAAGAAGACGATGATTTTGACATCGACTTTGGCCAACTCAAATCTGTCAACGAAGATATAATTGCGTGGATATCTGACGGCGGTAGTATTGATTATCCGATTGTGCAGGGAAAAGATAATTATAAATATCTTTACACTGCTGCAACGGGTAAGAGAAATGTAGCGGGGGCAATATTTATGGATTACAGAAACATGAGTATTGCCGATCCGCTTGTACTTATTTACGGGCACGAGATGGATAACAAGACCATGTTTGGGACTCTCCATGAATTTAAGAGAGAGCCTGAGCATTTGGATTTTACTTTTACAACAGAGGATGGAGTCTTTGAGTCAAAGGCTGTAGTGGCGGGGATAATCTCGGGCGAAACATATATTAATCCAAAGGATTATGATTCTTTTGAAAAATTGAAAAGATTTTATAAACTGATCAAGGACAATGCGGTTTACGATTCTGGCTATGAGTTAGAGGAGGACGATAAGATAATCGCCCTTATAACCTGCACCTACGAAAGGAAAAACGTAAGGTTGGTTGTAGTGACAGTGTATAAGGATAAAGATGAGGACGATAAGTCGAAAGAAATCCAAGTCGAAGATGATATGTAGAGAGAGGGGGGGAGAGATAGAACCCCTCTTTTTTTATATTTAGGGATATTTAGGGTGTAAATTGCGATATTCTTGTGAAAATAATTTTCCTCTCCTCGATGTACATTTGAGTACACCTGCGTCGCTGAAAATTATATTTCACTTCGAATCTCATCAATTTATCCTCCTAAATATTATTTATATTGGGTTTAAATCGCGAAATGGTTGGGGAAATAATTTTCTCTCCTCGATTATGTTTGCGTTGTTCCGCAATCCCTCACCCCGTAAAGGGGATCGTGATTGTGGCGGTCCACATTCTCCTCAGATTGTTGCAACCAATCAAACAAAATTTTTAGGTAGCGTCCGATTTATTTCGGACAAAAATTTTGTTTTCTTGGGCAACAAGTTGCGTGAGTCACTGCTAGCCAATCGAGCGTCGTTATTACTCGCTCTCTTGGGCAGGGCTGCAAGTAGCCCCTACAGCCGCAGAGCGATTTTAAAACAAATGCCATTGGTAACAATAATATATTCAAAAAAATAATTCTCACACAAAATTATTACACACAAAAAGAGACAGCACATTATGTACTGCCTCTTTCTTTTACTTTTTCTATTTTATTTGTCCATGTCCAAGAAGGCTTGGATGCCGAGGGGGAATTTTTCCAAGGCGAGTTCTTTGACTGCTTCTGCGTAGAGTCTGATTTCGTATTGACTGTGGGAGTCTGTGCGTTGCTTGATAAAATGTGCAACTGATTGGAGACTGGCTGTCCAATACCAGGATACGTACATGCCGTAAGCTGGCAAAAATAGTCTGGCTTCTTCAGCGCAGATACCGCGTTCCATGGCTTCTTCGTAGAGGTCAACGCCTTCTTTGATGTATTTGTTTAATTTTTCTGTGAATTCTGCTCCGAGTTCATCATCGACTGGGCCAAGTGATCCCTGTTTGTTGTTGTCGGGTTTGCCCCTCCATTCGTTCTTGGTAGGCACATAGAAGGTTGGCTCCATGGTTACGTAGCGTCTGGAGGATTCGTTCCAAGCATTCATGGTGTCGCCGATGCCTTCTAAATGTGAGCTGCCAATAATATATTTCCACCATTGACGGGCCACCATTAGTGGGGCGTAGACTTCAAATTGCAACATGGCGTGTCTAAATGGTGATGTGTGGTCGTGTTTGGCCAAGTAGGCAATCAGCCTTTCGTCTTTTTCGTCTAGTTCTTTGCTTTCTTTGGCGAAGCTGGCTCTGGCTGCGTTTACAACAGTTAGGTCTGAGCCCATTGTATCAACTAAACGTACATAGCCTTTATCTAAAACATTAATCATATTAACCTCCAAGTCTTTTATTTTCTAACTTAATTGTATTATATATATATTTAAAAATCAAGGCAGAATTTTTTTGAAAAACTTGGTCTCTTGCTAGATTTTTTTTTGCCTTGATGTTATACTTATTATAGGGATAATTATGAAGGTTCTTGCAAGCGAAATTATTATTAGGCTTACGGATGTTCATTCTTTGAAAGAAAAGAGGAGTATTCGCGAGTCTCTAATAAGGAAGGTTCAAAACAAATTTAAGATTTCAATTGCCGAGTGTGATAGTCAGGATGATTTAAATTTTTTGACTATTGGTTTTGCGGCTGTGTCGAATTCGAACACGCATTTGAATTCTGTGAATGAAAATGTTATCAATTTTATTGAGATTTATTATGGTCTGGATATTGTATCAAAGGAGACTTATTGGTTATGAGGAGAAAATTAAAAAAAGCTGAGATCCAAGAGGTCACAGATATTTTGATGGACTTCCACGCTGACGCCGAGTGCGAGCTGGTCCATGAGTCGCCATTTGAACTTTTGATTGCGACGATTTTGTCGGCCCAGTGTACGGACGTCCGAGTCAACATGATTACCCAGGAGCTTTTTAAGGAGGCGAACACGCCCCAGGCTATTATCGACATGGGCATGGACAAGCTCAAAGATTATATCAAGACGGCAGGATTTTTTAATTCAAAATCCAAAAATATTATGGAGACCTGTCATATTTTGGTTGACGATTATGATTCTAAAGTGCCAGACACCATGGAAGAGCTGACCAAGCTGCCGGGTGTTGGGAGGAAGACGGCCAATGTTGTTTTGTCAAACTGTTTTGGTCTGCCGGCCATTGCAGTGGATACGCACGTCTTTCGAGTTTCAAATCGGATTGGTATGGTCCACGAGAAGGACGTTGAAAAGACTGAAGAGGCTCTGATGAAAGCTCTGCCAAAAGAAATTTGGACCAAGATGCACCATGTTTTAATTTTTCATGGTCGTTATATTTGCAAGGCCAGAAAGCCCATGTGTCACGAGTGCCCCAGTAGTCACTTGTGCCTTTATAATCAGAATAATATTAACAAAAGGAAGTAGGAGGAAGTATGGATTACAATTTTAAATCAAGAGATGAGATTGATCAAAAGTATAAGTGGAGTTTGGAAAAATTATTTACAAATGACGAGGACTTGGACAAAAAATTAAAGGAAATCGAAGGCAAGATAGAAGATTTTAAAAAGTTCAAGGGCCGAGTAGCTGAATCCGCAGATACATTTTTGGAAATGCTTAAGCTATACGAAGATATTGGGACAAATTTTGGCCTGGTATCAACTTATATTTCAAATAGATTTAACGAGGACAACCGCGATGCCAAGTATCAGGCCCTAAGTGATAGGCTATCAGCCTTATACACTAGCTATGGTGCTGGTTCATCATTCCTAGTGCCAGAAATTTTATCCTCAGACGTGGATAAGCTAAGGAGCTTTGTAGAAAAAGATGAGCTTAAAATTTATAAGCGTTGGCTGGATAATATTTTAAGATTTAAAGACCACACCTTAACAGAAGCTGAAGAGAGAATTATCGCAAGCTTTACTCCAGTTATCGATGCAGGGTCCAAGTCATTCTCAATGCTTACAGTTGCAGATATGAAATTCCCTGTGGTAAATGTTGATGGCAAGGATGTGGAACTCACAAGCGGCAACTTTGTTCCGTTACTAACAGAAGCAAATTTGGAAGACCGCAAGAATGTTTACGAAGCTTATTATAATGTTTACAAGGACCACATAAACACTCTGGCAAGCACACTAGATGCCAATACCAAGGCTATTGCTATTGAAGCATCTTTAAGAAAATACAAGTCAGCCAGGGAAGCAGCTTTATATGACAACACAATTCCTGTTTCAGTTTATGATAAATTGATAGAAACTGTAAATAAAGGCTTGGTAGAACTCCACGATTATGTTGATGTTCGCAAAAAAGTTTTGGGACTGGATGAAATTCACATGTACGACGTTTACAAAAACTTAGTCGAAGATATGGATGTGAAATTTACATTTGAAGAAGCCAAGGAAATTATCTTGGATGCATTAAAGCCACTTGGTGACAAGTACATTGCAGATTTGACCAAGGGTTTTGAAGACAGATGGTGCGACGTATTTGAAACACCAGGCAAACGCGGCGGCGCTTACTCAAGCGGATCATATATGACAGATCCTTATGTGCTCCTCAATTATCACGGAACCCTTGATGATGTCTTTACAGTTGCTCACGAAATGGGCCACTCTATGCACTCATTTTATTCTAGAGGCAACCAACCATATATCTACTCCGGCTATTCGATTTTTGTAGCTGAAGTTGCGTCGACCATGAATGAATCCCTTCTCACTTTTTATCTATTAGACAAGTGGAAGGACGATCCAAAGAAAAAGAAATTTATCTTGAACCACTTTATGGATTCAATCAAGGGAACACTCTTTAGGCAAACACAATTTGCTGAATTTGAAATGGAAATCTACAAGGCTTACGAAAGTGGACAAGCTTTGACACCAGATTTCTTATCCAGCAAATACGAAGAGATTAACCAAAAATACTACGGACCAAGCATGGAAAAGGATGACTTCATCAAATACGAATGGGCAAGGATTCCACACTTCTATTACAATTTCTATGTTTACCAATATGCAACAGGAATTTCTGCAGCTCTTTCATTTGCAAAGAGGGTTTTAAATGGGGGAGAAAAGGAAAGAGATATGTATCTTGAATTCTTGAGATCAGGCTCATCCTTGGATCCAATCGATGTTTTAAAACGCGCAGGAGTGGATATGAATTCACCTCAACCAATAGAAGATGCTATTGAACTCTTCAAAGAATTTAAGGATGAATTTAAAAAACTAATTTAGGAGATTACTATGGGTTTTTCATTAGAAAATACACTCTTGTCAATGAGAGAATCTATTAGAAATTTTAGATTCAATAATGTTATTGACATTTTGATAATAGCTTTTATCGTCTACCAGCTCTATGAGCTCGTCAAGCAAACGCGTGCCGAACAGTTGGCCAAGGGACTTGTAATTCTCTTGGTGGTGACCAAGCTATCAGAGTGGTTTAAACTTTATACTTTACGGTGGTTACTAAACTGGCTCTTGGGAGCTGGTTTGATAGCTATCGTTGTTATATTCCAACCGGAAATCAGGCGGGCTTTTGAGTCTATCGGTAGGAGCAAGATTATTGGCAAACGCTTTGGGACCAACAGTGACAACCAGTACGACGGAGTTATCGAAGAGATTGTCCAAGCTTGCAATTCTCTGTCCAGGCAAAAGATTGGAGCCCTGATTGTCTTTCAAAGGCAAATTGGTTTTGAGGATATTATTGAAACGGGGACCAAGATTGACGGCCTTGTTTCAATGGGACTTTTGATTAATATTTTTATTCCAAACACGCCACTTCATGATGGGGCTGTTATTGTGGATAGGGATATTGTAAAGGCAGCTGCATGTTTCTTGCCGATTACTGATAACAATAGACTGTCCAAGGAACTTGGAACAAGGCACAGGGCAGCACTGGGTATATCGGAGAGGTCAGACTGCATGGTTATAGTTGTCAGTGAAGAGACAGGTGGCATTTCTTGCTGCGAAAACGGAGAGATTGCAAGATATTTGGACGAAGAGACTTTGCGCAAAAAATTGCGTGAGGTTTATAATCCAAAGGAAGAAAAGCTAGGCTTTATTGCAAAGATAAAGGGTGAGTTTAATGAAGCTAAAGAAAAAGAAGAACAATCAAAAGAATCACAAGAATCAGAATCTGGTCGCTAAAATAATGTCCCTTGTCATTGCAGTTTTGCTTTGGTCCTATGTAATGACAATCGAAAATCCAGATGAGAGAAGGGTTATTAGAAATGTTCGCGTTAAGTTTTTAAACGCAGACTTGTTGAGGGACAGCGACAACCAACTCATGACCCAGGAAGACCAATTTGTAAATATTACCTTGCGTGGTAAAAAGAATGAGCTGGAAAAAGTTCGCGCTGATATGATAAATGCAAGTGTTGATTTGGAAGGCTACGGAGCTGGCAACACCAGGATTCCAATTGATGTTAACCTGGAAGGGGTCAGCAGCTTGGTTAGTGTTGATACTATTAGTCCGCCATCCATAATTGTTAATATCGATAAGATTGTTTCCAGAGATTTTGAAGTTCAAGTTGACACCAAGGGCAATCCAAAGGAAAATTATATGAAGGGTGACAATCAGTTGTCATCGCCAAAAGTTCAGGTAACTGGTGCTGCAAGTCAAATTGGAATTATTGATAGCATAAGGACAAATATAGATGTTGATGGCAAGGAAAAGGGCTTTACAGTTACAAATCCTCTTTACGCAGTGGATGCAAATGGCAACCGCTTATCTAATGTAAGTATCAAGCCAGATGTAGTTACAATTAGCGTGCCAATTTATAAGACGGCGGTTCTGGTAATCGAGCCGAGCACCGTTGGCAATTTGCCAGTGGATTTTGAAACTACGCTTATGCACGTCAACCCACCGACAATTGCGGTAAAGATTATAGATGAAAATGCTGTGGTGCCAAAGACCATTAAGACCGAGCCGATTAATATGGAAGAGTTGGTTTCAAGCGACGAAAAGATGCTCACTCCAATTATTCCTGAGGGCATGGAGGCCATTGATCCAAGTATCACATACTCATTGACCTACCAGATTCAAAAGTATACAACTAAACGCTTCGCTGTGGATAAGTCTCAAATAAAATTTGAAAATCTTCCAGAGCATTTAAACGTAGACCTTGGTTCACTTCCAACAATTGTGGATATAACTGTTCGTGGTTATGAAAAAGAACTCAAAGCTTTAAACACTGGCGATGTTGTATTGGCAGTTAACTTGGAGAATGCAGAACTTGGTGAGGATTCATACAATCTTAAATTGCAAATCAAGGATAAACCTTCGCTCAGCTTGATAGGGGCGCCAAAGATCAAATTAAATATCATAGGCAAAGAAAACTCTGAAGAAACGCCAGATGAAAACCCAAGTGATAAACCGGGTGATGAAAATGGAGAGGAAACAGAGGAAAATAACGAAAACAAAGATAATGAAAAACCTGATGAAAAACAATAAGTAAAAATATTAAAGGGCTTCTTGGCCCTTTTCTCATATTTAGGCATATTTAGGGTCTAATTTGCGGTTAAAATTGCGAATTTTTGCAGTGTTCGACATTTTGCTCATTCCGACGTACCCTTTAGTACGCCTCATTCGACAAAATGTCTCAAGCTACAAAAATTCATCATTTTTTCCTCGCAAATTCATTTCCAGCGTCCTAAAAAATTGTTTCACTTCGAATCTCATCGATTTATCCTCCTAAATATTATTATGCTAGGGTGTAAGTTGCGGTTAAAATTACGAATTTTTGTGAAATAAAATTTCGCGTAGCGTGTAGCGTCCGATTTATTTCGGACAAAAATTTTTATTTAACGTCGAAGCCCTAGCCCAAGAGGTCAATTTTCTGTAGAGGTCACCTTTATGGTGACCAAAAAAATGACCGATTGGATAGCAGGTCTCGTGTCAGAGGTTCCCAAGAGAGCGAGTTATAACGATGCTCGATTGGTGAATCTTACGGCACTCATCAATTTATCCTCCTAAATATGTTTTGCAATGGTGCGTAAATTGCGACATTCTCGTGAAACAAATTTTTCTTTATAAATATTTTTTAAAAGATTATTGAATTTGATTATTTTTAATTTATACTTTAATTACATAGACCATTTGAAACTGTTCAAGAGAGGAAGAAGAACAGGGTGGCCGAAATTCTATTTGAGATTGTTGCAGCCAATCAAACAAAATTTTTTGGCCGAAATAAATCGGCCGCTACCTGAAAAATTTGTTTGATGGAACATAAGAGTTTGAAGAATAATTTAAAGAGAAAAATAAATTTTACAATCCACCTTTTTTGCCTTGACATATGGACTCGTGAGTGCTATACTCAAATCATCTTCAGGGGGAGGTGCAATTCCTTTACCGGTGGTATAGTCCACGAGCGTCAGCTGACGCAGAACAGGTTAGATTCCTGTACCGACGGTTATAGTCCGGATGTGAGAAGAGGTCCCCTTGTATTTTGGGGCTTTTTTTATGCCCTCAATCAAAAGGAGGAAATGAAGATGAAAATGTCAACTAAAAAAATGACTGCACTTGCTATGTGTGCAGCAATCAGCTATCTTGTAATGGTTTTTGGTAGGATTCCAATTGTACTTTTTTTAAAGTTCGATCCTAAGGACGCGGTCCTTGCTATTACAACTCTAATTTTTGGCTTGGTTCCATCACTCTTGGTGACCGCTGTTGTGTGTTTGGTAGAATTTTTTACGGTTTCGGACACAGGCTTTTGGGGTTTACTCATGAACTTTGTAGGCTCAGCTGCCTTTATCGTTCCGCTTGCAACTATGGTTAATCGTAAGGACGACACCAAGTGGACAGCTTTAGCCCTACTTGTAAGTACTCTTGTGATGACTTTCATAATGCTTGCATGGAATATTGTTATCACACCAATTTATATGAAGGTCCCATTTGCAGAAGTTAAAAATTTATTGCTACCAGCTATACTTCCATTTAATATTTTTAAAGGACTTTTAAACTCTGCGCTTACATTTGTGGCTCTGCCAATTGTTCCGAGATTAAAAAAGACCTTGGACTTGCAGGACGAAGAGGCAAATCACATTGGCATTGGTCAAGTTGCTTGGATTTCATCCCTGCTTCTTGTATCAGCTCTCATAATTTATTATGCTTTAAACAGCCCTATGGGAAAATAATATATACCGATCGAAGATCCGCTTATTTTTTAAGCGGGTCTTTTTTTATGCACAGATGGGTATAAATTCATTATGATGGATGGATATGTATATAAAATTTTAAATAAAATTGAAGATACTGGAAATACAGCCTACGTAGTTGGTGGGGCAGTCCGTGATTATCTACTTAAAAGAAAAATTCATGACTACGATATCACCACGTCTTTAAATCCCAATGAGCTACAAAAACTTTTTCCAAATTCCATTATGGTAAATAAAAAGATGGGAACGGTAACTGTAAAGGGAATTGAGATTACCCCTTATAGGATTGAGTCGGCCTACGAGGATGGCAGGCGGCCAAGCAAAGTCCGTTTTTCAAGATTGCTCGAGGATGATCTGGTGAGAAGGGACTTTACTATTAATGCCATTGCAATGGATAAGGATGGCAATATTGTAGATAAGCTTTCTGGCAGAGATGATATGGATAAAAAAATAATCCGCTGCGTGGGAAATCCCGATCGGCGTTTTAGGGAAGACGCTCTTCGGATGCTAAGGGCCATTCGTTTTGCCTGTCAACTGGACTTTAGGATTGAGGGCAAAACTCTTAGGTCAATTCGTCGAAATGCAGATTTGATTTATAAACTTTCGACGGAGAGGATTAGGGATGAATTTAATAAAATTTTGCTGTCCGACAATGTTATCTTGGGCCTGGATCTTTTGAGGTCGACTGGACTTTTGGAGAGGATTATTCCAGAGTATAGAAATACTTACGATTATGACCAGCTCAACCACCACCACAAATATGACTTGTACAATCACATGATAAGGGTGGTAAAGTTTTCTAATAAGGATTTGCCGACCAGGCTGGCGGCCCTCTTGCACGATATTGAAAAGCCTTCCTGTCAAGAGGTTTTTGAGGATGGGAGTGCCCATTACTATGGCCACGATAAAAGATCAGCTGAAACTGCTAGGAGGATTTTAAAGGATTTAAAATATCCAAAGGCGACAGTTGATAAGGCAGGCAAGTATATTGAAAACCACATGAACGCCGACCCCAACATTGGCCTACGCGGCGTTAGACGGATGAGAAATAAATTTGGCGACGATATTTATAATTTTTTGTCCTTGCTCTATGCCGATTCGATGTCGGCGAGTGGCGAGGACCTTGAAAAAATTGACAAATTGCACAAAATGTTAGATAATATTAGCCAAGAAGAAGATTTTAATAAAGGGAATGAAATTTGCATTAACGGCAATGATTTAATAAATATTGGATACAAAGAGGGAGTTAAAATCGGCGAGGCTTTGTGTAAACTCAAAGACCTTGTTGAGCTGGGTTTAAAAAACAACAGAGAGACCCTTCTGAGTATTGCAAAGGAATTCCAAAGTGGAGGGAATATGAAAAAATATTTTGGCACAGATGGAGTTAGGGGAATAGCAAACACTGAACTTACAAATGAATTTGCATACAAACTGGCTAGAGCTGTTGGTAAGTTTATAGAAGGAAACAAGAGGGTTGTGCTTGGTATGGACACCAGGCTTTCATCGCCTATGTTTATGGCTTCTATTACCGCAGGGCTTATGGCTGAGGGTGTTGAAGTCGACCAGGTGGGAGTTATATCTACACCGGGTGTCGCTTACATTACAAAGACACATGGGTATGGTATGGGGATTATGATTTCCGCATCCCACAATCCATATATGTATAATGGAATAAAATTAATTGGCGCTGACGGCTACAAGCTGAGTGACGATGAAGAAATCGTAATTGAAAATATGATCGACAACCTGGAAGCTGAGACCTATGATGGCGATAAGCTGGGCAAAGTTTCAATTGCTAAAGATTTATTTAACGATTACTTGATCCATCTGGAAGGCCTGGCAGGCGATGGCTTTAAGGGTATGAAGATTGCAATCGACGCAGGTAATGGAGTTATGAGTGAGATCGCACCAAAAGTTTTTAGGGAACTGGGCGCAGAAGTTATAAAAATAAATTGCGATTCAAATGGCAGGTATATAAACGACAATACTGGGTCAACCGCTCCTGAAAAGATTGCTAAGCTCACCAAAGATGAAGGCTGTGATATTGGTGTCGCCTTTGATGGTGATGCAGACAGAGTTATTTTTGCAGATGAAGATGGCAATGTCCTTGATGGCGACCACATCATTTGCTATGGAGCCCTTTGCCTCAAAGAAGAGGGCAGGCTTTCAAACAATGGAGTTGTTACCACGAGCATGAGTAACGGGGCCTTTGAAAAGTATTTAAAAGGCCACGAAATAGAACTCATTAGGGCAGATGTTGGCGATAAGTATGTAATGGAGGCTATGAGAAAAAATGGCATGGTCTTGGGTGGAGAAAAGTCGGGCCACATTATATTTTTAGACCATCTTACAATGGGCGACGGCTTGCAAACTGCTATTATTATTTTAAATATGCTTAAAAAACGCGGTGAGAAGGCTTCGACTATTGGCAAGCTCTACCAAGATTATCCACAAGTGCTCGTCAATGCAGATGCCAGTGATGAAATTAAAAAAACTTACAAGGAAAATCAAAATATTAGCAAGGCCATTGATAATTTACTGGAAAAACACCCTGACTATAGGATTCTAATTAGGCCTTCAGGAACTGAAAAGTTTGTGAGAATTATGATAGAAGGCAGTCCGATTGGAGAAATAATTGTAGAAGCTAATAATTTAAAGGCTATTATTGAAAAGGAGAACTAGTATGAAACAATTGATAGTTGATTCATCATGCGAACTGACTGATGACATGATCAAGTCAATGGAATGTTCTATGGTGCCTTTTATAATTACGATGGACGGTAAAGATTTTATAGACGACGAGAATTTGACCATGGAAACTTTTTTTGAAACCATGGACAATTCTTCAGATGTTATTAGAACGGCTTGTCCTTCTCCTGATGAATTTTTGAAGAGGATGAAGGGGGACGAGATATACGTTATTACAATTACCAGCAAGCTAAGTGGGGCTTATCAGTCCGCCATGATTGCCAAACAAATGTATTTGGAAAAACATCCAGATGCATTAGTTCACATCTTTGATTCCAAGTCTGCGACTGCAGGTGAATCTGGAGTTGCCTTGATAGTGGATGAACTTGTGGGAATGGGCAAGAGCTTTGAAGAGGTGGTTGCAGAGACTGAAAAGAAAATTGATGAGTCCATCACTCTAATTGCTCTGTCATCGCTAAATAATTTAGCTAGAAATGGCAGGTTGCCAAAAATTGTGGGCAAGCTTTCCAAAGTTTTAAATATTAGGTTAATAGCTAGGAACAAGGATGGAGAAATTTCTCCGCTCTCAATCGAGAGGGGATTAAAGAGGACTTTAAATAGTCTTATAAAAAAATGTGAGGAATATGGCAACAAGGTTTGCGAGTACGCAATTGTAATTTCTCAGGCAAATGCAGTTGAAGTTGCTGTAGAATTAAAAAATAGGCTGATGGAAATGTTCCCATCAAGACCAATTGAGATTACAAGTATGAAGGGACTTTCGTCGACCTACGCTGAAGAAGGAGGGGTGGTAGTATTTCTATAATAGCTATTGATAAAATAAGTATGGATTTGGACTTTGAAAAAAGGGCCTTTGAAGAATTTTTAGAAAGCCAAGGAATCCATTTTGAGGATGCGGATGAGTTTTTTGTTATGAGGGACCAGGGCAAAATTATTGCAAGTGGTGCCTACAAAGACAGCGTTATAAAACTTTTGGCCGTGGATAACAAATACCGTGAAGAAGGCTATTTGCCAAAGATGACAACTCATATAAAGGACCAGCTTTATAAAAATGGGGTGGAGACCACTTATATTTTTACCAAGCCTGAGTACGAATCAATGTTTAAGTCTCTGGGCTACGAAGTTTTTGCAAAAACTGACCAGATTGTTTTGCTCCTCGATAATTTTCACGAGTATGACGATTTTATCCAAAGGGTAAATGATTCGGGCAAGTTTAATGCCTGCATAGTTATGAATGCCAACCCATTTACCTGGGGACACAGGAAGCTTGTTGAGTACGCAGCCAGGAATATATCAAATGTAATTATATTTGTAGTTGAAGAAAACAAGAGTAAGTATTCTTTTGAAGATAGGTTCAAGATGGTTGAAGATGGGCTCACTGATATTTGGTGCGAGGTAATGCCAGGGGGCAAGTTTATTATTTCAGATATGACCTTCCCAAGCTATTTTCTAAAGGACGACACAGATATTGCTCGTGCTCATGCAAGCTTAGATGCAGAAATATTTGTTTCGCGTATTGCCAAGGACTTAGGACTAAGGCAAAGATATGTTGCCAAGGAACCTTTTGACAATATGACTGCAATATATAATGAAGAATTAAAGAAGCGTCAACATCCACTTTTTGAAGTGATAGAAATCGACCGTTATGCAATTGATGGAGAAATAGTTTCAGCTTCAAAGGTTAGAGAGTTGGAGGCTGAGGGCAAGGATTATTCCAAATATGTCCCTGAGACCACCAGAGAGATTATGGAGAAAGTAAAATGATAGAGATATATGAGGTAAAGACCAAAAAGGATATTGATGACTTTACCATGTTGCCCTTTGACCTTTATAAGGCTGAGGACAACTGGGTACCGCCTTTAATTAGTGACTACAAAAAATATATTACAGGAAAGACTAGCTCGGTAAATGAAGTTGGCGAAAGTATTATGTATCTAGCAAAAAAAGATGGTAAACTCGCCGGTAGAATTTTGGTTGGCTTAAACGAAGAGTTAAATGAATATCATGAGGTTAAGGATTCATATTTTTCACAATACGAATGCATAGATGACCCAGAAGTTTCCAAGGCCTTGTTTGATCAAGCTTCCAAATGGGCAAAGGCTCAGGGCTCAAATTTATTGAAGGGACCTATGTCACTTCCAGGTGGAGACGACAATCGCGGATTTTTATTGGATAATTTTAATGAGCCGCCTATGATACAAAATGTCTACAATTTTAAATACTACAATGACCAGGTCTTGGATGCGGGCTTTAGCAAATACCATGATTGCTATGCCTTTGATGGGAATCCTGACAAGAAAAGTGTTGAGAGATATGAAAAAATTATTCCCTATGCTATGAAAAAATATAAGTATAGGCTGGATAAGTTCAGACTGGACAAAGAGGGCATAAAAAAAGACGCCTTGGATGTGCTCGAGGTTATGAAAAAAGGCATGCCAAACAATGAAGATTGGGTAGACCTTATGCCACCAAGTCTGGAGGAAATAGACAATATTGTCGCAGCGGCTGCACCAATAGCCGATGCTGATTTTATTTATATAGCAAGAAATGAAAACGACGAGCCAATTGCTTTTAATATTGCTGTTCCAGATTACAATCAAGTCCTTAAAAAGATGAATGGAAAGAAAAATCCTTTTGCAATTTTAAAATTTTTATATCATAAGAGAAAAATCAATCAGATGAGGGTTTTTGTTTTATTCGTAGTTCCGGAATACAGAAACAAAGGCGTCACCCAAGCAATATATTTCAAAATTATGGAAAACGCCATAAAAAAAGGCTACAAAAAAATAGAAGGCAGCACAATTTGGGATTACAATATGCCCATGCTAAATGATATCCTAAAGGCTGGCGCAAAGATATCAAAGACCTATAGGGTCTATCAAAAAGAAATTTAAAATTTTTTTAATAAAAATAAATTAAAAAATTGCAAGAGTTTATAAAATAACTATTGCAATTTTTTTTTGAATATGTTATCATGAATAGATGATACATTAAAAGTGGATTCGTATCGCCATTTTTAGATGTCCGCGACGAGTTAATCTTAAAGAGTTGTCTTTTTGATATGTTTTTGTTGAGAGGTGAGGTTCATATGGTACATCCTGTTAAATACGGCAAGAGAACAAGGATGAGTTATTCTAGAATTCAGGAAGCTTTAGACTTACCTGATTTACTAGAGGTTCAAACTTCTTCTTTTAAATGGTTTTTAGAAGAAGGAATTAAGGAAGTTTTTCAAGATATTAGTCCAATCGAAGACTATGCAGGAAATCTTATTTTGGAGTTTGTGGACTACAAGATTGATGATGAGTTTAAGTATTCACAAACTGAAGCTAGGCTTAGAGATGCCAGCTACTCTGCAGGTCTAAGAGCAAAGGTTAGGCTAATTAACAAAGAAACTGGAGAAGTTAAAGAGCAAGAGGTCTTTATGGGTGACATTCCTATAATGACTGATACAGGTTCATTTATCATTAACGGGGCTGAACGTGTTATCGTTAGCCAATTGGTAAGGAGCCCTGGTGCTTATTTTTCCAGCGAATTTGACAAGAATGGTAATGTTTTAATTTCAGGACAAATGATTCCTAACAGGGGTGCATGGCTGGAATTTGAAACCGATACAACTGGGACACTTAGCGTAAGGGTCGATAGGACCAGGAAGGTTCCTATTACAACTTTATTAAGAGCTTTTGAAGTCGAGACTGATGAGGATATCATCGAAGCTGTCGGCGATTTTGAAGTGCTCAGAAAGACTTTGGAAAAAGACGTTGCTGAAAACAAGTCTGACGCTGTCCTTGAAATTTATAAAAAATTGAGACCTGGTGAACCAGCTACAGAGGAATCTGCAACAAGTCTCTTGTACAATATGTTCTTTGATTACAAGAGGTACGACTTAGCCAAGGTTGGAAGATACACTTTCAACAAAAAGTTGGGACTTGCCAATAGGATTAAAGGATGCAATCTCGCTAGAGATGTCGTGGATTTAAACACTGGAGAAATTTTATTCGAAGCAGGAGAAGCTCTTGACTTTGAAAAAGCTAAAAAAATAGAAGATGCAGGAATTAACTTCTGCTATATTATGCATAATGGCAAAGAATTAAAGGTTGTCGGCAACCACTTTGTCGATGTTAACGTATATAAAGATAGGGTTGACCTGGAAGCTTTGGGCGTAAAGGAAAAAGTTAACTATCCTGTAATGGAAGCCCTACTTGCTGATGAATCAATCAAGACCAAGGAAGATTTGGAAGATGCTGTTAGGAAAAATATCAGAATGCTCTATCCAAAACATATCGAAGTTCAAGACGTTATTGCAGCCGTAAACTATGCCTGCTTGCTTTTTGATGACTTCGGTTTTGTAGATGATATTGACCACCTTGGCAATAGACGCATTAGATCAGTTGGTGAGCTTTTACAAAACCAATTTAGAATTGGTCTTGCCAGGATGGAAAGAGTTGTAAGAGAACGTATGACTATCCAAGATATGGATTACGCCACACCACAAGCTCTTATCAATATAAGACCTGTTGTAGCAGCTATGAAAGAATTCTTTGGTTCTTCACAGCTCTCACAATTCATGGACCAAACCAACCCTCTATCAGAACTCACTCACAAGAGAAAGATGTCAGCTCTAGGACCTGGTGGTTTATCCAGAGATAGGGCAGGCTTTGAAGTTCGTGACGTTCACAACTCCCACTATGGCAGGATGTGTCCGATTGAAACACCTGAAGGACCAAACATTGGTCTGATGACATCACTTACGACTTTTGCTCGCATCAATGAATACGGTTTTATCGAAGCTCCTTATAGAAAGGTTAAGAAGCCTGAGGGAATTGTAACAGATGAAATCGATTACCTGATGGCAGATGTTGAAGACAAGATGATTATCGCTCAATCAAATGAAGAGCTTGACAAGGACAATAGATTTGTAAATGACAGAATTGTTGCCAGAGGAATCAAGGGTGCAATCGACGTATTTAAACGCGAAGATATCGATTACATGGACGTTTCACCAAGGCAGATTGTAGCTGTTGGTACAGCTTCAATTCCTTTCCTAGAAAACGACGACGCTAACCGTGCGCTGATGGGTGCAAACATGCAACGTCAAGCAGTTCCACTAATTACAACTGAAGCTCCTGTAATCGGCACAGGTATTGAATACAAGGCCGCTGTTGATTCAGGCGTTGTAGTTGTAGCTAAGGAAGACGGTGTCGTTGAATCCGTTGATGCAAAGACAATTGTTATTAAGAATAAAAATAAGAAAACAGATACCTATGAATTAGACAAATTTAGAAGGTCTAACTCTGGAACTACAATCAACCAAAGACCGATTGTAGCAGAAGGAGAAAAGGTAAAGAAGGGCGATGTTATAGCTGATGGTCCATCTACTGATATGGGTGAAATGGCTATTGGTAAAAATATTTTGATTGCCTTTATGACTTGGGAAGGCTATAACTACGAAGACGCTATTCTAATTAATGAAAAATTGGTAGTTGATGACGTATTTACTTCAGTTCACATTGAAGAGTACGAAATTGATTCACGCGATACAAAATTAGGACCAGAAGAAATTACCAGAGATATTCCAAACGTTGGCGACGATATGCTAAAAGACCTTGACGAAGAAGGTATTATTAGAGTCGGTGCTGAAGTTACAAGTGGAGATATTTTGGTCGGTAAGGTTACACCTAAGGGGGAAACTGAACTCGTTCCTGAAGAAAGGCTCTTAAGGGCAATTTTCGGTGAAAAAGCCAGGGAAGTTAGAGATACATCTCTAAAGGTTCCTCATGGTGAAACTGGTATCGTAGTTGACGTTCGCAGCTACACAAGGGCTGCTGGAGACGAGCTGCCACCAGGAGTAAACAGAACTGTTAGGGTTTATGTCGCAACCAAGAGAAAGATTATGGTTGGGGACAAGATGTGCGGTCGTCACGGTAACAAGGGTGTTATCTCCAGAATTTTACCTGAAGAGGACATGCCATTCCTACCAGACGGTACACCTATTCAAATCGTATTAAATCCTCAAGGTATTCCTTCACGTATGAACCTGGGACAAGTATTGGAAGTTCACTTGGGACTTGCAGCCAAGAAGCTTGGTCTTCATATTGCAACACCTGTTTTTGATGGGGCTAATGAAGAAGACATTATGAAAGCACTGGACGAAGCTGGTTATCCAAGAAGTGGTATGATTAAGCTAAGAGACGGTAGAACTGGGGAAGAATTTGATAACCCTGCAACAGTCGGCTACATGTACATGCTTAAACTCCACCACATGGTCGATGAAAAGATTCACGCTCGTTCAACTGGTCCATACTCACTGGTTACTCAACAACCTCTTGGAGGTAAGGCACAGTTTGGTGGACAAAGATTCGGTGAAATGGAAGTTTGGGCCCTCGAAGGTTACGGCGCCAGCCATGTCCTTCAAGAAATGCTCACAGTTAAGTCAGACGACATCGTTGGTCGTGTAAAGACTTATGAAGCAATTGTTAAGGGTGAAAATATTCCTAAGCCAGGAGTACCTGAATCCTTCAAAGTTTTGATTAAAGAACTACAATCTTTGGCACTTGATGTCAAAGTCTTAGATGAAAATAAAAATGAAGTTGAACTTAAGGATGACTTGGAAGACGAACCATCAGACTTAAATTCAATTACAAAAGAAATGAGCACTCTTGGAATTGACTACGATGAAAACGATGTCAACGAAGAAGGGGAATACAGCCTCGATAATTTGAGAGAGACTGAAAGCTTAGAAGACGAAGAATACGACGACATAGAGTTTAATGAAGAATAGGGGGATTTTATATGTACGAAAATGAAAATTTTGAATCAATTAAAATTGGTTTAGCATCTCCCGAGATGATTAGGTCGTGGTCTTATGGTGAGGTTAAAAAACCCGAAACCATCAACTACCGTACCTTAAAGCCAGAAAAGGAAGGACTTTTCTGCGAAAGAATCTTCGGACCTACAAAGGACTGGGAATGTCATTGTGGGAAATACAAAAGGATCAGATACAAGGGTGTAGTTTGTGATCGTTGCGGCGTTGAAGTTACAAAGGCTAAAGTCCGTCGTGAAAGAATGGGCCACATTGAACTCGCTTGCCCTTGCTCACACATTTGGTATTTCAAGGGAATTCCTTCAAGGATGGGACTTATACTTGATATTAGTCCTCGTGCCTTGGAAAAAGTTCTGTACTTTGCCAGCTATATTGTAATTGATCCGGGCAATACACCACTTCTGAAGAAGGATTTGCTCACCGAAGCTGAATATCAACAAATGCAAAGCGAGTATCCAAACGAATTTAGAGCAGGAATGGGTGCTGAAGCTATCAAGGAACTTTTACAAGAAGTTGATACAGAAGCAATTTCAAAGGAAATTAAAAAAGAGTTGGAAGATGCCACAGGACAAAAACGCGTCAGACTTATCAGAAGGCTGGAAGTTGTAGAAGCATTTAGACTGAGCGGCAACCGTCCAGAATGGATGATTTTGGATGCTCTCCCAGTTATTCCACCAGATCTTAGACCTATGGTTGAATTAGATGGTGGTAGATTTGCAACTTCTGACTTGAATGATTTGTATCGTAGGGTTATAAATAGAAACAACCGTCTAAAGAGACTACTTGAATTGGGCGCTCCTGAAATTATAGTTAGAAACGAAAAGAGGATGCTCCAAGAATCAGTAGATGCCCTTATCGATAACGGTAGACGCGGCAGAGCTGTTACAGGCGCAGGCAACAGGCCACTTAAGAGTTTGAACGATCTCTTAAAGGGTAAGCAAGGTAGGTTCCGTCAAAACTTACTTGGTAAGCGTGTTGACTATTCAGGCCGTTCAGTTATCGTTGTTGGTCCAGATTTAAAATTCTACCAATGCGGTATTCCTAAAAACATGGCTCTTGAACTTTTCAAACCTCATGTTATGCATGAGCTTGTTGCAAATGGCAAGGCTCATAATATTAAAAATGCAAAACGCATGATTGATAGGATGGAGCCAGAAGTTTGGGATGAATTGGAAAAAGTAATTAAAGATCATCCAGTTCTTTTAAACCGTGCACCTACACTTCATAGGCTAGGGATTCAAGCATTTGAACCTATTCTTGTAGAGGGCAAGGCAATCAAACTTCATCCGCTAGTATGTACGCCATACAATGCTGACTTCGACGGTGACCAAATGGCTGTTCACCTTCCATTATCAGTAGAAGCTCAAGCTGAAGCAAGGCTACTCATGCTTTCAACAAACAATATCTTGGCTCCAAAAGATGGTAAACCAATTACAGTTCCATCTCAAGATATGGTTTTGGGTTGCTACTATTTAACCATGGACGCAACATACGAACAAGAAAATATTCATACCTTTAAAGACTTCGATGAAATGATGCTGGCCTTTGATACCAAACAAATCAAACTTCAAGATAGGGTTAAGGTAAGAGTAACTCTAGATGATGGTTCACACAAAATTGTAGAATCAACTGCTGGTAGATTTGTCTTTAACCAAAAAATCCCACAAAATCTTGGATTTGTAGATAGGGAAAAGGATAAGTTCTCACTTGAAATAGATAAAACAGTCGACAAGAAGACCTTAGGTCGGATTATCGAAAGATGCTATGATAAATATGGCAATAATATAACTGCAGAGCTTTTGGATAATATTAAATCCATGGGTTACTATTACTCAACTATTGGTGCAATTTCAATCTCAATGCAAGACGTTGTTGTTCCAAAAAACAAGCAAGAGATTTTGGATAAGTCACAAAAAGAAGTTGATAAATACGAAAAGGCCTTTAGAAAAGGTTTGATTAGTGAAGAAGAAAGATACGAACATGTAATTAACATTTGGAACGACTCAACAGACGAAGTTACAGATGCACTTATGGAATCGCTTGATCATGATAATAATATTTATATCATGGCTACATCAGGTGCTCGTGGTTCCAAGAACCAAATTCGTCAGCTGGGTGGTATGCGTGGTCTGATGGCTTCATCAACAGGTAAGACTGTAGAAATTCCTATTAAGTCAAACTTCCGTGAAGGCCTCAGCGTTCTCGAATTTTTCTTATCAAGCCACGGATCCAGAAAGGGTCTATCAGATACTGCTCTTAAGACTGCAGACTCAGGTTACTTGACCAGGAGACTCGTTGACGTCAGCCAAGATGTTATCGTTCGTGAAGAAGATTGTGGTACAACAGATTATCTGGAAATTTCAGCTTTTAAAGATGGCAATGAAGTCATTGAAGAACTCAAAGACAGACTCGAAGGCAGATATCCATTTGAAGATATAGTTGATCCTAATACAGGCGAATTGATCTGTTCAAAAGATGAATTGATTTCAGAAGATATAGCAACAAAGATCCAAAATCTTGGTTTTGAAAGCGTAAAGGTTAGATCTGTTCTCCACTGTAATGCAAGACACGGCGTATGCAGAAAGTGCTACGGCAAGAACTTGGCAAATGGTAGGGAAGTAGACATCGGTGAAGCAGTTGGTATTATCGCCGCTCAATCTATCGGTGAACCTGGTACACAGCTTACAATGAGAACCTTCCACACAGGTGGTGTTGCTAAGGCAGAAGATATTACTCAAGGTTTGCCACGTGTTGAAGAACTCTTTGAAGCCAGAAAGCCAAAAGGGGTCGCAGTTATATCTGAAATCGACGGTAAGGTTACTATTGTTGAATCAGACAAGAAGAGGGAAGTTGTTGTTGAAAATAAAGACGCAACTGAAATCTACCCAATCGTGTTTGGTTCAAGGATTAAAGTTAAGGATGGCCAAGAAATTAAGGCCGGTGATCCTCTAACAGAAGGTTCAATTAACCCACACGAAATCTTTAAGGTTAAGGGTGTTCAAGGCGTTGAATCTTATATAGTAAAAGAAGTTCAAAGGGCTTACAGGATGTCAGGTGTTGATATTAACGACAAGCACGTTGAAATTATTATGAGACAAATGCTTTCAAAGGTTAGAATCGAAAGCGCAGGTGACTCAGACTTTATACCTGGCACCTTGGTTGGAATTACAGACTTCAAAGCAGTAAATGCTGAATTAGAAGCTGCAGGCAAAACTCCTGCAAGTGCAAAGAGAGTTTTACTGGGAATTACAAAGGCAGCTTTGGCTACAGATTCATTCTTGTCAGCAGCATCATTCCAAGAAACCACAAGAATCTTGGCTGATGCAGCAATCAAGGGCAAGGAAGACCACTTACTAGGACTCAAAGAAAATGTAATTATCGGTATGACAATTCCTGCAGGTACAGGCGTCAAGAGATATCTAAACATTGATGTTCCTCTATCAGATGACGATCCTCTAAAGAAAAAACTTGAGGAAAAACCTGTCGTTGAAAAAGAAGAACCACAAATCCTTGGCGACTTGCCAATGAATGAAATTCTAAAAGAACTTCAAAGACAAGAAAACGAAAACTTTTAAATCAGAGAGGGCATGCCCTCTCTTTTTTGTTGAATTTTATATCATAATGTGCTATTATTAAATAAAATGAAAGTAACATTTATGTTATAAACAAGGAGGATAATATGAAAGTATGTAAAAACTGCAACAACATAGTTGATGACAGTGCAAAGTTTTGCAACAAATGCGGAGCTGCCTTTGAAGAAGTTGGCGGAGAAAATCAAGCAGATAACCGTGGGAACGTAAACAACTACCAAGGTCATACTAAAGTAAATATCGATTTTAGTAATTTCTTTGCTTGGTTTAAAAAGAGATTACTTAACCAAAATTTTGAGCAAGCAGATGATAATTTTAAATATTCATTAATTACTCTTGGGATAATTATTGTTATTTATTTCTTTATATTAATTGCAAATTCAGGCTTGTTTACTTTTGGCTTCTTTGCATTTGCTGTTTCTACAGGCCTAATAGCATTGATGAATTACTTGGGAAATGGGGATATCAAGAAATTTATAAACGGTCTTGCCAATAAAACTGTAATTTGTGCACCATTTTTGTTGTTGGCACTTTTCTTAGGTTTAATCCCTTACTTTAATAGTCATCCAGATTTTCCTTTATTGCTCCTAGGTCTATCTTTCATTCAATACAATATGGCTCTTTTTGATATTATGTTTAATGACAATTTTGGAAAGAGAATTAAGGTTTATATTGCTATGATATATTTTATCATTCTGGGAGTAATGATAACAAAATTTATTGAAAACGCAATAAGCTCAGCTTTAATGGGTATATTTTAAAATAAATTAGATGCCTCTTTTTAGGGGCATTTTTTTGTTTAAATAGGGCTTTTAATGCTTGAAAAAAACATTCTTTTATGTTAGAATTAATCTGTTATAGATTAGATGGAGGTGTAATATGATGTATGTACTTTATGCACTTGTACTTATTAGTTCAATTGCTTTAATCACACTCATGATGGTACAAGAAGGTAGCGACCAAAGCTCAGTAATTATGGGGGTTGCACCAGAAGCATTGTGGGGTAAAGATCGCGGAGTATCCCGTGACGCAACATTAAAGAGAATGACTATTGTAGCAGCTGCAGTATTTTTTGTAACTGCATTTTTGCTATCAGTTTTTTAGTCGAAAATAATATTTTTAGGAGGACAAAGTGGATTATATTTTGTATTGTGCACCGGTAGTAGCGGTGCTAGGACTGGTATATGCTTTAATAAAAGCTTCTTTTATTAAAAAGCAACCAGTTGGAAATGCTAGAATGGATGAATTATCAACCTACATTTCCGAAGGTGCTATGGCATTTTTAAAAAGGGAATATCGTTCAATGGCGATATTTGTTGTTGCAGTTTTTGTAATACTTGGTCTTGCAATTGACTGGCTAACAGCTATTTGCTTTATAGTTGGTGCAATTTTCTCAGTATTAGCTGGACTTATTGGTATGAAGGTTGCTACAAAGGCTAATGTTAGAACTGCAAATGCAGCCAACACAGATGGAATGAGCAAGGCTCTTAGCGTAGCTTTCTCAGGCGGAACTGTAATGGGTATGTGTGTTGTTGGTCTTGGTTTATTAGGAACAACAGTATTTTATTTAATTTTTAAAGACCACGCAGATGTATTTAATATCATTACAGGTTTTGGTTTTGGTGCTTCATCAATCGCTCTATTTGCTAGAGTTGGTGGTGGTATCTATACCAAAGCTGCAGACGTTGGTGCAGACCTTGTTGGTAAGGTTGAAGCTGGTATCCCAGAAGACGACCCAAGAAACCCTGCTGTTATCGCTGATAACGTAGGAGATAATGTTGGTGACGTTGCAGGTATGGGAGCTGACTTATTTGAATCATATGTTGGTGCTATTATTTCAGCATTTACACTTGGATATTTTGCTTATGAAGACAAGGGCGTTCTATTTGTAGCTGCTCTTGCATCAGTTGGTTTAATTGCAAGTATTCTAGGTACTCTGTTTGTTAAGGGTGATAAAGACCCACAAAAAGCACTAAACTCAGGTACACTTGTAGGTTCAATTATTACAGTTGTGGCTTCATATTTCCTATCAGCAAATATTATTGGTAGCACAAAACCATTTATCGCTACTGTAGCAGGTTTAGCAGTTGGTTTGATTATCGCTAAGATTACAGAATACTTCACTTCAGAAAAATATGCTCCTGTTCAAAAGATTGCTGAAGAATCAGAAACAGGTGAATCTACAAATATTATCTCTGGTTTATCAGTAGGTATGATGTCTACTGCTGTTCCAATTATTACAATTGCTATTGGTATTATCGTTGCTTTCTACCTTGCTGGTGGAATGACAGATCCAAAGCTAGGATTATTTGGTATTTCTCTTGCAGCTGTTGGTATGCTTGCAAACTCAGCTATGACAATTGCTGTTGACGCTTATGGTCCAATCGCTGATAATGCTGGTGGTATTGCTGAAATGGCTGAACTTCCAGAAAGTGTTAGAGAAATTACAGATACACTTGATGCTGTTGGTAACACAACTGCAGCTGTTGGTAAGGGTTTTGCTATCGGAAGTGCCGCTCTAACTGCACTTGCACTTTTCTCAAGCTATACTCAAGCTGTTGCTCTAGAATCTATTGACCTTACAAAACCATCAACAATTGCTGGTTTATTCATCGGTGGTATGCTACCATTCCTATTCAGTGCTATGACTATGGAAGCTGTTGGTAAGGCTGCTAACCAAATGATTGAAGAAGTAAGACGTCAATTTAGAGAAATTCCTGGAATTATGGAAGGAACAGGCAAACCAGAATATGGTAAGTGTGTTGAAATTTCAACAGGCGCTGCTCTAAAGGAAATGATTATTCCTGGACTAATGGCAGTTCTTACACCAATTTTAGTAGGTGTTCTACTTGGCACAGAAGCACTTGGCGGTCTACTTGCTGGTGGACTTGTAACAGGTGTACTCATGGCTATCTTCATGTCAAATGCTGGTGGCGCATGGGATAATGCTAAAAAATATATTGAATCAGGCGTTCACGGTGGAAAAGGTAGCCCAGCTCACAAAGCTGCTGTTACTGGAGACACAGTAGGTGACCCATTCAAAGACACATCAGGACCTTCACTAAACATTCTAATCAAACTTATGACAATCGTCAGCCTTGTATTTGCACCATTATTTGTGAAAATCGGCGGATTAATTTTAAAATAATTTGAAGGGGTGGGCAGCCACCCCTTTTAAATTATACTTACATATTTAAGATGAGGTGACTATGTATATAGATATTGATGGTATAAAAATTTATTATGAAGAGGAGAATGCAAATTGCGACCAAGTTGCCTTTGTCGTCCATGGTTGGGGGGCTTCAATTGCCGCCATGAAACCCGTTATAAATTCCCTCAAACATAAATATAGGGTTATAGCCATGGCTCTTCCCGGACATGATAAAAGTGATCAGCCCAAAGATGTCATAGGCACGAGCGATTATGCGGATATAATTTTAAAATTTATGGACCAATTAAATTTAACCAATGTTTTTTATCTTGGTCACTCTTACGGGGGCAAGTGTGGGATTGAAATCGCATCTAGGCCATCTCATCCAATTAAAAAACTAGTCTTGATTGACGCATCTGGGATCAAAGCACCACTAGACTTTAAAAGCAAATTTAGAATCAGATATTTTAAATTTATGAAAAAGCTTTATGTCTTATTTAAGGGCGAAAAAAATCTGGAAAAGTTTTACAAAAAACACGGGTCAGCTGATTATAAGAGTGCAGACGGCCTTATGAGAAAGATTTTGGTTAGGGTTGTAAACGAAGACTTAACAGAAAAGCTAGAAAAAATTGATGTTCCAACTCTTGCCATATGGGGTAAGAATGATATGGACACACCACTTTGGATGGGCCAGATGATGGAAGAGAAGATTGCTTCTTGCAAGCTGGAGGTTCTTGACGGTGGACATTACTCTTACTTAGATGATATAATAGGATTTAGAAATGTGGTAGAACCATTTTTGGAGGATTAGATGTTTGAAACTTTACAAGTAATTTTGATAATATTATTGGTTGGACTATTTAATATTCTTTTGTATATTAGAAGCACATATTTTTTGCAAATGGTCCAACAACTTGGCTATATTCCATCTGAATACAAGGAGTGGATAGCAAGTAATAGGGACAAGGCCTATTCTTTTTCCAAAGACAAGACCAAGATGAGCGATTCTAAAAAGCCTCTGGTCTACACTGATAGGGCCAAGAGGCTCTTAATAACAAATACTATTATAAATGCTGTTATCTTGCTTGCCTTGCTATCGATTTCATTCTTTGTAAAGATGGATTCAATGGCCTACGTCCTTTATATTTCACTGATTATATTTGTAGCAATTTTACTTTATTTTTATCAATCAAGGATAATGATGTTGGCCCTCTATATTATTAATCCCCATGAAAAAAGGGTTAATAATAAGTTTTACAAGATGGCTCAAGATAAAATCAAAGACCTGAAAATAAATGGTCTAACTGTTATCGCTATTACTGGTTCTTACGGCAAGACTTCTACCAAGACGATTTTGGCACAAATCTTGTCTAATCATAAAAGAGTTTACAGTTCGCCATCGAGTTTTAACACACCAATGGGCCTATCCAAGATTATCAACAACGAATTAAACGAAAGTCACCAAATTTTCATTGCTGAAATGGGGGCCAGGTATACTGGAGAAATCAAGGAGTTAGTTGACCTTGTCTTCCCAGATATAGGTATTATTACAAATATCGGTCCCTGCCATTTGGAAACTTTTGGCTCTATTGAAAATATTATTAAGACGAAGTTTGAACTTGCAGATGGCCTGAAAAACAAAGCCATAATTGTAAATGCAGATAGTGAGTTGGTCTTAGATGAAGCCAACAGAAGAAACCTGGACTGCTACAAGGTTGGCATTGATAATGGTGATCTGACAGCTACAATTAAAACTATAAATGAAAACGGTACGGTTTTTGATATCAATTTTGCCGACGGGCCAATGGAAGCCCATACAAAGCTTTTGGGCAGGCACAATATTTTAAATATAATAATGGCAACCCAAGCTGCTATTGAAGTTGGCATGCAAAAGGAAGACATTATAAAGGCCATTGCAAACTTAGAACAAGTTGAGCACAGGCTAAATATTATCAAAAATCCAGGCGGAGCCATTGTAATTGATGACGCATTTAATTCGAATCCAGATGGAGCTAGGGCTGCACTTGAGGTTTTAAATCTTTTTGAAGGCGGCAAAAAAATTATTGTCACACCTGGCATGGTTGAACTCGGTGACTTGCAAGAAACCGAGAACTTTAAACTGGGCGAGGAAATTGCCAAGATGACTGACATTTCGATTTTAGTTGGCAAAAAAATTGCAGACGATGTTCATAGGGGAGTTGAAGCGACTCAAGTTGTCGACCACAAGAATTATAGTGTTGATAATTTGGATGATGCGACCAAGCTCTTGGGCGAAATTTTATCGCCTGGCGATGTAGTTTTATTTGAAAATGATCTTACAGATATTTATTAGAGGTGAAAGATGAAAAATATTGTTGTTATCTATGGGGGCAGGGCCGTTGAACACGAAGTAAGTGTTATTACAGGTATCCAAGCTATAGAAAATTTAGATAAAAATAAATACAATGTCATTCCTGTTTTTATAGACAAGGACGGGCAAATGTTTACTGGCGAATGCTACAAAGACTTTAGGTGTTTCAAGACCAATGAGTTTAAGGATAAAAAGTCAGTTAGATTTGCAACAAATTATGGCGACCACAATTTATATATCGAAAAGACTGGCCTCTTTGCCAAGGAGGAAAAAATCGAAATTGACTGTGTCTTAAACGGCCTCCACGGTTCGCACGGAGAAGACGGGGCCATCCAAGGGATTTTTGAAACAAATGGAATTCCTTTTACTGGGCCATCTCTCATGTCTTCGTCTCTAGGTATGGACAAGATTATTATGAAGGATGTCTTTAAGGCAAACGATATTCCTGTAGTTAAGCACATGTGGTTTTATAGGTCAGACTATGAAAAGCATGAAAGTGATATTATCCAAGGGCTCATGGCCAAGCTTCAATTCCCAATGTATGTTAAGCCAGCAAGCCTGGGTTCAAGCATTGGCATCAAGGAAGCGACTGACGAGATCAGTCTAAGAGATGCAATTGCAATCGCCAAGGAATTTGACAGAAAAATTATCGTTGAAGAATCAGTTGTGGACGCAGTTGAATTTAATGTCGGTGTAATGGGAATGAAGAGCGATGTCGAAGTATCCAGAGTCGAGGTGCCTGAAGGCGTTGGCGAATTTTATTCCTTTGAGAAAAAATACGAAGCCGGTTCAAAGTCAAAGATAACTGGCGGCAAGCATAAATTTTTGGAAGACGAAGAATTGGCAGCCCAAGCTCAAAGGCTGGCCAAGGAAGCATTTATTTGCTTGGATACCAGGGGCAATGCTCGTATAGATATTCTTTGCAACAAGGACAAGGAACTCTTTGTAAATGAAATTAATACACTCCCGGGTTCCTACGGATTTTATCTGTGGGAGGACATGGGATATACATTCAAGGCCGTCCTTGACAAGATGATTGACATAGCCATTCAGGCTAACGAAGAAGAAAAAGAAACTAATTATAGGTTTGATGCAGACTTATTTAATAAGACAAGTTTTGGATCCAAACTGTAAGATGAAAAACTCTAGACTTTGTTTAGAGTTTTTTTAGGAGGTTCATATGAAGATAAAAGAAAAAATTAAAATGGTCGTATCTGAGCTAAAGTCTGTTGACAAGGACAAGCTGCAAAAAATCCTCGGCATCAGCAAAAAGGACAAGAGAAAATTTAACAAGACCCTTGACCAAATGGTTTCCGAGGGGACTATTCATATGGATCAAAAGGGCAATGTTAAGATTGGCCCTGCCAAAGTTTACAAGGGGACCTTTATGGCTACCAGGCAAAACTATGGCTTTATAGAAAACAAGGACGGAGACGATTACTTTGTGCCGGCTGGCAAAACCATGGGAGCCATGGATAGAGATATAGTTGAATATGAAATCATCGGCAAGGAAAGGGGTAGAGAGATTGCTTTTGTAAGGGCAGTTGATTTTACAAACAAGTCTTTGGTTGGCATGGCCATTAAAAGGCGGAAGAAATTAATTATCCAAGCTGAAAGGGAACTCTCATATCCTCTTAAGATTTTAAACTATGATGAATATTCCTTAAGGGAAGGCGGACTCTATAGGGTCGAAATAATTTCCTTTGACGAAGGCAGGGGAGTTTATCGTGCCAAGATAAAAGAATTTATAGGCTTCAAAGGCGAAAAACATGTGGACCTAATGTCTCTGGTTGTTGATGCAAGTGTACCTGCAACTTTTACCGACGAAGTTTTAAGAGAAGCTGATGAGGTCTCAAAGGAAGAGATTTTACCTAAGGGCAGAAAAGATTATAGGGATATGCTCACTGTAACTATAGACGGCAAGGATGCCAAGGACTTTGACGACGCAATTTCAATTGAGACAGACGGAGATTCTTATATACTCACGGTCCACATTGCAGATGTCAGCCACTATGTAAAATCTTATTCCAAGCTTGACCGTGAATGCTATAACAGGCAGATGAGTATTTACCTGCCAGGCCTGGTAATTCCAATGCTACCAGAAGTGATTTCAAATGGAGTTTGCTCATTAAATCCCAATGAAGACCGCTATGCCATGTCGGTTAGGATGAAGGTTAATAAGTCTGGCAAGGCTGAGCTGATTTCAATTGATAAATCAATTATAGAATCTGATTATAGGTTAAATTACGAAGACCTAAATAAATTTTACGACGGCGAGTCCATTGAACCCTACAATTCTATTGCAGATTTTTTAAATGCCTGCAAGGATCTGTATGAAATATTAAAAAAAGCCTCTGTTCAAAGAGGCACAATTGAGTTTAGGTCCATAGAGCCTGAGATTGCAACTGATGACAAGGGTAAGGTTACTGATATTAAGGTCAGGGACCGAGGGCTTAGCGAAAGAATTATAGAAGAATTTATGATTATCACCAACAGAATGGTGGCTACCAAGTATTTTGTAAAGATGTTTCCATTTTTATACAGGGTCCACGAGGCACCGACTGATGAAAAAATTGCGACTCTTAGGACCCTCCTTAGACCCTATGGGCTTATGGTAGAAGATGATATGGATGCCAAAAAATTCCAAGAGCTTTTGGAAAGGGCCAAGGACATGGACGCCTTTGAGCGAATCAATGATTTAGTTTTAAGGTCCATGACCAAAGCTGATTACAGGGACGAAAACGAAGGCCACTTTGCCCTTGCACTGGAAAATTATTCGCACTTTACCGCACCTATAAGGCGGTATCCAGATTTATTTATACACAGGATTATGTCCATGGATATGGAGGGCAAATTATCAAAGAAAAACATTTCAATCTTTGAAGACCAAGCCAAGGAAATTGGCGAACGCGCAACCTCAGTTGAAAGAGTTGTCTTGGACCTTGAAAGAGATGCCATTCAGCTGAAAAAATGTGAATACATGAAGGAAAAGATCGGCGAAGTTTATCCAGCCAAGATCAGTGGAGTAGTCGAGTTTGGAATTTTTGCCATGCTCGACAACACAGTTGAAGGCTTGGTCCATGCAGATTATATTGATAACTATAGATTTGACGAGAAGACCATGACAGCTAGGGCGAAAAACTTTGACGGAGACCTTGAAGTAGGCAAGAGGGTTTATGTAAAGGTTGTGAACGTTAGCATTTCTAGGATGCAGATAGATTTTGAATTCGTGGGGGAGGATGAGTATGGAAAAAACTCTAGCGACCAATAGAAAAGCTAGGCACGATTATTTTATAGAAAAAACTTATGAGGCAGGCATTGCCTTAAAGGGAACGGAAGTAAAAAGCATACGCGCTGGCAAGGCTAATTTAAAAGAATCCTATTGTGTGATTAGAAATAACGAGGCCTTTGTGGTGGGTATGCACATAAGCCCTTATAAAGAAGGCAATATTTTTAATGTCGATCCATTAAGAGACCGCAAGTTACTTTTAAGCAAGAGGGAAATTCTGAGGATTAACCAGGAAGTCATGCAAAAGGGTATGGCGGTAATTCCTCTTAGCCTTTATTTAAAAAATGGCTTGATAAAGATGGAAATAGCCATTGCTCGCGGTAAAAAACTCTACGACAAACGCGAATCAATGAAAGAAAGAGATATAAAGAGATCTTTGGAGAGGTATATTTAACCTCTCTTTTTATTTGACAAAAAATTGGTGAGAGATATAATTAAGAGTAGGAATGTTTTTTGTGACATTATATATTTATTAGGGTGGTTGAAAATGCAGAATGATTTAAAGATGAAGAATGATTTAAAAATAAAAAAGAAAAATATGTTTAAGCTTGTAAATAAATCTGGCTTTATTTTACTATTGGCCTTGTCCTTGGTCTCGGCAATTTTATTTGTAATTGCACCAATTACTCTTAACAATACAATTGAAAATGTTGGGACTATTGGAGCAAAGGACATTGCAAAAGTAATTTTGCTCTTGGCAGCTGGCTATTTGGTGGACTTTGTATCTGTATTTACAAAAAACCAATTGGTTCAACAGTATCATGGCAGGGCAAGCGATTTACTCTACACAGACGTTTTCAAATTAAAATACGACAAGTATATAGAGGAAGGGCCAACAGCAATTAGAGAGCTTACTTATAATGCTGCAGAGGCTTATGCTAGTTTTTATTTTGACCTGATCCCAGCACTCTTGGTAAACGTTGTTACTATTGTAGTAACAATAATAATTGCTTGGAATTTAAACCATATTGCAGCTATTTTAATGTTTATAATCATTCCTATTCACTACTTTGGCTTTAGGGCCCTTAACAAAAAACTAGGCCAATTATCCGTTGGCCTTATGAAGGCGAGCACAGAATCTAATAGGAATATCAATTCAGTCGTGTCACAAGTAGATTTTATTAAGCAAAATGCAGAGAACGAAAGGCTTTTTCCTATACTTTCTGATAATATATTAAAATCAGAAGGCGTCCGCAAAAAGGTGAATTATGTAGCCAATGGGGCTTCGGGTTTACTGATAGGTTTAAATCAAATTATACAAAATCTGACCATAATTTTCTTGGCTGCCCTTGCGCTTAATAATCAGGAGTCATTCGGCGGAGTCGTCTACGTAATATTGGTTTTCCCATATTTTTCAAATGCCATCCGTGGTCTAACATATACTAATCTTGGCCTTGCAGAAGTCAGGGCAGCGGATGAGTTTTTAATGACCTTGATTAATTTTGAAGACCATGATGGCAGCCAAGATATGCCTGAGGATTTGGACAAGATTTCCTTTGATATTAAATCAGTTGATGTAATGGGGAAAAATTTGCTTAACGATGTCAAGATGGAATTTAATAAAGGCGATATTGTGGGCATTATGGGTGAAAGCGGAACAGGCAAGAGCACGCTAGTAAAATTAATAGCCAAGTTCAGAGAGGCTGAGGGGATTTATGTTAATGACATTCCTATCGAGGATATAAAAAACTCGGAATATTTAAAGGCCGTGTCTTATTATTCACAAAATACTCCGATTATTACGGATACTATTTATAATAATTTAAACTTTGGAAGAAAGCCACTTGCAAGAAAAATTTATGAGTCAATGCCATTTTTATCAAAGTTTAAAAACTTGGATGAAATGATTGTAGAAAATGGAGCAAACTTGTCTGGCGGGGACAAGCAAAGAATTGCCCTATCCAGATATTTTACAGAAGATGCCAAGATTGTAATCCTTGATGAGCCAACATCATCTCTGGACAAGGAAACAGAGACAGAAATTATGACTGAAGTCTTGAAAAATGTTGACGACAAGATAATATTTATTATAAGTCACAACAAGGACATCATGGATTACTGCAGCCATGTGGTTGAAATTAAAAATAAAACAGTCTATGTAAATGAGAGGTAGGACGCCTCTCATTTTTGTTTTAAAAAATTTTATTGTTTAAAATTAAATTTATCTTGATTTTCAAAATCATTGTATTTTTAAATTTTATTTTTTAAATAATTTCATTTTTATTTTTAAAAGTTAATTATCTTTGAAAATCAAGTCAATGATTGAATTTATTGGCCGTTAGTAGTATAATATAGCCTATATAAGTATATTTATAATGGTTGATTGGGGGGCTTATGATAAGTTCTTTGAACAATAAAATAGTAAAGGAAATTCGCAAGCTTTCAAACGCTTCTTACGCAAGGAAATCTGACCACTTTATGGTGGAGGGTTTTACCATGCTGGAGGAGGCTTTGAAGACCGGGGCCCATATAGAAGAGGTCTTGGTTAGTGAGGCTTACGCGGAGGACTTATTTGATAATTTTAATATAAGGGGCACGGTCGTTTCGGAAGAAATTATAAAAAAGCTTTCGCAAACTGTGAGCGGACGAGAGTCCATAGCCTTGGTTAAAAAACGATTTTCAAACGAGCCTTTGTCGGATTTAATTATTTACCTGGAGGATATTTCTGATCCGGGTAATCTGGGGACAATTATTAGGACTGCAGATGCCTTTGGCATTAAGGACGTAGTCACTAGTCACCAGTCGGTTGATTTTTATAATGACAAGGTCGTAAGGAGCTCTATGGGATCTATATTTCGAGTGAATTTCAGGTCAATGGACCTAGAAGATTTGCAGTCACTAAAGACAGATGGCTACAAGATTGTGGGGACCCTGCCACACGGTAAGAGCAAAAAGATTATGACTGGCAAGACCATAGTCGCCTTTGGCAATGAATCTAAGGGCCTTAGCGATGAACTGGTTGCCATGTGCGATGATAAATTTACAATACCAATGAGGGGCGACGCAGAAAGTTTGAACTTGGGCGTGGCTGCTGGAATTTTGATGTATATATTTACGGAGGTATAAATGTTAGACAAGTTAATGAATTTAAGAGAAGAGGTAAAAGAAAGACTTAATTCCGCTGATTCAATTCAAAGTATACTGGACACCAAGGTGGAATACCTTGGCAAGAAGGGGAAGCTAACCGATATTTTAAAGGAAATGGGCAAGCTTTCTGCTGAAGAACGTCCAAAGATGGGCAAGGTTGCAAACGAAATTAGAGATTATCTGGAAGGATCCATCGAAGAAAAGATGACCGAGCTAAAGGAAGCAGAAAAACAAGCGACCATTGAAAAAGAATACTTGGACGTTACAATTCCTAAAAAGCAAAAGGACATTGGCCATCTTCACCCCTTAGCTGAAACAAAGAGACAGCTGGAAGATTTGTTCCTCTCAATGGGCTTTAAGGTTTTGGACGGTCCAGAAATTGAAACTGTAGAAAATAACTTTGACCTTCTAAATTCTCCGCTTGATCATCCAAGCCGTGACATGAGCGATACCTTTTATATGGATAAGGACCATGTTTTAAGGAGTCACACATCGCCGGTTCAAATTAGGGCTATGAAAGAATATGGAGCTCCGCTAAAGATGATTTCAGCAGGCAGGACCTTTAGGAATGATGAAGTGGACGATACCCACTCACCGATGTTCCACCAAATCGAAGGACTTGTAGTTGATAAAAATATTTCAATCGCTAATTTAAAGAGCACAATTAAAACTGTTTTAATCGAACTCTTTGGACAAGAACTGGATACCAGATTTAGGCCCCACTATTTTCCATTTACAGAACCAAGCTTTGAGGTTGACGTAACTTGCACAAATTGTGGTGGCAAGGGCTGTGAAAAGTGCAATGGCACTGGCTGGTCAATGGAACTCTTGGGCTGCGGCATGGTCCACCCAAATGTTTTGAGAAACTGTGGCATTGATCCTGAAGTCTATACGGGTTTTGCCTTCGGCATGGGACTCGACAGACTTGTTATGGTTAAGCACGACATAAATAATCTGCGGTTGCTCTTTGACAACGACAAGAGATTTTTGGATCAATTTTAGGGGGTAGAAATGTTATTATCATTAAACTGGTTAAAGGAATATGTAAATATAGATGAGCCAACAATTGAAATCGCATCAAAGCTAAGCGACTCAGGTACACACGTAGAATCAATCATCAGTCTATCCAGCCATGTTAAGGGCGTGGTGACTGCCAAGATTACAGACATGAGAAAGCACGAAAACGCTGACAAGCTAACAGTTTGCGACGTAGATTTTGGCGACAGGAAGGACGTAATTGTAACTGCAGCAACCAATATGAAGGTTGGAGACGTGGTTGGAGTTGCAACACCTGGAGCTGTTCTTGCTGATGGAACAGAAATTGGTCCACACGATTTCCGCGGAATTATTTCCAACGGAATGTTTGTAAGTTTCCAAGAACTTGGCTTTACCAAGGACGTAATTCCAAAGGAAAGCTTGGACGGACTTTTAATTATGCCAGGAGACACAGAACTTGGCAAGGATATATTTGAAGTTTTAGCTTTAAAAGACGATTCATTGGAATTGGAAATCACACCTAACAGGGCTGACTGCCTAAGTGTATTTTCTATGGCCATTGAAGCTCAAGCAACTTTTGGTATCAAAAGAGAGCCGATTAAAATTCTTGACCATCCAGACACAATTGATGAAAAACTTTTAGATGTAAAAGTGGATACAGATAAGGTCGCAACTTATATTTGCGGCATGGTCGATGGAGTTGAAATTAAGCCAAGCCCCTTGTGGATCAAGACTAGGCTTATGGAATCAGGTGTTCGCCCAGTAAATAATATCGTAGACATTACAAATTATGTAATGCTAGAAACAGGCGTACCATTACACGCTTTTGACTTTGACAAGATTTCAAAAGACGGCAGGGCTAACATTGAAGTCACTACAGCCAAGGCCAAGGAAGAAGTTCTCCTACTCGACGACAGCAAACGCGAGGTTGAAGAAGGCGATATTTTAATAAAAGCTAACGGCGAAGTAATTGCTCTAGGAGGAGTAATGGGGGCTGCCAATTCAGAAATTGACGAGTCCACAAAGCGGGTTGTCTTTGAAGGAGCTCATTTTGACAAGGCTCAAATCAGAAAGACTTCAAAGAGACTAGGCCTTTCATCAGAAGCTGCAAGCAGGTTTTCTAAACCACTTGATAAGACTATGCCAAGACAAGCCATCAAGAGGGCCCTCTATTTAGCTCAAAGCTTGTACGATTTAAGCGTGGCTTATGAGGAATATAAAATTGAGGAATACGAACCAAAGACAATTGGACTAAGACCTGAAAGATTAAATAAACTTTTGGGCACAGACCTGTCTACGGATTATATGCTGGAAAAATTAAATGCTCTTGAAATTCCATCTGAAGAAAAAAATGGCAAGATTATTTCAAGCGTTCCATCCTTTAGGGATGACTTATCAATAGAAGCTGACTTGATTGAAGAAGTCGGCAGGCTTTACGGCTATGGAAATATCGAAGACCAACCAATAAAGTCAGACTTAACTGTTGGCTATGAATCCAAGATGAAGACTTGGACTAACAAAATCCGTCGATTTATGCAAGGTTATGGATATATGGAAACTCTGACCTATTCATTTGTCGGCAAGAAATTATTAGAAGATTGCGGCATGGCAGTTGAAGATGACATGGTTAAGGTTATCAATCCACTTGGCGAAGAATTTTCTATTATGCGTCCAAGTGCTATTCCACACTTTATGGAAATCGCATCCAAAAATTCACGCAGATTTAATGGCGAGCTAAGATGTTTTGAAATTTCTCCAGTCTTTGCTAAGGACGGAGATGATTACAAGCAAAGCACTAACCTTACAATTATGCACTCACATTATGGGGACTTTTATGATTTGTCTGAAACTTTAAGAGCAATTTTGAAATTCTTGAAAGTAGAAGACTACAATATTTCTAGACTTGATAACAAGACCTTCCACCCAGGCAGGTCAGCCAAATTAGAATTGGACGGCGAAGTCATTGGCATCTTTGGAGAAATTCATCCAGATGTACTCGAAAACTTCGGTTTAAAGAAGACATATATAGCGGATATTTATTTGGATAAGATTATTGACAAGCTTGTTGAAGTTAACAAGTATGTGGCTCCAGGTAAATTCCCAGTGGTCAGACGTGAGTTTTCATTTGAACTTGAAAATAAAGTTTCCTTTGGCGAAATCAAAGAGCAAATTATTTCCAAGGGCTTTGACTACTTGAATGACATTTTATATTACGATGAATACAGGGATGACAAGCTGGGCGACAAGATCAGAAGTTTGACTATCCAAGCTGTCATTGGTTCCAAAGACCATACTCTATCAGAAGAGGAAATAAAAAATATCACTGACGAACTAATCAGCGATGTAAGCGAAAAATTTGGAGGTAAATTAAGATAATGAAACGCACACAAATTGACATTTACGGTAGAAAATATAATGTCACTAGTGAGTATGAGGACAGGTATATAGACCGTTTGACTCAATATGTAAACTCCAAGATTAAGGAATTGGTTATCAAAAACCCAAGGCTGGACTATGCGGATGCATGTGCCCTTTGCCTCTTGAATGTTGCTGACGATATAGCTAGCACCCAGGATAAACTAAATTCTGTTAATGCTAAGCTTGATGAAATTCAAGGGACCAAGGATAATTCTGACTTGGAGATTAAAAAGTTAGAAGATCAAATTAAAAAACTAGAAGGTAAAAATGAAGAGCTAGATAATTTGGTCAGAAAGAGAGACAACGAAATTATTAAACTGAAAATGCAATTGGAAAAAGATTACCAAAACAAGGCGGAGAAAAATATTGACAAAAAATAAGGGAGAACTGCTGGCTCCAGGCGGTGGCTTTGACGAGGTCATAGCTGCTTTTAATGCTGGGGCCGACGCAGTTTATACTGGCCTTAAATCCTACAGTGCCAGAAAACTTGCAAAAAATTTAAACCTAGATGAGCTAGATTATTTAATAAAATACGCCCATATGATGGATAAAAAGATTTTCTTGGCAATAAACACCATTATGTACGATGGTGAGCTGGAGGATTTGATGGAGACTATCGACCAGATAATATCCAAGGGGCCAGATGCCATTATTATACAGGACCTGGGTCTTTTTAGCCTGTTAAAAGAGGCTTATCCAGACTTGGAGATGCACGCGTCCACGCAGATGACCGCTGACAATTATTACGCTGTAAAAAACCTCAGAGACTTAGGTTTTGAAAGAGTGGTTGTCGCCAGAGAACTAGCCGCTGATGAGATAAGAGACATCAAGAAGGACCTAAGTGTAGACCTAGAGGTCTTTATCCACGGGGCTCTTTGTGTTTGCTATTCAGGTGATTGTTATTTTTCTTCGGCCATAGGAACTCGGTCGGCCAATAGGGGCGACTGCGCTCAGCCGTGTAGGAAAAGATACAGGCTTCTTGTGGACGGCAGGCCAACTGATAAGGAAGGTTTTTATCTGTCTACGAAGGATCTGAATTCTTCTTTTGATTTGCCCAAGCTAGTCGGTATAGCTGACTCCTTTAAAATTGAGGGCAGGATGAAGTCCAAGGAGTACGTCTATACTATTACGAAATTTTACAGGGATATCTTGGACGGCGAAAATATTTCTCACGACCAGGAAATGAATGTGACTGATGCCTTTAGCCGAGGCTTTACCAAGGGCTTTTTGTTTGATGGGGACAAGGATGATCTAATCAATAAAAATTCTCCCAAGCATATAGGAAGCCTGGTTGGTAAAATTATAAAAAAAGGTAAGGATTTTTACATCAGCTTAGATGAAGATTTAAATCCAGGCGATGGCTTAACATTTCCAGATGAAAATGGAAAATCAACTGGGATAAAAGTCGATAAGGTTTATAAATCTGGCCAGCAGATTAAATTGGATGAAAAGAGCCAAGAGGGAGCCAAGGTTTACAGGAATTATTCAGCTAGATTATACGATGGCTTAGCAAGAGTAAACGAGCCAAGGAAATTACCCTTGGAATTTACTGTCTCTGGAAATGTGGGTGAGCCTTTAAAGGTAATTGCAAATTCAAATTTTAAATATATAGAATACGCTAGCGATTATATTTTGCAAGAGGCCAGGAAGCCGCTTGATAAAGATATAATTATAGACCAACTTTCAAGAGTTGGGGATACATTTTTTGAAACGCCGGCGGTTAATATAAACCTGGCGGCTGATGCTTTTGTGCCAAAGTCAGTTTTAAATGACCTCAGGCGGTCGGCCATAGAAAAATTAATTGAAATTCAGCCTATTAAAAAAGCTAAAGACTTTGAAGCAAATAAAGTAATTAATAATAAAAAGTCAAAACCGATCCTATGCGCTATAGTTAAGGGTAAGGTTGATTTGGATAAAGATTTTGAATATGTGGCCACTGAAACCATGGACGAAGAAGTTTTTAAATTTTATAAGGATAAGTCTTATAAGACAATTTTAATTACGCCGTCTGTGGCAACTAAGGATTATATTGATAGAGCTAGGAACTTTATAAAAAATGGATTGGTCGATGTCCTTGAAATAAATAACTATGGCTTACTAGATTTGGCTGATGAAATTGAGCTTATAGCAGGTGATGGATTAAACATTACGAATTCCTATACCATTAATTATCTAAGGTCAAAAGGGATTTCAAATATTATTCCGTCCAGGGAAATAAGCTTAAGGGAAATCGAAAAGCTTCAGTACAAAACCGATTCGAGATTTATTTTAAAATATTATACCAGGACCGTGTCAATGACCAACAAGGCGGTCCATCCAGACATAAAAACTGAACTTGATCAAAATAAAAGGGTCGAGATTATGGATATAAAAAATGAGATTTTTCCAGTGAAAAAGCATGGAGAAGTTTATAGGATATACAATTCCAAACCACTCTTTATGGGGGAAAGAATAGAAAACATAAATGCGGATATGATTATGATTGAGGTTGATGAAAATCTTGACCAGGTAAAATCCTATCTATTTGAAAATATAGATGTAAGCTTTGAATACACAAGAGGACATTACAGAAGGGGAGTTTAATGGAAGGCAAATCTTTAAAGACATTAGAATTCGATAAGATTATGAATATCATTGCAGAATTTGCTGGCAGCGAATACGGCAAGACCTGCATAAAAACTGCCCAGCCCTTTGACAGCCAGCTGGAGATTAAGCTTGCTTTGGATAAGCTTGATGACATGATGAAATTAATTGGCCAGGTCGGAAACTTATATTTCGGTGGCCTGGTTGATTACACGGATTACGTCAAACGGGCAAGCATTGGTGGAATCTTGGGAATTTCATCTCTGTATGATATCCTCCACGCTTTGAAATTGGCCAGCGACTTAAAAAATATTAGTATCGAAGCTAACAAGGCCGGAGAGCTAATAAAGCTAATTACCATTGACCAAAATCTTTTAAAAGACCTGGACAAGGCCATTGTTGATAGAGAAAATCTTTCCAATAACGCCAGTCCACTTTTGAGGTCTCTCAACAGGAAGAAGATTCAAAAAACTGAAGAGGCTAACGAAAAGCTCAAGTCTTTCGTAAATTCAAAGGCCAATGAAAAGTATTTGCAAGACGCTCTGATAACTGTCCGTGAAGGCAGGTACGTTGTTCCTGTTAAACGCGAGTACAAGGGGATAATCTCTGGTATTACCCATGATGTTAGCTCCAGCGGTGGCACTTATTTTATAGAGCCCCAAAGCATTGTAAATATAAATAATGAAATTCGTGAAATCGAAATTCAAATTGATGAAGAAATAAACAGAATACTTAAAGATTTTTCAAATCGGATTGGCAGGGCCAAGGACGAGCTCACCTATAATTTCGAACTAATGACTGAACTCGATATCCTCCATGCCAAGGCCCAGTACGCAATTAATCACGGGCACACAAAACCGATTTTTACTGACGATGGGTCCGTGGATATCAGACAGATGTTTCACCCGCTAATAGATCCAGAAGTCGTAGTTAAAACTGATATAGAGATGGATTCAGACTTAAAGGTTTTGGTTATCACTGGACCTAATACAGGTGGTAAGACCGTTGTATTAAAAACGGTGGGAATCATTTCCCTTCTGGCTCAAAGCGGTTGCTTTATACCAGCTTTGGAAGGGTCCAAGATTCCAATCTACAAAAATATTTATACTGATATTGGCGACGAGCAATCCATTGAGCAAAGTTTATCGACTTTCTCATCTCACATGGTAAATATTGTAAATATTCTATCTTCCAAGGAAGAAAATTCTCTGTATTTATTTGATGAGCTGGGTGCTGGTACAGACCCAACCGAAGGGGCAGCCCTGGCTATGAGCATCATAGATTCGCTAAGGGAAAAGGATGTAAAAGTCCTCGCCACAACTCACTACGCTGAGCTCAAACTCTATGCCTTAAGCACAGACGGGGTTGTAAATGGCAGTATGGAATTTGATGTCGGAAGTTTGAAGCCGACTTACAGGTTAAATATTGGCCTGCCTGGTCGGTCAAACGCCTTTGAAATTTCAAAGAAACTTGGATTAGCGGATGAATATATCATAAAGGCTGAAGAATATATTAGCGAAAACAATCTAGAATTTGAGAATGTTTTGGCGGAAATAGAAAAAAACAAAGTCTACGCTGAAACTCAAAAGGCTGAATACGAAAGCAAGCTAAAAGAATTTGAAGACCGAGAAAGAAAAAATAAAGAAGAAATTGAAAAGTTAAAAGAAAAAGCCAGAAAAGAACTTGACAAGGCCAATGAAGAGGCCAGGGAAATATATCAAAAGGCCAAGAGAGATTACGAAGAGATAATCAAAGACGCCAACAAGCTTGTCCATAGCATTGATAACAATAGCGCCAGAGAAATCCAAGAAACTCGGACTCATATTAGAAAAAATATTGACAAGTTGCAGAGCGATAATAAAAAACGCTTGCCAAAGTCAAATGTCAGCGCTGAAGATGTTAAAATTGGAAGTACAGTTAAGATTATTTCCATAGATAAGGTTGGCCAAGTTGTGGACCTGCCAAATGAAAATGGAGACTTGATCGTTCAGGTTGGAATCTTAAAGGTAAATTCAAACCTAAAGGATATTTATCTCATGGATGCCAAGCCACAGAAGGAAAGAAAAAAATCTTCCTTTAGAAATACTAAGGCCATGGACATTAAGACAGAAATAGACTTGCGCGGAGTTGACACCGAGGAACTCTATGATCGGGTAGATAAGTATTTAGACGATTGCGTTATGAGTGGTCTCAAGGAGGCAACCATAGTTCACGGTAAGGGGACGGGAGCTCTCAGAAAGGCAACCCATGAATTATTAAGGAATCATCCACACGTTAAATCTTATAGGTTGGGCGAAGTTGGAGAAGGCGATACAGGCGTGACAGTTGTCACTTTAAAATAGGGAGGAAATATGGATTTTAAAAAGATATTGATAGACAAGTTAAAAGATAAGATTAATTTAAGCACAGAAGAACTTGATAAAATTATAGAAGTTCCACAAGACAGGACCATGGGAGACTTGGCTCTTCCTTGTTTTGCTCTTGCAAAAACCATGCGAAAAGCCCCCCAAGCTATAGCCGAAGAAATTAAATCTTCAATCGACTTTGAACCAGATTTTGAAAAAGTTCAAGCTGTTGGTCCTTATCTAAACTTTTTTATTAGCAAAGATAAACTCAAAGATTCTTTGGTTGAAAGCTTTAAGGCTGATGGCGAAGAATACGGCAAAAGTGACTTTGGCCAGGGCAGACATGTAGTTATCGATTATTCATCTCCTAACATTGCCAAGCCCTTCCATATTGGACACATTAGGAGTACGCTAATTGGAAATGCCATTTACAGGATTGCCAAGAGAATTGGTTTTGATCCTGTGGGCGTCAACCACTTGGGCGATTATGGTACTCAATTTGGCATGCTTATCGCTGCTTACAAGGAATGGGGCGACAAGGATGAAATTGAAAAAAATCCTATTGACGAATTCTTAAAATTATATGTAAGGATGAATCAAGAAATTGAAGAAAACCCTGAAAAGAGAGAAGTTGCCCACGAATGGTTTAAAAAGTTGGAAGAAAAAGATCCAGAGGCGGTCAGCCTTTGGAAATGGATGAGGGACTTGAGCCTTGAGGAATTCAACGCAGTTTATGATAGGCTGGGAATTGAATTTGATTCATATAATGGCGAGGCCTTTTACCAAGACTATCTGCCAGAAGTTGTAGAAGAACTCAGAAGCAAAAATCTTTTGACCGAGTCAGATGGTTGCGAAATTGTAGAATTTGATGATGGCACAACTCCACTCATCATCACTAAATCAAATGGTACAACAACTTATGCAACCAGGGATATAGCTACTGCTGAATATAGGTACAGAAATTATGAGTTCTACAAAAATCTCTATGTCGTTGCGACCGAACAAAACCTACACTTTAAACAGCTCTTTAAAACGTTGGGTTTAATGGGTTATGAATGGTCCAAGGATTGTGAACACGTATCATTTGGTATGGTCAGTGTTAAAGACGGAGCTCTGTCTACAAGAAAAGGCAAGGTCTTATATTTGAAAGATGTTATTAACAAGGCCGAAGAAAAGACTCTTGAAATTATAAATGAAAGAAACCCTGAACTTGAAAACAAAGAAGATGTGGCCAGACAAGTTGGCATTGGCGCCATTAAATTCCAAGAGCTCTACAACCAAAGGATTAAAGACTATGTCTTCGATTGGGATAGGACTTTATCATTCGACGGAGAGACTGGACCCTATGTTCAATACACTTACGCCAGAGCAAATAGTGTAATAGAAAAATCTGGATCCAAGGCTTCTTTTGATGATATAAAAAGCGAATATTTAAATGACGATGAAGTTGTCTTGATGAAAGAGATTTACAAATTGCCAAATGTAATTATGGATGCCTTTGAAAAGTTCGAACCTTATTTAGTATCCAGACAAATAATGGAAATCGTCAAAGAATACAACCGTTATTATTATAATAACCAAATTAACACCGATGATGAGGGGCTAACCAAACACAGATTGGGCATTTCACTAATGGCAAAAACTGCCATTAAATCTGGAGTAAGTTTGCTTGGCATGGAAACACCGGAGAAGATGTAATGCGGGATTTAAAATACGTATTTTCAAAAAGCATAAAGGATACGGCTCAGGCCTTAAAGAAAAATGGCCTGGCCTTTATCCTTTTGTGCGGGCTGGTAAGTTTTTTAAGCTCACTTGCTTCTGTATTTTTCGCAAGTGGATTAATAGCAAATCTAGGTTATATAATCAACTACTTTATTCAAATCTTGCTCTTGTCAGTACTAGCCAAGATAATGAATAATATGGTAGTTGCAAATAGAATTCCAAATAGGGACTTCAAATACTATTTGGAACACTATTTTATAAATATCATGAACACCTTCTTCGTAATATATATAATAGAACTAATTTATCAATTTGCTTCTTATTATGTAATATTTGGAGTATCCAAATTAGACCTAACAAAATCTAGAATCCTCTCGGTGACAATATTATTTATAATAGAAGAACTTATCTTGGGCTCGTGGTTTGAGGCGGTTTATGTCGACGATGTTGGTGGACTTGCAGCCATAAAGAGGGCACTTAATTTCATAAGAGACAACTTTGTGCCGTGGACACTCATATCCGTTCCGTATTTATTATTAAAGACATTAAGCGGCGGATATCTAAATGGATTCTTAACTATCCCTATGTGGGCGAGAGTACTGACCTCAATACTGATGCCAGTCTTTATGCTCTTAAGAGGTAAGGCTTATTTACTGCTTAGCAGGTCGACAAAACGAAAGAGAAAATTCATGATGGAATATGAAAACTAATTGATGCCGAAAGGCATCTTTTTTTATAAAAAATAAAAATAATTTTAAAATAATTTTTCAAAAGACTAATAGAAAAACGCTGGATGCAAGTAAACAAGGGAGATGCAGGGAATAAAAATAAAATAAAATAAATTGTAAAAAACCCTTGACAAAGACC